>URNT01000075.1 GCA_900549235.1 uncultured Clostridium sp. | reverse complement strand
GCTGACAAAAAATCATCTCACAAATCTGAGCACAAAGAGATTCCGAGAGCACACAACATAACAAGGAGGAACCAGCTTATGATGAACAATATTCCTGAATTAAAAGTCGGCATTGTAGCCGTAAGCAGAGACTGTTTCCCTGAGTCTCTGTCCGTAAACCGCAGAAAAGCCCTTGTGGAGGCTTATCAGGCAAAATATGATGCCGCAGACATCTATGAATGTCCTGTGTGTATTGTAGAAAGCGAGATTCATATGGTACAGGCGCTGGAGGATGTAAAGGCGGCAGGCTGCAACGCTCTGGTGGTCTATCTTGGAAACTTCGGACCGGAGATCTCTGAAACCCTGCTGGCAAAGCATTTTGACGGCCCTTCTATGTTTATTGCGGCGGCAGAGGAGAGCGGGGACAACCTGACTCAGGGCAGAGGAGACGCCTACTGCGGTATGTTAAACGCAAGCTATAACCTGAAGCTGCGCAACATCCGGGCCTATATTCCTGAATATCCCGTTGGAAACGCGGAGGAATGTGCGGACATGATCCACGAGTTCCTGCCCATCGCAAGAGCCCTGGTGGGACTTTCCGGCTTAAAGATCATCAGCTTTGGCCCAAGACCTCTTAACTTCCTGGCCTGCAATGCCCCCATCAAGCAGCTTTACAACCTGGGAGTGGAAATCGAGGAAAACTCCGAGCTTGACCTTTTTGAGGCTTATAAAAACCATGACGGCGATCCCAGGATCCCTCAGGTGGTAAAGGAAATGGAGGAGGAGCTGGGAGAGGGCAATAAAAAGCCGGAGATCCTTCCTAAGCTGGCTCAGTATGAGCTGACCCTTCTTGACTGGATCGAGGCCCACAGAGGCTACAGAAAGTACGTTGCCATCGCCGGAAAGTGCTGGCCTGCCTTCCAGACCCAGTTCGGCTTTGTTCCCTGCTATGTAAACAGCCGTCTGACTGCAAAGGGAATCCCGGTTTCCTGCGAGGTAGACATCTACGGCGCTCTCAGCGAATTTATCGGAACCTGCGTAAGTCAGGATGCAGTGACCCTTTTAGACATCAACAACACCGTTCCGGCTGATCTGTATCAAAGTGATATTAAGGATACATACGATTACACCATGAAGGATATTTTCATGGGCTTCCACTGCGGAAACACCGCTTCCTCCAAGCTGACCGCCTGCTCCATGAAATACCAGATGATCATGGCAAGAAGTCTGCCGGAGGAGGTGACCCAGGGAACCCTGGAGGGAGATATTATCCCCGGAGATATAACCTTCTTCCGCCTTCAGAGCACTGCGGACAACCACTTAAGAGCCTATGTGGCCCAGGGCGAGGTGCTTCCGGTGGCTACCCGTTCCTTTGGCTCCATCGGTATCTTTGCTATCCCGGAAATGGGCCGTTTCTACCGCCATGTGCTCATCGAGAAGAACTTCCCTCACCACGGAGCTGTGGCCTTTGGGCATTACGGAAAGGCTCTGTATGAGGTATTTAAGTTCCTGGGCACGGAGGAGATCGGCTTTAACCAGCCGGCAGGAATGCTGTATCCTACGGAGAATCCATTTTGCTGAATAAAGAAGATATAAGCTGTAAGGCGTCCCGGTATGCGGTTTATGTGTACCGGGGCCCTTTATATATAAGCAGATCTGTGGTCATTCCCTATGGCCATAAGGAAAAGTTTTATCTGTATAAGCAAATTTTGTATTGACGGAAGCCCTTCTTTGGTGTATGCTTTTTTACAATATACAAAAATGTAAAGCGGTGGCTGACAGATGTATGTCCGACAGCTACAAGAGGATGATGAGATATGAGGAGGATCACGATGAAGCCGTATGCAGAACTGACAAAGGAGGAGCTGGTAGCCCTCCGCAAGGAATTAAAGGCCCAGTACAGAGAGATGCAGGGAAAGGATCTGAAGCTGGATATGTCCAGAGGCAAGCCTTCGGTGGAGCAGCTGGATCTTTCCATGGGGATGATGGATGTGCTCAGCAGCAACGATGATCTGACCTGTGAGGACGGTACGGACTGCCGCAACTACGGCGTGCTTACTGGTATCGACGAGGCAAAGGAGCTTCTTGCGGATATGATGGAGGTAAATCCAAGCACCATTATCATCTACGGAAATTCCAGCCTGAACGTGATGTACGATACCGTATCCAGGGCTATGACCCATGGTATTATGGGAAATACTCCCTGGTGCAAGCTGGATAAGGTAAAGTTCCTCTGCCCAGTTCCCGGCTATGACCGCCATTTTGCCATTACAGAGTATTTCGGTATCGAGATGATCAATGTTCCCATGACCGAGCAGGGCCCGGATATGGATATGGTGGAGGAGCTGGTGGCTTCTGATTCCACTATCAAGGGAATCTGGTGCGTACCCAAGTATTCCAATCCTCAGGGATATTCCTATTCTGACGAGACCGTCCGCCGCTTCGCAAGACTGAAACCGGCAGCAGCTGATTTCAGAATCTTCTGGGACAATGCTTACGGCGTTCACCACCTGTATGACCACGACCAGGATCATCTGATCGAGATCCTGGCAGAGTGTAAGAGGGCGGGAAATCCCGACCTGGTATACAAGTTTGCATCTACCTCCAAGATCAGCTTCCCAGGCTCCGGCATCGCCTCCATCGCCACCTCCCACAACAACCTGGAGGACATCAAGGCCCAGTTAAAGAACCAGACCATCGGCC
>URNT01000074.1 GCA_900549235.1 uncultured Clostridium sp. | reverse complement strand
CCTCTTACCGATTCGTTGATCATTGCCTTTGCCTCGCCGGTGCCGAAACGGGGGCACTTGCAGTCCAAAAGATAAGAATCCACATCATAACCGCGGTAATGAAGATCCTCCTTACGGCGCAGCAGCTCCTCAATGTCATTGCGGCGGAACTGGACGATGTGGTCATTTACCTTTCCTGCCAGTTCACTGCAGCTTTCCAGAGCGGCAATCTTTAAGGGGGCCACCGGAAGAGAATCTTTAAATACGAAATTGTTAGCCATGCTAGCTTGCTCCTTTGTCTTTATAAATAAATGTAAATGTTCAAGGTGTAACAATTTACCACATATGATTTATACCATTTCCCTGTACGGCGGTCAAGAGATAGAACCTATTTTACCAAAAAAAACAAAAGATTTCCCTAAACACAGAGGTTTGTGATATAATTCAGATGAACCGCTCCAAAGGGCTGCGGATAAAAAGACTATAATTGAAAAAGAGGTTTCTGCTATAATGAAAAAAACTTCCAACGGACATATCATATCCAGCGTAGATCCCGGATCCATCGGGGAAGAACTGGAATTAGAACCGGGAGATCGTGTTCTGGCCATCAATGGCAGGGAGATCGAGGACATTTTTGACTACGAATATTATGTAAACAGCCCCTCCATGACCATGCTGGTGAGAAAGGCAGACGGAGAGGAATGGGAGCTGGAGATTGAAAATGACTATGAGGATCTGGGGCTTACTTTTGAAAACGGCCTCATGAGCGAATACCGTTCCTGCTGCAACAAGTGTATTTTCTGCTTTATCGACCAGATGCCCCCGGGGATGAGGGAAACCCTGTATTTTAAGGATGATGATTCCCGGCTCTCTTTCCTTCAGGGCAACTACATCACTCTGACCAATATGAAGGAAAAGGATATTGACCGTATCATCCGGTTTAAGCTGGCCCCCATCAATATCTCAGTCCAGACCACTAACCCGGAGCTCCGCTGTAAGATGTTAAACAACCGGTTTGCCGGCCGGGCCCTTCAGATGATCGACCGGCTTTATGAGGCCGGAACCCCCATGAACGGTCAGATCGTCCTCTGCAAGGGGGTCAATGACGGGGCGGAGCTGGAGCGCTCCATCCGGGATCTGACCAGATACCTTCCTTATATGGAAAGTGTCTCCGTAGTTCCTGTAGGCCTTTCCAAGTACAGGGACGGGCTTTATCCTCTGGAGCCCTTTACTCCGGCTGAGGCGGCCGGGGTGATTGATTTGATCGAGAGCTGGCAGAGGAGGATCTATGAAAAACAGGGCACTCACTTCATCCATGCAAGCGACGAGTTTTATATCATGGCAGGACGGCCCCTTCCGGAGGAAGAACGCTATGACGGCTATATCCAGCTGGAAAATGGAGTGGGGATGCTGAGGCTTCTTGCCGCAGAGGTAGAGGCGGCCCTTAATGATCTTCCGGGAGATCAGGAGACGAGCCATGTATCCATTGCCACCGGCCTCCTTCCCTACTCCTATATCTGCAAATACGCAGGCTGGATCCGTGACCGTTTCCCGGGCCGTACCATCGATGTTTACCCCATCCGCAACGAGTTTTTCGGGGAGCAGATCACCGTATCCGGCCTCCTTACAGGACAGGACATCATCCGCCAGCTAAAGGGACGTGACCTGGGAGAATACCTGCTCCTTCCTGTGAATATGTTCCGCAGCGGGGAAGAGGTGTTTCTGGATGACGTAACAAGGACAGATGTAGAAAATGCTTTACAAGTGAAGGTGCGTATAGTAAAATCAAGCGGGCAAGATTTTGTGCGCGCTGTACTGCACCCGGAGTCAGAGCCGGCGGAGGAGACAGAGGAGACGCCTGGCGGGGACTACGGATATGAGGGATATGAATTAGATGAGATCTGAGAAGAAAGGCAGCTGTGAGTGCTGCAGCAATTATGTATATGACGAGGAAAGTGACTGCTATATCTGCGAGGTAGAGCTGGATGAGGATGACATGATCCGTTTCTTAAAGGGAGATGTAAGAGAGTGCCATTATTACCAGTCTGATGATGAATACAGGATCGTGCGCAGACAGATGTAAGGAGGAAACAAATGAGCAAACCAGTAGTAGCCATTGTGGGCCGCCCCAATGTAGGAAAGTCCACACTGTTTAATGTAATAGCAGGAGAGGCCATCTCCATTGTAAAGGACACTCCGGGAGTGACCAGAGACCGTATCTATGCGGACTGCAGCTGGCTGGATATGAATTTCACACTGATCGACACCGGCGGTATTGAGCCGGAGACCAATGATATTATTCTGTCCCAGATGCGTGAGCAGGCGGAGATCGCCATTGCTACCGCGGATGTAATTATGTTTATTGTAGATGTGCGTCAGGGCCTGGTAGACGCAGATTCCAAGGTGGCGGATATGCTCCGCAAGTCCAGAAAGCCGGTAGTTCTTGCGGTAAATAAGGTAGACAGCATTGCCAAATTCGGCAATGACATATATGAGTTCTATAACCTGGGGATCGGCGATCCAGTGCCGGTGTCCGCTGCCTCAAGGCTTGGTATCGGCGATATTCTTGACGAAGTGGTGAAGCATTTTGACACCACCCAGATCCAGGAGGAGGAGGATGAGCGCCCCAGAATCGCAGTTGTAGGAAAGCCCAATGTAGGCAAGTCCTCTATTATCAATAAGCTTTTAGGCGAAAACCGGGTGATTGTATCCGACATTGCAGGCACTACAAGAGACGCGGTGGATACAGAGATCGTCCACAACGGCACTCCCTATGTATTTATCGATACAGCGGGACTGCGCAGAAAGAACAAGATCAAGGAGGAGCTGGAGCGCTACAGCATCATCCGTACCGTAACCGCCGTAGAGCGGGCCGATATTGTGGTGGTGGTCATCGATGCGAAGGAAGGCGTCACAGAGCAGGATGCCAAGATCGCCGGAATTGCCCACGAGCGGGGCAAGGGGATTATTGTGGCAGTGAACAAATGGGATGCCATTGAGAAAAATGACAAGACCATTTACCAATATACGAATAAGATCAAAGAAACCTTGGCCTTTATGCCCTATGCGGAGTATATTTTCATATCTGCGGCTACTGGCCAGCGCCTTCCAAAGCTCTTTGATCTCATTGATACGGTGCGCCAGAACCAGAACCAGCGTGTGGCCACCGGAGTGCTTAATGAGATCATGACAGAGGCAGTGGCCATGCAGCAGCCGCCTTCAGACAAGGGCAAGCGCTTAAAGCTGTACTATATGACCCAGGTAGCAGTAAAGCCGCCCACCTTTGTTGTTTTCGTAAATGACAAGGAGCTGATGCATTTCTCCTATACCCGGTATCTGGAAAACCAGATCCGAAATGCCTTCGGCTTCAGGGGAACATCGCTTAAGTTCATCATCAGGGAACGGAAGGCAAAAGAGCAGTAAAGCAGGGGGATAAAAGAGATGGAACGTATCATATGCTTGGCAATGGGCTATGTGTTCGGCCTGTTTCAGACGGGATATATTTACGGACGGATTCACGGAATTGACATACGCCAGCATGGCAGCGGCAATTCAGGAAGCACCAACGCCCTCCGCGTCATGGGAAAAAAGGCAGGACTTGCAGTATTTGCAGGCGATCTCCTTAAGACGGTGATCCCTTGTTTCCTGGTGCGGCTTCTGTTCCGGGATCAGCCGGGTTTTATGTATGCCTATATCCTGTATACCGGCTTTGGAGTGATCCTGGGCCATAATTTCCCCTTCTACCTGGGCTTTAAGGGAGGGAAGGGGATTGCGGCTACAGCCGGGATCATCGTATCTCTGGACTGGCGCTTGATGCTGGTCTGCCTGGCGGCCTTTGTGCTGATTGTAGCGGTG
>URNT01000073.1 GCA_900549235.1 uncultured Clostridium sp. | reverse complement strand
GCCCACGTTGACCACGGCAAAACCACCCTGGTGGATCAGCTGTTAAAGCAGAGCGGCGTATTCCGCGCCAACCAGGAGGTTCAGGAGCGCGTGATGGACTCCAACGATATTGAGCGTGAGCGCGGTATTACCATTCTTTCCAAAAATACAGCCGTATTTTATAAAGATACCAAGATCAATATTATCGACACACCAGGACATGCTGACTTCGGCGGCGAGGTAGAACGTGTTCTTAAAATGGTAAACGGCGTGGTACTGGTGGTAGACGCCTACGAGGGTCCTATGCCTCAGACCAAGTTTGTGCTTCAGAAGGCTCTGGAGCTGGATCTGTCTGTGATCGTGTGCATCAATAAGATCGACCGCCCGGAGGCCCGTCCGGAGGAGGTCATCGACGAGACGCTGGAGCTTATGATGGATCTGGACGCATCCGACGAGCAGCTGGACTGCCCCTTTGTATACGCTTCCGCAAGAAGCGGCTTTGCGAAGCTTAATCTGGAGGATCCAGAGGTGGATATGAGCCCTCTCTTTGAGACCATCGTAAACCATATCCCGGCTCCCGAGGGTGACCCGGAGGCAGACACCCAGGTACTTATAAGCACCATCGACTACAACGAGTTTGTAGGCCGGATCGGTGTTGGAAAGATCGAAAACGGCGGACTTAAGGTGAATCAGGAGTGCGTTCTTGTAAACCACCACGATCCGGATAAGTTTAAAAAGATTAAGATCGGAAAGCTCTATGAGTTTGACGGCTTAAAGAGGGTAGAGGTGCAGTCTGCCACCATCGGCTCTATCGTAGCTATATCCGGTATTGCAGACATCCATATCGGAGATACCATCTGCTCCCCGGAGAATCCGGAATCCATTCCCTTCCAGAAGATTTCCGAGCCCACCATTGCCATGTATTTTATGGTTAATGACAGCCCTCTGGCAGGTCAGGAGGGAAAATATATTACTTCCCGCCACTTAAGAGACCGTCTGTTCCGGGAACTGAACACAGACGTAAGCCTTCGTGTAGAGGAGACTGAGTCTGCCGACTGCTTTAAGGTATCCGGCCGCGGTGAGCTCCACCTGTCTGTTCTGATCGAAAATATGCGCCGTGAAGGCTTTGAGTTTGCCGTAAGTAAGGCAGAGGTGCTTTACAAATATGACGAGCGCAACCGGAAGCTGGAGCCTATGGAGCTGGCTTACATCGACGTGCCCGAGGAATACACCGGCGTTGTGATTCAGAAGCTGACCTCCAGAAAGGGCGCCCTTCAGGGCATGAGTCAGGCGGCAGGAGGCTATTCCAGACTGGAATTTTCCATCCCGTCCAGAGGTCTGATCGGCTACCGGGGTGATTTCCTGACGGATACTAAGGGAAATGGTATTCTGAACACGATTTTTGACGGCTATGCGGAGTATAAGGGTGATCTTTCCTACCGTCAGACCGGTTCTCTTATTGCTTTTGAGGCAGGGGAGGCCATTACCTACGGCCTGTTTAATGCCCAGGAGAGAGGAACCCTCTTTATCGGCCCCGGCGTGAAGGTATATTCCGGTATGATCGTAGGACAGAGCCCTAAGGCAGAGGACATCGAGATCAATGTCTGCAAGACAAAGAAGCTGACCAATACACGTTCTTCCAGTGCGGACGAGGCTTTAAAGCTGACTCCTCCAAGGATCATGAGTCTGGAGCAGAGTCTTGACTTTATCGATACAGACGAGCTTCTGGAAGTAACCCCTGAAAGTCTTCGTATCCGCAAGAAAATCCTGGATCCTACCTTAAGAAAGAGGGCTTCTTTTAAGAAATAATCCTCATAAACGACATAAAGTTACAAAAATATTCCCTAAAAGAGCAGTTGCTGTCGAAATGTTACGATAGAAACTGCTCTTTTTCTGGTCTATCCCCAGACATCCCCTCATAAATTATCTATGTACTGACCGCAGAATATAGAAAACGGCAGAGTGAAAAAAGCAGAATATAAAATCAGAAATGAAGAGGAGATGTACTATGTCAGAAAAAATGATCGAAAACAACAAGGTAAGTGTAATCGGGGAGATCGTATCGGGGTTTACCTTCAGCCATGAGGTATTTGGAGAAGGTTTTTACATGGTGAATGTGGCGGTGAACCGCTTAAGCGAGCAGGCGGATATAATCCCATTAATGGTGTCAGAGCGGCTTTTGGACGTGCATCAGGATTATACCGGCAGCACCATTGAGGCCCTGGGGCAGTTTCGCTCCTACAACCGCCATGAAGGGGTGAAAAACAGGCTGATGCTCTCCATCTTCGTTCGTGAGATCCATTTTATGGAAGAATTTACTGATTACACCAAAACCAATCAGATCTTCCTGGACGGATATATCTGCAAGCCTCCGATTTACCGGAAAACCCCTCTGGGCAGGGAAATCGCAGACCTTCTGCTGGCTGTGAACCGCCCCTACGGGAAATCCGATTACATCCCCTGCATCAGCTGGGGCCGCAATGCCCGCTTTGCTTCCGGCTTTGAGGTAGGCACCAGGGTGCGGATCTGGGGCCGGGTACAGAGCCGTGAGTACACCAAAAAGCTCAGTGAGACCCAGTGCGAAAAGCGGGTGGCCTACGAGGTGTCCATCAGCAAGCTGGAGTGCGATGAGATGTAATGTTTCAATCATTCTGTTACATAAAATTTACATCCAGTTCACATTCTTTCATATTTTCAACGCATTTTCTTCAGTAAAATGTAAGAAATATTTGCATTAAATGTAAAACTATGGTATTATGAGCGAATAAATCATATGAAAATATAGGAGCGTAATGATGAAAGAATGCATGATACAGGTGATCTGCGGACCTGGAAAGGGAAAGACCACCAGTGCCATCGGCCGCGGGATCGAGGCTTTGGGGGCGGGGGAATCCGTGATCATGGTGCAGTTTTTAAAGGGCGCCCTGGATACGGAGCATATGGAGATCATCAAACGTCTGGAGCCGGAGTTTAAGATCTTCCGCTTTGAAAAGTCCACCATATTTTTTGACCGACTCTCAGAGGAGGAAAAGGAGGAGGCGAGGATCAGCATCCGTAATGGGCTGAATTTCGCCAAAAAAGTGCTGGTGACCGGAGAGTGCGGGGTTCTGATCCTGGATGAGATTCTTGGGATCCTGGATGAGGGCATCATTACTCTGGATGAGCTTTGCGGGATCATCGCTCAGGCCAGACAGACAGAAACCCGGCTGATCCTCACAGGAACGGTGTATCCGGCTGCGCTGGACGCCTATGTAGATGAGGTGACCCGCCTTCAGACACGGTTTGAGCAGTAGATAGACTTATAATTATAAAAAGAGACAGATTTCTTAAAAAATTAAGAAAACTGCCTCTTTTTTTGTTATATTTTTCCGATTATAATAGCTATATACCACAGTTCGGAGAAGGGAGTGCATATATGAGATCCATTACAGAACAGGAAATCTCCGCTCTTGCGCCAAATGCAGGAGCGCTTTCAAAGGCCAGGAAAATATCCGCGGGAGGAGATTTTGTATCCCGGACGCGTTCCGCGGATGACAGTTTTTATATGGGAGAGTGCAGGGGAAGCGGGGCCTCGTACTACCGTGTATCCGCTGATTTTTCCGGGGAGGAGGCGGTGCTTCGCTGCAGCTGTCCCAGCCGTCAGTTTCCCTGTAAGCACAGCCTGGCTCTGCTCTTTGAGATGGCGGCAGGAAAGGAGTTTTTAGAGGGGGAGATTCCGGCGGATATTATGGAAAAGAGGGCAAGGAAGGAGGCCAGGGAGGCGAAAAAGGCAGCAGCCCCCGCAGAGTCTGCAAAACTCTCCAAGCCCTCAAAGGCCAGCCAGGCGGCAAGGATCAAGAAGCTTAAAAAGCAGCTGGAAGGACTGGCTCTT
>URNT01000072.1 GCA_900549235.1 uncultured Clostridium sp. | reverse complement strand
GCACTCCATACTGGTAGAGACTGCGCCTCCTTTTTCGTAGGCAGACCATTTATACATCAGTTCTGGTCCTGCCGGCTTTGTCTCCGGCTCTGTCTGAGTGTAAAAAGATGCTTTTGTAATGGTAACTCCTACATTATAGGGATAGTCCAGATTCCTGGCCGCCTGCTCAATGGCTTTTACCATCTCAAAATCCGGTACAGCCGGAAATTCCACCGGAAGATAATGACTGCTGACTCCCTCCATCTTAACCGCGCCATTTGGGATCACCACATCTCCCAGGCACACCTTGGAAGAAACAGAAGCGCAGGTTCCAACCCGCATCATGGTATCAGCGCCGCACTGACGCAGTTCTTCAACCGCAATCGCCGTTGACGGTCCTCCGATACCGGTACTGGTCACTGCCACCGGTGTCCCGTCCAGCGTTCCCACAAAAGTTCTGTACTCCCGATTGTAGGCAATCTCCTTCGGATCGTCAAAGTATGCCGCGATCTTCTCCGTCCTCTCAGGACTTCCCGGAAGGAATACATACCTTCCCACACTTCCTTCCTCCAACGCAATATGCATCATTTTCTTCCCCATACCATAAATACCTCCTGAAGCATTGATTTTATTTCCAGTTATATCGTCCCGGCGTCATATCCTGAAAAACGGAAAACAGCCTTCTGACAGCCTTCACAGAATCCACTTCCATACACACCGCAATTTCTTCTCTGTCAAGCTGAGGAACAAATCCATTGTCTATTTTAATCGTTCCTTTAAATGTACCTTCTTCACACTCCACTCCTGCCCTGACCATCTGGAATGTGCCAAGAGACGGATCCTCGGCAAGCAGCATAGCCAAAGGATCATGTACCACACAGGCCTCTGCCATCCCCATGGTCACGCGGTGAAATTCAAAATACAGTCTCAGGGCATTTTTGATATACTCTGCAATGGGACGGCACGCATCAGTACAGTAGGTACACAGATTCTGAACATCACGGTCTGTTATAAAAGTCCGCATGGTCACATCCAATCCCACCAGAGTCAGGTGAAAGCCCGCCTTAAAGACCAGATCCGCCGCCTTGGGATCACCGTAAATATTTGCTTCCGCATAAGGCCCTACATTTCCCGGCATATGAATGGTGCCTCCCATGGCTACTACCTTTTTTACCTTTTTTGGAAGGCCAGGGTCTTTTTCCAGAGCCTTGGCAAGATTTGTCAGACGTCCGGTTGTTACAATCACCAGCTCACCCTTAAGCTCCTCCGCCTTTCTGACAATAAAGTCCCAGGCAGCTTCATCAATCGGTTTCTGACTGCTCTCTGGAAGCTCTGCATTACCGATACCATTATCTCCGTGAATAAAAGCCGGAGCCGTCTCAAATTTTCCATCCAGAGATTCGTTAGCTCCTACCGCCACAGGCACTTCATAATCACAGGCTGACAGCTGAATCAGCCTCAGGGAATTGTCAGCAGACTGCTCCGCATTGCTGTTTCCAAAGCAGGTGGTGATTCCCTCTACATGAAAATTAGGGCATTTTAGTGCATATAAAATCGCAAGAGAATCATCCACACCTGTATCTGCGTCAATTATAATCTGTTTCATATATCGTAATTTCCTCTCAATATCTAATCTTATACCCACATCTTACAACATGGCAGCCAAGTTGTCAACATGTAACACCATTTTTATTGTGTAATATGTATAATTTTATCTTTTATTTTGCCTAATTATTTTTAGTTTTGCCTAATTATTTTTGAGTATCATAGTCTTATACGCCCATAATTCTAGATTGGAGACCCTAAAATGAAATTGTAACTCTTTATCATGGTTCAAAATCAGGACTTTGTGGTGCTATTACCCCTATAAGCCGGAAACGCTGCGATTTCGGGAAAGGGTTTTATATGGGAACTGACCGGACTCAGCCACTTACTTTTGAAAGTTTCAGCTCAGAAATAAAACTCAACCCACTCTTGCATCCACTATAATTCTATGATAAAATATATACAGCGTGTATCCGCCAGCTGGCAAAACAGTTGACTCTTTGTCAACTGTTTTGTAAACTGGCTTTTTTCATGTTTTAAGCAAGAAAGGGGTTATATCTATGAACCACACCAACCAATACGACGTAATCATCATCGGCGCAGGCCCTTCCGGCATCTTCTGCGCCTATGAGCTGATCCGGCAGAGACCGGATATGAAGATCCTCATGCTCGAAAAGGGACGTCCCATCGAGAAAAGAGTCTGTCCGAAGCGCACCACCAAGGTATGTGTAGGCTGCCAGCCCTGCTCTATTACCACCGGCTTTGCTGGGGCAGGGGCATTTTCAGACGGAAAGCTTTCCCTGTCTCCTGATGTAGGCGGCAACCTGCCTGAGATCCTGGGCTATGACGAGACGGTGAAGCTTCTTAAGGAGTCTGACAACATTTATCTGAAATTCGGCGCTGATACCAATGTATACGGCGTTGACAAGCAGAAGGAGATCGAGGAGATCCGCCGCAAGGCCATCAACGCCAACTTAAAGCTCATCGAGTGCCCCATCCGCCATCTGGGAACAGAGGAGGGCTACAAGATCTATACCCGCCTTCAGGAACATCTGCTGGCTCAGGGCGTGGCCATGGAATTTAACACCATGGTAAAGGATATTATCATCGAGGACGGCGCCGCAAAGGGCGTGGTCACAAACAAGGACGAGACCTACTACGCTCCGGAGATTGTCTCCGCCATCGGCCGCGAGGGCTCCGACTGGTTCTCCCATATCTGCGATGACCATGGCATCGAGACCCAGGTAGGTACGGTGGACATCGGCGTCCGTGTAGAGGTCCGGGATGAGGTAATGAAATTCCTCAATGAAAACCTGTATGAGGCAAAGCTTGTATACTACACTCCTACCTTCGACGACAAGGTGCGTACCTTCTGTACCAATCCTTCCGGCGAGGTGGCCACTGAATATTACGAAAATGGTCTTGCCGTTGTAAATGGACATGCCTACAAGTCCCAGGAATACAAGACCCACAACACCAACTTCGCCCTGCTGGTGAGCAAAAACTTCACCAAGCCATTTAACGCCCCAATCGAGTACGGCAAGCATATTGCCCAGCTTTCCAATATGCTCTGCGGCGGCCGGATCATGGTTCAGACCTTCGGCGATTTCCAGAGAGGACGCCGTACCACAGAGGAACGCCTCTGCCGCAACAACCTGATCCCGACTCTGAAGGACGCAGTACCCGGTGACCTGTCCCTGGTATTCCCTCACCGGATCATGACCGATATTAAGGAAATGCTTCTGGCTCTGGACAAGGTAACTCCAGGCATCGCAAGCGACGAAACCCTTCTTTACGGCGTTGAAGTTAAATTCTACTCCAATAAGGTTGTAGTAGATAAGGACTTTGAAACAAGCGTCAAGGGCCTGCGGGCCATCGGTGACGGCGCTTCTGTAACCCGCGGACTCCAGCAGGCTTCCGCTAACGGCATCAGCGTGGCAAGAAGCATCCTTGCAAAAGCAGAATAATTGACAGCACAAAAATACCCCAGCGGCAGAACCTCACCTTCTGCTGCCGGGGTATCCTTATATCACAACCTCGCTTACTCTATCTCAGATGTTTCATTTTCCAAAAGAGTGGTTTCATATTTGTTGAGAATGATGGTCTGGATCATATCTCTTGTGCCGGAATTGATGGGGTGAGCGATGTCTCTGTACTCACCGTCTGCTGCTTTCCGGCTGGGCATTGCTATGAACAGCCCTTTCTCCCCTTCAATCACTTTAATGTCATGAATGACAAATTCATTGTCCAGTGTAATGGATACAATGGCCTTCATTTTGCCTTCTTTTTCTACTCGTCTCACTCTTACGTCTGTAACCTGCATTTTTACCCCTTTCGCCGCACGGAGGGAACTTGCACACCCATCCGCCGGACCGCTATCCCCTGCGCAGCCCCGCGGCTTCTTATGTTCTTATAATGTATACCTCTCGTTCTTCTCCACAACGATCTTGATGTTGTCTGGTGCACCGATATGTGTGGTGTTGGCGCGGATGGTGTCCCGGCTCTCCACGATACAATTCTCGATCACCGTATTGTCGCCAATATAAACGTCATTTAAAATAATGGAATTTCTGATGATACAGTTATTTCCAACATATGCCTTCTTAAATAATACAGAGTTCTCCACCCGGCCGTTTAAAATACATCCGCTGGAAATCAGACTGTTCTTTACAACAGCCCCGGGATTGTATTTTGCAGGAGGAAGATCATCGATCTTGGTATATACGTCAGGATACTGCTTAAAGAAGTAATCCCTTACCTCCGGCTTTAAGAAATCCATATTGGTCTTATAGTAGGAATCTACGGTCGCGATATTACTCCAGTAGCTGCCCAGCTTATAGGCGTAGATCCTCTTTAAATTCTTATAACGCACCAGAATATCATTTACCAGATCATAACGGTCCTCTGCAGCGCAGCGCTCTAACAGCTCGATGAGCTGGCGGCGGCGGATCACATAGATGCCGCAGGAAATGGTGGTAGCGTCAGAAGCCATGGGCTTCTCCTCAAAGTCGGTAATACGGCCGTCATCGTTCAGCTTCACGCAGCCGAAACGGGTGATGTCCGTCCCCTCCTCCATATCCTTACATACAACGGTGATGTCCGCTTTCTTCTCAATATGATATTCCAGAACCTTGTTGTAATCCAGCTTGTACACGCCGTCGCCGGCCGCGATCACTACATAAGGCTCGTGGCTGTTCTTTAAAAATGTCAGATTCTGATACAGCGCGTCTGCGGTTCCCCGGTACCAGTCACCGTTTTCCGGTGTGATAGATGGGGTAAATACAAACAGTCCGCCCTGCTTACGTCCGAAATCCCACCACTTGGAGGAGCTTAAGTGCAGGTTTAAGGACCTGGAGTTATACTGTGTGAATACTGCCACATTCTGGATGTGGGAGTTGGTCATGTTGCTCAATGCAAAGTCAATGCTGCGGTAGCTTCCCGCAACCGGCATAGCGGCTACGGCTCTCTTGTTGGAAAGCTCCCTCATACGCTTGCTGTTGCCACCTGCTAATACAATACCGATCGCTCTCATCTTACGCCACCTGCCTTTATAATGTAATTTCCGCCTGCCAGTACCCCGCCAGGATAGTCGCCTACGGTTGTCTCGCCTGCAATGGCTGTATTTTTCCCGATCTTCACGCCGTCGGGGATAACGGAATTCTCTCCGATGGTCACAAGATCAAACTGATATACCTTTGGATCATAGGTGCTGGGAGCATACTCACCTTCTCCCAGGACAACGTCAGAGCCGATCCTTACATTTTCCGCGATAATGGCCTTGTCAACCACCGTTCCGGCTCCGATGGTGCTTCCCTGCATCACGATGGAATCACGAACCACCGCGCCCGGTGCGATGGTCACTCCCGCTCCGATCACAGAATTTACCACCTCGCCGTAGATCTCGGTGCCTTCACCGATAATGCTGCGCTCAATGTTTGCTTCACTGGAAATGTACTGAGGCGGGATCACATCGCTCTTGGTGTAGATCTTCCAGTATTCCTCATAAAGGTTAAACTCAGGGATAATATCGATGAGCTCCATATTGGCCTCCCAGTAGGAGCCTAAGGTACCTACATCCTTCCAGTAGCCATTGTACTCGTAAGCAAAGATCCTGTCGCCTCTTGCGTGGCAGTAAGGGATGATATGCTTGCCAAAATCGCAGCCAGGCTCGTCCTTCATCTTAATCAGTGCTTCCTTAAGCACCGGCCAGCTGAATATGTA
>URNT01000071.1 GCA_900549235.1 uncultured Clostridium sp. | reverse complement strand
GTGGTTTTGAAGATATGTGTGGGACAGAGATCATCTTAGGATGGTCTCTTTTTTGTTAAAAGTATTGGAGTGAAAGAAAAATCTATCTGGCATATGGGCAGAAAGTCTGCTATGATAGACGGATAGGAGGTAAGACTCATGTATTTGATCAGACACGCGCATATATACGCCCCGGAGGATCTGGGAGTACAGGATGTACTGGTGGGCGGAGAACAGATTTTAAAGATCGGCAGGGAATTGCCGGTGGAAGCTGCCTATGGTGTAGAGGTGATTGAAGGGGAAGGAAAGTATCTGATCCCCGGCCTTATCGACGGTCATGTGCATATTTTAGGCGGCGGCGGTGAAGGCGGGGCAAGAACCCGGACGCCGGAGATCATGCTGACGGATATTACCAGAGGAGGCGTGACCACGGTGGTGGGCTGTCTGGGGACAGATGGCTGCACCAGGACCATGACGAATCTTCTGGCCAAGGCAAAGGGGCTGGAAGAGGAAGGTATCAGCACCTATGTATATACCGGCTCCTACCAGGTGCCGGTGCGTACCCTTACCAACAGTATCATGGACGACCTGATCCTTCTGGACCGGGTGATTGGCACAGGTGAGATCGCCATTTCCGACCACCGCTCCTCACAGCCTTCCAGGGAAGAATTTGCCAAGATCGTGGCGGAAACAAGAGTGGGCGGGATCCTCTCGGCCAAGGCGGGGCTGGTGAATATTCATATGGGTGACGGGGAGGAAGGGCTGTCATTTCTGCGGTATGTACTGGAGCATACCCAGATCTCTCCGGCCAATATGCTGCCAACCCATATTAACCGCAGCATAAGGCTGATGGAGGACGGAATCCGGTACGCAAGGGAGCTTGGCGGCTATATTGACCTGACCACAAGCTCGGATCCGGACTTTTTGGAGCCGGATGAGGTAAAGGCAAGTGTCGGCCTTAAAATGGCTCTGGAGGCGGGAGTATCGCCGGAGCATATCACATTTTCATCAGACGGTCAGGGAAGTCTTCCTGTTTTTCATCCCGACGGCTCCTTTGCCGGTCTTGGAATCGGCAGGGTAACCTCTCTTTACAGGGAAATGCGGGACGCTGTATTAAATGAGGGCGTGCCTTTAGAGCTTGCCTTAAGGGCAGTTACAGCCAATCCGGCGGCACTTTTGAAGCTGGAGCGGAAGGGACGGATCGGGGAGGAAATGGATGGAGATCTAGTGCTTTTAGATGAAAAAAACTGGGAGATTTCAGAGGTTTTCGCAAAGGGAAGGCTTATGATTTCAGAAGGAAAGGTGCTTGTAAAGGGAACATTTGAGCAATAGGAGGAAAGGGTTATGGAGCTGCTGATCATCATTATTCAGGAACAGGATTTTGCTGCTCTTTCAAGGGAATTTATACGTCACAGGATACTAGCCACCAAGTTTTCCACAGAGGGACTTTATCTGAATAAAAAGAATATTACCCTGATGGTGTGCATTGAAAAAGAGCGTGAGGAGGAGGTTCTTGGCTACATCCGACAGAGCTGTACGGAGCGTGTAGAGGAGCGTCAGGTATCGGAATACAACGGTAAGACACTGGTTGATGTGATGCGGGATGCGAAGGTAGGAGGCGCTACGGTGATCGCTCTGGATGCAGACAGGATGATGAAATTTTAGGGATGAAACTTAAGCTGGAGCAGGCGTTTGAGCGCTTTAAGGAGCTGTTTGAGCATCAGGCATTTGAGCTGTGCCGGATGGAGGAAAGTAGGGATTTTTACATTCCCTATATGATGAATGATGCCCTGGAATGTTATCTGATCCTGAAAAACGGCCGGATCACGGGGCAGTATTTTAAGGATTATAAGGAAATAGAGGGAGAACCGGCCGGAGAGGAAACGGCTCGGGGAGTCATCCTCAGGCAGCTTCTGGAGGACGGCAGCCGCAGCATCTGTACTCTGTGGTTTGAGGAAATATTTGAGGAGCGGGCCTGCTATCAGTACCATGCTATCGGGCATTTCTGGGTAAAGGGGCAGGAGCAGTGGAGGCAGCTTGTGTATATTCTTGGAACCCTGTATGATAAGTATGCCTATATGGGAGAGGCGGTGACCAGTCCGGAGGAAAAGGAGCTGCTTCGGCTCATGGAATTTCCGCCCTTAAGGGCATTTTCACCTGTCAGTGAATCTCTGGAGGAGGCGTATCCCGGCACCTTTGAGGGAGTGGGACAGATGAAAAAAATAGCCCTGGAGGCGGGAGACCTATGGTATGGAAAGCTCATTTCTCTCTATGAAAAATGGCCCTCCAGATGGCTGGAGCATCGACTTAGGGGAATGCTTCTGCAGCCGGAAAGACGGGTTCTCTATCTGCTTTTATGGAAAAAAATATGTGCCGCCTCTATGGCTTATCCGGCCCGCCGCTACAGTCCGGGGCAGGAGAAGGTCATGAATGAGAAGCGGAAGGAAGCGGATCTGTATCTTAAAAAACAGGGGTTTTTGGGAGAATATCCGGAGTATTTCAGGGAGAATATCTGGGTGTCCGCGGCGGAGGAGCATCCCTTTACCATCCTGGAGGCAGACAGCTTTTCTTTCCAGCTCCGATTCATGGTATCGGTGCTTCCAAAGGGGAAAGAGGCGTGGCGCAGCGGCGGCTTTTTTAAGCGTGGAAGGGGAGAGATCCTGGGGCTTAATGAGCTGATGCTGCAGTTGGAGGCAGGAGAATTTTAAGGGAAAGGGGAGCGAGCGGATATGAAAAAAGAAAGACATAGTTTCAGGACGGAGACGGGATCATGGGAAGGATGTATGCGGATACGGTCACCCCTGATGGCTATAAGGTGGCCGGATGGAGCAATGGTTCCGTAATTTTGCTTCCCAGATTGGAAGTTATATATTATAATAGTACAGCATGGAACACTATTTACAACGAAAGAGGGGTAAGACCATATGGAAAGAAAAGTAGGAACTGTTTCAAGGGGCATCCGCTGCCCGATCATCCGCGAGGGAGATGACCTGGCGAAGATTGTAGTAGACAGCGTATTAGATGCGGCTGAGAGCGAAGGCTTTGAGATAAGGGATCGGGATGTGATCTCTGTGACAGAGTCTGTGGTTGCCAGATCACAGGGAAATTATGCTTCGGTTGAGGCTATTGCAAAGGACGTAAGGGAAAAACTTGGTGGAGAAACCATCGGTGTAATCTTCCCGATCCTGTCCAGAAACCGTTTCTCCATCTGCTTAAAGGGAATTGCAGGGGGAGCAAAGAAGGTTGTACTGATGCTCAGCTATCCAAGCGACGAGGTGGGCAACGCGCTGGTAACCCTGGATCAGTTAGATGAGGCCGGGATCAATCCTTACAGCGATGTGCTGGATCTGAAGCGCTACAGACAGCTGTTCGGCGAGAATAAGCATGAGTTTACCGGCGTGGATTATGTGGAGTATTACAGTCAGCTGATCCGTGAGGCAGGTGCGGAGCCGGAGGTTATTTTTGCCAATAATCCAAGAGAGATCTTAAAGTATACAAAGAAGGTGCTGACCTGCGACATCCACACCCGCAGGCGTACAAAGAGGATTCTGAAGGATGCGGGAGCCGAGGTTGTATGCGGAATGGACGATATTTTAAATGCTCCGGTAGATGGAAGCGGCTGCAATGAGCGCTACGGCCTTTTAGGCTCCAACAAGTCTACAGAAGACAGTATCAAGCTCTTCCCAAGAGAGTGTAAGGACCTGGTGCTGGAGATCCAGAAGCAGATCCTTGACAGAACCGGAAAGCATGTAGAGGTTATGGTATACGGAGACGGCGCTTTTAAGGATCCGGTTGGAAAGATCTGGGAGCTGGCTGACCCCTGCGTGGCAGTTGCCAATACAGACGGCTTAGAGGGCACCCCAAACGAGATAAAATTGAAGTATCTGGCAGACAATGATTTTAAGGATCTTTCCGGCGAGGCTCTGAGAGATGCCATCTCCCAGAGAATCAAAGAGAAAAAATCCAACCTGGTAGGTGACATGTCCTCCCAGGGCACAACCCCCAGAAGGATCACTGACTTGATCGGATCCCTCTGCGACCTCACCAGCGGCTCCGGTGACAAAGGCACCCCAGTCATCCTGGTTCAGGGATACTTCGACAACTATACGAACTAAAACAGCTGTGCGCCAGATAGTCCGTAAAGACCCGTTGCAAGCTCGCTTGCAAAAGGGGCTTTGCGGACTATCTGGCATAGGGCGGTAGCCCGAAGCTTCTTGTTTTCGTTTTTTGAAAACAAGAAGATGCACAGCGTGCTCCCGGAAACACCCTCATCAACAACCACAAAAGGAGAAGGAAATGACCTCATCACTCACCCCCCTTGCCCTCATCGGCAACGGATATTTATCTGACATTATCGTCGAAGCATATTTAAAGGGCCTCCTGCCCGAATACACCATTACCGGCATCCTGGGCCGTTCCAGGGAAAAGACGGAGGCCATTGCGGCAAAGGCCGGCTGCCGGCCATGCTTTACCATCGAGGAACTTCTTGCCACAAAACCGGCCTATGTGGCCGAGGCTGCTTCTGTTCAGTCTGTCCGCGATTACTGCACTGACGTTCTGTCCTCCGGCGCCTCTATGATTGTCCTGTCCATCGGTGCTTTTGCGGATTCTGCCTTTTATGAGGAGGTAAAGCAGTGCGCGGCCGCCAATGGCACCAGAGTCCATATCGCTTCCGGCGCAGTGGGCGGCTTTGACGTGCTGCGCACCGTATCCCTGATGGGCCAGGTTACAGCAGGAATCTGCACCAGAAAGGGGCCGGGATCATTGACAGGAACCCCTCTGTTTCAGGACAGCCTGATGACAGATTCAGAGGAGAGCCAGGTATTTTCCGGCAACGCCAGAGAAGCCATTTCCCTGCTGCCCACCAAAGTGAATGTAGCGGTGGCATCTTCACTGGCTACAGCAGGGCCTGAGGAAACCAGCGTAAACATTTTCAGCGTACCGGGAATGGTGGGAGATGACCATAAGATCACCGCTGAAATAGAAGGGGTAAAGGCAGTGGTAGACATTTACTCCAGCACCAGCGCCATTGCCGGCTGGAGTGTAGTAGCGGTGCTCAGAAACCTGGTATCGCCCATTGTATTTTAAAAGGAGAAGAGCTATGTTTAAAAAGCTGGTGGCCATTGAGCCAGTAAGTCTGGTGGAAAAGGCAGAAAAGGAATTGCTTTTATATGCAGAAGAAGTGAAGCTGTTTGAAGATATTCCTGCAGATGATGAGGAGATTATCCGCAGGATAGGAGATGCGGACGGGGTGCTGGTAAGCTATACCTCAAGGATCAGCCGCTATGTAATCGAGCGCTGCCCCTCTATCCGCTATATCGGTATGTGCTGCAGCCTGTATTCAGAGGAAAGCGCCAATGTGGACATTGCCTGCGCCAGAGAGCGGGGCATCCGTGTCCTTGGGATCCGGGATTATGGGGACAGAGGCGTGGTGGAGTTTGTGCTCAGCGAGCTGGTGCGCTTTCTCCACGGCTTCGACCGTCCCATGCTCCGTGACCTTCCCATCGAGATCACCGGCCTTAAGGCGGGGATTGTGGGGCTGGGAGTATCCGGCACCATGATAGCAGAGGCCCTGCAGTTTATGGGCGCTCAGGTTTCCTACTACAGCCGTACAAGAAAGCCGGATCTTGAGGAGAAGGGCTTTTCCTATCAAGAGCTGAAGGAACTGCTTGCAGACAGCGAGGTGGTATTTACCTGTCTTAACAAAAATGTGATCCTCCTTCACAAAGAGGAATTTGAGGCTATGGGATCAGGAAAGCTCCTGTTTAATACTTCCATCGGGCCCTCCCATGACATTCCGGCCCTGGCAGAGTGGCTGGAGCAGGAGGGGAATTACTTTATCTGCGATACCGCAGGAGCCCTGGGAGACCCTTCAGGAGCCCTTTTAAAGCATCCCAAAGTGGTCTGCGCCAATGTGTCCGCAGGGCGGACGAAGCAGGCTTTTGAGCTTTTGAGCAGGAAGGTGCTGGATAATATACAGACATTTTTAAGAGAAGAATAAAGACGCATATCGTAAAGCGCAGCCTTCGGGAGTATGTTCCATATCTCCTGGAGGCTGTTTTTTATATCACGGTAAAAATCCACATGTCATGCAGGGGGATGGAATGCCTTTAGATTAAAGTAATCCTATGCTAGAGAGTGTTTGAAAATTGCTTTCTGACAGCTGTGCGTTCCACTTTGTGGGAGATCCCGGTTGG
>URNT01000070.1 GCA_900549235.1 uncultured Clostridium sp. | reverse complement strand
TTTAATGTCTGGTGGAATTTACCTCTGCACTGGAATTTACTTTTTCAAGTCAGCCCCATTATATAAACAACGCCATCGCCGTATCCACCAGAAGATCCAGTCCCATTTTTTCCGTATAACGTCCCTTATCTGTCAGCTCATAAAAATCATCCATATCCGCTGACACCAGCCGGATCATGCCTGCTCCACGCAGTTTCTCCATATCCCTGTCACTCACCTGGATACAATACTGACCTGCTCTGCGCATCCCCGTCCGGGTATATCCGCCGTATTTAAGCTGCTCCAATAGAGCCTGGGCCTCATCCTCCATACTGATAAAGATCGTCTTTGTTCCTTCCTCGATCAGCTTAATTTCCTTGGCCGCTCTGGCAAAATTATATTTCTGATTTCTAAATTCTTCCATAATCCTCTTTTTGTCCAGACTTTCTCCTCTCAGCTGATACAGCCGCCGGAAATACTCCTCAATCCCCTTAAGAGAAGAAATATCCCATCCCTCTGCCAGCAGCGCCTTTGTCACGTCCATCTGCTGACGCTGTCCCGGTGCCGTTTCTGCATCCTCAAAGCGGAACATGGTTACCACACTTTCCTCTGCCGGCCTTTTTCCTTCCCGGTTGCACCTTCCTGCTGCCTGTATCACAGAATCCGCTCCTGCAAGCTCCCTGTACACAGAGCGAAAATCCAGATCCACACCGGCTTCCACCAGGCTGGTCGCGATCAGAATACATTGCTCCTCTGCCCGAAGCCGCTCCCTGATCTCTTCCAGCACACGCCGCCTGTGCTTTGGGTACATGGTCGTAGAAAGATGATATACTCCCTCTCCTTCCAGCTTTCTATACAGATTCTGCGCCCTTTTTCTTGTGTTCACAATACACAGAACCTGATATTCCTGCTCCAGTATCCCTGCCAGCTCATCCTCTCCCACTATACCGGCATCTCCAAATGTGACCCGTTCAAAAAAGCGAAACTGCTCCTCCATTCTGGGACATAGTTCAAACATACCCATCCCGCTCTTAAAAAATGGCCCAAGAGCCGGCTGCGTTGCCGTACAAAGCACAATACTGGCCCGATACTTCCTCACCAATTCCTCCATCATTGCAATACATGGCTTCAGATAATCGCCTGGCAGCATCTGGGCTTCATCAAATATGATTACGCTGTTGGCAATATTGTGCAGCTTTCTGCATCTGGAGGACCGATTTGCAAATA
This sequence comes from uncultured Clostridium sp., assembly GCA_900549235.1. Lineage (GTDB taxonomy): Bacteria > Bacillota > Clostridia > Lachnospirales > Lachnospiraceae > Enterocloster. The sequence continues at coordinate 6,283 of URNT01000070.1, read as the reverse complement.
GCGACTCAAAAAACTGTACATTGGTGGTCACCACAACCGGCTTGTCCCAGTTTTCCGCAGCCAGCTGCATGGGCTTAAACTCTTCACTGCTGTCAAAATCCACATGACAGTGATGCTCCAAAACATTTTCATCACCAAGAATCTTACGAAACACAGCCGCATTCTGTTCAATAATGGATGTATACGGAATCACATAGATCACCCGGTCCATATGATTCTCCACTCCATGGCGCAGAGCAAAAGCCAGTGAGGCAATGGTCTTTCCGCCTCCAGTAGGCACTGTCAGACGGAACATCCCCCTTTCCTTTTTCCCACATTCCAGACAATGCCTTAATATCTCTGTTCTCCTCCCGTTTACAGTATCCATTTTCTGTTCTTTCAGCCATCCTGCCGTATACAGTTCCAGCTTTTTCAAAAGAAGATCCAGAGCTTCTCCTCCATTCCGCTCCGTCTTTCCATCCTTCATAAAAGCTTCTGTATCCAGAAAATCTGCATCCACCAGGCAGGAGTACAGCATACGGATAAACACACTGAGAGAGAAATCCGGATCTGCTGACTTTTTAGGATCAAAAGGCAGTGTTTTCAGCTCCGGTATCTGAATATCTCCCTTATACGCCTGAAAATCTTCCAGCTTTTTTATCCGCCTGGCCATCAGGCTGGAGCTGTTCTCCTCATCTGCGCTTCCGCCATAATCCGGCAGCCCTGCATGATGCCCTGCAATACAGTAGCTCATATATGGGTACATACCGCCCATTTCAAAGCATACCTGTGCTCCTGCGCTGGAATGGTCCACCTGGCTGCCGGTATTTCCCTGTATTTTCCGCTGGAATGCCTCCGAATATTTCCCTATATCATGCAGCATTCCGCAGCAGTATCCCCAGTCACGGTTTCCGAACGCTTCTGCGAATTTTGCTGAAAGCAGGGCTGTTCCTGTTAGGTGCTCCTTTATGGTCTGCTGGCGTTCTCCGTCTAAATGCGCTAGATATTTCATAGAATTCCCCCTATCCTTTTACCAAATCCCAGTCTCATACTCCCAGTTTACCACACCCACCCAGCCCCGGCAACCGCGTTTCCAATCCCCCCTGTCCCCCGGCAAAAATCCCCAAAAGCGCAGAGCCACTTCCCATCTCCCGCATCAAAACCTAATATTTTTGTGCATTTACACATGTTTTATAGTTACAAAAACGACTATTTTATGTGTAATATATAAGAAAATGTAATTTTCTGTTGCGAATTTAGTGAAAAAGCAGTATAGTTGAAACAAATAAATCTTAATTTTTTACAAGGGGGATACAAAATGGGGAAGTTTGACGTGCTGACCAGGCATATGTTCAGGATTGAGAATTCTGATTTCAGTAAGTGGGAGTTTTATGAGTATCGGGTTGGGCTGAGGCAGGATCCAGTACCGGAGCCATTTGCGGATTATCCTGAGTCAGTCTATTTTCTCGCGGATGACGTAGATTATTTCAGAGTGAATCACGAGGAATACGGAATGGAGCGTTTCCTTGAGATTCTGGCTGAACACGGAATCAAGTGGGGAAGGGCTTCCATGACAGACGCACAGGTAGAACAGCTGGACGGCCAGGGTGTGATGGCGTTGCTTATGGGGGCTGTTCGGGCAGAGTATTCAAGAGGCGGAGCATTGATCGAGTTCTGCAAAAACGGCAGTGTCCTCAGATGGCTCAGACGGCTGAAGGAGCTTGACAACGAGGAAGAAGATATGAAGATCTGTTCTTAATAAAAGCAGCCTCTGCTCCCTGACAATGAACGAAGGACACAGCAGAATGGCGGTTCCATTTTCTCCTGTTTAATGATATAATAACCAATAGTTATTTTATTCAAATGCCCTCTCTTTTAAGAGGGACAGATCAGAGAAACGGGAGGTTGCCCTGTGAGCCATAGCATACAGACACAGCAGGACGTAGAGCAGTATTTGCAGACCATGCGGCTCTTAAATGAAAGCACAGATGATTATCTTTTTCTTTGGGATCTTCAGCATAAGCGGATCTATATTTTCGGCGGGATCCATGAAAAATTTGACCTGGGATCCAGCCCGGAGGAGGGGCATACCCTGGAGGATTGGATATCCGTTGTCTACAACAGGGATCTGCCTGCCGTATCAGAGCATTTGAACCTTATAATGGAAGGCAGAGAGACGGTCCACAATATGGAATACCGCCTGATCGACCGGAAAGGAAACCGGATCTGGATCAGCTGCCGGGGAAAAGCCCAGTTTGATGCGGACGGCAGACAGCTGTGTATGATCGGACGGATCTCGGACAAGGTGCTGGAAAAGAAGGCGGATCCTCTTACCGGTCTTTTAAACGGCGAGAAACTGATCGAAGATATGGAGGCCTGCCTTTCAAATGAGCGGAGCGGCTGCCTCATGGTTCTTGGCATGGACAATTTTAAGGACATAAATATCAAATACGGCCGGGGCTATGGAAACCATATCTTGAAACGTGTATCGGAGTCTCTGGAAAATTCTGCAGATCCTCTGTCCCACATTTACCGTTTGGACGGTGACCGGTTTGCCATTTATATGCCTGCGGCCACATGCGTCCAGGCCAAGACAGTATTTTTCAGGATCCGTGAGCACGTCCAGGAATACTGTACCCTTTCCGCTGGTGTGGTAGCCTTCGATACTGACCCCTCTGCCGATGAAAATACCCTTTATCAGTATGGTGAAACAGCCCTGGATCGGGCGAAGAAAAATGGTAAGGATACCTTAGTATTTTTCCAACAGGAAGACTATGAGCAGCAGCGCAGCCGGATTGAACTGCGGGACGAGCTGCGCCGCAGTGTGCAGAATCATTTTACCGGCTTTTCCCTCTGCTATCAGCCTCAGATCCAGAGCGGCAGCTTTAAGCTGTGGGGTGCGGAGGCGCTTTTACGCTATACCTCACCGGAAAAGGGCCCCGTTGGGCCGGACGTATTTATCCCGCTGTTAGAGCAGACAGAACTGATCTGCCCGTTAGGGCTCTGGATTTTAAAAACGGCCCTTGAGCAGTGTCTGGTGTGGCGGCAGCGCATCCCTTCCTTCCATATGAGTGTCAACATTTCCTATGTGCAGCTGAGACAGGAAGGGATCGCCGATCAGGTTCTGAAGGTTTTAGAGTCTGTAGGGCTTCCGGGAGATGCCCTGACCCTTGAGGTCACAGAAAGCATGCAGCTTCAGGATTACCGCCATTTTAATAAAATATTTTACCAGTGGGAGCGCTGCGGTATTCAGATCGCTATTGACGATTTCGGAACGGGCTATTCCAGCCTGAGCTATCTTAAGAGCATGGAGATCCACGAGATCAAGATCGACCGCTGCTTTGTGCGTCATATCCAACACAGCGCTTACAATTACCGTCTGCTGAGCAATATGATCGAGCTGGCCCACAGCGCCCAGATCCGTGTATGCTGCGAGGGTGTGGAAACAAAAGAGGAGCTTGAGGTCCTTGCCGGACTTTCGCCAGAGATGCTCCAGGGTTATCTTTTTGCCAAGCCTTGTCCCAGGGATTTATTTGAAGCTCTGTATATGGACGAAAACACGGAGCTGTACCAGGCCAGGGAGAAGGCTGTCAGATGCTTCCAAACGCAGTTTGCGGCTTCTGGTGGAAATGAGGCTGAGTCCATCGGCCGGGAGGAACTCAGCGCCATTGTAGAGGGAATGGATGATGTGGTGTATGTCAGTGATGTGGAAACCTTCGAGCTGTATTATCTGAATCCGGCAGGCCGCCGGCTTACAGGGATGTATGACTATAAGGGACGCAAATGCTATGAGGTACTCCAGGGGCAGAGCAGTCCCTGTGAATTTTGTACCAATCACTGCCTGCGGATGGATCAGTTCCATGTGTGGGAAAATGAAAACCCATATTTAAACCGTCATTTTATCCTAAAGGACAAGCTGATCCTCTGGTGCGGAAAGATGGCCAGACTGGAGATCGCCATTGACATAACAGAAAAAGAGATTGTAAGCCAGAGTGTCCGTGAAAAGCTGGATTTTGAGAAAAATATTGTAGACTGCACCAGAATACTGGTGGAGGAAGAACATATCGGCACCGCTATCTTAAAGGTTCTGGGCTCCATTGGAGAATTTTACCAGGCTGACCGCGCTTATGTTTTTGAGGTCGATGAGGACAGAGGACACTGGAGCAATACTTACGAATGGTGCAGGAAGGGCATTACCAGTCAAAGAGACCGTCTTCAAGCCATACCTTCTAAACTGCTGCGCCGATGGCTCCAGAACTTTGTGCAGGAGAAATCCATTGTGATCACAGATGTGGACCAGGTCCGGGAAGAATTTTATGCAGAATGGGATGTGTTAAGCAGTCAGGGAATTAAAAATCTGCTGGCCGCACCAATCTGGAAGGAACGCCGGCTGATCGGCTTTATCGGTGTGGATAATCCCAGATACTGCAGAGAGGACGATGCCCAGCTCCATACCATGGCCTGCTTCCTGGCAGACCGCGTCACACGCTATCAGACAGAGGAACGGCTCAACGAACTTCTGGACTGCCGGTATGAGGACATTTTAAAATCAACGGTCCTGGGGCTCTGGGTGATCCGTCTGAACCCGGCACAGGAACAGGCGGAGATGTATACTGACGGTACCATGCGCCGCTTGCTTGGGATCCACACCAGTATGACGCCGGAGGAATGCTACCAGCAGTGGTACGGCCGGATTAATGACGGCTATTATCATTATGTAAATGCCGCTGTCGATTCCATGATAAATACCCGACAGATCACACAGCTTGAATACACCTGGGATCATCCTGACAAGGGCGAGGTTGTAGTGCGGTGCCTGGGCATACGCGCAGAGGACAGCGACGGCATGATCTGCCTTCAGGGCTATCACCGGATCATCAGCGAGATGAATAAGCCGAAATTCATACACGAGGCCGCCACCAGTGAGATGTTTGAATTCAATGAGATGAAAAAATCGATTTATTTCCATACAGGGCGGGAGCTGCTGGCAGGCGACTGCCTGAAGGAGGAGGATTTCCCGGAATGCTGGATCCGCAAGGATATGGTGCATCCCAATTTTGTAGATCAGTTCCGTTCCTTGTTTCTGCATGTAAGACAGCGAGAGGAAAACCAAGGTATAGAGCTCCTTCTTAAAACGAAGCATGGCACCTATGAGTGGTTTAAGCTGAGGATCCGCCACCTAGGCAAGGAAGCGCAGGATGTTAATACCATTGTAGTCCGGTTGGATGCTGCCAATCAGGAGCGCACCCTGGAGCTTGAATACATGAGGAAAAATGATTTCTATGAGGCTATGCTTTCTGAAACGGTGGCATATGCTGAGGTGGATGTGGAGGAAAACCAGCTGAAGGCCGCTGGCGGCCTATGGGCCTCTTATATGGAAGAAAGCCGCCAGTGGGGGGAGACCTTTACAGAGGTTATGGTCCGCCATATCAGGGAGCTGGTGCCGCCGGAAGAAATCGAAATCTATGAGCCATATATGCAGGTTGAGACCATGCGGGCCCTTCATAAGAAGGCTACTCATACAGCAAAGGTATGTATCCGCCGCCTAATAAAGGGAGAATATCACTGGATGGAGCTGGTGATCCATGTATTCCAGGAGCGTTTTACCGAGAAAATGCACGCTCTTTTATATCTGAAGGATATTGACGTGGAAAAACGGCGGGCACTGGCCCAGGAACGGGAAGCCAGCCGGGATCCCCTGACCAATGTATATAACCGCCGGATCTTTGAGCGGGAAGTAAAGCTCCATATGAGCAGTCGGGAAGAAAGCTGCGGTGCCATCATTGTCATCGACCTGGATAATTTTAAGCAGATCAATGATACCTATGGCCATCTGGAAGGAGACTCAGCGTTAAAGAGGCTGACGGAAATCCTTCTTGCCACCTTCCGCCGCCGGGATCTGGTGGGAAGACTGGGCGGCGATGAATTTCTGGTTTTCCTTAAGGATGTGAGCAGCAGAGAAATCCTGGATCGCCGTATGACCCAGCTCTTTGAGGCCCTGAGAAAAGAAAATCCAGTGCCCATCTCCTGCAGCGCGGGGATCGCCATGGTAAAAAAGGGCGAGTTTTCTTATGAGAAAAACCTGGCGAGAGCGGATCAGGCCTTGTACCGGAGCAAGGGCTGCGGGAAGAATCAGTATTGTTATTATGAGGAGTGAGGGAGAAAGCCGGGGGCTGTGATGTTGGGGGCAGTCTCCGGCTTTTGTTGGAATCAAAGGAAAAGATTCACTGAATGAATCTTCCCCTTAATAGAGCGTGTGAAGAAAAGTCTGTAATTAAGATCTTCTATGATAATGATTGGGGCT
>URNT01000069.1 GCA_900549235.1 uncultured Clostridium sp. | reverse complement strand
TCATCCAGGATATCCGGATAGTTCCGCCAATCGGAATCGGGCGTGTATAGAACCGTAAACGGGCGTTTTTAAGCCAGCACTCCAAAGCCCGCTCTTTTTGGGAAAAAAGAAAAGAAACAACACCGCCATTTGTGACAAGTATTGTTTCCTATTCATCTTCATCGGGAACATATTCCATAATTTCCTCGATTCTGCAATTGAGAATTTTACAGAGGTTGTTTAAAACGAGTGTTTTCACAATCATATTTTTCCGAAGTCTGTGAAGCTGTGCTTTATCAATCCCATAATCTTTGATCAGTTTATACTGGCTGATGTCTTTCTCTTTTAGTGTTGCCCATAACCGGTCATATTTAATCATCTCTGTACCACCTCTCCTTGTATTTTAAGGGGCATTGATTTATAATAATATGGTGCGCGTGTGCACCCTAATCTGATATTCACACTCCGATCCTTGGTGTGGGTATATGATTTCGTGATTATTATATCCGGTATGACCTTCAGGAAAATGAAGATAAAAGCTATATTGACTTGAAATTTACTTTTGCTATAATTGACTTCAAAGTCAGTAATTCAATGTAAAGTTTTTTAATAAATGTCCTTATTATAAGAAGATTTATATTCAGGCAGTTCCTGCTCCGCCGGAATCATTGAAAGAAGAAAAACAGAAGATATTGGATATTTTATTTTATGGAATTTTGGATAGAAAATGTGAATGAAAAATGGAGAAGGTTATTTATGGGAAGAAAAAGTGGGAATAAAATAAATAAGTATATCCTGCAAATAGTGATAGTGGGGATTCTTGTCATATGTTCTGTGTTTATCGCATTTCAGTTAAATTATACCAGGATATATGATCTTGTTTTGAAGAAAGATGTAGAACAGATGGTTTCTACTTCACGATTTGTAACAAAGCTGGTAGATAGTGAGATTAAGAAACAGATCGGTGATTTGCGTGCGGGTACAAGAGAGTTTCGAAAATATGACGATGTCTCAAAGATGTCTGTTATAGAAGAACTGCAGACTTTATGTAAAGATTTGAATTTCCAGAAGCTGGGAGCGGCAAATTTACAGGGATATTATGTTGACAGTAATGGGGAAACAGGAAAAGTAAAAGATCAGGAGCTTCTGGAATATGCACTTCAGGGAAAAAGTTATGTTTCAGATGTTGTAGATGAATCGGATTGTATGATTATTGCAGTTCCGATTCTGAATAAAGAACTGGAACCAATCGGAGCATTATGGGGGTATTACCGGGTTGCCAGTATTGCTGCCGATATTGAGCTGAATTATGATTCCTATCGATATTTTCAGATTGTAGACGATTGTGGGAAATATATCAGTGACTCTAACAATGTTCACTCTTTTGCACGGAATAATAATATATGGGTAGAATTACAACAATATGAGTTGTCAGATGAAATTACAGTAGAAGAAATTAAGCAAACAGTAGCAAAAGGGGAAAGTGGTCAGTTTCATTTTACCTATCAGGGAGAAGGGAGGTATGTTTATTATGAACCTCTGGGCATCAATAACTGGTATGTGTTTTCTGTTTTGGTTGAAGATTATCTGATGGATTATGTCTCGGATATTGAAACTGCCTTTTATCAGCTGATCTGGTGGATATTAATCAGTATTATCATTGTTCTTGCAGTAATAGGCAGCATTGTTTACAAGGCAACTTCTTACATAAAAAAGCAGAAAGAGCTGCTGGAATCTAAAAATGCACTATTGTTTATGACGCTGAAACATACGAATGATATTCCTTTTGAAATTGATTTGAATAAGGGAACAATCAGTATATATTTTGCCAGACCGCAGGAGAAAAATGTTGTACTTCAGTTATCAGATTACGAGCCGGAAAAGATGTTTGAAAAGGGGCTGGTTGATGAAAAATCCTATGAGAGCTTCAAGCAAGTGTTTAATAATATGATGAATTTAAAGCCAACAGAATTGGTTCCGATCCGATTAAAAATCAATGGAGTCTGGGACATTAATCAAATTCACTATGAGATTATAGAACAGAACAAGATTATCGGCTGTCTGGAGGATTATAATGAGCAGGCAATGCAAAATGCAAAGATGAAAGAAATACACAAGAAAAGTCAGATAGATTCATTAACAATGTTATATAACAGGGAAGGCTTCAGCAATATAGTGGAACAGAAGCTTGCCAGTCCAATGGAAAAAGAAGATGGATACTCCGCATTGTTTTTGCTGGATTTGGATTGTTTTAAACAGGCAAATGATACCCTGGGACACATGGCAGGAGATCAGATTTTAAAGGAAAGTGCGGCGATCTTAAAGACAATAACAAGAAAAAGTGATATTTGCGGAAGACTTGGCGGAGATGAACTTGTCTTATATATTGAAAATGCAAAGGATTTGGATGCAATCAGAAGTTGTGCACAGAAGATTAATACAGCTTTAAAACACACTTATGAAAACGGAGATAAAAATGTGACGATCAGCGCCTCAATAGGAATTGCAATAAGGAATCAGGAAACGAAATTTGAGGAATTATACCAATTGGCAGATATGGCATTGTATAAAGTGAAGGAAAAAGGACGAGATGGATTTGAAATTGCAGAAAAACGATTTGTTTTGTCTGAGTCTTGAAAAGCCCTTCCATTTTCCTGAGAAATAGGCTAGAATAGAGTCTATTAAATAACACAGGAGAAAGAAATGAGAACGAAAAAGCTGCTTAAAAGCTTCCTTCCATATTATGGGAAGTACAAGAAAATTTTGCTGTTTGACCTGTTCTGCGCGGCTCTTACTACCATAGGTGAGCTGGTGCTTCCGCTGATGCTGCGCTACATTACAAATGAAGGGATGCGGGATCTGGCGGCCCTCAGTGCGGGTACTGTGGTGCGGATTGGTCTGATCTATCTGGTGTTGCGGATCATTGACTCTCTGGCGGCCTACTATATGGCCTACACCGGCCATGTGATGGGCGTATATATTGAGACAGATATGCGCCAGGACGCTTTTGAGCATCTGCAGATGCTGTCAGACAGCTATTACAGCAACACGAAGGTGGGACAGATTATGTCCCGTATCACAAGCGATCTTTTTGACGTGACGGAGTTTGCCCATCACTGTCCGGAGGAATTTTTTATTGCGGCCTTGAAGGGAGTGGCTTCCTTTGTGATCCTTTCGGGGATCAATCTGGAGCTGACCCTTCTGATCTTTGCTGTGATCCCAGTTATGGTTATTTCCTGTACCTGGTTTAACCTGAAGGTGAAGCAGGCCTTTAGAAAGCAGAGAAACCAGATCGGCGAGCTCAATGCCCAGATCGAGGATACCCTTCTTGGAAACCGTGTGGTCAGGGCTTTTGCCAATGAGCCGGTGGAGATTGCCAAGTTTGGAAAGGGCAATCAGGATTTTATGAAGATCAAAAAACATGCCTACCGGTATATGGCAGCCTTCCAGATTACCACCCGTTCCTTTGACGGTCTGATGTATGTGCTGGTGATCGTGGCAGGAGGATTGTTTATGATTCGGGGACGGATCGCTCCGGGAGACTTGGTGGCCTATACCCTGTATGTGACCACCCTTCTGACCACCATCCGCAGGATCATCGAGTTTGCTGAGCAGTTCCAGCGGGGGATGACGGGAATTGAGCGTTTCCAGGAGATCATGGACGTGGCGCCGGATATTAAGGATAAGAAGGACGCGAAACCCCTTACGGATGTAAAGGGAGAGCTGGAGTTTGACCATGTGAGCTTTGAATATCCGGACGATCACAATCCGGTGCTGGAGGACATCTGCCTGAGGGTAAAGCCAGGCGAGCGGATCGCCCTGGTGGGTCCCTCCGGCGGAGGAAAGACCACCCTCTGCAACCTGCTGCCAAGATTTTATGACACCACAAAGGGCACCATCCGCATTGATGGGATGGATATTAAGGATGCAGCCTTAAAGAGCCTGCGTTCCAATATCGGTGTGGTGCAGCAGGATGTATACCTGTTTTCAGGAACCGTATTTGAAAATATCAACTATGGCCGTCCAGGAGCTTCCAGGGAGGAGGTCATGGAGGCTGCAAAGCTGGCAGGAGCCCATGAATTTATTATGGAGCTAAAAGATGGATATGATACTTATGTAGGGGAGAGAGGCGTGAAGCTTTCAGGCGGCCAGAAGCAGAGGATCAGTATTGCCAGGGTATTTTTAAAGAATCCGGCTATCCTGATTCTGGATGAGGCTACTTCCGCCCTGGACAACGAAAGCGAATATCTGGTATCAAAATCCTTAGAGCAGCTGGCTGTGGGGCGCACCACTCTGACCATTGCCCACCGTCTGACCACCATCCAGGGGGCAGACCGGATCCTGGTGCTGTCAGGCAGCCGGATCGTGGAGGAAGGAAACCATGAGGAGCTGCTGGCGGAAAAGGGAATGTACTATCAGCTGTATCATACGGCAAACCGCTTAAATCAAGGGCTTGCGTAAAGGAGAAAAGGGAAATATGAAGATTGCAATTGTGACAGACAGCAACAGCGGAGTAACACAGGAGCAGGCTGTTAAGCTGGGAATTTATGTGCTGCCTATGCCATTTATGATCGATGGAAAGGAATATCTGGAGGGGGTTGACCTGACCCAGGAGGAATTTTACAGGCAGATGGAGGCAGGAGCGGATATTACTACCTCTCAGCCTTCACCGGAGTCAGTGATGAATTTGTGGGACAGGCTTTTAGAGGTGTATGATGCCATTGTCCACATCCCCATGTCCAGCGGCCTCAGCGGTTCCTGCCAGACCGCGATGATGCTGGCTGAGGAGTATGACGGAAAGGTGCAGGTAGTGAATAACCAGCGTATTTCCGTAACCCAGAGACAGTCGGCTCTGGATGCAAGGGATCTGGCTGCAAAGGGATATTCGGCGGAGGAGATCAGGGAGATTCTTGAGAGGACCAGATTTGAAAGCGTGATCTATATAACCGTAGATACCCTCAAATATCTGAAAAAGGGCGGACGGATTACCCCGGCAGCGGCAGCTCTGGGTACTCTTTTAAGGATCAAGCCGGTGCTGATTATCCAGGGAGAAAAGCTGGATGCATTTTCTAAGGTAAGGACCATGAAACAGGCTAAGGCCGCCATGCTGAATGCTCTGGCAAGTGCCCTGGAGGAGCGGATGGAGGACAGCAAGGCCTATCATACCTACCTGCAGATCGCCCATACCTGCAATGAGGAGGCGGCCAGGGAGCTTAAGCTTCAGGTGGAGGAGCTGTATCCGGGTGCCCAGGTTCACGCGGATCCTCTTTCTCTGAGTATTGGCTGCCATCTGGGCCCCGGAGCTCTGGCTGTAGCCTGTACCAGAAGGTTAAAGGAGCTGGAATAAGTGGCAGGGATACATGGCGAGTATAAGCCGGGCTTCAGGTTTTTGAGATGGGGCATGAGCCTGAGGGTTTTGATGAGCCTGGTGATACTGGTGCTTTCCATGGTTCCCCTGATGCTCCAGGCTACGGTGATGGCCGGCTCCTTTAACCAGAGCCAGCTGGAGGCCAGGAGCATTGAGCTCCAGAACCAGTGTACCATACTCAGCAATAAGATCACACGATCCGGCTATATGACAGCGGATAAGAAAAATAATATAAGCCTGGACAGCCAGATGCAGGCGGTGGCGGATCTGTACAATGGCCGCATCGTTATTGTTAACAGCGCTTATAAGGTGATCACAGATACATTTAACCTGTCTACAGGGAAATATTACCTCTCTGAAGAGGTAATCAAGTGCTTCAAGGGAGAGAACAGCAGCCGTTATAATAAGAAGATGCAGTATTTTGCCCAGACCATCCCGATCTATGATCCGGTGAAGGAAAAGAGCATCAGCGGCGTTCTGGTAATTACAGCATCTACAGAGAATATCATTTCCCTGACAGACCAGGTCCGGGGAAAGGCAAACCTGTTCCTTATGTCTATGAGCCTGTTTCTTCTGATCCTTGCAGGGGTGGCGGTCCATTTTCTTTTGGAGCCATTTAAGAAGCTGCAGCTGGCCCTGGACCGGGTGGCCCAGGGGGACCTGAATGCGGAGGTGATGGTGGACAGTTACCGGGAGACAAAGCAGCTTTCCCTGAGTCTTCAGAAATCCCTTTCCAAGCTCAGGGCTCTGGACCAGTCCAGACAGGAGTTTGTTTCCAATGTATCCCATGAGCTTAAGACGCCCATTACTTCTATCCGGGTGCTGGCAGATTCCCTGATGGGGATGGAGGAGGTGCCGGTGGAGCTGTACCGGGAGTTTATGATGGATATTTCGGATGAGATCGACCGGGAGAACCAGATCATCGAAGATCTCCTGATGTTAGTAAAGATGGATAAGTCGGCCGACAATCAGATGAACATCGAGCAGGTAAATATAAATGGGGAGCTGGAGCTGGTATTAAAGCGTTTACGGCCCATTGCCAAGCGGGGAAATATCGAGCTGACTCTGGAAAGCATCCGGGAGGTGACGGCAGACGCGGACCGGGTGAAGCTGTCCCTTGCCATTACCAATCTGGTAGAAAATGCCATCAAGTACAACGTGGATTCCGGCTGGGTCCGGGTGACACTGGACGCGGATCACAAATATTTTTATATCCGAGTGGCGGATTCCGGCATCGGGATCCCGGAGGACTGTGTGGAGCACATTTTTGAACGCTTTTTCCGGGTGGACAAGGCCCGGTCAAGAGAGGTGGGCGGTACAGGGCTTGGCCTTGCGATCACCCAGAATGTGATCCAGATGCATCACGGCGTCATCGATGTGGAGAGTACGCTGGGAGAAGGAACTACCTTTGGCATCCGGATCCCTCTGAACTACGTTCCAAGGCAGGAGGTGAGGTCATGAGGCGGATCTGGATGTGGATTTTTTTTGCAGTGCTTTTGATGCTGGGAGGCTGCGGACGGGGGGAGGAGCCTGCGGAAGTTCCGGATGATGGAGAGTACCTGATCTATTATGCCAATTCCGATATGACCCGGCTGGTGCCCCACCTGTATGAGGCTGAGGCGGCAGAGGGAGATGCCCTGGTGGAGGAGCTGATGGATCAGTTTATCCATGTGCCTCAGGATCTGGACAGCCAGACGGCCCTCAGCGATAAGGTGGCCTATGTGGGCAGCCGCCAGGAAGGGCAGGTTCTGTATGTGTATTTCGATATGAATTACACCACCATGAAGTCCGACCAGGAGATTCTGTGCCGGGCGGCTCTGACAAGGACCCTGACACAGATTGAGGGAGTGGACTATATTTCCATCTACTGCGGGGATCAGCCTCTGATGGACAGTCAGGGGAATCCGGTGGGAGTCTTAAGCGCAGGAGATTTTGTTTATAATGTAAGCAATGTAAATGCCTATGAGAAAACGGAGATTACCCTGTATTTTACAGATGAAACTGGGGAAAAGCTGGTTCCGGAGCGCCGGGAGGTAGTTCACAATATCAATACCTCCTTAGAGCAGCTGATCGTGGAGCAGCTGATCGCGGGACCGGGGCAGGAGGGAAGCTATCCCACGCTCCCCTCGGACTGTAAGATATTAAGTATTTCCGTAACGGACAATGTGTGTTATATCAATTTTGACTCCGCGTTTTTAAATACAGTGCTGGCAGTCAATGATTATGTGCCGATTTATTCTATTGTGGATTCCCTTTCGGAGGGAACGGCGATCACAAGGGTGCAGATCATGGTAAATGGATCCCAGGATGTGATGTTCCGGGAGTCCATATCCTTAAATACCACCTTTGAACGAAGCCAGGATTATATCACCGGAAATCCGGAGGCTCCGCAGGAATAAGGGTGTACTCTCGGAATCTCTTTGTGCTCAGATTTGTGTGCGGATGGCGGAAAATCA
>URNT01000068.1 GCA_900549235.1 uncultured Clostridium sp. | reverse complement strand
TTTAATGTCTGGTGGAATTTACCTCTGCACTGGAATTTACTTTTTCAAGTCAGCAGACTTAAAATCCTCCCATCACGCCCCGGCCGCCAGTGTCTCCATCGCCCGCTCTCTCGTAAACAGTCCGCAGTCCATCAGCCGGTGGATCACCTGCTCCTGACGCTTGGCTGCCAGTCCCGGGTTAACTGTGGGCGCGTATTTGGAAGGCGCATTGGGAACGCCTGCCAGCAGTGTGCTTTCGTAATCGGTCATATCAATGGGATCTTTCCCAAAATATCCCTGGCTGGCGTCCTTGATGCAGTAATAGCCGTCGCCGTAATAAATGGTATTTACATACAGCTCTAAAATTTCATTTTTCGTATACTTTCTCTCTAAAGCAAAGGCCATAAACACCTCAGCCGCCTTCCGCTCCAGTTCCTTATCCTGGGAGAAATACATATTTTTCGCCAGCTGCTGGGTAATGGTGCTGCCGCCTTCTACAAATGAACCGGCCTTCACATCATTGATGAAAGCCCTGGCGATGGCGATGGGGTCAATGCCCACATGTCCGTAAAACCGGTGATCCTCCACTGAGAGAACAGCGTCAACATAGATTTCAGGCAGCTCATCAAAGGTGGTATAGCCTTCCTTTGCCCGGATGGATGCAACCTTGTCCTCCAGGCTCATCTTCTCCAGCGCCTTACGGTACATCCCGTAGCCCTTGATGCCAATACCTGCACAGAGGCAGAGGGACGCTGCTGTCAGTGCCATCACCGGCCATTTTAACCATTTTACATATTTAAACCATTTAACGCTCTTAAGTGCCTTCATCTGTTCACCTGCTTTCTCATACTGTATTGGGGAAAATGGATCTTCTCCTGATGAAAGCATTATAACACAAAGGCTCCTTAAAAGTCTTTGAAAAAGCCTTACATAACTCTGACTAATTCTTGACTGTTTATGAAATTTTTTCTGAAGATTGTTTATGGTTTTTCTGAACAAGGGACTGATCACTTAATATGATCTGACGCATGGCCTCGATTCCCACCTCAATGGCTCTCTGTTCCCAGTCTGCGGGATAATCCTTCGCGTCGTTGGAATACTCTCCGTAATTGGTGGCGCTGATCATAACGCTGGATGTTCTGATTCCCAGAGAAGCGCCGATTAAAAACAGCACCGCACATTCCATGCTGGTGTTAGTGGCTCCTCCTGCCACATAAGAATCCCATTTATACTTAAGCTCCTCGTACACCGGCTTTGTCTCCGGCTCCGCCTCGGTATAGTAGGAATCCTTTGTAATGGTAACACCTATATTGTAAGGATAGCCCAGCTTTTTAGCCGCCTGCTCCAGAGCTTTCAGCATCTCAAAATCCGGTACTGCCGGAAATTCCTCCGGCAGATAGTGAACGCCGGTCCCTTCCATACGAACCGCTCCGTTTGGAATCACCACATCGCCGATCTTCACCTTGGGAGAAGTGGACGCCGCTGAACCAATCCGCATCATGGTATGGGCGCCGCAGGAGTAAAGCTCCTCCATGGCGATACAGGCAGACGGGCCGCCGATACCTGTGCTGGTAACGGTTACCGGAACTCCTTCCAAGGTCCCTGTATAGCTGAGGAATTCCCTCTTATGAGCAATCTTTACCGGATTGTCAAAATGTTTCGCGATCAGCGCCGCGCGCTCTACACTTCCCGGCAAAAATACATATTTTCCAATCTGGTCAGAAGTAATATCCAGATGCATTGTTTTCTGTTCTCCCATAACCTATTCCCCTTTTTCTGTCTGCTTTCCTGCCATTTCGATTTCAAACCGGTAAATGGCTTCCAGAACGATCTTGATCTCCTCGTCCCAACCCCTTACAAGCCCTTCATTTTCCGTTTCGTAAATTACATCCCCTGTGATCAGATTGCCGGACACTGCACTGATCATCGCCGCTTTTCTTTTTCTTCTATGGCAGACCGTATACAGCGCAGAGCTTTCCATTTCTACATTTAAGCACCCCAGATCCGACAGTTTTTCAATCCATTCCTGGGTCTCGCCGTAAAATGCGTCGTCGGAGGCGTTAATCCCGCAATGCACTTTTCCAAAAAGCTGAGGTTCCATCTCTCTGGCTGTATCAATTAACGTCCGGGTCAGATCAAAATCAGGCACGGCCGGGAAGCAGTCGGGCACATAAAACCGGCTTGTCCCCTCATTTTTCATAGAACCAGTGGAAATCATCAGATCCCCGATCCGAATGTCCTTCTGAAGAGCCGCGCTGCTTCCAATACGGATCAGGCATTCCGCCCCGATATTCATCAGCTCCTCTGCCGCAATAGCCGCAGACGGGCAGCCCATTCCCGTGGATGTAACGGAGATTTTCACTCCCTTATAAAAACCTGTAAAGGTGCGGTGCTCCCTGTTATTGGCTACAAGCTCCGCCTGTTCCAGATACCCGGCCACCCGATCTGAACGGGCCGGATCGCCCGGAAGAAGTACATACTTTCCTATATCTCCAGGCTTTAAATGAATGTGATACTGCTTCCTTCCTACGGTCTGCTTTTCCTTATCTAATGCCATTATCCCTGTACCTCCTTTATTTTTCTCATTTTTCTTCCTGCTGCGGCTGACTTCTGTATCGAATAAACAGTCAGACCCGCAATCGTTGCCAGATACGGCAGCATTTGTATAAATTCTGAAGGTATCTTAAGTACCTGAAGAATATTAGATAATCCGTCAAAAAACGCAAATATCATAGAGGACACAAGGGCGCCAAAGGGAGCTGCCTGACCCATAGAGCAGGCTGCAAGAGAAATAAATCCGCGCCCTGCTGTCATATCCCTGACAAACATATTCAGATAACCCATAGAAAGATACATTCCTCCCAGCCCCGCCATCACTCCGCAGAGAACAATCGCCAGAAACTGGATTTTAACCACATTCTGCCCCACGCTGGAAGCCGCGTCCGGGTTCTCACCAACGGCTCTCATGCGAAGCCCGGTAGGTGTTTTATAAAGAAAAAACCAGATAACTGCCACCATAATAAGAGCCAGATAGGTAAGGGTATTGTGACCGGAAAGAATACTTCCGACTACCGGTATGTCCTTTATCACCGGTATGTCCAGATTAGGAAATGCAAAGCTCTTTAAAGAAGATGAATTCCCCTTTTCCCCTGTCACAAGCTGAAGGACAAATACAGTCAGTCCTGAAGCCATTGTATTAACAGCTGTACCGCAAAGTACATTATTAGCTTTTAATATCAGATGACAGTATGCAAACAGGGCGCTTACCGCCACTGCGGCCAAAATTCCGGCAGCCATTCCCCAGAACAGATTTCCCCCAAGAGCGCTGCCAAGAACTCCCGCCAGCGCAGAAATAAGCATGATCCCTTCCAGTCCCAGATTGACCACACCTGCCCTGGTACATATAACCGCCCCAAGAGAAGCAAAAATAATCGGAGTCGCTACGCGTATCCACATATATACAAAATCCGTACTGACGATCAAGCTCAGTATGTTCATACCTGTACTGCCTCCTTTTCCTCTGCTGTTGCAGCCTTTACGATCATTCTCTGTCTCCAGCCCTTTAACAGCGCGTCTGCGGCGATCAAAAACATCATGACACCCTGGATAATGTTCACAACCTCCCGTCCCATATCACTGCTGCGGGCCATAATATCCGCGCCCACATTCAGATAGCCGATGAAAGCAGCGGCCAGAGGCACCAGAAGGGGATTATTTCTCGCCAGCAGAGCCACTACAATGCCAGTCCACCCATATCCCGGAGTCGTTGTCCATTTAAAGCGGTTATACATTCCCAAAAGCTCTGCTCCGCCGCCCATTCCCGCAACCGCCCCGGCAATCACCTGGGCCGCTACCATAAGCCCCGTTACCTTCAAACCGGAATATTTCGCAAACAGGGCATTATCGCCTGTAATCCTGAGCTTCATTCCCAGAGAGGTGCGGTACATTAAAAACCATACAAGCACACACAGTAAAATCCCCAGTACAATTCCTCCATGGATCCTGGTTCCATCTAATACCACCGGCAGTCTGGAGGTTTCTTCAAATTCCAGGGACGCCAGACTGGAACTGCTCACTTCCCTGAAATGATAGCTGACCATATAAATAGCAAAAAACTGCACTACATAGTTAAACATAATGGATGTAACCAGCTCACTTACATTCCATTTCATCTTTAGAAGGGCCGGAACTGCAGCAACGGCTGCTCCGCATAAACCGGAAAACAGGATGGCTGCCGCCGGATGGATCCCGCCCGGAAGCTTACATGCAATAGCAATCACCATCGCTCCTGTGGTTCCGATAAAAAAGGAGCCCTCTGCGATCATGGAAAACTGTCCGGAACCAAATATAATAATAACCGCCAGCGCTGTAAACATAAGAGGCGACGCCGCTTCTATAATATTTCCCACTCTTCTCAGCGAGGTAAATGGTCCGATAAAGAAGCTGCTTATAGCCGTCCACGGGTCATCGCTTACAATCAATACAATTACTGATACCAGCGCGCAGGCGATCAGGATGATCAACGCCAGCTTTACAAGATCTACCAGCAGATTAATCCGTTTATTACTGTTCATACAGTGCCTCCTTAATCTCATCCTCTGACTGTATCCGGATTCCCAGCATATAAGCGCCCAGATCCGCTTCCGTCATCTGAGATGCGTCTTTTATATAAGCGGCAATTTTTCCCTCATACATAACGATCAGACTGTCAGAAAGTCCCAATACTTCATTTAGATCTGAGGTCACCAGGATCACTCCATTTCCGGCATCCCTCATCTCTACCAACCGCCTGCGTATAAACTCGGTAGCCCCCACGTCTACACCTCTGGTGGGCTGGTCTGCAATGATCACCTGCGGATCTCCGGATAATTCTCTTGCCAGAACTGCTTTCTGAATATTACCTCCTGACAAACTGTTGATGGCCACATCCTGGGATTTGCAGAATATAAGGTACTTCTTTACCATTTCATCCCCATATTCCCTTACCTTTTTCCTGTCCAGCACTCCATGCCGGAAGAAACACTTCCAGCCAAGCTTATCTGCGATCATATTTTCCGTAATCGACAGCCGAGGAGCCATTCCCATAGTCATTCGGTCAGCGGGTATATGTGCCAGCTTCAGCCTTCTGATCTTTTCCACCGAATAGCCTTTTATATCCTGTCCGGAAATTTCTATGGTTCCATGGCTGTAAGCTCCCATACCAGTCAGTGCCTGCACCAGCTCGGTCTGACCATTTCCCTCAACGCCGGCAATTCCCAGAATTTCACCTTTTCTCAGGGAAAACGACACATGGTCCACAGTCTGCTTTCCGTTTTCATCTATGATGGTAAGATCCTTTATTTTTACCAGGACCTGTCCCGGCTTTGCCGGTTCTTTTTCTACATCTAAAATCACGTCTCTGCCTACCATCAGGCGTGATATATCCTGCTCTGAAACGGAGCCTACGTCGTGAACCCCCATGGTCGTTCCCCGGCGTATGATGGTGATCCGGCTGCATATCTGCTTAATTTCCTGCAGCTTATGGGAAATGAAAATGATGGTATAGCCATTGTCCCTCAGGTTTAAAAGCTCCTCAAACAGTTCCTGTGTTTCCTGGGGTGTAAGAACGGCTGTGGGCTCGTCCAGGATCAGGATTTTTGCCCCTCGAAACAGCGCCTTTAAAATTTCTACCTTCTGCTTCTGCCCTACAGTCAGCTCCTCTGCCCTCTTATCCGGGTCTACATAAAGATTATACTTTCTGCCCATCTCCTCAACCTGTTTTTTAGCAAACTCCAGGTCTACCATCACACCCTTTTTTGGCTCCATCCCCAGAATAATGTTCTCAGCTGCAGTCAGGGACGGAACCAGCATAAAGTGCTGATGCACCATTCCGATCCCAAGCTGAATCGCCATCTGCGGAGATGACATATGAACCTTTTTTCCATTTACAAAAATTTCTCCCGAGGTAGGCTGCTCCTCACCAAACAGGATTTTCATCAGAGTTGACTTTCCTGCTCCGTTTTCTCCTGAAAGGGCATGGATCTCACCGCGGTTAACAGACAATGTTACGTCCTTATTTGCCATTACTCCATTGGGATATATTTTTACGATGTGAGACATCCTCAATGCTTCTTCTGCCATAATAACACCTCTTTTGAACCTGTTATGCCGGATTATCTGTAAAAAAAGAGGCCCTGTAATGCATCTACAGCAGCCTCAAAAGCGTATCTTCAAACACGCTCTGACATCATGGCTTCATACTATCGCGGAGAGCGGCCACTTCCTCAGTTGACATTTCAAACGCGGTTCCTACCTCAACATCACCGCTTATGATCTTTTCTTCTGTCTCATTGATAAAGTTCTGAATCTCTTCCGGTACAATCAACGTATAATTTTCATTTTTAGCCAGACCTACAGCTCCGCTGTCAAGCCCCAGCATATAATCCTGATCCAGGGTCATGGTTCCTTCTGTCCAGCCCTTTACCGCGGTGTAAATGGATTCGCCCACATTCTTTAAGCTGGAGGAAAGCACATTGGCTGCAAGCTCCGGATCTGACTCCTTTAATTCAGAATAAAGATCCTGGTCGCAGGCGATCAGGTACTTGTCAGCCTTCTGGGCTGCCGTTACGGCTCCAAGGATGGACTGAGAAGCCGGCGCATATACAAGCTGCGCTCCCTGGTTATAAAGCTGAGAGGTCATTTCCATACATTTGGAAACGTCCTCAAAGGAGCCTACATAGGAGGTTACGACCCGGATTTCCGGATCCACATACTGGATACCGCCAATGTAGCCAACCAGGAAATCATTGATGTTAGACGCATCCATAGAACCTACAAAGCCAAGAATCTTCTGAGACGGGTCGATCTTCGCATCACCGGATTCCAGCATCTTTGCAGCCAGTACGCCGGAGAGAAATGCAGCCTGGTTGGAGTAATAGTTGATCCCCATCATATTTCCTTCTGTCACCACATCTCTGTCAACAGATGCGTCAAAAATCAGATAATTCTTATCCGGGAACTCAGCCGCTATATCCTGAGCCAGTTCTTTTACCGACCATGTACCAGAAACGATCATATCCCAGTCCTGCTCTGACACGTCCAGATAATTGCCCTCATAGCTGGTCTCATCCCGTCCCATCTCAACGGTCTTTACCTCCGCGTCCATCTGATCCGCCAGCATCTGCAAACCGCTTGCCGCAGAATCGTTAAAGCCTTTGTCTCCCAGGTTTCCATTACACAGGTAAACAACCTTCAGCTTATCCTCTGCCGTTCCTGCCGATTCTGCTGACGCCCCAGTCGTTTCTTTTTCTGAAGCTCCGCAGCCGGACAATACAGATGCCGCCATAACGGCTGCCAATACAGTGCATGCAATTCTCTTTTTCATGTTTCTATTCCTCCTTATGGTGAATCATTTCACAGCAGTATATTACATCCTCCGGTCAATCGTAAAACGATACCAGTTGCTGTCCATTCTGTATTTATGGTAGGAAAGAGGCATTTCATCCTCATAAAACACTTCATCCATTACGATCACTATCTGACATCCTGGCGGGTCTGCTTCGTCCTCTGACCGCTCCACTGCACTCATGGAAAGATGGGAACGCCCTGCCCGCCTGTACATTGTATTCAACGCCAGCTCCTTGATCCCGTTATGATCATCAATGGAAATCCCCTCTTCCTCCAGGCGTATCACAGGAATAATCGCTACAGAGGTTGCCACGCAGGTTTCTCCCACAAAATACTTCATATCTACCGCTACCGCAGTAAATATTTTTCCGTTATAGCCCAGAAGATCTCCGATCAGGCGGCCGCCGTTTTGAACATTGACAACTGCCTCCACTCTGGTAACCGGAGCGACACAGCTTGTAATACAGGGATTTGTAATGCGGTGAAGGCCATCTTTATTTCTGGCTGCCTGTCCGGTAATCATAGTCTTTTTTCCCTGCATTTTATAAATATAGCCATCCTCCTCCAGCTTGCGCACCGCCGCGCGGATGGTACTCCTGCTTACATTCCAATACTCTGCCAGGATATTTTCCCCCGGAAGGGTATCTCCCTCTTTTAAGGAGCCATCCTGGATCAGCTGATAGATAATATCATAGATCTGTACATAGTAAGGAATATTTACTTCTTTTAAAAGGGGCAGTTCCCTGTTGTTCATATATCACACATTCTCCTTATCATTTGCAATTATGATCCTCATAGCCTCGATTGCTGTTCGGATCGCTCTGTCTTCGATGTCAATATCTGTCTTTCTTCCGTTATCACTATAGGTCCTGCAGTTGGTAGCGCTGGCCATCACACAGGCTGTACGGATTCCCAGACAGGCACCTATAGTAAACAGCGGAGCGCACTCCATACTGGTAGAGACTGCGCCTCCTTTTTCGTAGGCAGACCATTTATAC
>URNT01000067.1 GCA_900549235.1 uncultured Clostridium sp. | reverse complement strand
TTAATTTCCCCGCCACTTCCCCACGACATCAGGCAATGCAATTTTCCCGGTGTAACCGGAAACTTTATTGTCCTGCCGTACTCTTCAAAATTATTAATATACCTGCCTTTTAAGCCATTCCAAGGCGTCCGCTACCTGATCCGCTCGATATGCTACAACGTCCAGATCGTCCCGATATAGTTTTGCATCTACCCGGGCCAGAAAACACGCAAGTTCTTCATCTGTCATTGCTCTAATTCGATCTGCATTTCTCATGGTATCCTCCTTCTGGAAAGCTTTATTTTTTTCTACTCTCAATTGCATCTCCTATCCTGTCAACACAGGAATATATTACAAACATTAATACCCAAAATTGCCATGTAATCATTTATTTCACACTCCTAAATTCTTTAATCTTCATCAAAATAGCACCACTGTTTACATTCTTTGCACTGTTCCGCTGGTTCCTCTCCGACCGCTTCGCTAAATCCACGACACTTACTTCCTTCCCAACCCGGATGGCCATACTGCCTTATGTACAGGCAAGGCCCCGTTTGGTAACACAGGCCGCAGATATTTGCCAGCGATTTCAACAGCTTCTCCCTGGCCCTCTTCTCTGCCTCTGCCTGGGATACTGCGGCGGAATAGATATTGTAGCTTGCTGTGTCCAGCTTGCGGATCGTATCCATCATTCTGACCGTGCCTACTGCCTTGCCATTATCCATCACCCGGTGCAACTCCTGGCGGCTGTATCCGGTAAACTGCTCCAGCTCCGAAACAGTCATACCAAACAGCCCGGCTATGCTCTTTAAATCTGCCATGACAAAACCTCCTTATTTGTCAAGTCTTAGTTCGGTAAATATTAATTTCCCAAACTAAGACAAATCCTCTTCTGCCGTTTCCGGTTCCTGATCTGCCAGATTAATAATCGTCATGGATTTCGTTTCCTTCGTATTTCCCTTCCTGACACTTACCACATACCCAGCCTTTAAAAGCAGCTCTCCCAGTTTATACTGCTCCTCTTTGGTAAGAGTCCCACGTGCTATTGTTATCCTCATAATCCACACTCCTTCATACTCTGATGGACCAGTATCCGCAGCCGCGCCGCACAATTCAGCACCTTGTCCATGTCCTGATCCTGATATACTGCCTGGTTGACCTCCTGCAAGATACCGTATTCCACAATGACCTTATTAATCACCGAATACACATCACTGGCCTCCTCGCGTTCCACCTGCCAGCCATACAGGACGATATCCTTCAGGATCTGGCTGGTCATGTCTGCTATATCATTTCTCAGTTTGTTGTAGGGTTTCTCATATTTTGTCAGCAGAAGTTCACGGGGAACGTTTTCTTTATTCTTTTTGAGGCGCTGGAGGAGTTCCCGGTATTGATCCATATCAACTGTTATCGCGTCGTTAGCTACCATAATCCACCTCATATTTTCAATTAGTAACAATCAGTTACACTAGTTTGTAACCTTTTTAGTGTACTCAAAGCCGCATATTTACTAGGATTTTTATATCAGGTTACAGGGTTACAAGGTTACAAGGTTTTTTCTCTCCCGTGCGAGGGCATATTTATAACATTATTTTTTCTCTGCATATGTGCCTCTCTATAAGCTTATAAAAAACCTGTAACATCTGTAACTTTGTAACCGCTCCCCTCAAAGCCGCATAAACACTAGGTTTTTAGGGTTACAGAATTTATTTTTTTTCTGTACCCGGCACGTCTTATTCTGTAACGGTTTTACTCAAATGGCAGATCAGTGTCTTCTACTGGGACAAATTCTTCCTGCTTACAGACGCTCTCCGCCATATTTATACACGCACAGCGCGATGACTTGCCGTTTACTTTGGACGATTTATACAGACTGTCCGACCCTTTTATCAGACGGCCAGCCTGATCCAGCCAGGACAATAACGCCTTCGGATTGTAGCCGCCTTCTTCGCATACGCGCTCAAACACAGCTTTTATGAACCGAACCTCATCACCGGCCACCGAGCCAAAACAGGGGTCCGAATTGGTTTCAAATCTGGCCGAATTACTGACATAATAGTCATGGATATACTCATACCCACGTGCTCCCACGTCAACCGATTCTTTCGTCCGAAGATACGGTTCTATATCGTCCACGGTGAGTCCCCGGCCATCGCAGAAAATCCATTCTGTTGCCAGTGCATCCGCTGTTAGGATGATTGCTGCAGCCATCGTCTGCTTCTCTGTACTGGCTGTCCCCATCTCCCGGTAAAACCGCTTATAGAGGTTAATGGCCTTCTCTTTGGATTGATCTGCCGACATGAATCCCATGAATAGCTTTCCGGCATGTCCGTAATTTGCACGGATCACGTCCAATAATTCAACGGCATCGTCAAATAGCATTTCCCGGCACTCGATCTCAATAATACGGTTCACAGCGCCGCCACCAGAGGCCGCGTGTGTGATCGGAGATTCACCGGATGTAATAATGCAGTTCTTCCACGTTGGAGTCTTCTGCAGACCTCCTGTTTTCGCGCCTCTGGTCTTCCCTATCCCCTCACACAGCATGTACACCGTCTGTTCAAACGATTTCTTATCCTTTACAAGCTGGAATTCGTCCAGTATTAACGGAAGATTATTCACAAAGCTGGCAAGCTGCTCCAGGCCGACCAGACTTGCATTAAATGTCTGTACAAAACCAGCCCCATCGTTCGGATCCGCCCACACAGATGCGGCAAGGAACTGAGCTACTGTCTTTCCAGTTCCACTTCCGCCCCAAAAATGCACTATGAAATTGAGTTTGCCAATCGCTTTGATAACCACCGAGGCGAACGCCGCTGCCAGTGCTATTCTGGCAACAGAATTCGTCTTTCTGACGGTTTTTGTAGCCTCAAGCCATAAATTATAGCTGCCGCATGAATGAACGGCATCAAAGACCTTCCTGAAGTTGTCAAGCCCATCAAATTCCAGGTTATCCATGTATGGACTGAACAGACCATTAGACGTCCATCCTAAATGGCTGACAGACTGAAACTCGGGTATAGTGTTATGATTCAGATCCTCTATGTCCTGCAGGTATTCCACCAGATAAGATGCATTTTTGTCAGAAACTGATATGTCCTTATCGGCCAGCCGCTTAATCTCTTTTGAGCTAAATAAGGTACTCTTATTGGCAACAACCTCTTTCCAGCCTTTGTAATCCCGGCGAAACATAAGCTTGAGCCGTACAGTCCCATCGTCAATGTTTATGAGACGCTGCACTGGCAGTATTGGGTGAACACAGGCGATATCCATACCCTGGCTGTCATTTCTTCGCACAATTCCCTCATCGTCGGCAATCCAGTCGCCAGTAAACAGTTCTATTGGCTGATCCCGGAAGTTGGTAAGATTATTTACCACACTGTTGATTCCGCCCTTCCGGTCTCCGTGTTGGTTGAAATAGGCTTTCACCATGGTCCCGAACCGCTTAAATCCCACCTTTTCCGCGTTGGCGTTCAGCTCATTGTATAGCTGCATATATGTAAAACCGGAATCCCGATGCTCAAACAGGAACTGATACGGCTCTTCTGTATTAAATTCTTCCTTTGTGTAGACCTTTACCGCATCATTCATCCAGCTCCCTCATTTCCTCCTGCTCTTCTCTTGTTCCAAAGGCCAGAATTAAATATTTATACCAATTGTCTTGTCTCATGTTCATGGCAGCCTCCCACTCGTCTGTAAAAGGCTCCATGTTCCTGCAAATCTCATCAAGCATTCTCAGTAGTCTGCAAACCTGCAAAAAACGTGTCGCCCTCCACTCCCGGAACTGCCGCTCTGCGTTTTCCCTGGCTTGCTTTTCGATAATGAACTGGCGGCGCCTGATCATGGCAGCTTTTCTGTTCCCTTTCTCATACACACCGCCCAGACTCTGGTATGCTGTCCTAAAATCAACATCATCCATCATCTGGACGAAAGTAAATATATCTCCGTTAGCGCCGCAGGCATGGCAGTGGAAGTCCCGATCGTACACCTTCAATGAAGGCTGCCGATCGCCTGAATGGAAGGGGCAGGGAATGAACCCCGCCCGTGTTGGGTGGAAGCCGTACCGCTCCACGATGTCTCTCATGCTGTATGCTGCTTTAATTTCTTCCACCGTCAACCGGCTCACCTCCCAATAATTCCACAATAATTCTTCCGGTGTCTTTTCTGCTGCAAAACATAAATTCCGCGCCATATTGCTCCTGAATCGTGCAAAGGGACTTATATAACTTAGGTCCTGTCGTTGAATAAGAACTTCCGTTATAGTGCTCATTCTCCCAGAAATATACGTCTTCCATCGTTCTGACATATGGTTCCCCTTCGCACAAAATAATCAGGCGTATACCATTCTCCTTAGCCTTTACAAGTTCTCTCCTGAAGCGCTCATGTTGTACTGTCACGTCCCCGTTTATTTCGTTAAGGCCGATTTTTGTGTCGATGGACAGAGTTATGTATGGGAGGAGATCGTTGGCCTTTACCTTCTTATCCCCCTTTTCTATCAGCTCCATGATCCGGCTGTCTGCCAGTACATAATCACCCACAGGCAGCTTAAATCGGATCACTTCCACTCCCAGCTTTTCCATTTGGCGGTTTTTGTACAGGTGCTTTCCAACCTTCTGCTTCGTGTCCTCTATGATAACCATAGATCACCTTAGTTAAATGGAAGACCTGCATCGTCCACATCGTCCGGGATATTCATAAAACCGTCTCCTATTGGTGTAGATCCTTTAGGGTACTGGGTAGCGCTCTCCTTCAGCTCACGATCTGGCGGAATCGGTAATCCCTTTTCAACTGCCTCCACGCTCCTGAAATAAAAACACTTGACAAACATTTTCTCTTCACCTTTTTGGTTGATATATGGTTCCCGGCCAAACACTGCGCCTATTTTCTTGCCAGTAAATGAAGCGGCGAACTTGTCACCCCAAGGAATCTCGAATCCCTTGTTTGACTTTTCCACGCTAGTTGTGAACGTTTTAAATCCCTTATTTGTATTGCCTTCGTTATCATATACAAGCTGGTAGACGATACAGCCCCACTTCTTTTCTGGCCTTATATCTTTCCGGAACTGTTCCGCATAATACCCTGGCTGTTTGTCTTCTGGCGCCGTGTCCAAAGATATCTTCAGCATGTCCTTTCCAGTCTTACTCGTGGTTTCCTCGACCTTTTTAATCACCATAATGTGGCCGCCCGGTTCCAGCGGCACAAAATCACCTGCGGCCTGTGTGTTGTCATAGTTGTTTGGTTTATGCATAGTTGTCCTCCTTTAGAATTCCTCCAGGGCCTTGATCACCTGGACAATGTCATTTTCAATTTCGAAACTCTCAAAAGCTCCCATAGGAGACTTAGCCGTGCTGTTGTTGGCCTGAGTCTCAAACAGATACCGACCCTCCACGCACTTTGAGAGCAGCACCGTAGTAAACTTGCTTTCTAGTACAATTTTATTAAGCTTCTTGCCGGAGGTCTGGATCCGTGTGAAGCGGTACCCGGCATCGTCTACTTCGGTCTGTGTGTGCGCGGTAAATATGATTGTTAAGTCTTCCCTGTAGTCATAACACTCCACAATCAGATCCCAAACACAGGTCGCAAGATCCACCCATTTGTCGTACCCCTTTTCCTTACTCCTGCGCATCTCGTCCGCAACCATCAGGCCGTTGATCGTATCCACAACGATGACCTTGATTCTCGGACAGTCATTCGCCAGTTTCCGTATGTACTGGCGGACGATATTGGCATCATCGCACTTAAGGTAGTTTTTGTTCTCCTCATTGTACTGGGTCCTCCACCCCTTCCAAGACAGCCCCTTCTTATCCGCGTCAATGTAATACGTAACCTTTGGATCCAGATTCCGCATTGATGTTGTTTTTCCTGATCCGGATTCACCGGCGATACAAATCACTTTTGCCATTATTCTTCTTCCTCCTTCTCTTCCTCTACTATCCGGCTACACCACATATCCGCAAAATGCAAGATCATGTATAATGCCGTTTCCTTCCCGTTGATCTCCCGGTAGAGCGGACCATACAATCCATTATGGTAGAGGATCGCATGGTACTCCTCTTCTGTCAGTGCTATGTATTCCGTGATGACTGTTACGCTCCTGATCTCGTGTGGGACATTCAGCAGGTCTGGATTAACCTTGTACGGCTTGTCCTCGGACTGTTTGTACTTCTGGACGGGATCCGCTTTGGTTGGGCGTCCATCTTTGATTATGTTTGGAACATAGCCTGGTTTTTGGAACTGTCCGCACTTACCGATATCATGGAGCAGCGCGCAAATAATAACGGAGTCGGCCCACTTTGTGTAGTATGGCTCTTCGTACCATGCTTTGAGCAGCTTCATGGCATAATGAGCCACATTAAGGCTATGCTCTGCGAGACCTCCCGGTTTTGACAGATGATTTCCTGCAGAACATGGTGCTTCATAAAATCCAATGTCCTCCATGTGTCTGAGTAATCGTCTGATTCCTTCAGGATCCTCATTTCCGGCCAACAAAAGCAGTTCCTCGATCTGGTTTTTGATTGTATATTTTTCCTGTTCTACTCCGTCATTCCACGGAAGCTGGGCTTCCTTTTCTATTCTTTCATCAATACTCTGCATATTAATCCTCCAAAAATTCAGCGGCCTCCATCCCGGCCATTAATGTCAATGTGTCATGGACGTATTCACGCTCATCTGTATATTTATCTGTCTCATTTTCCTGCTTTGTAAGCTGTTCCCTGAGCAGGATCCATAGTTTACGATAATCTCCCATCGCAGCCTCCTTACAAATCCACATCGTCCGGGTTGATCGGACCGTAAGCCTTTCTTTTTCTCCCTCCAGAGAGATATTTCTCCACTGCATCTGAATATTCCTCAATGTATGTAGCAATTTCAGCCTTGACACATGTCTCCAATTCGATCAATGCGTACAATATCTCTGAGACTTTCTTTCCTTCCATTGCCTGTATTACGGTTGAGCACGCCGCACTGGCTACAATTTCAGGAATGTTATCCGCATTTATGGATCCAATAAGAAACAGCCTGGCTTCTACCGTTTCTTTATCCTGCCGCGTACAAGCCGCGCCAAAAGTAAAAGCTCCTTCCAAATCACTTGTTCTTCCGTTATCCTCTTTAATTGTTACTTTAACCATCTTGCACTCCGTTTCTCCCTCTGCTATAATGAGGGTGTCAATATATTAGTAGTTACCTTGATTCCCCAGCTGTTCCCGCAGTTGGGGTTTCGTATTCTTTGCGAATATCAATATTGCGCGGATCCCCTTCTGGATAATTCGAATATGCAAATGCCATACCAAAGGGGTAGCCGTCATTGATGACAAACGCACTGACATGTTCGCAATCATATCTCACGCACCAGTCCTCAAGCAGATCCAGAATAACCTCCAGTTCCTCTTCCTTCTTATTCACTGCCCTTACCTCCTTTCATAGTGCCTCCAGATACGCACATACCCCCAAAATAATCAGAATGCACCCCGCCGCAATAATCCGCGGCATCAGCCACTCCACCCAGTCCACAATCGGCGGCCGGCTGTCGTCCTCGAAGTCGTCGAGGTTGTCAATGTATTTCTGCATGTCCATCACCTCCCTGCTTGTCCATCAGTCCCGCTATTAAGCGGTTTCATCTTTCTGTACCTCTCGCATATACTTAGCCCTCAAAGCAGGATATGCGATTCTAGCAATGTTGTTTAGTATAACCTCCACCTCCTCCGGCGTAGTGTTCTTACAATAATCATCATGAAAATAGAATGTGGTCTCACCCTTTTTAATTGTCTCCACTAACATATCACCCCTCCTCTCTGATAGAGTCTATGTATTACGGGTTGTACTTGTTTCCTATATCCTTATTGCCATTTCTTTCCTGGGCCCCTATAATCTAAGTACAGGCCATGCAGGGCCGAGTACAAAAGAAAGGAGAAATATTCAATGTCTAAAACAAGCAAAGAACTTGCGACTGAAATAGTTATTGCACAGATTCAGGCTCAATCAGTAATTAAAATGAACCAATTACAAACAGGCTCTGTAATCAAAGCTAATTCTGTATGCGATCTGCTGAAAATGTATTACAACACGCTTGAATCCTTGGGCTCCAAAACAGAATAGATGCCTAACATACTGTTTGTGATGCCAGCAAGACAATCATCTCCACAGGATTTAGAGCTCTCCGCTAACAGTTCCAGCTGCTGGCGGAGAATTTCTTTTTCCGTCATCTCACTAATATTTTTTTCCATCTCTCTCACCCTCCTTCCTGTGATGTGAGGTTGTCCTACAATAAAATAAACTTCTTCACTTCTCCGCTCGTCAACGCCTGCCCTGCAAGAATACTGGCGTTCTGTATCGGAGTGAATTTGAGAATCTTACTGAGTTTCCACAACTCTTCCATCGTGAACGTTTCCGGACTCTCCCGCTTATTCC
>URNT01000066.1 GCA_900549235.1 uncultured Clostridium sp. | reverse complement strand
TCGGGTTGGGCTATTCGTTAAAATAGTCAGCAGGGGAAGAGGGGCTCGAACCCCCATCTACGGTTTTGGAGACCGCTGCTCTACCATTGAACTATTCCCCTATATATGATTATCTGGCCTGCGGCTTCTGCCGTACCGCTTGACCTCGATTATAATACCACATACCCGGCCGGGTGTCAACACTATTTTAAATTATTTTTAGGTTTTTTTGAAAATATTTGAGACAGGCCCCGGGGCTCCTTTTCCCTACAGAAAGCGGAGCCCCAAAAAGCCTCTAAAGAAGGGCAATGGCTTCTCTTACATTTGATACGCCGATGAGGCGTATCCCCTCCGGCGCCTTTACCTTTTCCAGGCAGACTCTCGGAAGGACGCAGGAGGTAAAGCCAAGCTTGGCCGCCTCGCTGACCCGCTGGGATGCCTGGGATACAGCCCTTACCTCGCCGGAAAGTCCTACCTCCCCAAAGATCAGCATCCGGGGATCCACAGGCCGGTCCTTATAGCTTGAGATCAGAGCCATTACGATGGCCAGATCCAGGGCCGGCTCATTCATCCGCATTCCCCCGGCAATATTCACATAGGCATCCACTCTGGACAGCTCATAACGGCACCGCTTTTCCAGCACTGCCATAAGAAGGTTCACACGGTTGTAGTCCGTACCCGCCGCCGTTCTTCTCGGCATACCAAAATTCGTCTCCGCCACCAGGGCCTGTACCTCCAGGAGAATGGGTCTGGTTCCCTCCAGGGAGCAGGCTGCCACTGCGCCGGAAGCCTCCTCGGGCCGTCCCTCCAGCATATATTCAGAGGGGTTCTCCACCTCCATAAGGCCCTTTTCCTCCATCTCAAAAACACCGATCTCATTGGTAGAGCCGAACCGGTTCTTTACGCTCCTTAAGATGCGGTAGGAGGCATGACGGTCCCCTTCAAAATAGAGCACTGTATCCACCATATGTTCCAGCACTCTGGGGCCGGCCACTACGCCTTCCTTGGTTACATGGCCCACTACAAAAATGGCGATCCCTCTGGTCTTGGCAATCTGCATCAGAATACCGGTAGACTCCCTGACCTGGCTTACACTGCCTGGCGCAGAGGAAATCTCCTCCCGGTACATGGTCTGGATGGAGTCAATGACCACAATCTGAGGCTTCTCCCCATCGATGGCAGCCTCCACCCGGTCCAGACTGGTCTCGCAGAGAAACTTAAGCTCCCCCGTTACCGTACCGATGCGGCTGGCTCGCAGCTTGATTTGTTTTAAGGATTCCTCTCCCGAGATATAAAGCACCCGGTGTCCGGCTCCAGAAAGATTGCGGCAGACCTGAAGAAGAAGGGTGGATTTGCCGATTCCCGGATCTCCTCCCACCAGAACCAGGGAGCCTGCCACGATCCCATCTCCAAGAACCCGGTCCAGCTCCTTAAAGCCTGTGGGGATCCGGTCCTGCTCCTCAATATCGATCTCTGAAAGGAGGGCCGCCTTACTGGTATAAAGACTTCCGGCTCCTGCCTGGGAAACGCTCCGCCCCAGAGGGGTCCCTCCCTTTGAGGGCGCCTTTGCCACCGGCTCCTCCACCAGAGAATTCCAGGCCCGGCAGGCCGGGCACTGTCCCATCCACTTGGATGATTCGTAGCCGCATTCCTTACAGAAAAATGCAGTTGTCTTGCTTTTTGCCATGTTTCCTCCTGATCAAATGTTCTCCGGCGCAGATAAAACAGAGGCCGGGAGCAAACACCCACTCCCGGCCTCCGCCATCTTGTCCTTATGCTCTCTTAACAGCGCGCACCTTAACGGCCAGGCCTTCCTCCAGCTCTACGCTGAGTACCAGCTTTCCGCTCATATTGGTAGCCATATTGCCGATGGCGGCGTCATTTACATAAACCTCGTAATCGCTGTCATCCTCCAGCTGCACTGTGATCTGTGCATCTCTGCTTCCCTCTGCTTCAAAGGAAACGCCCTCGTCTGTAACCTTAAAATGCTGGACAGCCGTACCCGGAACAGACTCGTACACGAACATATCGTTGCGCTCCAGCTTGGTAATCTCGCAGAAGGTCTTTACCTTATACACGTCTCCCTGATATTCAAAGTCAGGCTTCTTCGCCTTCTGCTCCAATCTGTAGTTGCCAAAGCTGATCGTGCCATCCTGCTCTGCGCAGATTAATCCTTCAATGACCGGCATTTCTTTATCCTCCTGATTTATATGCTTAAGTATCTTAATATATAAAAATTATACAACACTGCCCAAAAAATAACCAGTGAATTTATTCTTAATCTTTTATGACTGAGAGATTTCCTGAGCCTTCTTTTTCCGCGGCGCTGCCTTCTTTTTTACGGTAAAGGTCAGCTTCTGGCCGTCGCTTCCTGCCTGAACCAGAGCGCCCTGGCGGATCCGCCCCTCCAAAAGCTCCTCTGCCAGCTTATCCTCTAAAAGGCTCTGGATCGCCCGGCGCAGGGGCCTTGCCCCGTATTTATCATCATAGCCCTTATCAATGAGGAACTCCTTTGCCGCCTCATCCACTGTAAGGCGGATTCCAAGCTGATCCCTGCACCGTTTTTCAATGCCCTTCAGCATAATATCAGCGATGCCCTTCATATGATCTCTTGTCAGCTGGTGGAATACGATAATATCATCAATCCGGTTTAAAAACTCCGGCTTAAACAGACGCTTCACCTCGTCCATCACGCGACCCTTCATAAAGCTGTAATCTGCCTTGGCATCCGATGCCACTCCGAAGCCCAGCTTTTTAGGGGAAATAATATTTTCTGCCCCCGCGTTAGAGGTCATAATAATAATGGTATTTTTAAAATCGATCTTCCGCCCCTGGGCATCTGTGATATGGCCGTCATCCAGCACCTGCAAAAGGATGTTGAACACGTCTGGATGGGCCTTTTCCACCTCGTCAAACAGGATGACAGAATAGGGGTTCCTGCGCACCTTTTCGCTGAGCTGGCCGCCCTCATCATAGCCCACATAGCCTGGCGGGGAGCCGATCATCTTGGAAACGCTGTGCTTTTCCATATATTCCGACATATCCACGCGGATCAGCGCCTGCTCGGTACCAAACATTGCCTCTGTAAGGGCCTTTGAAAGCTCTGTCTTTCCCACGCCGGTAGGGCCCAGGAATAAGAAGGAACCAATGGGGCGCCTTGGGTCCTTAAGCCCCACCCGGCCTCTGCGGATGGCCTTTGAAATAGCTGTGACCGCCTCCTCCTGGCCTACCACCCGCTCATGGAGAATGCCTTCCAGGTTCTTAAGGCGTTCTGATTCCTCCTCTGCCAGCTTCTTTACAGGGATCTTGGTCCAGCCGGATACCACGTCGGCGATTTCATTTTCTGAAACGATCAGCTTTCTCTCCTCTTTTTCCTTCTGCCATGCTTCCAGCATCCGGCGGATTTCCTCTTTTAATGCCTCCTGGCGCTTCTTAATCTCTCCCGCCTTTTCGTAGGCTTCCTCCTTGATGGCAGTCTCCTTTTCCTCCTCCAAGGCACTAATCTGGGCTTCGTATTCCTTGATCTGGACCGGCTGGGTGTAATTCATCAGGCGGACCCGGGAGGCAGCCTCATCGATCAGGTCGATGGCCTTGTCCGGAAGAAAGCGGTCATTGATATAGCGGCTGGACAGCTTTACCGCCGCCTCCAGGGCATCATCTGTGATCTGGGCCTTGTGATGCTCCTCATAGCGGCTTCTAAGCCCCTTTAAGATGGCGATGGACTCCTCCTCTCCCGGCTCCTCTACGGTAACAGGCTGGAAGCGGCGCTCCAGGGCCGGATCCTTTTCAATGTATTTCCTGTATTCGTTAATCGTAGTGGCGCCGATGAGCTGCAGCTCTCCTCTGGCCAGAGAAGGCTTTAAGATATTGGAGGCGTCCAGAGCCCCTTCCGCCCCTCCTGCGCCGATGATGGTGTGAATCTCGTCGATAAACAGAAGCACGTCCCTTGACTCTGTTACCTCTGAAATCACCTTCTTGATCCGCTCCTCAAACTCGCCTCTGTACTTGGAGCCTGCCACCATACCAGACAGATCCAGGGTCATCACCCGCTTATCCGCAATGGTCTCAGGAACATTGCCGGAGGCGATCATCTGGGCCAGTCCTTCTACCACCGCTGTCTTTCCCACACCTGGCTCTCCGATCAGGCAGGGGTTGTTTTTGGTGCGGCGGCTTAGGATCTGAATCACCCGCTGGATCTCCTGCTCTCTGCCGATGACCGGATCCAGCTTTCCCTCCGCAGCCATCTTAGTCAGGTTGCGGCTGTAGCTGTCAAGGGTAGGGGTGGCATTTCCTCTCATACGTCCCCTCTGTCCCTGAATATCCTCCTTTACAGCAGGCGCGTCCTCTCCCATGGCTGCCAGAAGGTCGATATAGAGCTTCTGTATGCTGACGCCGATGGTATTTAACAGGCGGCTGGCAACGCAGTCCCCTTCTCTTAAAATAGCGATCAGAATATGCTCCGTACCGATCTGGGCCGCCTTAAAGCGCACTGCCTCCCGGTAGCTGTTTTCGATCACCCGGCGCGCCCTTGGGGTATAGGAGGTGCGGTCTGCGGTCTGTACGGAAGGGTTGGGGGAAATAAGCTGGCTCACCAGCTCGATCACCCGGTCCTCCTCCACGCCGTTGTCCTCTAATACCCTGGCCGCAACGCCGGTGCCTTCCTGAAGCAGTCCGATGAGCAGATGCTCTGTGCCCACATAGCCATGGCTCAGAGACTCTGCCACCCCCACTGCCAGTCCCAGTGCTTCCTGGGCCTGTGGTGTATAGCGATCCATATATAGTAAGTCCTCCTTGAACGTTTTGTGTACGCTTATTTCGCGATCTCAGGCAGGTTCTGTCTGAGGTAGGCTGCTCTGACGCAGTCCAGCTCCTCCTTATCCAGGGGGCGTTTGCTCCACAGCTTCAGATTCCCTGGCTTGATGCCAAGGAACAGGCTGTAAAGACCGGCCTTTTTCTCAAAGCGGATCAGCTCATCCTCCTCCCCTGCCATCAGCTGGGACAGGAAGATCCTGGCATCCTTTTCTGTGATCTTTCTGGCATATTTTAAAATGCCGTAGGATTTGTAGGTTTCATCCTCCCGCTCCAGCCGCTGATTGTCCAGGGTGGCGCTGCGTACCCGCAGCTCCTGGTTATTTAACTGGACAGCGGCTTTCATCACCTGCTCTACGATCTCCTTTTCCGACTGTCCCAGAGTTCTCTGGTTGGACAGCTCGTAAAGGCTTCCCCAGTTGTCGCTGCCCTCTCCGTACAGCCCCCTTATGGAGGTGCCGAAGCGGCTCATATCTCCTACAATGCTCTGGAACTTGCGAATCTGGGACAGGGTGGGCAGATGAAGCACCACGCTGGCCTTAAGCCCTGTTCCTACATTGGTAGGAAAGGAGGTAAGGTAGCCGTATTTATCATCAAAGGCATAGGAAAACTGCTCACTCACCCGGTCATCCAGGGCATCTGCCTTCTGCCACAGCTCCTCCAGGGCAAGACCGGGAGCCAGAAACTGGATCCTGATATGGTCGTCGCAGCAGAGAGCCAGGCTGCAGCTCTCATCCTCAGAAAGGTAAAGGCCGCAGGGCTCTGTCTCCTGGGCCGCTCCCTTATTGATAACCCGCCGCTCCCTGAGAGCCAGCCTGTCAAGCTCCTGCATGGAATCCAGACGGCGGAACCGGCAGGGCCCGGCTTCCTTGGCGATCTCTGAAAGCCCCTGCTCCAGATGCCCCAGCGCCTCCTCCCGCTGCTCCCTTGAAAGGGAGGCGGGGAAGGCGTATTCGGCCCAGTTTCTGGTAAGGCGGATACGGCTGTAGATAATATTGGTCTTTCCCTGCTCCAATTTTTCAAACCATTTACTCATGGGCCTCATCTCCCTTCTCCTGCTGCTCCCGAAGGGCCTTTAAGGAATCTCTGCAGCTTGCCGCAAGCTCATAATCCTCTTTTGCCACCGCTTCCTTCTGTTTCTGCTCCAGCTCCCGGATCCGGCGGGCAAGATCATTACACTCCCCTGCCTCCGGCACCTCCACCGCAGGCTCCATCTCTGCCTGCTCCGGCCGGCTTTCATATCTGGGGTGCTTGCCCTTATGGCTTTCACTGCCCTGAAGCTGCTTGATCTTATCACTGATAAACAAATCAAAGACGCCGTAGCAGTCGGCGCAGCCAAAGCGGCTGTGCTCTACAAAATCATCAAAGCTGGTGCCGCAGGTGGGACACACCACTTTTCCTCTTACATCGGTTTCCTCTTCATCATCTTCCAGTCCAAGAAGCCCCGACAGCAGCTTTCCCAGAGGAAATTCACCGTCCAGGATGGCTGTGTACGGTCCAAAGTCCATCTCCTTTGCACAATGGGAACAGAGATTGTGCTCTGTCTTGACTCCATTAATGATCTCTGTGTACTTAATGTTGGCTTCACGGATCTTACATCTTTCACATAACATACGAACTCCTCCGCAGGGGCCTATACCCCCTCTGTTTCCTGTCCTGCATCCATGCAGCGCCTGGTATATCTGTCAAAGATCTCATCTACCAGCTGATGGACCTCTGCCCGGCTTACATCCCGGCAGATGCCGCAGGCCAGCACCACGTCCAGATTCTGGCGCATCTCCTCAATGGCCTGGATCTTATCCACATCCAGGCTGACCACAGCGCCCCTGCGCCGGTCCAG
The DNA here is from genome assembly GCA_900549235.1 of uncultured Clostridium sp. GTDB lineage: Bacteria > Bacillota > Clostridia > Lachnospirales > Lachnospiraceae > Enterocloster. The sequence continues at coordinate 2,657 of URNT01000066.1, read as the reverse complement.
CTTTACAAAGCCCTCCTGGCGCAGCACCGCATAGGCCTTATTCACTGTATGCATATTGATGCCGATATAATCTGCCATCTGGCGGACGGAAGGCAGGGAATCCCCCTCCCGTATCATGTCTGTGGCGATCCCCATGATAATCTGGTTGCGCAGCTGGATATAAATAGCCTCATCGCTGTTAAAATCAATCTTCAAAACCATACTTCACACCATCTTTCGTCTCCTTCCTTCCAGACCGAAGCCTTCTGAGCGGAAGGAACAAAGTTACATTTGTTCTACAAGTGGTATAACACTTGTTATTATTACTATAACAAGAGAGAGCCTATCCGTCAAGAGGAGATTTTTTCCCGCTCCCGGTCCAGAAACCGGATCACAGCCTCTGCGATAGCGTCCGTTTCTTCAAAAAGGCAGGAGTCCTCCCCATCTTCCCTCCAATCCTTTACATAAGCAATCACCGTCTCCTGCCTGCACACCGGCTGTGCCGAAATCTCCCTGCGCAGGGTTTCCAGCTTGGGCCAGGCGGAGGCCTTCTGGCCTTCCAGAAGGATCAGGTCCGCCTCCGGAAAATACTGGAAGAAATCCTCTGCCCCGTGGTCCCTCTCATCCTTTGTCATACTGAAGCGGCCGGCTGAATACACCACTGTCCCATAGGCTCCTGCAGCCTTCATACGGAAACTGTCTGTTCCCGGAGTATCCGGCACAAAATCATGGCCGTCGTGCTTGATCACAGCCAGGCGCAGTCCGGCTGCCGATAATATTTTTACAATATTTTCCAGACAGGTGGTTTTTCCTGTATTCTTGCTGCCGCTGACTGCCAGAACCGGAGGAGCAGACCGGGACAGCTGTTTATAAATCTCCGGAGTATTTACATTTTCAAACCAAACGTCGGGAAGATGATAAGAAGAAGTATCAAGGATCCGGCAGGAAAGCTCCTTTAAAAGGGCCATAAGCCGGTAATCCCCAGCCTTTATCCTGGCCTCCAGCGTCAGCAGGCAGTTGACAGAATAAAAGCCGCACACCGGATGGAGCCGCCCGTCCCTGGTCCGCCAGAGAACGGCATCCTCATGCTCTGCGGAAGCCATCAGAAGCTGTGCCATTTCCTTTCTGAAAAATGGCATATCGCAGGATACAAAGAACAGCCCCTTAAGGCCCAGCTCCTCTGCCCGGCAGAGGCAGGAATAGATGCCCCCCATAGGCCCCACAAACTGCCCCTCAGGATCCCTCACCTGATCCCGGACCGTCAAAAAGCCCTTAAGTCCCTTTTCATAGACAGCTTCGGATAAAAAACAGGGAACCGAACACGCCGAAAGCTCTGCCCCGATCCTCTCTCCAAAGGTTATCCCCTCATAGGTCAGACTGCCCTTATTTACCCCTCCCATGCGGCTTCCTCTGCCGCCGGCTAACAGGACACATCCCCACTCCTTCATTTTCCCGCCACTTCCTTTCGTTTTTGTCTTTTTTAGCATAACAGCCGGACCGCCTGGAAGTCAACTGAAAATAAATCTGGAATCCCTGCCCTTCTCCCACATACAATATCTATATGACAGTTTTCAGGAGGCATGATGATGTGCGGAATATCTGGCTTTTACCAGCCCTTTTACAATTACACGGAAAAAATGGAATACAGCAAAAGCATCCTTTCCCGGATGGCAAAAACACTCAGACACCGGGGGCCCGATGACGAGGGCCTATGGCTTAGCCCCCACGCGGGACTGTCCCACGCCCGGCTGTCTGTCATTGATCTGGCCACCGGCCACCAGCCCATGATCCGGAGCCGGGAGGGAAAGGAATATGCCATTGCCTACAATGGCGAGCTGTATAATACGAAAGAGCTGAGAAATGAGCTGATACGTCTTGGTTACTCCTTTGAGACCACCAGCGACACCGAGGTGATCCTTACCAGCTATCTGGAGTACGGCCCTGATTTTGTCAGCCGGTTAAACGGTATTTTTGCCTTTGCCATCGCTGATCCGGTTAAGGATGCCCTTCTCCTGTTCCGGGACCGGGTGGGTGTAAAGCCATTGTTCTATACCAAAAAGGAGGAGGAGCTTGTCTTTTCCTCTGAGCTGAAGGGCCTGTTTTCCTTCCCCGGCATCAGCCCCGTTCTCGACCGCCAGGGGCTGAATGAGATTTTTTCCCTGGGTCCTGCCAGAACTCCGGGAAGCGGCGTATTTAAGGACATCCACGAGCTTCTGCCAGGACATTTTCTTACCGTATCCGCCTCTGGCCTCTCCCTTCACTGCTACTGGCGCCTGGAAAGCCGCCCCCATACAGACAGCTTTGAGGATACCGTAGAAAAAACCGCCTTTTTAGTCACAGACGCCGTCAAACGTCAGATGGTCTCTGATGTCCCCATCTGTACATTTCTGTCCGGGGGCGTGGATTCCAGCCTGGTCTCTGCCATCTGCGCCAGGGAGCTGAAAAAGGAAGGGGCCACTCTTACCACCTTTTCCTTTGATTTTACAGACAATGATAAGTATTTTAAGTCTAATTCCTTCCAGCCCTCCCAGGACCGCCCCTATGTGGATCAGATGAAGGAGTTTCTGGGCTCCAGCCACCACTACCTGGAATGTGACAGCCGGATCCAGGCTGACCGGCTGACGGATTCGGTGCTGGCCCATGACCTGCCTGCCATGGGGGACATCGACTCCTCCATC
>URNT01000065.1 GCA_900549235.1 uncultured Clostridium sp. | reverse complement strand
ATGCCGGTGAATTCTTCTACTCTGTATTTCACGCTTTCGATTAAGTTGTCAGATACCGCAGATATGCTGACCCCATAGGATACGATCACATGAAAATCAATGGATATTTTGTTGTCGATAATATCCACATTTATGCCGTGGGTCAGGCTCTCACGCTTTAAGAGCTTTACCAGACCGTCTTTCATACTGACTGCAGCCATGCCGACAATGCCAAAACACTCTACTGCAATGGTTCCTGCATATAAGGCAATCACTTCGGGGTTAATCTGTATCTCACCCATTTTATTGCTGATCCGTCCCTTCATACATTTGCCTCCAATCTTAATACTAAAGTTCAGTATACACTATTTTTACAAAAAAAGAAATAAAATTTTGTTTTTTCGCTTGCAAAATTTATCGGTTTCTGTTATCATAACTTTTGTTATGGATTTTCGCTTATGAGAATCCAAGTAACGGGTTAAGGAGGTGCAATAGTATGGCTAAGTGTGCAATCTGTGAAAAGGCAGCTCATTTCGGAAACCAGGTGAGCCATTCCCATAGAAGATCCAACAAGATGTGGAAAGCAAACGTGAAGTCTGTCAAGGTCAAGGTAAACGGTGGAACCAGAAAGATGTATGTATGTACTTCTTGCTTACGTTCCGGCCTTGTAGAAAGAGCTTAATTTCAGAACAGAGAAGCAAAAGGGTGCTGTAAGGCACCCTTTTTTCGTGCGTGTATTTATTAAAAACCTGCTCCGTGCCCGCTCAGCAGCAGAACAGGTTATATCCCAGCACCAGACATCCAATGATAAACAGAAATGTAAATATGGTCTCCGGTACAAAAAGCAGCACTGCCATCCCAAAACCAAAGCAAAACAGCATCAGGCCGCATATCCGTTTCATGCTCCGTTCCACTCCCTCCGTTCTATAACATATGATACTATCATCATATGCGGCCGGAAGGAAATCCATTCACACCCTGTCTATCTTGTGTCTGTCTCATCATAGGAGGCGGCCACATCCTTTGCGGCCTGAACAGTTTCATCGGACACCGCCGGCTTCCCTCCCAGGAATTTGTTGATAAAATCAGGAGCCATATCGATCACCTTTGTGATAGCGTCCTGATTTTTCACGTTTACAAGCTTGGTCACACCGTTCTGGATGATCAGCACCGCGCTGGGGCTCATTCTGGCACTCATGCCGCCGCCTCCGCGGCTCTTTGTCTTTGCCCCTTCTGTAAATGCCCCCGCCGCCATGCCGCAGGTCACATCGATCAGAGGGATGATAATGGTATCCCCAGTCTGCACCGGCTCGCCTACTACGGTCTTTGTGGTGACAAACTGATCCATTCCTTTAAATAATGTCTCAATCGTGGATGTAAATTGATTCTCTGCCATATTATGTCCTCATTTTCTATTGCTGTGTACAATTACTCACTTTAAAAGGCGGCGGACCAGCCTCCAGGTATGCTTATCCCGCCAGATCCCGAAAAACAGCCAGAGCAGGTTCCACACCCGGATCCGCCCCTTAAGGCTTCCTTCTGCCTCCAGGATTTTTTCGCCGAAAACCGGCTCAAGCTCCAGCTGGCGGTGATAAAAGGGATAGATCAGGCTGGCTGCCGACAGCACCTGTCCTGTGGTGTAGGGATCCTCAAAGCCAAAGACCACATGAAGCCGTCCCTTTCCCGGCCATACATGGGCGATCAGTCTTTTAAACTGCCTTAAAAGCAGGGCAACGGATGCCTGATTCTTCTCATCTGCCGCCATATCCCGGATTCCCTTTAACTTACCGCAGAACGAGGAAAAAGAATATTTAAGCCTTTCAACTATCCCCGGCTTCTTTTCATCCTTCTTCTCCGCCCGTTTCTCATGGGCCCTCTGCCTCTGAAACCGCTTTTCATCCTCTTTCAGCTGCTCATACAACTCTCTTTCCTCCACAGCAGGATCCGCCTGCCTGGGAGCCTCCTCTCTTTCCTGCACCAGCGGCTCTGTCCGGCTGGTTTCCGGCTCCCGTTCTGCCCTAGCCTCTGTTTTATGCTCCGGCTCCGGCAGCTCCGGTTCTTCCTCTGGCTCCTCATTGCTCCAGACTGTAAAACCCAGTATCCTTGCCCGCAGCCCTATCTCATCTCCCAGCCCCCGGCACTCCGCCTTCAGAGAAAAAAGCCTGAAAAGCCAGGACACCCTGGCATCAAGCAAAAGTCCCTCCTTCCAGCTTCCCGCCGCCTCATACCGGACCGGTACAAAAGCCACACAGCCGATTACCAGCAGAAGGAGCCCTGAAAGCACCAGCAGAAGGAGCCCGGTTCCCTTTAAGATCAAAAGCAGAATATGAATCATGTTTCCTCCCCTGCCTCCGCCTCTCTGTCCAGAGCTTCCATATAGGCCCTCCAGTCAAAGCTGCCTGTACGCTGATACATATCATCAATCATCTGCCGGATCAGCTCCTTTGACTCTCCATAGCCCTTTGCCACTCCCAGGATCAGGAAATCCCTGCTCTTCCTCTCCTCATCTTTCAGAAGTCCCACCGGACGTATGTCAAGTATATGATTCCCACTCTCCGGCAGAGTAATCACATAAACCTCCGGAAGAAAGGCTTTTTCGCGAATTCCCCGAAGAAGCTCCGGACGCTTCTTTGCAGCATGGCTGCCCATATATAAATGCTTCCACCAGCGCATCTTCGCTCCTATTCTTCCATCACCGCCCGAAGCATACGGGCGGAAGCGGTCCTTTCACTTTCATCGGCGCAGCTTAACAGGCTGTTTCTCACATATTCCCTCACATCCTCCAGAGAGGAAAAGAATACAGGGAGAGAGGACAGGATGCCAGCCATCACCGCCTGCACCACTGCCCTTGGTTCATCCTTCCAGACAGCAGACATTTCTTCAAAAAGGCAGTTAAGGGCTTCTCTCACCATGGCAGCGTCTGCCACGTCCTTTTCTGACCGTTTTGGCTCCAGCTCCGCAAAGGGGCTTCCCGACATCAGCTTCTCAACCCTTCTGTAAATATCAGCCAGCCGCTTTTCTTCTTCATCTGCTGCTGACAGCGCCGTCTCTGACAGGGAATACTGCATCCACTGCTCAAAATAAGCCTCCTGCTTTCCCTCCATCTCATAGAGAAGATCCTCCTCCTCATCTCCCATTCCCCGGCCCTTCTGAGCACAGGCAAGAAGGGTTTTAAGGAACTTCTTTAAATACTGCTCCTGGCCTGCCTCCACCATGACCTGGGGACGGGCAATGGACAAAAGATACAGATCATTGATCAGGTCCATCAGCTGCATACAGGAATCGCTGCGGCTGATGAGGCACTCTGTTGCCTCTCCAAGCTCCCTGCTCAGCCTGCCGTACTCCTCTCTGGAAAGCTCCCGGTAATCCGCCTTTTTAAAGGCAGTGAGAAAGTCAAACAGCTTCTCATATCCGGCAGTCCCTTCCTTTGGCTGCATCAGAAGCGCCTGGGAGCGGAGGATATAGAGCATATCCCTCAGCCCCTCTGCAGGCCCTCCTTTATAGACAGACATCCCCTCCTCAACCATAGAAAAGAATTTCTGCCTGGTAAGGCGCACCGGAAGCTGGGCAATCACCAGCTGGATCCGCTCATTTACCGTTCTGGCATCCTTACCCTTGGTGATAAAGTCCATACATTCCTGAGTCAGCTCATCCGTTCCCAGCTCAGCCTGCCCTGCCGGGCCAGGCTCGAAACGGGCCTCCAGCCGGTTCAGCACATATTCATAGGCCTGAAAGGAATCCGTATAGGAGGTGACCTTCTCCATCTCAGCCATCACAGCCTGACGGAGATCCAAAAGCTCTGCCTCTGTCTCCTCTCCCTCCAGCCAGGCCCCAAGAAGCCTGTGAAAACGCTCCTCACAGGCCTTTATGGCATCACAGGGAGGCTCTCTGCCGTCAAGAGAGTCGCAATACATATAGTAATTCAGTGCCAGCCTGACGCCTCCACAGCCGCAGGCAGCCGAAAGCTGCTTCTTTATCCGTTTAATCTCCAATGCCAAAAACCCCTTTCTGTTTCGAGAGTACACTTTACATTTCTTCCCTGCTTTTCTGATACTCCAGTACGCACAGGCGCACCAGATCTAGGGCCTTCATCATAGACTGTTCCCGCACCTTGGCCCGGTTGCCCTTAAACTGATACCTCACTGCCTTTGTCTTTCCCTTCAGGCAGCAGGCCATATACACAAGGCCCACCGGCTTCTGGTCTGTACCGCCGTCCGGCCCTGCCACTCCCGTTACAGAGATGCACAGATCCGTCTGAGCGCGCAGGGCGCCGCCCTCTGCCATCTCCCTGGCCGTCTCCTCACTAACTGCGCCCCAGTCAGAAAGAGTCTCCTCCCTTACGCCTAAAAGCCTCATCTTGGCCTCATTTGAATAAGTGACCATGCCCTGCATGAAAACCTCGGACACGCCGGGAACATTTACCATGGCAGCTGCGATCATGCCGCCGGTGCAGGATTCCGCAGAAGACATAGTAAGGCCGTTTTTACGCAAAAGCTCTGCTACAGCCATTTCCAGGGTTACCTCCTCCTTTGTGGTGTATACCGCGTCTCCAAACCGGACCAGAACCTCCTTAAGCACCGGATCGATCCGCTCCAGGGCTTCCTCTTCTGTTTCTCCATTAGCAGTCAGGCGCAGATAGACCTCTGCTGTCTTTGCGTAGGTAGCAATGGTGGGATTGCTCTGGCCATCGATCAGATCCAGCAGCTTATCCTCCACCTGGCTTTCCCCGTGTCCGCAGATCTTTACCATGCGGGAAACAAGAACAGAATTCTGACGCTTTTCAAGGTAGGGCATCACCTGTCCCTCTACCATGGGATACAGCTCTCCCGGAGGACCAGGAAGAAGGATGGCTGTCTTCCCCTCTTTTTCAAGGATCAGGCCGGGAGCCATGCCGTTTGAATTGTCAAGGACGATGGCGCCCTCCGGCACTGTGGCCATCTTCCAGTTATTTTCAGGGATCTCTTTATAAATATTGTTCTGGAAAAATGCCTCCAGATGGGCTCTTGTATGGGGATCCTCCACCAGCTTCATGCCCATGGCGGCGGCGCAGACCTCCTTTGTCAGGTCATCCTCCGTAGGCCCCAGGCCTCCTGTCAGGATTACAAGCTCCGAACGCTCAAGAGCAGTCTGAACCACAGAAAGCATCCGCTCATAATTGTCCCCCACCGTTACCTGGTAGTACATATCAAAGCCCAGCATGGCGCATTTTTCTGCCAGATACCGGGTATTGCTGTTTAAAATATTTCCCATAAGCAGCTCCGTTCCCACGGAGATCAGCTCTGCTGTCATATTACATTCCTCCCTCTGTCAGCACCCTACGGTTCTTTACCACATAATCCACCAGAGAAATAATAGTGAGGGCCACTGCGATCATCAGAAGAAGGCTGGTTACCATGGCAAGGGCCGGAAGGTTCAGAATCATCAGGATCACCGTCAGCATCTGGAATACAGTCTTAAATTTTCCCCAGTAGCTGGCCGCGATCACAACACCATTGTCAGAGGCCACCAGACGAAAGCCGCTGATGATAAACTCACGGCTGATGATCACAATCACCACCCAGGCCGGGATCTGTCCCAGCTCGATCAGGCAGATCAGGGCGGAGCATACCAGCAGCTTATCTGCCAGGGGATCCATAAATTTTCCGAAATTAGTCACCAGATTATACTTTCTGGCGATCTTTCCGTCCAGCAGATCTGTAAGGCTGGCGAAGATAAAAATAAGATCCGCTATCACACGCATAAACTGGCTGTTTCCATGGTCAAAAAGCAGGGTCATTACAAAAAACGGGATCATACACACGCGTAAAATCGTAAGCTTATTGGGCAGATTCATGATATACCTCTCCTATCAGATCATATTCGGCAGCTCCTGTCACCTTCACACGGACAAAGTCACCGGACATCAGCAGTTCCTCAGCATTTACAAAGATAAGCCCGTCCACATTTGGAGCATCCATATAGGTGCGGCCCACATAAGCCGGCTCATCCGCCACCTTTCCCTCGATCAGGACCGTCACCACCTTCCCCACCATGCTTTCACAGTGCTCAAATGCAATCTCCTGCTGCAGTTCCATAATCTCGTCCCGACGCTCCTCCTTAAGCTCCTGGGGCACCTGGTCCGGATAGGAATAAGCCGGCGTATCCTCCTCAGCGGAGTAGGCAAATACCCCCAGACGCTCAAACTCCATCTCATCTACAAATTCCAGCAGTTCCTGGTGGTCCTCCTCTGTTTCTCCCGGAAAGCCGGAAATCAGGGTGGTCCTTAAGGCAATATCCGGGATCTCCCGGCGCAGGACCGCGATCCGCTCCTTTAATTCCTCCTTATTGGTACGGCGGGCCATACGCTTTAAAATTCTGTCGCTTGCGTGCTGGATGGGGATGTCCAGATAATGACATACCTTTTCCTCTGTTTTGATGGTCTGGATCAGCTCATCGGTGATCTCCTCCGGGTAGCAGTACTGGATCCGGATCCAGTAGATGCCAGGGATCTTAGCCAGCTCCCTTAAAAGCCTTGGAAGGGATTTTTCCCCATAAAGGTCCGTTCCGTACAGAGTGGTCTCCTGGGCCACCAGAATCAGCTCCTTTACCCCCTTTTCTGCCAGCTCTGTGGCCTCTGCCACCAGGGCTTCTATGGGCACGCTGCGGTAAGGCCCCCTCAGATAAGGGATAATACAGTAAGTACAGCGTTTGTCGCAGCCCTCTGCGATCTTTAAGAAGGCATAGTATCCGCCAGTGGTCACCACCCGCTTAGAAGCGGTCTGAGGAAGCTCTGAAAGGTCATGGAAGCAGCTTACATGCTCCTCCGCCTTTCCCAGAAGCCTGGTAAGAACAGCACAGATCTCCTCATAGGAGGTGGTTCCCAAAATGGCGTCTACCTCAGGAATCTCATCGATGATCTCCTGCTTATAGCGCTGAGCCAGGCAGCCTGCCACGATCAGGGCCTTGCAGCAGCCCTCCTCCTTATAGCGGGCCATATCCAGGATGGTATTGACACTCTCCTCCTTGGCGTCGCCGATAAAACAGCATGTATTGATCAGAATGGCGTCAGCCTCTGTCTCGTCATCAGTAAAGACCACTCCCATGCCGTTTAAAAGACCCAGCATCTTCTCTGTATCCACCAGGTTCTTATCACAGCCCAGGGATACGCAAAACAGTTTTATATTTTCCATATGTTTCTCCTAATGAACAGTTAAGCCATCTTCTGTCATGACAGCGCAGGGAACAAAGGCCCTCCGCTGCCGCCAAACAGGAGACGGCTTATTGTATTTATTCGTTCTCGTTTTCTGCTTCCTCTTCTTCTGTCACCGCATCCTCAGGAAGAATCTTTACCTCCTGATGGTACAGCTCGTCAATGGCAATGGAAAGCGGCTTCTTGCCTGCCGGAGCGGGAACCATAGGTTTAGCTCCGCCGATGATCTGCCTTGCTCTTCTTGACGCGGCAATCACTATAGAGTAGCGGCTCTGTACCACCGGCTGCTCTCCCGGCTCAATATCGCTGTTAACAACATTAATCAGATCTGTGTATGATGGATGTAACATATTACATTCCCCTTTCAATAATAAATTTTAATTTCTCTAAAAGCCCCTGCCGCTATCAGGCGGCATAAGTTCAGGGATGCCCCTTGTGCCCGCCAGACTTTTATGGGTTGGTGGTGCGTCTGCCTGCCGGGCGCCTATAGGTTTAATCCTGGAGTAAGCTTTTAAGCTCCTTCTGCATCCTTTTAAGAAAATCCTGCTGGCAGGACATCCTGCTGTGCTGGAGCTGGATCAGCTGATGCATCTGTTCCGCGCAGCGGCCGATCTCGTCATTCACCAGAAGGTAATCATAGGCATCCATTCCTTCCGCTTCCTCGGCTGCCCGGCGGAGCCTGTCATCGATCACCTCCATAGTCTCTGTCCCCCGGCCGATGAGCCTGCGGCGCAGTTCCCCGGCATCCGGCGGTGTAATAAACAGCAGCAGGGCATTCGGATAGCGTTCCTTTACCTTCAGAGCCCCCTGGATCTCGATCTCCAGGATCACATCCTTCCCCTCTGCCATCTTCTTTTCTACATACTCCCTGGGAGTACCGTAATAATGCTTCACATACCGGGCGTATTCGATGAGCTTATCCTCCTCGATCATCTGAAGGAATTCTTCCTCCTTTACGAAGAAATAATGCTCTCCGTCCCTCTCTCCCTCTCTGGGCAGACGGGTGGTGGCAGATATGGATAAGGCATACTCATCATGCCGCCCCAACAGCTCCTTCATCAATGTTCCCTTGCCTGCGCCGGAAAAACCGGACACCACGACCAAAATCCCCTGACGGTCCATAGCACACTCTCCTGGCTCTGTTTTTTTACTCTAAAAGTCCCCGCCGCCGTCAGGCGGCATAAGTTCAGGGATACCCCATGTGCCCGCCAGACTTTTATGGGTTGGTGGTGCGTCTGCCTGCCGGGCGCATGTAGGTTTACTCAATGTTCTGTATCTGTTCTCTTACCTTTTCAATCTCTGTCTTTAAGGCAATAGCCTTGTCAGAAATGGCCAGATCTCCGGATTTGGAAAGAATGGTATTGGCCTCCCGGTTCATCTCCTGAGCGATGAAATCCAGCTTGCGGCCTACGCCTTCTCCCTTCAGAAGCTCTGTCCTTGTATTTTCAATATGGCTCCGCAGGCGGACGGTTTCTTCATCCACGCAGATCTTATCCGCATAGATCGTCACCTCGGCAGCGATCCGGCTCTCCTCAATGGAGGTTCCGGCCAGAAGCTCTCTTACCTTATCCTCCAGCCTGGAGCGGTATTCACGGATCACCTGGGGAGAACGCTCCTCGATGAAATCAACCAGCTCTGTCATATGCTCCAGCTTTCCAAGAAGGTCTGCCTTCAGATTCTCGCCCTCCTGCTCCCTGGAGGAGACAAACCGCTCTGCCGCCTCCTTTAAGGCGCCGCTTAAAATCTCCCAGAGCTGCTCCTCGTCATCCGGAGCCTGCTCCATCACCAGTACCTCAGGAAGCTTGGCAAGGACAGAAGCCTTCATATCATTCTGTATGCCGAATTCCTCCTCCATCTTCTGAAAGCACTTTACATACTCCAGAGCAAGGGCATGGTTGTACTTTAAGGAAAGGCTTCCTTCTGTATAGTCTTCATAATTAATGAACAGATCCACCTTTCCTCTCTGGATATACTGCTTTAAAAGAGTACGGATGGAAGCTTCAAAATAATTAAACTTCTTTGGCATCTTGATGCTCAGATCCAGATACCTGTGATTTACGGCCTTCATTTCGACAGAGATCTTATAGTCATTGGTAATCTGCTCGCACCTGCCGAAACCAGTCATGCTTTTTAACATAACGAATGCCTCTCTTTCGCTTTTA
>URNT01000064.1 GCA_900549235.1 uncultured Clostridium sp. | reverse complement strand
GAGCACCACCTTGCCAAGGTGGGGGCCGCGGGTTCGAATCCCGTCTCGCGCTTTTTTATTTTGGCGGAAGTCTCTATTTGTGAGGACTTTCGCTATTTTTGTATGTTTAGAAAGTATTCAAGGCGGATTGCAGATACATGTTTCAATCCAGCCATTTTTAATACCTACCTCTCCGTACAAATCAGCCAAAACCGAAAAAAATCCGATTTTTATATAGTTTTAGATTATATTTTTTGGCCTTAAAGAGAAACAATGTAAAAAATGTATATTTTTACTGGACATAACCCTAATTCTTATGATATAATTTCTATTACAACTTTACCACGTCAGTGAATAACATCTATCAGCTTTGATGAGGAGGGTTCTCTGTGGGTTTGGTTAGAAAAAGTGTTAAAAGGAGAGAAGAGCATGAAAAAAAGAGCATTATGTATGACACTGGCTGCAGCGATGGCGGCATCCTCACTGGCAGGATGCCGCAGCGCACAGCCGGCGGCAACTGAAGCGCCGACTACGGCAGCAGCTGCAGATACGGCAGCTGAAGGCGAGGGAGAAGCAGCGGAAGGGGAGACCGCTGAGGCAGCAGCTGACTTTAAGATTGGTATTATCACAGGTACAGCATCTCAGGGTGATGAGGAGATCACTCAGGCTACAAAGATGAAAGAACTGTACGGTGATATGATCGTTACCTCTACATATCCAGATAACTTTGCCACAGAGACAGAGACCGTTATTTCCAACGCGGTTGCGATGGCATCTGATCCGGCTGTTAAGGCGATCGTATGGTGCCAGGCAGTTCCAGGCACAGCGGCAGCTATCGACAAGGTACGTGAGACACGTCCTGATATGATCTTTATCGCAGGTACACCTGGTGAGGATCCGGGCGTTATTAATCCCAAGGCAGACATTGTTCTCCAGGTAGATGAGCCAGGCTGCGGTACCGTGATTCCGCCTCAGGCAGCAAAGCAGGGCGCAAAGACCATGATCCATTACTCATTCCCACGTCACATGAGCTACGCTCTGATCGTTGCGCGTCATGAGAATTTAAAGAAATACTGTGCTGAGAATGGCATTGAGTTAGTAGATGTAACTGCTCCGGACCCCACTGGTGACTCTGGCGTTACAGGCGCACAGCAGTTCATCCTTGAGGATGTTCCGCGTCAGATCGAGAAGTACGGCAAGGACACCGTATTTTTCACAACCAACTGCGGTATGCAGGAGCCTCTGATCCGTTCCGTATTTGAGAATGGTGCAATCTACAGCTTACAGTGCTGTCCGTCTCCATTCCATGCATTCCCGGCAGCTCTGAATATCGATATGGCAGGACATGAGGCTGATGTTGACTATATGTTAGAGCAGCTTCAGGCTAAGGTAGATGAGTACGGTATGAACGGCCGCGTATCTACCTGGGGTGTTCCATGTAACATGCTGTTTATCGAGGCTGGTGTTGAGTACGCAAAGAAGGTTCTGGAAGGCGAGACAAATGGTGCTGTTTTAGACGATCAGGTTCTTCGTGATACCATTCAGGAGTGTGCCGGCGATATCCAGATGACAGTTGAGAATTATGTAGATGATGAGGGCAACAAAAAGGATAACCACTATCTGGTAATGGCTGACTTCGTTACCTTTGAGTAATTGAAATTGTAGGATTAACATTGTAATCAGGTTCCGCCGTCCTGCAGCAGCAAGACGGCGGAATTTTTAAGTTAAGATGGCGGAGAGAAAAGAGGTTGTGAACTTGGAGAACACACAGTACGTCCTGGAAATGGATAACATTACAAAAGAATATTCCGGCAACCCGGTGCTTAAGGGCGTGAGCCTGCATATCAGGCCAGGCGAGATCCATGCCCTGATGGGGGAGAACGGTGCCGGAAAATCCACCTTGATGAATATATTATTTGGTATGCCTGTAATCCACAATACAGGAGGCTTTGGCGGAACCGTAAAGATCATGGGTCAGAAGGTCAACATTGATACTCCTGTTAAGGCAATGGAGATGGGAATTGGAATGGTACATCAGGAATTTATGCTGGTTCCTGGTTTTACAGTAACAGAAAATATAAAAATCGGACGTGAAATTACGAACCCGAACCTGATCAGCCGCTTTTTTGGAAGATCTATGGAGACTCTGGATGTAGATGCCATGGCTGAGGATTCCAAAAAGGCACTTAAGACCATCGGGCTTCAGATAGAGGATTATGCGAAAGTAGCCGGTCTCCCTGTTGGCTATATGCAGTTTATTGAGATTGCAAGAGAGATTGATAAGACTGGTATCCGGCTTCTGGTATTTGATGAGCCTACGGCTGTTCTTACTGAGTCAGAGGCGGAGCGGCTTCTGGAGGCCATGCGGGTCATTTCTTCTAAAGGGATCGCCATTATCTTCATCACCCATCGTCTGGATGAGGTAATGGCTGTAGCAGACAGCACAACGATCCTGAGGGATGGAGAGTTTGTTGCCCGCAGGGAGATAAAGGATACGGATGTTGTAGAGATTGCGGGCTTGATGATCGGCCGTAAGGTAGAAAAGCTGGTGGAATTTGAGGGGGAGGATACCCGCGACATCAGAGAAGATGAGTTTGCGGTTTCTCTCAGAAACTACTGGGTGGATATGCCGGGAGAGCAGGTAAAGGGCATAGACCTGGATATCCGCAAGGGAGAGATCTTTGGGATCGGTGGTCTGGCCGGCCAGGGAAAACTGGGCATCCCCAATGGCATTATGGGTCTGTACAAGGCAGTCGGTGAGGTTTTGATCAATGGAAAGCCTTTGGAGCTTGATAAGCTGGGCTCCGCGCTGGAGCATAAGGTAGCCTTTGTGTCTGAGGACCGGAAGGGCGTGGGCCTTCTGTTAAGTGAGAGCATCGAGCAGAATATTATTTTTTCTGCCATGCAGACCAATGACCGTTTCCTGAAAAAGGTACTCTGGATGAAGCTCTTCGACAGCCATGCTGCCAGGGTGCATGCCCAGGAGATGGTAGAGAAGCTGGATATACGCTGTACCGGTATCCGTCAGGCCGCAGGAAGCCTGTCAGGCGGCAATCAGCAGAAAGTATGTCTGGCAAGGGCTTTGAGTCTGGATCCGGAGGTTCTGTTTGTTTCCGAGCCTACCAGAGGAATTGACATCGGCGCTAAAAAGCTGGTGCTGGAGTATCTGGCAAAGCTTAACAGAGAGCAGGGAATGACTGTGATCATTGTATCCTCTGAGCTGATGGAGCTGCGTTCGGTTTCCGACCGTATTGCTATCGTTGCAGACGGAAAAATATCCAGGATCCTGGCCCCGGATGCGTCAGATGCTGATTTTGGCCTTGCTATGTCAGGAACTAAGGTGAAAGGAGGGGAAAGTCATGAATGATTCTGTAAAGACTCTGGTCAGACGTTTTGGCCTGCCCCGCATAATTATTGTAGGATTTTTCCTGCTGCTTCTGGTTTTGGCAGGAGTATTTCAGATGAACCTGCCCCAGCTTTTAAGCGACTGTATCCGCAGATGGGGTATGTACGGGATCCTTACCCTGGCCATGGTGCCAGCGGTCCAGTGCGGGATCGGACTGAATTTCGGTATCTCCATGGGTATTGTAGGCGGCTTGCTGGGCGGTATCCTTGTGATTGAGACCAATGTGGCCCAGCTTCCGGCTCTAGTAAATGTAAGCCCCTTATTTGCCATGTGGGTATCCATTCTCCTGGCAATTTTAGTAGGTGTTATCCTGGCTGTAGGTATCGGCTATCTTTACGGCCTTCTTTTAAACCGTGTAAAGGGCTCGGAAATGACCGTTACCACCTATGTAGGTTTTTCCATCATTGCGTTTATGAATATGATCTGGATGCTGCTGCCCGTAAAGAACGGTGAGCTGAAGTGGCCCAATGCAGGCCGCGGTGTGAGAAACACCATTTCTCTGGCCTCCTCCTTCAGCAATGTAATGAATGATACCCTGTCCTTTAAGATCGGTTCCTTTGAGTTCCCTACCGGGCTGGTGCTGTTTTTATTCTTTATGTGCTTTTTAGTATGGCTGTTTATGCGCTCTAAGACAGGAATCGCCATGTCAGCTGCCGGTACCAACCCTATGTTCGCCAAGGCGGCCGGGATCAATGTAAATAAGATGCGCCTTGTGGGTACGGTGCTTTCTACTGTGATCGCGGCAGTGGGTATTCTCGTATACGCTCAGGGCTTTGGCTTTATGCAGCTGTACAACGGTCCTCAGATGATGGGCTTTACCTCGGTTGCGGCTGTGCTTATCGGCGGCGCTACACCAAAGAGGGCGGCTATTTCACATGTAATCATTGGTACCTTCCTGTTCCAGGGCATTATGGTCCTTGGACTTCCGGTTGCGAACCAGTTTATTCCGGAGGGCAACCTGTCAGAGGTTATGCGTCTGATCATCTCCAATGGTATCATCATCTACGCATTAGCACAGACGAAAGAAGGTGGCGGCCGTGAATAAGAAAAAGGTATATGATTTCCTGTTTAAAAATAAGGTAGTGATCCTGTTTGTACTTCTCTGTATCGCTACCATCGCTGCTTCCAAGCAGCCTCTGACCTTTGTGGCTTCAGAATTGTTTACTCGAATCGCGAGAAACTCCTTTATTGTACTTTCTCTTCTGATTCCTGTTGTGGCAGGTATGGGACTGAACTTTGGTATCGTAATCGGCGCCATGGCCGCCCAGGTGGCTATTTTCCTGACCACCTACTGGGGGCTGACCGGGATCAGCGGTTTTCTGATTACAGTGGCTCTGTCCACACCTCTTTCTATATTTTTCGGTTTTTTGGTAGGAAAGCTGTTTAATAAAATGAAAGGCGCGGAGATGGTAGGCGGTCTGGTTCTGTCTTACTTTGCGGAAGGCTTTTACCAGCTTTTGTTCCTTTTTATCTTCGGCGGTGTGATTCCTCTTTACAATCCGACTCTGATGATCGCGACGGGAGTGGGCGTTAAGAATACTATCGATCTGAAGGATACGGTAAAATATGCGCTGGATACGGTTCCTATGCTGACTGTTATCGAAGTAGGCTTCTATCTGGCTGTGATCGGCCTCCTTGTATCGGCTCTTCTGCGTAAGTCAAAGGGCCTGGAGGTGAACTGGAAGGCAGTGATTACAAAGCTGGTACTGGCTGTGGCTGTATATGCGGCTACCTTCATTCCGCCAGTGGAGCAGTTCCTGTCCTCCGACCGTCTGCTGCTGTTAAATGCCGTTGAGCTGGGCTGCGCAGGCACCCTGCTGTGGCAGCTGTGGAAGTTTGTTTCCGCGAAGCTGATCTACAAAAAGGACTTTAATAAGAAAAAGGCCCTTGTAAACTGCGTTCTGGCAGCTATTGTTTACGGACTTACCTATATTCCTGTGATCTTTAATGTGCTGCTGGTGGTACAGCTTCCTGTACTGACCTATCTGTGTATCGCAGGCCTGTGCTTCTTTAACACAGCTCTGATGAAAACACGTCTGGGACAGAATATGAGGACGGTTGGACAGAGCCGTTCGGTGGCAAATGCAGCCGGTATCGATGTAGACCGTACAAGAATCATTGCCATGATCTTTTCAACGGTGCTTGCAGGCTGGGGTCAGCTGATTTTCCTGCAGAATGTGGGAACCTTCTCTACCTACGGAGCCCATACTCAGGTAGGCCAGTTCGCTATTGCGGCCCTTTTGGTAGGCGGCGCTTCTGTACAGAAGGCAACGAACCGCCAGGCGATCATAGGCGTTATCCTGTTCCACACCCTGTTCATTGCGGCGCCGCTGGCAGGAAAGGAACTGTTCGGCGACCCTGTAATCGGTGAATATTTCCGTGTATTTGTTTCCTACGGTGTCATTGCCATGTCTCTGGCCATGCATGCATGGAAAAAGACGGCAAAAAGCTCTGCTTTTCCGCCGGCAGCCGGCGCTTCAGACGGAAGCGGCAGACAGGGAGCAAACGCAGGCGTTTAAAGGAGATAAAATCCGGGCATTTTGAAAAGAGAACTCTTTTTGGGTTCTCTTTTCTTGTGTTCCTTGTCATATGGGAAAAATTGTACTATAATAAGCGGAAAACGCACAGGGAGGAAACCAGTGATGGAATTTGCAAAAAGAATGGACTGCTTTGGCGAAGGGATTTTCTCAAAGCTGGCGGAGATGAAACGGAAAAAACTGGAAGCTGGGGAGACGGTGATCGATCTGAGCATTGGGGCGCCCAATATACCGCCGGCAAAACACATTATGGATGCCCTTTGTGAGGCGGCGGCGGATCCTGGGAATTATGTATATGCTATCAGTGATACCACAGAGCTTCTGGAAGCCGTGGCAGGCTGGTATGAAAGACGCTATGGCGTCAGCCTGGATTCTGAAAAGGAGATTTGCTCCCTTCTTGGCTCTCAGGAGGGGCTGGCTCATATTGCTCTGTCTATCGCAGATGAGGGGGATGTGGTTCTGGTGCCGGATCCCTGCTATCCGGTGTTTGGGGATGGGCCCAGGATCGCGGGAGCGGAGCTTTATTATATGCCCCAGAAAAAGGAATTTGATTATGTGATACAGCTGGACCAGATCCCGGAGGAGATAGCCAGACGGGCAAAACTGATGGTGGTATCTTATCCCAATAATCCCACAACAGCCATGGCTCCCGATTCATTTTATGAGGAGCTGATCGCATTTGCAAGGAAATATGATATAGTCGTCCTTCATGACAATGCCTACAGCGACCTGGTATTTGACGGGAAAAGCTGCGGCAGCTTCCTCCGGTTTCCGGGGGCAAAGGAGGTGGGAGTGGAGTTTAATTCCCTTTCAAAGACCTACGGCCTGGCCGGGGCCAGGATCGGCTTCTGTCTGGGCAATGAACAGGTGGTAGCAAAGCTTAGGTGCTTGAAATCCAATATGGATTACGGCATGTTCCTGCCTATTCAGGCAGCAGCTGTGGCTGCTATTACAGGAGATCAGTCCTGTGTGGAGGTTACCAGAAGGGCCTATGAGAAAAGGCGCGATCGGCTGTGTGG
This sequence comes from uncultured Clostridium sp., assembly GCA_900549235.1. Lineage (GTDB taxonomy): Bacteria > Bacillota > Clostridia > Lachnospirales > Lachnospiraceae > Enterocloster. The sequence goes on along the minus strand of URNT01000064.1, from coordinate 2,847 downwards.
AGGATTTTCCTCCATTGGGTGGAAGATGGAGCGGCCAGAGGCAACCATGTTTGTCTGGGCGGCCATTCCTGAGCCCTATACCTCGTCGGAGGAGTTTGTAGTGGAGCTGATGGAAAAAGCCGGGGTTCTGGTAACGCCAGGAAGCGCCTTCGGGCCATCGGGAGAGGGCTATGTGCGTCTTGCCCTGGTGCAGGATGAGGAGGTGCTGGATCAGGCGGTAAGGGCAGTGAAGGAAAGCGGGATTCTGAAGGCTTGAGAAAAAAGGATGGATAAGAGATGAATTACAAGGTGGTGCTGGCCTATGACGGGACACGCTATGATGGCTGGCAGAAACAGGGAAATACAGATAAGACCATCCAGGGAAGGCTGGAAGCGGTGCTGTCGCGTCTGGCTGAGGAGCCGGTGGAGGTCCAGGGCTCAGGACGGACAGACCGGGGAGTGCACGCCGAAGGTCAGGTGGCAAATTTTCATATAAAAGAGGTTTCTCTGAGAAAAAAACTCGGAGAAAAAATCTCACTTTCGGAGGGCCTTAAGGACTATATGAACCAGTATCTGCCTGAAGATATTGGGGTTCTTTCTTGTGAGGAGGCGGAGGAACGGTTTCACAGCCGTCTCAGCGCCGTGAGAAAAACCTATCGGTATCAGATTGAGCAGAGTGCAAAAAAGGATGTATTCACCAGGCATTATTATTATGGGCTGGGAAGGAAGCTGGAGCTTGGGGCCATGGAGCAGGCTGCGGAAGTTCTCATTGGCACCCATGATTTTAAAAGCTTCTGTGGAAATAAGAAAATGAAGAAATCTACGGTCCGCATTCTTGAGAGCATCCGCATGGAGGAACTGGAGGGCGGAAAGCTGCACCTTTTTTATACGGGAAATGGTTTTCTGCAGCAGATGGTGCGGATCCTGACGGGAACCCTGATCCAGGTGGGGCTGGGAGAGATAAGGCCAGAGGAAATGAACCGGATCCTTGAGGCAGGAGACAGGCAGGCAGCCGGGTTTACGGCGCCTGCTCAGGGACTTTTTCTGGAAAGTGTAGAATATGGAGAGAAAAGATGACGGATTTTCTGGTAAAGCATTTTGTGAAGCGTTATGAACAGGTGGAGGATGCCGAGGTACGGGCGGCCTACGGTACCCTTGCCAGCATGGTGGGGATTTTGTGCAATATACTGCTCTTTGGGGCGAAACTGTCCATCGGTATTCTGACCCGCAGTATTTCTGTTATGGCAGACGCATTTAACAACCTGTCAGATGCTGCTTCTTCTATTGTGGGATTTGTGGGAGTGAAGCTGGCTCAAAAGCCAGCAGATGATGACCATCCCTTCGGCCATGGACGGATCGAATATATTGCGGCCTTTATTGTGGCCTTCCTTGTGATCCAGGTGGGATTTTCTCTCTTTAAAACCTCCATCGGCAAAGTATTTAAGCCGGAAACCATGAGCTTTAGGTGGATTTCCCTGCTGATTCTTCTTATGTCCATTGGTGTGAAGCTGTGGCTGGCAGTATTTAACCGGAGACTGGGAAGGAGGATCAATTCCAAGGTCATGCTGGCTACGGCAGCGGATGCCATGGGGGATGTGATTACCACTTCCTCTACGATCCTGTCCATTGCTGTATTTGGCTTTTTCGGATGGAATATTGACGGTATTGTGGGCTTGATCGTGTCAGTGGTGGTTATGATCGCAGGGGTAAATATTGCGAAGGAGACACTGGCGCCACTGATCGGTGAAGCCATTGATCCGGAGGTATATGAGCAGATCTCCAATTTTGTAGAGAGCTTTGAGGGAATTGTAGGCACTCACGATCTTATTATCCACAATTATGGCCCCTCAAAAAGCATGTCCTCCATCCATGCGGAGGTACCCAACGACTATGATGTGGAAATTTCTCACGAAATTGTGGATCGGATCGAGCATGAGGCCTTCCGGCGCTTCGGTCTGATGCTGGTGATTCATATGGATCCGGTGGAGACCCACAATGAGCAGGTGGATTTTTATAAAAAAATCCTTACGGATATTCTTGCGGGGCTGGACGGACGGCTCAGCTTTCACGATTTCCGTATTGTCAGCGGCAGAGAGCGGCTCAACCTTATTTTTGATCTGGTGGTGCCCTGGGAATATAAAGCCTCTGTCCAGGGTAAGCTAAAGGCAAGGATCAGCGAGGAAATGCGCCAGAAGGATCCGCGGTGTGTCTGTGTGATCACAGTGGAGAACAGCTACCGCTCCGGCGCCTGAGAGTGCTGATCTCCGGAAGGGGAATGAGCCGATGACTCAGGAAGAGATGATCAGACAGATGGGGCAGGGGGATATGGATGCTTTCGGGGACTTTTATCAGGAAACGGCCCGGCCGGTGTACAGCTTTATCCTGTCTCTTACTAAAAGTCCTCATGAAGCGGAGGATATTATGCAGGAGACCTATCTGAGCGTATGGGGCAGGGCAAAGGATTATGTGCCCCAGGGCAAGCCTCTGGCCTGGGTCTTTACCATTGCCAGGAATCTGTGCTATATGCGGTTTAGGGATCAGAAAAAACGGCAGAGCGTGGGCCTTGAGGAGCTTGATGGGCGGGAGGAGGGCGCTTGCTGCCAGTCTCTTGAGCAGGCGGCGGACCGGAGAGTGCTTTTAGAGGCGCTGTCCTCCTTAAAGCCTGAAGAGCGTCAGATCGTGCTGCTCCACGCGGCGGCAGGGATGAAGCACCGGGAGGTGGCCCAGGTCCTGGAGCTTCCCCTGGCAACTGAGCTGTCAAAATACAACCGCTCCATGAAGAAGCTCCAGGAGATTTTAAAAATGGCATAAAAGGCTGACTTGAAAAAGTAAATTCCAGTGCAGAGGTAAATTCCACCAGACATTAAA
>URNT01000063.1 GCA_900549235.1 uncultured Clostridium sp. | reverse complement strand
CCCCCCAGACAACCCCGCCCCCCATTCTCCAGCACCTGCCCCAGCCGTCCTCTAATCAGCCAGACCTTATCCTGTGCGACCCGCAGATCCTCAGACAGCTGGAGGAAGCCGAGCAAAAGCCCTTCTCCCCTCAGGAACTGTGGGATGACCTGCGCAAAAAGCATCCAAAGATCCAGGCCTTCGACAGCGCCGGGGGCTGCGAGATCCTTACCATCCGCCCCCAGGACATCGGCCTCCTTCCAAGAGAGACCTGGACCTACGGCAACAACAGCTTTCTTCTCCATGGATACTACAATTACCGTTACATCATTCTGGCCCGCGTAGGAGACGGAGAGCAGAATCGGATCCGCTACATCCTGGGCGTTCCCGGCAACTACTACAGCAACGAAAAATACATGGCATCCATGTTCGGCTTCCCCCACTTCGTCCTGTCAAAAAAGCAGCCGTCACAGGACGGCCGCTTCGGCTACTGGTACACAGATATAAAAATGCAGATTCCAGATCGTTAAAACAACACTCGCTAATCAATTCCCCGCAGACTGGCCTCCCCCACAAAGGGGCGGACCAGCTCTGCAAACTCCTCCATCTCAGCCCTGGAAAAGGCAGCATACGTTCCCGGCACCAGCACCTCCCCCGAATCCGTATAAGACTGAAGAAAATATGCCCTGCATCCCGCGATCCATGGCCCAATCTCCCGGAAATCCTCCGCCCTATGAATCCCCTTCACCACCGTTGTCCGAAACTCATAAGGCACATTTCCCCCGATCAAAAACCGGATACTCTCATCGATCCGTTCCATGAGAATCTCCTTCACACCTGCCGCCGCTTCATAATGTCCCCGCGCCGCTTTTATATCCACCGCCACATAATCCAAAAGCCTCTTTTCACAGAGACTTTTAAGCACCTCCGGCCGGTACCCGTTGGTATCCAGCTTGACCGCCAGCCCCAGCTCCCGTACCTTGCAGATAAATTCCTCCAGATCCCCCTGCAGCGTCGGCTCCCCTCCGGTAATGCACACCCCTGTAAGGATCTGTTTCCTCTTATTTAAAAACGCAAGAACCTCATCCTCCGAATATTCCTCAGGGATCCCCATATCTAAAAGTTCACTGTTATGACAGAAGGGACACCGGAAATTGCATCCCCCTGTAAAGATCGTAGCAGCCACCCGTCCCGGAAAATCCAGCAGCGTTGTTTTTTGCAGTCCGCACAGCTTCATCACTCAGCCCATCCTTTTCAAATCATCAAACATCCATTATAATGATACCAAGTATATCACACCACTCCATCAAAAAAAAGAGGAAGCAGATTTATGTCAGAACAGGAACTGTCCCAGAGAGAAAAGGGAGAACTTACAAAACAGAGAAAATGGCAGCAGCGCCAGGAGAAAAAGCGCCTTGCCGCCCTGGCCCTAGAAGAAGAAAAACAGGCCCGCCAAAAGAAAGACGAGACATTTATGAAAGAAGCCCTCCGGCAGGCAGAAAAAGCCGCCCTCATCGGAGATGTGCCCATCGGCTGCGTCATTGTCCGGGAAGGAAAGATCATCGCAAGAGGCTACAACCGCCGCAACGCAGATAAAACCGTCCTGTCCCACGCCGAGATCACCTCCATAAAAAAAGCCTGCAAAAAAACAGGAGACTGGCGCTTAGAGGACTGCACCCTCTACGTCACCCTGGAGCCCTGCCCTATGTGCGCCGGAGCCATCGTCCAGGCCAGAATCCCCCGGGTTGTCATCGGCAGCATGAACCCCAAAGCCGGCTGCGCCGGCTCCGTCCTGGACCTTCTCCACCAAACCGGCTTCAACCACCAGGCCCAGACCCAGACTGGCATCCTGGAAGAAGAATGCACCCTTCTGATGAAAACATTTTTCCAGGAGCTTCGTGAGAAGAAGGAAGGGAAAACTGCCCAACCGCCCACTTGACAAAACCCATCCCGCACGTTATACTAAACAGGCGGTTACCAAACAGGAACCCGCACATATACCCAACCAAGTCATAAAGTTTCCACGCAGCCGGGGAGATAGCGGTGCCCTGTACCTGCAATCCGCTCCAGCAGGGGTGATGCCTTGCCTCGGGCAGGTCATTGCGGAGCTGCCTTGTGTAAGTGGCGTTGACGTCTGGGTCTTACGCAACGGGAATCTGTGAACCGTGTCAGGGCAGGAATGCAGCAGCACTAAGCAGAACCTCTCGTGTGCCGTAAGGCAGCCTGGGCCGAGTTAACTGCATGAGTAACGTCCGTGGTGCCTGCACAAAGCAAGGCGCGTGGAATTTAAAAGTGGCCATAGATTGAAGGAGACAAAAGATCTCAGGCAGTCTATGGCCATTTTTTTAGTCTTGCCCCGATTATCCCTTTGCGCTATAATTATTTTTAATCACACTGACCAGATCAAGGAGGGAAATGCCATATGAGAAGAATAGGAATGCTGACCAGCGGCGGAGACTGCCAGGCATTAAACGCTACCATGCGGGGAGTCGCGAAATCTTTATATAATATGTTTGATGATGTAGAGATCATCGGATTTGAGGAAGGCTACAAGGGCCTGATGTACGCGGATTACCAGATCATGAAGCCATCTGATTTTTCAGGTATCCTGACAGAAGGAGGCACCATCCTGGGCACCTCCCGTCAGCCCTTCAAGCTCATGCGCGTCCCCGATGAAAACGGCCTGGACAAGGTAGAGGCCATGAAGCACACCTACAAAAAGCTGAAGCTCAGCTGTCTTGTAGTATTAGGCGGCAACGGCAGCCAGAAAACAGCCAACCTGTTAAGCGAGGAAGGATTAAACGTAGTATCCCTTCCCAAAACCATAGACAATGACCTCTGGGGCACCGATATGACCTTCGGCTTTCAGAGCGCTATCGATGTAGCTACCAATGCTATCGACTGCATCCACACCACAGCCGCTTCCCACGGCCGCGTATTCATTGTAGAGGTCATGGGACACAAGGTAGGATGGCTTACCCTGTATGCAGGACTGGCAGGAGGCGCCGACATCATCCTTCTTCCGGAGATTCCTTACGACATCGATGTAGTCTGCAGCGCTCTTACAAAGAGAGCCAAGGCAGGCAAACGCTTTTCTATCCTTGCGGTGGCAGAGGGAGCTATTTCCAAAGAAGATGCCAGCCTGACCAAGAAAGAACTTAAGGAAAAGAAGAAAAATGGAGTCGTATACCCTTCTGTTGCCTACGAGATCGGGGCCAGGATTCAGGAAAAGACCGGCAGCGAGGTCCGCGTTACCGTTCCGGGCCATATGCAGCGGGGCGGCGAGCCCTGCGCCTACGACCGCGTCCTGGCCACAAGGCTGGGGGCAGCCGCAGCCAGGCTGATCCAGAGCGAGGAATACGGCTATATGGTAGCAGTTAAAAACAATGAGATCACCAAGACCCCGCTGTCTGAGGTGGCAGGCCGCTTAAAGACCGTAGATCCCGGCTGCTCTATGATAAAAGAAGCCAAGATGGTAGGGATCAGCTTCGGCGACGAGTAAAACCAGCATCTGAAGGAGTACCAAGCTATGTCATATACGGCATTGTACCGTAAATGGCGTCCTGTGTCATTTGAAGACGTCAAAGGCCAGGACCCTATCGTACAGACACTGAAAAACCAGATCACTTCACAACGGATCGGTCACGCCTATCTGTTCTGCGGGACAAGAGGTACAGGAAAGACCAGTATCGCCAAGATATTTGCCAGAGCGGTCAACTGCGAACATCCGGCAGACGGAAGCCCCTGCAACGAATGTCCGGCCTGCCGTTCCATTCTGTCCGGAGCCTCTATGAATGTAGTAGAGATCGATGCCGCCTCCAACAACGGCGTGGAAAATATCCGCGATATCCGCGAGCAGGTTCAGTATCCGCCCACAGAAGGCACCTACCGTGTCTATATCATCGACGAGGTTCATATGCTTTCCATCGGCGCCTTCAATGCGCTGTTAAAAACCCTGGAGGAGCCCCCCTCCTATGTGATCTTCATACTGGCTACCACCGAGGTCCACAAGATCCCCATTACTATTCTTTCACGGTGCCAGCGCTACGATTTCAAGCGGATTTCTCTTGAAACCATAGCTGCCCGCCTCAGGGAGCTGACCCAGGCGGAGCACATAGAGGTAGAGGATAAGGCCCTGATGTATGTGGCAAAGGCGGCAGACGGCTCCCTTCGTGACGGCCTGAGCCTTCTGGATCAGTGTGTGGCCTTCCATTACGGAAAGCTCCTTACCTATGAGAATGCACTGGAGGTCCTGGGAGCCGTTGACTCCAGTGTATTCAGCCGGATGTTCGGGGCGGTGGCAGAGGGCCGCACCAGAGACTGCATCCTGGGTTTGGAGGAAATCGTGATCCAGGGCCGGGAGCTGGGCCAGTTCGTAACCGATTTTATCTGGTATCTGAGAAATATGCTCCTGGTTCAGAGTGCTGATGACGCCGAGGGCCTGGTGGATATGTCAGAGGAAAACCTGCGGCAGCTTAGGGAGGACAGCAAAAAGGTGGACGGAAGCCAGCTGATGCGCTACATCCGCGTTTTTTCCGAGCTGTCCAACCAGCTGCGCTATGCCAGCCAGAAGCGCGTGCTTTTGGAGGTAGCCCTTATAAAGCTTACCAGACCCTCCATGGAGCCTGATCTGGACTCCATCCTTCAGCGTCTGACTCAGCTGGAGGCATTTGCAGAGGATCTGGAGGCAGGCCGCATGGCCGTTCCTGTATCCTCCGCCCCCATGCAGGCCCCTTCCGGGGAAAATGTCCCAACAACAGGCACAGCGGCTCCGGCTTCCGGAACAGCTCCAGCCTCCGGGACACCCCCTGAGACCGTAAGCCTTCCTAAGGCCCAGCTGGAGGATTTAAAGCTTATCCGCAACGAATGGGCAAAGATTGTCCGCAGTCTGGGAGGCGGCGCAAGGGCATATCTTCGGGATACAGTCGTAGAACCTGGCGGAGAAAGCTGTCTTACGATTGCATTTTTAGATGCAATGAGCTATGATATGGGCAGGCGTCCCACGGTGATCGGCGAGCTGGAGCGGTATGTAGAGGCCAATTACGGCCGTTCCATCTACTTTAAGACCAGGCTGGCCGGCCGGGGCGAAAGCCTGAACACCATTTATGTAACAGAAGAGGAACTGGAAAATAAGATCCATATGGACATCACTTATGAAGATTAGAATAACAGGAGGAATCAAACCATGGCAAAACGTGGCGGATTTCCAGGCGGTATGCCTGGCAATATGAACAACCTTATGAAGCAGGCACAGCGCATGCAGCGTCAGATGGAGGAGACAACCAAGGAGCTGGAGGCAAAAGAGTACACAGCCGCAGCCGGCGGCGGAGCGGTAAGCGTTACCGTATCCGGTAAAAAAGAGATCGTATCAGTCAAGCTGTCCGAGGAAGTAGTCGATCCTGATGACATCGAGATGCTGGAGGACCTGATCGTGGCCGCAGCTAATGAAGCCTTCCGTCAGATGGAGGCAGACAGCAGCGAAGCCATGTCAAAGCTCACCGGCGGCCTTGGCGGTGCATTAGGCGGGGGCTTTCCGTTCTGATGGATTATTACAGCAGTCAGATAACAAAATTAATTGAAGAATTGTCAAAACTTCCGGGAGTGGGAGCCAAATCAGCCCAGCGCCTTGCATTTCACATTATCAATATGCCTAAGGAGCAGGTCGAGCAGCTGGCAGCTTCCATGACAGGGGCCAGAAATAACATCCGTTACTGTAAAGAGTGTTTTACTCTGACCGACCGTGAGGTGTGCCCCATCTGCAGCAGCGACAAGCGCAATCACCGGGTCATTATGGTGGTGGAGAATTCCAGAGATCTGGCAGCCTATGAAAAGACAGGCAAATATGACGGAGTCTACCATGTGCTCCACGGAGCCATTTCTCCCATGCTTGGGATAGGGCCGGGAGATATAAAACTGAAGGAACTGATGCAGCGCCTTCAGGGAGACGTAGATGAGGTCATCATAGCAACCAATTCAAGCCTGGAAGGCGAGACCACAGCTATGTATATCAGCAAGCTGATCAAGCCCACAGGAATAAAGGTCACCAGAATTGCCAGCGGCGTTCCCGTAGGCGGCGATCTGGAATACATTGACGAAGTAACGCTTCTCAGAGCATTGGAAGGCAGGACCGAGCTCTGATGCATTTGCGGCAGTCCGGGGCCCCGCGCCTCAGGGCAAAACCAGCGACAGGGAGATGCGAAAGATGGATAAATATGAGTTTAACATAAAAGTAGAGCAGATCAAAAAAATGGTGTCGAAAAATGATTTCGAAACGGCCATGAAGATCGCGGATACCATTGACTGGAGGAGAGTGCGCAGCGTAAACATTCTGTCCATGGTAGCCAATATTTACGAGAAAAACCACGAATACCAGGAGGCCAAGGATATTCTCCTTCTGGCCTTTGAGCGCGCGCCCATGGGAAAGCGGCTTTTATATAAGCTGGCAGAGCTTGCCATCAAGGAAGGCAGCATAGATGAGTCCGAGGATTATTACCGGGAGTTCTGTGAGCTGGCTCCGGAGGATCCCAGGCAGTACATCCTGCGCTACCTGATCCTGGGGGCCAAGGGGGCTCCTGTAGCCCAGCTGATCCACACACTGGAGCAGTATTGCAATGCGGAATTAGATGAAAAATGGCTCTACGAGCTGGCAGAGCTCTACAATGAAGCCGGTATGGGAGATCTTTGCGTCATGACCTGCGACAAGCTCTCTCTTATGTTTGGTCTTGGCAAATATGTTGACAAGGCCATGGATCTGAAGCTGCAGTACGCGCCTCTTACAAAGACACAGGTAGATCTGGTAGAGAACCGGGACAAATACGAAGCCCGGTTAAAGGCGGTTGAGCAGGAATACAGCGCTGTCCGCCCTATGGTCCAGCCGGCCTACCAGGATGAACCGGCGCCCCCGGAGCCTCAGACAGAGGACCTGCTGGCAGATCCGGCAGAAGAAGAATACACCCGCCAGGACAGAGAATTCCGGGGAACCGGCCGCTTCAGGACGCTGGAGAAATCCTCCTTTGAAGCCCGCCGGGAAGCCGCTGCCGCAAGAGAACCGGACGCCTACAGCATACAGGATCCCGCCGATGAATACCCTGCTGAGACAGCAGAGTACGGCAGTGATTACCCCGAGGAAGCTGCTGCCGCTTATGAAGACGGCTATATAGAAGAAGCTGCTGCTTATGGGGATGGCTATGCAGAAGAAGCGTCTGCTTACAGAGACGATTATGCGGAAAATGAAACTGCCTCTTATAGCAATGGTTACCCGGAGGAAGCTGCTGCTTACGGAGAAAGCCATGCAGAAGAAGCTGATTACAGCGACAGTTACTCAGAAGAAGCTGCCGCTCCTTACTCAGACGGCTATACAGAAGAAGGAGCTTCCGATTACAGCAGCAGCTATCCGGAAGAAGCTGCTGCCGTTTACGGAGATGGATGCCCAGAAGAAGGAACCTTCGATTACGAAGACAGCTACCCGGAAGATGAAACTGACGCTTACAGTGACGGTTACCCGGAGGATGAAGCTGACGCTTACAGCAATGGATGCCCAGAAGATGAGGCTGATGCCTGCAGTGATGGCTGCGCAGAGGATGAAAATGTCTCCTATGAAGAGCCTCAGGTATCCGGCCGCAGCATGGAGGATACAGCTGTAAGAGCCAGGATCCACGAGGCAGAAGCCCAGGCAAGCCTTGCCATGGAGATGTCCAGACTGTCAGAGGATAACGATCTGCCCCCATACACCGAGCAGGAGATGGCTCAGACCCGTGTTCTTACAGACATCCGCCAGCTTACAAAAGGCGTTATGTACAGCGGCTCCAACCATCTGATGATCGAAGCAGAGGTAGCAGAGGAAGGCCTGGAGCTGGCAGTAGAAGCACTGAGGAAAATCCACCAGGAAACCGGAGCCAGGAACCAGGCAGCCAAGATCACCGGAGAAAAATTGAACCGCCGCGGCATTTTCACCATTTCCGACAAGCTTACAGGCAAAGATCTGATTATCGAGCAGGCCGGAGATATGAATGAATCTATTCTTCAGGAACTGAACCAGCTGATGGCCAGGGACGAGACCGGTATGAACGTAGTTCTTATAGATACTGCAGAGCGTTTAGAAGAGCTTCACCGTATTTATCCCGGCCTTGCAAAGCGCTTTGAATGTATCGGTACCTCCGGACAGCCTCAGGAGGCGCCTGTTTACGCCCAGCCCGACAGCCGTCAGATCCGTCAGGTTCAGGTTGAACCCAGCCGCCCGGCGCCTGTCAGACAGGCCGCCCGCCCGGTAAAAGGGCCTCAGCCAAGGCCGTCTGCCCGTCCGCTGGAAGAAACAGCGCCCGCCCATACCGGCCGGCGCCCGGTACCTGCCTGCACCGATACAAATACAGCCTCTGACCGACCAGTACGCACCTGCACCGATGCGGATCCATCCTCCGCCCGGCCGGCGGCCGCCTACCAAGGCACAGTTCCAACCCCTGCCCGCTCAAACCCCGCTCATACAGCTCCTGCTCCTGTCAAAGAGCCGGAATACGAGCCAGAAGAGGCACCTGTAGAGGACGAGATAATGGACATCGATGAATTTGCCCGGTATGCGTCCGAATATGCGTCCAAAATAGACTGCAGTATTACAGGAAAAAGCATGCTGGCTCTCTATGAACGGGTTGAGATTATGGAAGAGGACGGTGTCCCCCTTACCAAGGCCAACGCAGAAGCCATGATCGAAGAAGCAGCGGACAAGGCAGAAAATCCCACCTTTGGCCGCCGCCTGACCGGCATCTTTTCATCCAAATATAACAAAGAAGGACTTCTTGTACTGAAAGAGGAGCATTTTATATGAAAAAAACAGGACTGATCGCCCTTGACCTGGACGGAACCCTGTTGACCAGTGAAAAATGCCTGTCGGAAGAAAACCGGCAGGCATTAAGCCGCTGTGCCCAACTGGGAATCCACATTGTCCCCACTACCGGAAGGCCGGCAGATGGAATTATTCCGGAGGTATTAAAGCTTCCCGGCGTAAACTACGCCATTACCACCAATGGAGGCGTGATCGTGGACCTGAAAGAAGACAGGAGCTTAAAACGCTGCGTCCTTTCCAATGCCCAGGTTCTTCAAGTCATCGACATAGTAAAAAAATATCATGTTATGTTTGATCCTTATGTAAATGGACGAGGAATCACGCAGCCCTCCTTCATTGAGCATATGGAAGAATTTGGGATTAGCAAGCCCTTGCAGCGCCTTGTTCTTGCCACAAGAGATTCTGTCCCTGATATAAGAGAGCACATTGCCGCCACTGGAAGCGAAGCCGAAAAAGTCAACATATTTCTGGCCGATTTAAATGACAAAGAAATTATCCGCCAGGCCCTTTCCGGCATTCCCGGTCTGATCATAAGCTCCTCCATGCCAAACAATCTGGAAGTCAACGCAGAGGGAGCGACCAAAGGAAATGCCCTTTTGTGGCTGGCCTCCTACCTTGGCATAGATCCCTCTGCCACCATGGCATTTGGGGATGGGGAAAATGATATTACCATGCTCAAAGCGGCCGGCACCGGCATTGCGATGGCCAATGCAGATGACAATATCAAAGCAGCAGCCGACCAGGTGACGCTTACCAATGACCAGCATGGCGTTGCCCATGCCATTCACCAGCTGATCCTTGATTTTTACAACGAATATGAATGATCCGCCGGCAGCAGTATTTTCACAGAAATTGAGACCGAAAGAAGTATAGACTATGACGACAGAACATTGGCTGCCCATAGCGGCAGGCGTATTTTTGATTGGAATGATGCTATACGGGCACTACCGCGGTTTTATCCGCCAGTGCGTGTCCGTAGGAGCTCTGGTGCTCACCTTGATTATCGTAAAGCTTGCAACTCCCTGGATGACTGAATTTATAAGGGACAATCCCTCCATTCGTGCCAATGCGGCTCAGATGATCCTGGGAGCTGCCGGCTGGGAAGCGCCCCTGGAGGAAGAAATCCAGCTTCCTTCCGCTCAGCGTATATCCATTGAGCAGATGAACCTTCCCCAGTCCGTTAAAGACATTTTGCTGGAAAATAACAACAGCGAGATCTATCAGCTTCTGGGTGTAGATCAGTTTACAGAATATGTAAGCACCTGTCTCGCAGATATGCTGATCAATACAGTGAGTACCATTCTCTTGTTCCTGGTGATTTCCATCGTGATCCATATATTGATCCGGTGGCTGGATCTTATATCCAGGCTGCCTATCATATCCGGCCTGAATCATATAGCCGGAGCCATCCTGGGCCTGGCCCAGGGTCTGCTCCTTTTGTGGATTGCCGGCTTTATCCTGAGCCTGTTTTCTGCCACTCCCCTGGGACAGCAGCTTGAGGTGCAGGTTTATGCCAGTCCATGGCTTACTTTCCTTTATGATTATAATCTAATCAATCTGATCCTGGGCGGAATTGCAAAAGGCATATTCTGATCTTAACCAGATCCTGCAGAGCACTCTGCGGGGTCTGTAAAATTCATTCTAAAATCCGGTAAAAAATGCCGGAAATTCCCTTGACAAGTCGAAGGTATAATGGTATATTAAAATTCCACTGCGAAAGCAGGGGGATACGATCTAAAATAAAGATTGTAAAATAAAAAATGTTGTTGACAAGCACACGCTCTTATGATAATATATAAAAGTTGTTGCAAGACAAACAGCAGAAAAGAAAACGAAAAAAGTTGTTGACAAACAAAAGCGACTGTGATAGAATAAAAAAGTTGCTGAACGAAGTTTGGCAACAGCAAAGAACCTTGAAAATTGAAGATTAAACAGTATGTAAAACCCTGAACATTCTAAAAA
>URNT01000062.1 GCA_900549235.1 uncultured Clostridium sp. | reverse complement strand
CGAGAGTAAATTCCACCGCATAAGCGGACGGTGGAATTTACTTTTGAAAGTTTTATTAAAGAAAGTGTAAAAAAGTGTACATTGTCTTTTTTTATAAATAATGCTATATTGGATTTATCCTTATTTCAAAGAAAGGCTATTACATATGGAAGAAGATTATACAAAAGAAGAAATCCTTTCGGATACTATACCAGGGGAACCGGTTCCCAGAAGAAGGAAACAGAAGGAGATCCCCAGAAGCCGGAGAAAGGGCACGCCCCGCCAGGCGGCTCCCAGGAGACGGGAACGGCGGGAGAGAGGGGGCTTCCCTCTGGCGGCCGTATTTATGGCCCTGGTAATAGGCGTTATGTCAGGACTTGGAGGGGGATATTACCTCTGGGGCTGGGAGCGGCTGAATACCGTAGATTTAAAGGCGGTGGAGGTCCCTGACTGGGTGGAGCAGGATTTTATAAGGAAAAATATATTTTCAAGGCCGGATGTAGGCCGCAGCCAGGTGAACAATATTGTGATCCACTATGTGGCAAATCCCGGCTCCACAGCGGCCGAGAACCGGGATTACTTTGATAGCCTGGCGGATCAGGATCCAGAAGCAGGGGGAACCTCGGCCAGCAGTCATTTTGTGGTGGGTCTGGAGGGAGAGGTGATTCAGTGCATCCCTGTGGATGAAATCGCATATGCTAATGCCCCCCGCAATGACGATACTATTTCCATCGAGGTCTGCCATCCCGATGACAGCGGCCAGTTCAATGAGGCCTCCTACGATTCCGCAGTCCGCCTGTCCGCCTGGCTGTGCCGTCAGCTGAAGCTGGACAGCGGGGATCTGCTCCGTCATTATGACATTAATGGAAAGCAGTGTCCTAAATATTATGTGGAACACGAAGAAGCCTGGAAGCAGTTTAAGTCGGATGTGGATCAGGCAATCAGGGAGCTATAAGGGCAGCATAAGGGGGCGGTGCTTTCTGTATATCGTATAATAGCGGAAACCGCAGTCCAAAAGCAGGGCCCGGCACCGCTCAAAATCATATCCGACGATCTCCGGCGTATGGGCGTCAGAGCCGATAGTGATCCGCTCACCTCCCAGGGCCAGGTAGCGCTTCAGGACTGCCCGGCAGGGATTGGGTTCCGGCAGGCCGTATTTAAAGCCGCCGGTGTTGCATTCCAGGGCCTTTCCCTCACGGATCAGGATCTGAAGGATGGGATCAATCCATGTTTCAAAATCCTCATAAGAATAGGACCGCTGTCCATCCGGCGCATAGCGGATGGCATAATCCAGATGTCCGTAGGAATCAAAAAAAGGATACAGGGTCCCGGCCCGGTTCAAAGACACCTCAAAGAACCGTTCCAGGCCCTTTTTTGTTCCGTTTTTTTCCCAGTAGGGAGGATAATAGGGATCGGTTCTGTCTACGAAATGGCTGGAACCGATGACAAAATCAAACTCATCCTGCCAGGCAGCCGTAAAATCTCCAAGATAGTCCCTTAAATGGGCCTGAAGTCCCAGCTCAATTCCGGTATTGATCCGGATCCGGTCTCTGTATTCATGCTGCAGCTGGTGGATCACTTTTATATATCGGTCTATATCCAGGGTAAAATCATCCTGGCAGAACCCGGAGTCGTAGTCGTGGTGGTCCGTAATACAGATCTCCTTCATGCCAAGGGAGATGGCGCGTTCAATCTGCAGCCGTACCGGCGTATCCGAATCGCCAGAAAATTCGGTGTGGAGGTGGCAGTCACATATCATAAGGATCCCCTTTCTGTACAGGAAAATATTCATCACAGCTATTATAATAAGTAAGGATAAGAATGTAAATCCTCCAGATGTATGAATAGAGATACAAAACCTGGTAAAAAATAAAAAAAGGACTTGCCATTTTAAGAGAAATTGATTACAATAGAGGCAGAATGATTATTATTTAACAATAATATTATTTTTAACAAACTAGGAGGAAATGAATCATGGCAGTAAAAGTTGCAATTAATGGTTTTGGACGTATTGGACGTCTGGCATTCCGTCAGATGTTCGGAGCAGAGGGTTATGATGTAGTAGCTATCAACGATTTAACTGATCCTAAGATGTTAGCTCATCTGTTAAAGTATGATACAGCTCAGGGCGGCTACGCTGGCCGTATGGGCGAGAATCTGCACACCGTAGAGGCTGGTGAGGATTCCATCACAGTTGACGGAAAGAAGATCACCATCTACAAGGAACCAAAGGCTGCCGATCTTCCATGGGGCGAACTTGGCGTAGACGTAGTTCTGGAGTGTACCGGATTCTACTGCTCCAAGGACAAGGCTCAGGCTCACATCGATGCAGGCGCTAAGAAGGTAGTTATCTCCGCACCAGCAGGCAACGACTTAAAGACCATTGTATTCAGCGTAAATGAGAATACACTGACAGCTGAGGATACTATCATTTCCGCAGCTTCCTGTACAACAAACTGCTTAGCTCCTATGGCTAAGGCTCTGAACGACTACGCTCCTATCCAGAGCGGTATCATGAGCACCATCCACGCTTACACAGGTGATCAGATGATCCTTGACGGACCACACAGAAAGGGCGACTTAAGAAGAGCACGCGCAGGCGCAGCTAACATCGTTCCTAACTCCACTGGCGCAGCTAAGGCAATCGGCCTGGTTATCCCAGAGCTGAACGGCAAGCTGATTGGTTCCGCACAGCGTGTTCCTGTACCAACAGGCTCCACTACCATCTTAACTGCTGTTGTTAAGAAGGCTGGCGTTACAAAGGAAGAGATCAACGCTGCTATGAAGGCTGCTGCTTCCGCATCCTTCGGCTACACAGAGGATCAGATCGTATCTTCTGACGTAATCGGCATGAAGTTCGGTTCTCTGTTCGACGCTACACAGACCATGGTAGCTCAGATCGCTGAGGATCTGTACGAGGTACAGGTTGTTTCATGGTATGACAACGAGAATTCTTACACAAGCCAGATGGTAAGAACAATCAAATACTTTGCTGAACTGGCTTAATCTTAAGACAATTTCAGAATTGAGTAGACTCATGAGGGGTCCGGTCGTTTGGGCCGGGCCCCTTGTTATTTTTGCTGGATGAAAGGGGATTTTTAATTATGTTAAATAAGAAGACAGTCGATGATTTAAAGGATTTACAGGGCAAGAAGGTTCTGGTGCGCTGCGATTTTAACGTACCTTTAAAGGAAGGCGTGATTCAGAACTACAACCGTATTGACGGCGCCATCCCAGCCATTAAAAAGCTCCTTGACCAGGGCGCAAGAGTGATCCTCTGCTCCCATTTAGGCAAGCCGAAGGGCGAGCCTGTACCTGAGATGAGCCTGGCTCCTGTTGCTCCTGCTCTCAGTGAGAGATTAGGCGTAGAGGTTAAGTTCGTAGACGATCCAAAGGTTACCGGTGAGGAGACAAAGAAGGTAGCAGCTGAATTAAAGGACGGCGAGGTTCTTCTGCTTCAGAACACACGTTACAGAATCGAAGAGACCAAGTTCAAAGATGGCGACGCAGCAACAGAAGGCTACGCAAAAGAGCTGGCTGACCTGTGCGACGGCATTTTTGTAAACGATGCATTTGGTACTGCCCACAGAGCGCACTGCTCCAACGTAGGCGTAACCAGATACACCAAGGAAAATGTAGTGGGCTACCTGATGGAAAAAGAGATCAAGTTCTTAGGCCAGGCAGTTGAGAACCCAGTTCGTCCATTCGTAGCAATCCTGGGCGGCGCTAAGGTTTCTGATAAGATCAACGTAATCAACAACCTGTTAGATAAGGTAGACACCCTGATCATCGGCGGCGGTATGGCTTACACCTTTGCAAAGGCACAGGGCCAGGAGATCGGCAACTCCTTATGCGAGGAGGACAAGCTGGATTACGCTCTGGAGATGATCAAGAAGGCAGAGGAGAAGGGCGTGAAGTTGCTGCTTCCTGTTGACCACGTAGAGGGTAAGGAATTCTCCAACGATACAGAGCACAAGGTAGTTGAGGTCATCGACGCTGGCTGGTCCGGCTTTGATATTGGACCGAAGACCATCGCTCTTTACAAAGAAGCTCTTCAGGGCGCAAAGACCGTTGTATGGAACGGACCGATGGGCGTATTCGAGTTCTCCAACTTCGCTGAGGGAACCTTAGAGGTATGCCGCGCAGTTGCTGAGCTGTCTGACGCTACCACTGTAATCGGCGGCGGCGATTCTGTAAACGCAGTTAAGAGACTGGGCTTTGCTGATAAGATGACCCATATCTCCACCGGCGGCGGCGCTTCTCTGGAATTCTTAGAGGGTAAGGAGCTTCCAGGCGTAGCTGCAGCTGACAACAAATAAGACAAATCGAAGGAGATACAGGTTATGTCAAGAAGAAAGATCATCGCAGGCAACTGGAAGATGAATATGACTCCATCTGAGGCAGTTGCTCTGGTAAATGAGTTAAAGCCATTAGTAGAAAATGAGGACGTGGACGTAGTATTCTGCGTACCAGCCATCGACATTATTCCTGCTATGGAGGCTGCAAAGGGCAGCAACATCTGCATCGGCGCGGAAAATATGTACTTTGAGGAGAAGGGCGCTTACACAGGCGAGATCTCTCCAGCCATGCTGACAGATGCAGGCGTTAAATATGTGATCATCGGCCACTCCGAGAGACGTGAGTATTTCGCAGAGACAGATGAGACCGTAAATAAGAAGGTATTAAAGGCATTTGAGCATGGCATTACCCCGATCATCTGCTGCGGTGAGTCCCTGACACAGAGAGAACAGGGCATTACCATCGACTGGATCCGTCAGCAGATCAAGATTGCATTCTTAAATGTAACAGCCGATCAGGCTAAGACAGCGGTGATCGCTTACGAGCCGATCTGGGCAATCGGTACAGGCAAGGTTGCTACCACAGAGCAGGCCGAGGAAGTATGCGCAGCTATCCGAGTATGCATCGGCGAGATTTACGACGAGGCTACTGCAGAAGCCATCCGTATCCAGTACGGCGGTTCTGTATCTGCCGCATCTGCTCCGGAGCTCTTTGCCCAGGCTGACATCGACGGCGGTCTGGTAGGCGGCGCTTCTTTAAAGCCAGACTTTGGTAAGATCGTAAATTATAACAAATAACCATAAACAGATCAGATGCCCTGCAGCCGGGAATGAAGGCGGCAGGGTATTTGAGCTTAAAGGAGATAAGGATATGAGCAAGAAACCAACTGTATTAATGATCCTTGACGGCTACGGGCTGAACAATAACTGTGAGCACAACGCAGTATGCGAGGGAAAGACTCCGGTTATGGACCAGCTGATGAGCCAGTGCCCCTTTGTCAAGGGAAATGCCAGCGGTATGTCCGTAGGACTTCCCGAGGGACAGATGGGAAATTCCGAGGTAGGACATCTGAACATGGGCGCAGGCCGGGTGGTATATCAGGAGCTGACCAGGATCACCAAATCCATTCAGGATGGGGATTTTTTTGAGGTGCCTGAGTTTTTAACCGCAGTGGAAAACTGCAAGAAAAATGATTCCGCCCTTCATTTATTCGGCCTTGTATCTGACGGCGGCGTACACAGCCACATTACCCATATCTACGGCCTGTTAGAGCTGGCTAAGAGAAATGGCCTTAAAAAGGTGTATGTACATTGCTTCCTGGACGGACGTGACACACCTCCTGAGTCCGGCAAGGGCTTTGTAGAGGAGTTGGAGGCAAAGATGGCAGAGCTTGGCGTAGGCCAGGTGGCTTCTGTGGCAGGACGCTTCTACGCCATGGACCGCGATAAGAGATGGGATCGTGTAGAGCAGGCATACAGGATGCTGACAAAGGGCGAGGGAAAGATGGCAGAGAGCGCTCCAGCCGGAATCCAGGCATCTTATGATGACGGAAAAGCAGATGAATTTGTGGTTCCATTTGCAGTTGTAAAGGATGGAAAGCCAGTTGCTGTGATTGGCGACGGTGATTCTGTGATCTTCTACAACTTCCGTCCTGACCGGGCGCGAGAGATCACACATGCCTTCTGTGATGATGCATTTGACGGCTTTGAGAGAGAGAAGAAGCTGGATCTTGTATATGTATGCTTTACTGATTATGACGAAACCATTGTCAATAAGCTGGTGGCATTTAAGAAAGAAAGCATCACCAATACCTTCGGCGAGTTCCTGGCTGCCCATGGAAAGACTCAGGTAAGGATTGCCGAGACAGAGAAGTACGCACACGTTACCTTCTTCTTTAATGGCGGCGTAGAGGAACCAAATGAGGGCGAGGACCGTATCCTGGTTCCTTCTCCGAAGGAGGTTGCAACCTACGACTTGAAGCCAGAGATGAGCGCAAACGGCGTATGCGACAAGCTGGTAGAGGCCATCAAGTCTGACAAGTACGACGTTGTGATCGTAAACTTCGCAAACCCGGATATGGTAGGACATACGGGAGTAGAAGATGCAGCCATCAAGGCCATTGAGACTGTAGACGCCTGCGTAGGACGGGCAGTAGAAGCGGTAAAAGAGGCAGGCGGTGTAATGTTTATCTGCGCAGACCACGGCAATGCAGAGCAGCTGGTGGATTATGAGACAGGAGAGCCATTTACCGCTCATACCACCAATCCGGTTCCATTTATCCTTGTAAATGCAGAACCAGGTGTAAAGCTGCGTGAAGGCGGCGCCCTGTGCGACATTATCCCGACTCTCATCGAGCTGATGGGCATGGAGAAGCCGGCTGAGATGACCGGTACAAGCCTGCTGGTGAAATAATATCAAAAAAAAATCTGTCCCGTAAAGGAGGCCGTAGTCTGACCTGCTTTACGGGACATTTTTCATGTGGTCCGAATCTATTACGGCTGCTTTTCACTGCCCGGATCTTCTGGAATCGGTTCAAATTCATGCAGATCCTCCTCTGTAATTTCCCGGATCACCTTACAGGGAACACCTGCCGCAAAGCACATGGGCGGGATGCTTCTGGTAACAACACTTCCAGCGCCGATCACCGCGCCTTTTCCAATGGTCACACCGGCGCAGACCACCACATTGCTTCCAATCCATACAAAATCCTCGATTACAACCTTCCTGCAATACATTTCCCCATGCTGACGGGCCTTATAATGCATGGGATGATGGGTGGCGGTGATGGTAACATTTGGCGCGATCAAAACGCCCTTTCCGATCTCTATTTCAAAATCATCTACTAAGGTAAGGTTGGAATTGATGTAGGTTCCCTCTCCAATGGAAACCGTATTTCCTATGGCAAGCGTCAGAGGCGGCTCGATCCATACG
The DNA here is from genome assembly GCA_900549235.1 of uncultured Clostridium sp. Classification (GTDB taxonomy): domain Bacteria; phylum Bacillota; class Clostridia; order Lachnospirales; family Lachnospiraceae; genus Enterocloster. The sequence goes on along the minus strand of URNT01000062.1, from coordinate 5,196 downwards.
TCATTTCCGCAGGATTTAAGTAAATGTTTCAGGATTTCTTTTCTCTTTTCAGTTTCTCCGGCTCTTGTTTGGTTGAAATCCTGGCATAGGTTTCGGGCATAGATCTGCTGTTTCATCGATTCAGCTGTATCGGTCCACAGTAAGCCGGCAGCGCGGCGTTTGGCCATGGATGGGGTGGGTGGGGTGTTCATGTGTTATTCCTCCGTTTTTTTGTTTTAGGGTGGGAATTTTTGGGGTGAGGGACTGTGTATCTATTATATCAAGGAGTCAGAGTGATGGCTAGAGCCTGTTTTAAAATTCATTTCCGCCATCTGCACGCCCTGCTTTTCGGTATATTTAGGCCGGATTCAGTCAGCGTAGCCCACTTACGCCTCCTTCATCCGGCCGGGATCTCCACGGGGCGTCTACGGTGTCACATAAAGTGTGACGCACATCTGACAAAAAGCAATTTTCAAACGCGCTCCCGAGCACAACTTATAACATCAGTTTTAATGATGCGGCAAATAAGACATTCGTGAATTGAAAGAGTAAAGTCAGTATGAAAGACTTAATTCCACATCCCTTCAAAACAGCGCAGAAAGTGGTGGCTTTTTTTGTGGTTATCCGAACGAGGAAATATATACAGGTCATGATATTCCGATAGAAGCATTGTCCATAGATCATTTTGTTCCAAGATCTTATATTTCGAATGACGAGTTGTGGAATCTACCCCCTTGCGCGGCTCGTTGAATTCCAGTAAAAATAATAGATTACCTTCCTGGGATAAGTTTTTTGGGCCGTTTGCAAGATAACAGTTTTATTTGTATGGGTTGATTTTTCCAGAAGACTCATCAAGGAAATCACCAATTTTGATTCGTAAATTTGAGAGGTGTAGAAAAAATAATCTTAATGCAATCTGGGCTTCAGAGAATTTATATATTCCCGCAAATTCGGATATGCAATTTATTAATATTCTAAGTCACAATTTAAAACCAATATATGAGTCTGCACAGCTGCAGGGATATGATATATGGAAGATAAATATTGATTAGAAATTGGATGCTTATATGGATATGAAGAAAGCGGAGTGTTACACTGAAGAGGAGATTGAAAGACAGCGCGAACGTTTTTTCTCCGCTTACCAGATTATCGAAGAAGCAGAACTGGAAAGCGAGTATCAAGATTGGAAAGAAAAGAATGCTTAAGTAAAGTAGAATAGCATTGAGATTGAGCCGATGGCTCTTTCTCTCGTAGAAGAAATCGTAAGGCTTGCCAGATGGCAGGTCATTTTTTATGCCTTGGAGGTGATCATTTGAGAAAATTAAAGAAGTACCAGCCGACCAAATTCAAGGCGAAGGACTCTGCTTATAATGAGGAATTGGCAGATTACGCAGTTTCCTTTATTGAATGTCTGTGCCATACCAAGGGCACTTGGGCGGGCAAGCCATTTGAGTTGATTGACTGGCAGGAGCAGATTGTCCGAGATGTGTTTGGTACGGTAAAGCCCAACGGGTATCGGCAGTTCAATACGGCATACATCGAGATTCCTAAGAAAATGGGAAAATCAGAATTGGCGGCAGCAGTCGCGCTTCTCCTTACCTGTGGCGATGGGGAAGAACGTGCGGAGGTTTATGGCTGTGCTGCAGACAGGCAGCAGGCCTCCATTGTATTTGAAGTTGCGGCGGACATGGTAAGAATGTGTTCGGTATTGAATAAAAGAGTAAAAATACTTGCTCCACAGAAACGGATTGTGTATCAGCCGACCAACAGCTTTTATCAGGTGTTGTCGACTGAAGCCTATTCTAAGCATGGTTTCAACATTCATGGAGTAGTATTTGATGAGTTGCATACCCAACCGAATCGAAAGTTGTTTGATGTAATGACAAAGGGTTCCAGAGATGCCAGAACTCAGCCTTTGTATTTTTTGATTACAACAGCAGGCACCGATACCAACAGTATCTGTTATGAAACACACCAGAAAGCAAAGGATATTATTGAGGGGCGGAAGATTGATCCGACATTCTATCTTGGGATTTATGGTGCTGATGAGAATGATGACTGGACGGATCCGGGAGAGGAAAACGCATTCAGGCAGTTGAGATTGAACCAATGGGTAAAACAGGCAGTCCGTTGGGTGCCGATGGAGAAATGGGATACTTGTGCATTCCCTGTAAATGAAGACGATTTGGAAGGCCGTGTATGTTATGGTGGTTTGGACTTATCCTCCACTACGGACATTACGGCATTTGTCTTAGTGTTTCCACCACAGGACGAAGATGACAGGTTTGTTGTACTACCTTACTTTTGGATTCCGGAAGATACTTTGGAATTAAGGGTACGCAGAGATCCTGTTCCATATGATGTCTGGGAAAGACAGGGATATCTGCATACCGCAGAAGGAAACGTGGTTCATTATGGATACATTGAAAGATTCGTTGAACGATTCGGTGAGAGATTTAACATCCGGGAAATTGCATTTGACCGTTGGGGTGCTGTTCAGATGGTACAGAATCTGGAAGGTATGGGATTTACAGTAGTTCCTTTCGGACAGGGATTTAAGGATACGTCTCCGCCGACAAAGGAACTGATGAAACTGACATTAGAAAAAAAGTTGGCTCATGGAGGGCATCTGGTTCTTCGCTGGATGATGGATAATATTTATATTCGTAATGATCCGGAGGGAAATATTAAAGCAGATAAAGAAAAATATACGGAGAAAATTGACGGTGCTATTGCAACGATTATGGGATTAGACAGGGCAATTCGATGTGGGAATGATGTTACAGCATCTGTTTATGATGAAAGAGGTATCCTGTTTATCTGAGTAGAAAAATGTTAAAATGTAAAAAAATATTTTACAAGCATATTGATAAATCCTTCGTTTTGGCATATAATAATGGTGAGAAAATAGAAGGAGGTCATCACAATGAGGTTTGATGAATTATTTGAACAAAGAAGTCTGGTGGCTTCAAAGTTAAAAGAGTGTATCAGAGATAAAGGTTACACGAAAGTGTCCTTTGCTGGTAAGGCGGATATATCACGTCCGACCCTGGATAGATTGTTAAATGGTGCTGTTGATAACAAAAGTACATTTGATCGTCATCTGCAGAAGATTTTGAAAGTGTTGAATATGTCGGTAGAAGAGTTGTTGCTTTACCATTCTGCATCTACTAAGCCGGTTACAGCAACAGTGTTTTCACAGAATGCCCCTTTGGAACATGAAATGAGCGAAACAGCGAAGAAACAGTATAACCTGCTTCTTGATGTTATTGATCTGTGTGAAATATATTATTAAGGATGTGCATGTATGAGTGAATTAATAACTGCTGCGAATATAGATTTAGTTATAAAAAAGAATAATGAAATTAGAGATGAAGTGTTGGGGCAGACAATGAAATTGCAGATGAATCCTGCAATTATGAAGGTTGCATCAAGACCGCAGCTTGCTTTGCTGATTTTACAGGGGTTTGGTTTGATTCAGATGCCTATTGAAGACAAATTTTGGAGTGGAGCAATTTTTGTAAAAAACGGGAAAATAATACCTGTCCTTAATACAGCACTGCCACGTGCAAATCAATATTTTGCAGCATGGCATGAAATCTATCATCTTATTTTTGATAAAGTGTCATTTGACCATTTTATTGAAAGAGATAATACGATGGAGGAACGAAAAGCTGAATGCTTTGCAGCAAGTATGCTTTTGGCGGGCGTTGACAGATATTTTATAGAACTTCCTGAGATGGATTTTGTTTCAAAAATATTCCTCTGTATGTCAGCATTTCAGGCGACCTATAAAGCAGTGTTGGTTTCTCTTTATGAATATGCGATTCAGAGCGAAAATGAAACACTGGCGAAAAGAATTAAGGAAGTTTTTGACTTGGAATTTGAGGATATGCCACAAAGATTTCAGGAACTTGGTCTGGATGATAGTCTGGTAAAACCATCCTATGTAATCAACGCATCGTCCTTGCAGGAACGGATAAGAAGAAGTAAAGCCACGAATCCGGAACTTAATTACCATAAAGATAATGAAGAATTTCTGGTAAATATTATGAAAGAAATCTCTATGATTACGAGGAAGGGCGAATGATGACTATAACGAGAATTGCAAATATTGATAATAAAAAGCATATCGCCCTTTTAGACACATCATCCATTTCATTTATGCAGGGGCTTGAAGCAAAAGGAATACCGTCAGATGATATTTTGAAAGATTATGATTTGATTCTTATTCCAGAATGGGTACTGGTGGAAATCAATGATGCTGAAGGCAGAGCAAATTATTTGCAAAAACTGATTGAGCTTGGATATCCGATACATAGTATCGCAGAAGAAGATTACTCGAATCTTACAAACAATGAGGAAGGTAATCTGTATCAGATTGTTCTTGCGTCTACATATCAGATCGGAAGAATTAAAAGCTATTTGCGTCGCTTTGTGGAAAAGGCAGATGTACTTGATATGGATGCATACAAAGATTGGATTAATAAGCTTTATGACGAGTGGCCGATTCCAGGTCAGATGTTATCTTCGGGCAGAATAAAAAAGAAGAATGCCGGAGAGGTTTCTATCACAATTTTGGCAGAAGTGGTTTCTTGGTATTATCTGGAGACGGAGGCGCTGACTATATATTCACAAGATAGTGATACTTATGAGTTCCAGCATAAAGCCGAGGCCAGTTTAAGAGAAATATTTACTTCAAGGACGCCGGTACCGGTTTCGTATAAGAGCAATGATGCTATTCTTTGTCAGCTTTTCCGTGATGGGAAAATAAGCATTGAAAATTTGGGAGATTACAGGAAGGATATACGTAAGATTACTTACAGTAAAGTACAAGATGACCATTCCGTGATTTTAGTAACGGAAGTGGTTGATAATGATTTATTTTTAGAATTGGTTCAGGATACATCGGTTCATATTATTTTTTAGTAAATACGAAAACAGAAACAATAGAATATTAAATAGCATTCATATTGGGGAACAAATCTCGTTACAAATTACGAATTTGTTCCCCAATGCTATATCCATTGCAAGAGTCGAGAAATCGGCTCTTTTATTATGCCAAATTTAGCAGAGAAATAAAGGGAGTGATTTTGGTGGGAATTTTATCAGGAATTTTTAAATCAAGGGATAAGCCACAGAATGCAACGTCTGGGAGTGCAGAGCGTGTGAAGAAAAGTCTGTAATTAAGATCTTCTATGATAATGATTGGGGCTG
>URNT01000061.1 GCA_900549235.1 uncultured Clostridium sp. | reverse complement strand
GGTATTTCGTTTCTTATGGGGTGTAGCAAAAACTATATAATGTATTGGGGGGGTTACGTCTATTATAATAGCATATACCTCGAAAAAAGTGTGCACAAAAATACATTTTTTTCAGAGCATTTCTTGTCCAATATAGACAAGCAATATTTATGCCAATTTTTTCCATTTCCCCGACTTTTTCATTTTTACCCTAAACCGTCTCTGTTCCAGCCTCAAACAGAGCTTCAAACTCCTGCTGGTTGATCTTTTCACGTTCCATCAGGAGCTCTGCGCAGGCATGGAGTACGCCTTCGTTTTGTTTTATAATCTCTTTTGCCTTCTGGTAGCACTCATCTACGATCCGCTTCACCTCAGCATCGATGGTATCCGCCATACCGTTGCCGTAGGACTTTGTATGGGCCAGGTCCCGGCCGATGAACACCTCATCATCGTCGCTTCCGTACTGGATCATGCCTACCTTTTCAGACATACCGTACTGGGTGACCATCGCCCTTGCCAGGCGGCTGGCCTGCTGTATATCCTGGGAGGCGCCGGTGGTAATATCATCAAAGATCAGCTCCTCCGCGATCCGTCCGCCCAGGTCTACCATGATCTCCTGAAGCATCCGCCCCTTTGTATTAAAGGTCTGATCCCGCTCTGGAATGGGCATGGTATAGCCGGCAGCTCCCATACCCGTAGGAATAATGGACACAGTGTGGACCGGCCCCACCTCTGGAAGCACATGGAAAAGGATAGCGTGGCCTGCCTCGTGGAAGGCGGTGATCTTCTTATCCTTTTCTGTCATTACCTTGCTTTTCTTCTCGGCTCCGATACCTACCTTGATAAAGGCCCGGTCAATATCGCTCTGCTTGATGAACCGGCGGTTCTCCCTGGCGGAAATGATGGCCGCCTCATTCATCAGGTTCTCAAGATCTGCTCCGGTAAAGCCTGGAGTGGTCTTTGCTACACGCTTCAGATCTACATCCTCGCTGAGAGGCTTTTCCTTTGAATGTACCTTCAGGATCTCCTCACGGCCCCGTACATCCGGCGTGCCTACCGCCACCTTGCGGTCAAAACGGCCCGGACGCAGAATCGCAGGATCCAGAATATCTACACGGTTGGTCGCCGCCATGACGATAATGCCTTCATTAACCCCGAAACCGTCCATCTCTACCAGAAGCTGGTTCAGCGTCTGCTCCCTCTCGTCATGTCCGCCGCCCATACCGGTGCCTCTGCGGCGGGCTACCGCGTCGATCTCGTCGATAAACACGATACAGGGCGAGTTTTTCTTGGCCTCCTCAAACAGATCTCTCACACGGGAGGCGCCGACGCCTACGAACATTTCCACAAAGTCAGAACCGGATATGGAGAAAAACGGAACTCCTGCCTCTCCGGCAACCGCCTTTGCAAGAAGGGTCTTGCCCGTTCCTGGCGGGCCCACCAGTAAAAGCCCCTTGGGGATCCTTGCGCCTACGCTGGTATATTTCTGAGGGTTCCTGAGGAAATCCACTACCTCTTCAAGCTCCTCCTTCTCCTCATGGAGCCCCGCTACCCGGTCAAAGTTTACCTTGCTGTCCCGGCTGATCCTTGCCCGGCTTTTGCCGAAGTTCATCATACGGGCATTGGTGCCGCCTCCCGCGTTGCGGTTCATCAGCATAAAGATGACCATCATCACCACAAGAGAAAGAATGAAGGGGATCAGGATACTCATCAGCATGCTTTCCTGAGGAACCTGTTCCATAGTATAGTCAATGTTTCTTTCCTGAAGGAGCTTCTCCACCTCTGTTACATCCGATACATTCTGACGGACGGCGGTTTCATCATTCAGGATCACAGTAACCTCGCCGGTAGGCGTCTGTGTATTTGGCCGGATCGTAGCGCTGACGGCCTTCCCGCCGTCCAGGACCTGGATAAATTCCTGGTTGGTCACCCACTGGCCCTGGCCAGCGAGGGGAAGCCTTGTAACAAAAAACAGTACGACCAGCATCAGGATAATAAATATAGCACTTCTAAATGTCTGCTGCTGTCTCAACGAATTGCCTCCTTGCACATTGTACTGCCGGAGGAGAGCTTATCACTCCCCGTCCAGCTCCACCACCCCGATATAAGGAAGGTTGCGGTATTTCTGGTCATAATCCAGTCCATAGCCTACTACAAACTCATCCGGAATGGTAAAACAGGTATAGTCTACCGCCACCTGCTTCTTCACGCGGCGCTCCGGCTTGTCAAGGAGCGTGCACAGGCGGATGCTCTTTGGCCCTCTCTGCTTTAACACCTCAATCAGGTAAGCCAGGGTGCGGCCGGAGTCGATGATGTCCTCCACAATGAGTACATCCTTGCCCTCAAGGGGCTCATCCAGATCCTTTATGATCTTTACAACACCGCTGGATACGGTACCTGCGCCGTAACTGGATACGGACATAAAATCCAGGGATACGGGCACTGTGATCCTCTTTGCCAGTTCACAGGTAAAGAATACGCCGCCCTTTAAAATACAGATCAGGTGGATTTCCTTTCCCTCATAATCCCTGCTGATATTGGCTGCGACCTCGTTAATACGCTTGTCAACTTCTTCTTCTGTTAATAATACGCGAATCTTGTCTGCCATCTCTTATCCTCCGTTTCATCTTATGGTAGATCTGATCTCTGCCTGCAGCACCCTCCTGGTCTCCGGGGTGAGCTTGTAACAGCTGCTGATCCGGTAGCCTATGATCCACATCACATGGCTTCCATCCGCCAGCAGCGGGATCCTGTCCCTTATATCACGGGGGATCTTTTCATCAATCATAAACCGTTTCAGTGTCTTCCGGATTCCGCCGGATAGTTCAATATAGTCCCCCGGTTCCCGCGTTCTCAGTACGGGCGTATCCTTTATTCTATCACAGTCAAACCATTTCGTATACATATTTTTAGGAAATTCTTTCCCATTTTCGTAAGAAAATATCTCATATCTTACCTCAGGGAGAATGGGTTCTCCTTCCGGAAGGCTCTGCTCCCCGTCCCTGTAAAAGCGCAGGCTCTCATATTCCCGCCTGACCCTCAGGCCGTAGGGCAGCTGGATGAATCTTCCCACCGGACGTTCAAGGAGTCCCAGTGCCTGCTCCACATGGATCCAGCCAAGATCCCTTGAAGCCCCCGCCAGTTCCCTGATCACCCCCATGACCACATAACAGCGGATCACCGGATCAGCCTTTAAAAGCTCTCCGGCAGGAAGGCTGAGTGGAGCACGCTCATGCTCCTGTCTCCACTGCGCTGCCCGCCCCTCCAGGTAAGAATCCGCCATGGACGCCATATGTCCCAGACGGATCAGGCTTCCTGCTGCTCCCCGGTTTACCTCCTCCTCCAGAACCGGCAGCACATGGCCCCGGATCCGGTTCCTCGTATAGTGACCCTGGGAGTTGGTGGAATCCTCCATATGGCTAAATCCATTTTTTTCCAGCCACTCAAGGATTTCCCGGCGGTCCGTATCCAGAAGGGGGCGGATGATCCTGCCTCTTACATAGGGGATCCCTCCCAGGCCTCCCAGTCCGCTGCCCCTTAACAGGTTATGAAGGATGGTCTCTGCCTGATCCCCTCTGTGATGAGCCACTGCAATTCTTACAGAGTCTCCCAGACGGTCTGCCTCTGCCTCCAGGGCCTCATAGCGGATCCGCCTTCCGGCCTCCTCCTCCGAAAGCCCCCGCTCCCTTCCATATCCCCTTACATCTGCCCGTATGACCTTGCAGGGAATCCCAAGCTTCCGGCAGAAACCCTCTGCAAAGGCCGCGTCCCGGTCCGCCTCCCCTGCTCTCAGTCCATGGTGCACATGAAGGGCCGAAAGTTCTATGCCAAGGTCATTTTTAAACCTCCATAACAAAGCCAAGAGGCAGACGGAATCTGCCCCTCCTGATAATGCCGCAAGCACCTTATCCCCCGGCTCCAGCATATGATATTCTTTTACAGTCTGCAACACTCTGCGCTCCAGCTTGTCCATCTGCGGATCTTCCTTTCATTGATCTTCTATACTATCATACCCGCATCTGCCAAATGGCGCAAGTGTTACTGTTTACCCCTTCCGCTTCCAGATCCCTGCCGCCAGCACCGTCATATCATCTCTGGGCACCGGGATACAGGATACGGCAAAGTCCAGCACCCGCTCTGCCAGCTCCTGGGGCGGCATTTCCTCCATGCTTTCTAAAAATTCCTTCAGCACAGCTTCCTTGTCCTCACCGGGAAGGGCATCCAGAACCCCATCTGTTACCATGATAATCCGATCCCCCTCCCAGAGCTTTCTGGACAGCAGCACTGGCTCTGCGCTGCTTAATACCCCCATGGGCACCTGGCCTGCCTCCAGGATCTCCGCTCCCTCCTGACCCAGGATGAAAGTAGGCACTGCCCCCAGCTTCATCACCTCCAGAACCGCGGTGTGAAGGTCGATGCAGCTTACATCCAGAGTAGCCGGATGCTGCTCCGCTCCCGCCAGTAAAAGCACCGTATTCACCAGCTTAAGAGCCGCCCTGGGCGTAAAGCCAGTTTCTAACAGCTGCTCCGTCAGCTCCACCACCTGCTGGCTCTCTCTGGAGGCGGTTTCCCCGCAGCCCATGCCGTCTGACAGGCTCATCACCACCTGATGTCCCTGGCTTTCGCAGAAAGTGTAATTATCACCGGAATATTTTTCCCCCTGCTTCGGGCATCTGGCGGCCCCGTAAAGGATCCGGTAGCCTCCGTCCTCCAAGAACCTTACGGTACCGAACTGCCTTGTGATAATGCTCCGGCTGTTCCTGGCCGGGCTCCAATGGCTCCCCTCGATGGCCTGCTCCAGGATCTGCGCGCTGTCCCTGGTGGTGACACACCGCCCGTTTGTGGTCTTTACGGTGAGAAATGCCTCCCTCTGGCCGTTTTCATACTCTAACAGCAGCAGGTTGTCCACTGCCATATGATATTTTTTAAAGCTCCGCTTTACTATGTAGTCATACTCCTCCGTCCGGTCGGTGGCCTGATCGATCTGGTGGGAAAACTCCTCCAGAATCACCGACATTTCCCGGAACTGGGACACCACCGCATCCCGGCTTTCCAGGAACCGGTTTTTCCAGGACAGGTTCATGGTGGCCCGCGCCAGGCTGCGGTTTAACTGAGCCAGATAAGCTGCCTTCTTTTTGCACCCGGTCTGAAACAGCTGAGGCATGTCCTCATTTTCCACCCTCCCCTTCTGCTCAAAGGTTCTGAGAAGATAATAGAGGTAGTAGCTGTCATCCTTTTCGCTGTCCTCATAAAGGCTGCACCGTGAGCAGTCCTCGCACACCAGGGCTGCCGACGCCTGCATGGCAGCCAGTCCATCCCCCTTTGTAAGCTGTCCCTCCTGGCTGATCCCATCGTCAAAGGCCTTCGCCAGGCGCCCCATGGACTCCGCCATATCCCCAAGCCTTCTGGCCGTATAATAATTTACATCTGATCTTCCTTTTATTTCACGTTTCGCAAACACAAAAAATCCCTCCTAACCCGCGCAGTCTCAAGTATACGCGTATCAGAGGGAAATATCTGTCATATCCTGTATAATATTTTAAAAAATGTTTCGCCCTTTTTCGCCTTATTCGGTGGGCTTTAGAAGGATCTCGTCCGGGTTTACCAGCCCCAGCTTTTCCTTTGCCACTTCTTCGGCGTACTGCTTTGTCTTAACGTAGATCTTGTATTCCTGAAGCTCCTTGGTCCGCTCTTCCTCTTCCTTCAGCTGAGCCTCCAGCTCCTGCTCTTTCAGCATATATTCAAGATCTGCCTGCTTCAGTCCGGCCCCCTTGGCATTGATCGCGATGGCAAGGCATACGACAACCAGGGTGATCCCCAGGATCGCCATTCGATTTGCCCATTTGTCGCGCCGCGCACGCTTATATCTACCATAGGTTTTCATCGCTTACCACTACCGCCAATTCTAACATTTCTTTTTATTGTAAACCATTTTCCAATCTTTTTCAAGCACCAGAAGAAAAATCGGCTGATGATTCTGTCATAAAGAAACATCCCCAGAAATACCCCCGCGATCACATAGGCCCGAAAAGCCCCGTCATTCTGCTCATACAGAAGCATAAAGACTGAACCTCCGGCATACATCCAGTAGGCAAAGTCCTCCAGACCCGCAAAAAATGTCCCGTGGCGGATCACCAGGCGGAACAGGCGCAGGGTATCGTAAACCATCATAAGCCAGGCCCCTGTAAGAAAACTGAGAAGCAGGAGCAGGCACTGGTACTGGATCCTCTCGTTCATCTTCGGCCTCCTTATTTAAACAGGCGGGTAAAGAAAGATTCCCCGGATTTTCTCAGTCCCTCATTGGAGCTGTAGACCAGGCTGTCCACATTCCCAGCCAGGTCGATCTCCCCTTTTTCCAGGGTAAGGCGGCTCACATGGAGAGCGCTGCCCCGTATGGTCAGAAGACCCTTGTCCGTATCCAGAACAACGGCATTTTCATCAAAGGAAACAACGTCCGCGATCCCTGTAATACTGCACCCATGGCGGTCCTCAAGGGCCAGCGTATGCCGGCGGCCGCCGGAAATCATTTCTTCCATAATACAAAACCTCCCCATATATCAACCTATTGTTAAATATATGGGGAGATGGGGGATACTATGACTGGGATTGCATTTTCTGGATTTACTCCCACTTCTCCACTCACAAACCCCCGGAAACTTAAATATACTCAAACATTTCCTTCGCGTCATCCTTGCGTACAGCCTCCTGTACACTGGTGACTCTCACTTTTACAGATTTTGTGCCGAAGCCTACCTCGATCACATCTCCTGCCTTTACCTCCGCGCTGGCTCTGGCTACCTTGTCGTTTAAAAGGACGCGCCCGGCATCGCAGGCCTCGTTTGCTACGGTTCTCCGCTTGATGATGCGGGAAACCTTCAGGTATTTATCCAGTCTCATCGATTCTTCTCCTTAATATTTAAGAATCCCTCCGTGATGCCAGAGGCACCTCGAAGGGATCAGTTTCGTTACATCAATTATTTGTTTACTTCATCCTTCAGGGCCTTTCCTGCCTTGAACTTAGGAGTCTTGGAAGCTGCGATCGGCATCGGCTCGCCGGTCTTTGGATTTCTTCCTTCTCTTGCAGGTCTCTCAGCTACCTCGAATGTACCGAAGCCAACGATCTGTACCTTCTCTCCCTTTACAAGCTCCTCTGCTACTGCATCAGTAAACGCCTTAACTGCCTTCTCTGCATCCTTCTTAGAAAGTTCTGCTCTCTCAGCAACGGCTGCGATTAATTCTGTCTTATTCATCAATTTTTCCTCCTAGAATGGGATCCGAAAAGGTCCTTCGGTTTCCCTGCTGTCACTGTCTTGGTGTACTTAATCATTTATAGCTGTTTTGCTATGATTTGTCAAGGTTTTTTGGCTTTTTCCTGCATTTTTATCTGCTCCCATAATGCCCTTCCCTCTTCCGGTGAATTTACCTTCACATCACCGAAAACGTGGGGGTGTCTACGCACCATTTTCCGGCACAATCCGTCGATCACATCATCGATGGTAAAGGCGCCGGCCTCCTCCGCAATCTGGCTGTTTAACATCACCTGGAGAAGGACATCCCCAAGCTCCTCACAGAGGTTTTCCATATCCTGATTATCAACCGCCTGAAATACCTCCTCCGACTCGTTTGCCAGACATACCTTCAGGCTTTCAAAGGTCTGCTCCCTGTCCCAGGGACAGCCCTCCGGGGATCTTAATTTTGCAATAATCTCACGCAGTCCGTCAAAGGTATACATCGTTATCCTCCCTGTGCTTTGTTCCTCTTGATTACCTTAAGCCTTGTAAATTCCTCCCTCTCCTTTTCCTCCAGGGCATTGGAAATGTTCCTGGAAAGCTCCTGGTAATGGGGGATGGTAATGTTCTTTAAGGCATTGGCCCGCTTCTGGGTCTTTTTGATGGAATTAGCCAGGCGGTAAGCGGAGTTTTCCACCATGGACAAACGGATGGTCAGCTCCTTGACCCGTTCAAAATGATACCTGGCCTCGTCCAGGGATTCGGTGGTGTTGTAAAAGCCGTAGGTCAGCTCCATGGGCTTTGCCTCATGCTGCACCAGGGGAATCTCTGTCCCCATAATGCTCCTGGCCTTGATCCTTACCCGGTCATCCACCGGCACAGACACACCGATCTCCTGGACATAGTTGATCCCCAGCTCAATATTGGCCTTCTGAAGGGCGCTGTAAGCCGCCCGGAAGGTGCTGTCGATCTCAGACTGTATCCCCTTGGCCTCGTCAATAAGCCCCATCAGCTCCCGGATCAGGATATTCCGCTTTTTGTCCATCAGGCCGTAGCCCATGGTGGCAAGCTTCAGGGAATTTTTCGCCTGGATCAGATTTCCTTTTGTGGGAAATGTATTCGGATCCATTTACACACCCCCTTTTTATGATGCCGGATGATAATACTGATCCAGAACCTTAGTATCGATACGGTCCAGCTCCTCTCTGGGCAGCATGCCAAGAAGCCTCCATCCAATGTCCAGAGTGGTAAGAATGGTGCGGTTTTCATGCCGCTCCTGGCCTACAAAGGTTTCCTCAAAGGCCTTTCCAAACTCCAGATACTTCTTATCGATAGCAGACAACTCATCCTCACCGATAACCGAAGCCAGAGCCCTGGCGTCCCCCACCTTCGCGTAGCAGGAGAACAGCTGGTTTGCCACGTCCTGGTGATCCGCCCTGGTGTAGCCCTCGCCAATGCCGTCCTTCATCAGACGGGACAGGGAAGGAAGCACATTAATCGGCGGATAGATGGACTGGCCGTTCAGCTGGCGGTCCAGAACGATCTGACCCTCAGTGATATAGCCGGTCAGGTCGGGGATGGGGTGGGTAATGTCATCATTAGGCATGGTGAGGATGGGAATCTGGGTCACAGAACCATTTCTTCCGGCCACGATGCCCGCTCTCTCATACAGAGAAGCCAGGTCGCTGTACAGATAGCCCGGGAAGCCCTTTCTGGAAGGGATCTCGCCCTTGGAGGAGGAAACCTCACGCATGGCCTCTGCATAGGAGGTCATATCCGTCAGGATCACCAGAATGTGCATCCCCTTTTCAAAAGCCAGATACTCTGCCAGAGTCAGAGCGATCTTCGGAGTAATCAGACGCTCCACCACCGGGTCATTGGCCAGGTTGATGAACATAGCCACATGCTCCGATACGCCGCTCTCCTCAAAGGTACGGCGGAAGAAATCAGCCACATCATATTTTACGCCCATAGCTCCGAACACAATAGCAAATTTCTCATCAGAGCCTTCTCCCAGAGAGGCCTGCTGTACGATCTGGGCGGCAAGCTGGTCATGAGGAAGTCCATTTCCCGAAAAGATGGGCAGCTTCTGTCCCCGGATCAGAGTGGTCAGTCCGTCGATGGCAGAAATGCCGGTACGGATATAGTTTCTGGGATACTCTCTGGTCACCGGATTTAAGGGCTTTCCGTTAATGTCCAGCTTTATGTCAGAAATAATGTCCCCCAGACCGTCGATAGGCTGGCCGATGCCGTTGAAAGTGCGGCCCAGCATCTCCTCAGAAACCTCGATCTCCATTGGATGTCCTGTCAGCCTTGTATGGGTATTTCTCAGAGCCATGCCGTCGGTGCCCTCAAAGACCTGGATAATGGCCTTATCCCCATAAAGCTCGATGATACGGCCGATCTTTTTTATATTTCCGGCTACGGTCATTTCCACGATCTCGTCATAGGCCGCATTCTGAACGCCCTCAAGGACCACCAGAGGGCCGTTGATCTCACTTAAACCTAAATATTCAATTGCCATGCTCTGCCTCCTTATCCGTTGCGCTCCATTACATTTTCATAGAAACGGTCTATGTCCTTCATATACTCATCAAAAAGATCCAGCCGGTCATTTGGAACATCATATTTGATGGAAATAATGCGGTCAAAAATGGAATCTTCCTTTAACACCGACATGGGCATCCCCATGGTGATCAGACTCCTTGACCTCTTATAAAGATAGAGGATCACCTCCATCATCTTAAACTGTTTCATCAGGGATACAGAAGTATCGTCCTTGTGGAAGGCATTCTGCTGGAGGAAGCCCAAACGGATCACCCTGGCGATCTCCAGAACCAGCTTCTGGTCGTCCGGAAGCACATCTGCGCCAATGAGCTTTACGATCTCCATCAGGCTGCTCTCCTGGGTCAGAATAGCCATCAGCCGGTTTCTGTCGTCTACAAACCGCTTATCCACATGGTCCATATACCAGGAGGAAAGGTCATTAATATACTCCGAGTAGCTGGTAAGCCAGTGGATAGCGGGGAAATGCCTTGCGTAGGCCAGAGACTTATCCAGTCCCCAGAAGCACCGTACAAAGCGCTTGGTGTTCATGGTAACCGGCTCGGAAAAGTCGCCGCCCTGAGGAGATACGGCTCCAATGATGGTAACAGAGCCCTCTGTGCCGTTTAAATTCTGCATCATGCCGGCCCTCTCATAGAAGGCAGAAAGGCGGGATGCCAGATAAGCGGGGAAGCCCTCCTCTGCCGGCATCTCCTCCAGACGTCCGGAAAGCTCACGGAGGGCCTCTGCCCACCGGGAGGTGGAATCTGCCATGATAGCCACATGATAGCCCATATCCCTGTAATACTCTGCCAGAGTCAGACCGGAGTACAGACTTGCCTCACGGGCCGCTACAGGCATATTGGAGGTATTGGCGATCAGGGTGGTGCGGTCCATCAGAGGATTGCCGCTTTTGGGGTCGATCAGCTCGGAGAACTCCTCCAGTACCTGGGTCATCTCATTGCCCCGCTCGCCGCAGCCGATGTAGATAATCACATCCGCGTCAGACCATTTTGCAACCTGGTGCTGGGTCATGGTCTTTCCGGTGCCGAAGCCTCCGGGAATAGCCGCCGTACCGCCCTTTGCCAGCGGAAACATAGTATCAAGAATTCTCTGGCCTGTAATCAGGGGCTCCACTGCCGGGAAACGCTTCGCAGCGGGGCGGGGCACACGGATAGGCCATTTCTGGGTCATGGTCAGGGTGCGCTCGGTTCCGTCAAGAAGCTGCAGAGTCACCAGAGGCTCCTCGATGGTATAGGCGCCGTCCTCAGCGGTCCAGAGGACATAGCCCTCCACATCCGGCGGTGTCATCACCTTGTGGACGATAGCCCGGGTCTCCGGCACTTCGGCGATGATGGTGCCCGGCATCAGGCGCTCTCCCTTTTTCACTGTAATATGTGCATCCCATTTCTTTTCTGTATCAAGAGAGCTTACGCTGATACCCCGGTCAATATAGTAGCCGCTTCCCTTGGCGATCTCGCTTAAGGGACGCTCGATCCCGTCAAAAATACTGCTCAAAATACCCGGCGCCAGAGTAACGGACACAGGCGCCCCTGTGCCTGTCACCACCTGGCCCGGCTTTAATCCGCTGGTTTCTTCATATACCTGGATGGTGGTCTTTTCTGAAGTAAGGCCGATGACCTCGCCTACCAGCTTTTCCTCACCGACGTACACCATCTCGTTCATCTGGAATCCGGGATCCCCGGCCAGTGAAACGACAGGCCCGTTGATGCCGTAGATTATACCTGTCTTAACCACCTTACTTACCTCCTAGGTCAAATTTGAATGCGTGGCGCTCCTCCTGGAGCTTTGTCTGGAAGGACTGGTCGATCAGAATATGCCTTCCCGGCATCACCGCCCGGATCCCTCCGTTAAAGGAGTATTCGCTTACCTTGATCACCGCATTCTGGTGCATGGCGATCCGCTGGACCTGATCCGCGTCGGAAGGATCCATATATACGATCAGTTCATCCTCCCCCGCAAACTCCCTGGCTTCCTTCACCTGGCGCTCCAAAAGCTCATGGTACTCCCTTGTCTCCATAAAATTCGCCAGCTTATCCCTTACCTCGGAAAACAGCTTATCCTTAAGCTCCTCCTGGCGGCGGCTGATCTCACGTTTTAAATCCAGCTGGCCGATGGAAAGACGCTTATTGATCTCCCGCTCCAGCTTCTCCGTCTCTGCCTTCACCTGGCCCTCAGCCCGCTTTCTGGCGCCCTCCGCATGCTCCTTAAAGGCCTTTTCCTGGGCGCTCATATATTCGTCCAGCTGCCTGCCGCACCGGTCTCTGGCGTCCGTCATGCATATATCCTGGAAATTTTTCAGCTTTTCCTCTGTTGTCAAAGCGTTCACCTGCTTTCTATTAAAATGTCTACAGCCTGAGCCCGATGGCTTCATTTACATAAGAGGTGATGAAATCCGCCTTACGGCCGGTTCCGTGACGGTCCGGTATCTCCACGATCAGCGGGAGCCTGCGCTCCAGCTTTACATTGTCGATTATATCCGGAAACTCCCTGCCGAACTTCTCCGTCAGCAGGATAATGCCGATCTCCTTATCAGCCAGGACCTCATCCAGCTTGGCCTTAAGCTCCTCTTTTTCGTGAACCACCGATCCCTCCACCCCGGCCAGGCGCATGCCTGTCAGGGTGTCTACATTGTCGCTGATCAGATACATTTTCATATTACAGCTTACCAAGGATCATAAAGGAAATGATCAGACCATAAAGGCACACACCTTCGGCAAGGCCTACGAAGATCAGTGATTTACCAAGGATGGAGCTGTCCTCGCTGATGGCTCCAAGAGCTGCGCTGGCT
>URNT01000060.1 GCA_900549235.1 uncultured Clostridium sp. | reverse complement strand
GAGGATTATAATATCAAACCTCGCGCTGAATGTCAATAACTTTTTTAATATTTTTGAAGATTTTTTTAGGAGGGAGTTTTTTACAGACGTCTCCCGCACTTAGGACAAAACGCAAACTCCTCCTCTGCCTCGTACCCGCAGCAGCCGCATTTTTTCCAGCGGCTGTGAACCCGGCCTTCCTGAACCAGAGTCAGAGCGGAAATGGGAATATCCACCCCTTCTCCCCGGCGGATGGCTTCTCCGATCTGGGGATCCAGCTGATATACGGCCTCGCAGCAGGTCATTTTCACATAATATCTCCGATTCCATTTGAATAAAGGAATGAAGAAAAAGCTGAAATAGGTGTAGGTCATAAGAACCTGATAGCGGCCATAGGCGCCGCACTGGCTGCATATGACGGTCTTTGCATAATCAAGGAGCTTCTGGCCCTGGCTGATGCCTCCTATAAATATCATCTCTCGTACCCTCCGGTCTTATCTGTAGGATTTCATAATGGCCTTTAAAATAACCCCGGGGCGTCTGTGCCAGGGTGTAACCGGGCAGATCTCTTTTCTTACGTCCATCAGACCGTATACAGCCATTCTGGCAGCACGGACAGAGTATTCTTCTGTAAATACCATATCATCAGGAATCTCCACAAACTGGCTGACCATGGCGAAGTTGGTGGAGCCTGCGGGGATCACCTTTGGCCTGTCATTGTACTTGCGGGGCTCAAACTGAGCGTCAATATAGGGCATATAGCATGGAATTACGTTTACTACTGTGTTCATCAGCTCCTCGATGCGTTCCTCGGACAGGTGGAGATGGCATAAGTATTCCTTCAGTATCTCCCCTCCTGTACACTCGCGCATGGGCTTTTTCACATAATCGCCGGGAGCGTCGATATAAAGACCATAGCCCCAGAATATAGTGGTTCCAAGAGGCTGTCCGGAGAAATGAGGCTGGGCAGCCACAACACTGCTCATAAGCCACGCGGAATCCTTAAAGGTCATCAGCGCGCCGCTGCCCGGAACATTGCCGGTGAAGGCCTCTATGGCCTTTAGAAGGGCATTCCCCTGACAGGTGACGGTAAAGCTGAGCCAGGCAGTTTCCTCCGGTCTGGTGAAAAATGGTTCCGGACTGCCAAGTCCCGGCTTTTTGGCTGCGATTCTGGACCAGAGGCCGCTGCTGGCAGGGCGTTTTTCCTGCTTTGGCGCAGGAGCAGACAGGCTTCCCAGGGTAGCGCTGTCAGTCATGCAGCCATTGGTCATAATGCAGATATCGCCCTGGTTCAGGCGGACGGTTTCAAAGAAGAAGGACTCCTTCTGGGCTTTTGCCGGGCTGTCCCCGGTGTCTTCATTATCATCCACCCGGCGCTTCAGACAGAGGGATTTTACGGTGATGCCGGAGCCTTCTTCAAAGTCCATATCCGTTACCTCGCAGTCAGGGATGAAGGACACACCTTCCCGGCGCAGATACGCCTCAAGAGGGCGGATCACGCTGTCGTACTGGTTGAGAGGCGTTCTTGTAACGCCTTCCAGGGTATCGATCCGGCTGAATTCAAAGATCATCCTCTTCATATAGCGACGAAATTCAAACAAACTGCTCCATTTCTGGAAAGCGAAAGTGGTCTGCCACATATACCAGAAATTGGTTTCAAATATATGGGGCGTTTCTTTAAACCAATCCTGAATGGTCAGGTTGTCCAGCTTTTTCTCGTCTGTTATAAGGAGCTTTAGAAGGGCCATTCGGTCTGCGTGATTAAAGCCCATGGATTTCACCGGAAGAATATTTCCCTCACGATCCACCAGCCTTGCCCTGGCGCAGGTGGGATGGCGGTGGTCAAAGGCCAGGATCTCCTCTGTGACGCTGCGGCCAGGCTTTGAAAGGGATGGAATGCTGTCAAATAATTCCCAGAAATTTTCATAGGTTTCTTCATTCAGCATACGGCCGCCCCGGCATACGAAGCCCCGCTCCGGTGAGCCTGCGCCGTCATTGCTTCCTCCCAGGATATGCATTCCCTCATATATGGTAATCTGATCTCCTGGAAAATGGCAGTCCCGGATCAGATAGGCGGCCGCCGCCATGGTGCCAAGGCCTCCGCCGATGAGATAAGCCTTCCGCCCCTTGTAGGTGCGATTGCTCATAACCGCTTCTTCAATGGCTGCCAGGCGGGCTTTGTTCTGCTTCTTTTTTCTGTCACGAAGTACCTTGACTGCGGCCGCTGTGGCTGCGCCTGCTGCTGCAGCAGCCAGATATTTCCCCATTTTTTTGTTCATCCCTTACCTTCCTTTCTGTATGGCGTTAGTTACAGCTTTGTAAAATAATCTGACAGACGGGCAAACTGCTCCAGTGTCAGCGCTTCCCCCCGGACGGTGGCCGGCAGGCCCAGGCTTTCGATGGCTTCGGTGATCTGCTCCTTTGTATAAGGGATCTCAGGCGAGTTATTGAGGCCGTTTTGAAGGGTCTTTCTGCGCTGATTAAAGGAGGCCCGGATCAGGCGGAACATAAGCTTCGGATCAGCGGTCTGCACCGGCGGCTCCTGATAGCGGGTCAGACGGATAACGGCTGAGCCTACATTGGGCCGGGGGATAAAGCAGTTTGGAGGCACATTGGCCACGATATAGGGGCTGGCGTAATACTGCACCGCCAGAGACAGGGCACCGTAATCCTTGGAGCCCGGCCCTACCTGCATCCGGTCCGCTACCTCCTTCTGTACCATAACGGTAATATTGTCGATGGGAACATTGCTTTCAAAAAGCCCCATAATAATCGGCGTGGTAATATAGTACGGAAGATTTGCCACTACCTTAATGGGCTTTCCGTTATTATAATCCTTTACCAGCTCATTTATGTCTACCTTGAGAATATCGTTGTTGATGACGGTTACATTGTCATAATCCTTCAATGTATCGGCCAGAATAGGGAGAAGATTGGTATCGATCTCCACCGCTACCACCCGGCCTGCGCTCTCTGCCAGATACTGGGTCATGGTCCCGATACCCGGGCCGATCTCCAGCACGCAGTCTTCTTTTGTGATCCCTGCCGCCTGGATGATCTTTTCCAGGACATGGGTGTCAATGAGGAAGTTCTGACCGAATTTCTTCTGGAAGGCGAACTGGTATTTCTGGATGACCTCTATGGTGTTTTTGGGATTTCCTAATTTGTTGTCCATATGGTTGTTTACCTGCTTTTCTGTTTTGTTTTTGGTTGGTATGTTTACCTGGCTGGGCAAGTGGGAAAATGATTCCTGCCTTTAAAAATATGGTAGCTTATGCGGTGGGAAAAGTCAATAAAAGGAACCACAGGGGATGTGATTCCTTTTAAGGTTTACACTATATTATAACCGATACAACCTCATTCCATTTTCCCACGTCACCTGCTCCACCGTCTCGCGGCTTACACCTTTGATCTGGGCAAGCTGCTCTGCCACATAGACCAGGTTCAGGGATGAATTTCTCTTTCCACGGTTGGGAACCGGAGCCAGATAGGGGCAGTCGGTTTCCAGAACGATGGACTCTAAGGGGGTGTATTCGGCTACCTCAATGAGTTTTCTTGCATTTTTAAAGGTAAGGACGCCGCCGATTCCCAGAAAGAAGCCCATGTTCAGGTATTCTCTTGCCATTTCCTTTCCATAGGAAAAACAGTGGATGACACCGCCGATGTCGCCGGCCTTCTGGGCCTTCATAATATCCAGCGTATCTTTTGCGGCGTCGCGGCTGTGGATGATCACAGGAAGGGACAGCTCTCTTGCAAGGTCAAGCTGGCGGATGAACCATGTTTTCTGTGTTTCGTGGTCTGGCTCCTCCCAATAATAATCCAGTCCGATTTCTCCAATGGCCCGTACCTTCTCCCGGTTCTCCCCCTCCCTGCAAAGGTCAGCCATCCACCTTACAGAGGTCTCGTCAAGCTCTGCACTGTCGCTGGGATGGACGCCGATGGAGGTGTACATCCAGGAGTATTCTTTTGCAAGGGCCAGGCTGGTGCCGCAGCTTTTAAGGTTTGCGGAAACATTCATCACAGCGCCGATCCCGTTGGAAGAGAGGCTCTCAAGGAGAGCCTTCCGGTCGTCGTTAAATGTCTCGTCGTCGTAGTGGGCGTGGGTGTCGAATATCATTTTTAACTCCTTAACAGATCTCAGCTCCCGCCGGCATCTCCTTCTCCGGAGTCATAAGAGCCAGATTTCCCTCTGCGTCCTCCGCACACAGGATCATGCCTTCCGACAGCATACCTGCAAGCTTGGCAGGCTTCAGATTTGTCACTACCATAACCTTCTTGCCTACCATTTCCTCAGGTGTGTAGTGAGCCTTGATGCCGCTGATGATCTGACGGGTCTGGCTGCCGATCTTTACCTGGGAGCAGAGAAGCTTTTTGGACTTTGGAACGGCCTCGCATTTGATGATCTGGCCTACCTGGAACTGGAGCTTTGCAAAATCATCATAGGTAATCTCTGCTTTTGGCTCTAAGTCGATGCCCTCCTCTTCTGCTTCCTCCTGGGAAGCGGCCGGAACTGCTTCTGCGGCCTGCATTGCCTCTACCTTCTCTAATACTTCTTTGATGTCCATACGGGCAAAGAGGATCTCAGGCTTATCTGTTACCTGATTGCCGGAAGGATAAAGACCGAAGGTATCCATCTGAGAAAGCTCACGCTTCTCTGTATTTAACTGAGTCAGAATCTTTGCGGAGGTTTCCGGCATAAAGGACTCCAGGAGAGAGGCTCCGATGGTAATGGCCTCGGTCAGGTTGTAAAGAACGGTAGAAAGACGGTCTTTTTTCTCCTCGTCCTTCGCAAGAGTCCATGGGGTTGTTTCGTCGATGTACTTGTTGCAGCGTCTGAAAATACCGAAAATCTCGGTCATGGCATCTGCCACGCGGAGCTGCTCCATCTTGGCGTCCGCCTTCTTTACCTGCTCTAATACCACAGCCATTAAGTCTTCATCTACCGGCTCGGCCGCGCCCTTGTCTGCTACCACGCCGCCAAAATATTTGTTGGTCATGGAAATGGTGCGGTTTACAAGGTTGCCCAGGATATTTGCCAGGTCGGAGTTCATACGCTCTACCATCAGCTCCCAGGAGATCACGCCGTCGTTGTCAAATGGCATCTCGTGAAGCACAAAATAACGCACGGCGTCTACGCCAAAGAAATCGGCCAGTGTATCGGCATAAAGAACATTTCCCTTGGATTTGCTCATCTTGCCGTCGCCCTGGAGAAGCCACGGGTGGCCGAATACCTGCTTTGGCAGGGGCACATCCAGAGCCATCAGGAAAATAGGCCAATAAATGGTATGGAAACGGATAATGTCCTTACCGATGAGGTGCAGATCAGCAGGCCACAATTTCGCGAACTGCTCAGTGCTGTTTCCATCGCAGTCATAACCGATGCCGGTGATGTAGTTGGTAAGAGCATCCAGCCATACATAGGTGACATGCTTCGGATCAAAGGTTACAGGAATACCCCAGCTGAAGGTGGTTCTGGACACGCACAGATCCTGAAGACCAGGAAGAAGGAAATTGTTCATCATCTCATTTTTCCTGGAAACAGGCTGGATAAACTCAGGGTGTTCATTGATATAGTCAATGAGTCTCTGAGCGTACTTGCTCATACGGAAGAAATATGCCTCCTCCTTGGCAGGCTTTACCTCACGGCCGCAGTCAGGACATTTTCCGTCTACCAGCTGTGATTCGGTGAAGAAGGACTCGCAGGGAGTGCAGTACAGTCCCTCATAATAGCCCTTGTAAATATCGCCCTGGTCATAGAGCTTCTTGAAAATCTTCTGTACCTGAGCCTCATGGTCCTCGTCAGTGGTGCGGATGAATTTATCATAGGAGGTGTTCATCAGATCCCAGATCCGCTTGATCTCAGCCGCTGCATTGTCTACAAATTCCTTGGGAGTAACGCCGGCCGCTGCCGCCTTTTCCTCGATCTTCTGTCCATGCTCGTCGGTTCCTGTCTGGAAAAATACATCATAGCCCTGGGCTCTCTTATATCTGGCAATGCTGTCTGCCAGAACGATCTCGTAGGTATTGCCGATGTGGGGCTTACCAGATGCATAAGCAATGGCAGTTGTAATATAATATGGTTTCTTACAATCCTGACACATAATCATATCCCTCTTTATCTTCATAGTAGTTTTAAGTATAAGCGTTTCACCCATGTTCGTCAAGGCTGGCAGCAAATATGCCGCTTCATAAGTTGTAATTTTCCTTCATATAATATATAATGTCGTACATATATCGCAGCCCGGGCTGATCACAGTCAGCCCTTCAACAGATTTATGGAGGAATAACATTTATTATGAACCGTTTCAAATACTCTTACATTCAGCTGATCTGCTCCCTGCTTCTGGTGATCGCACTGGCGGCCGGCTGCGGCGCGCCTTCCGGCACTCTGCCCTCTGGCGAAGGGGCTTCTTCTGAAAGCTCCAAGGCCGTTTCTGAACCAGCCTCGGAGAGCAATGCCTTTAACGAAAAAAAACGTCAGGCTCAGGCCGATTTTGACCAGCTGACTCATGACCTGTTTTTAGATGAAGTCGACAATTCACCCATTACACTTCACTATACCCTGGCCGATCCGGCCGCCCTGGGGATCACCGACTATGATAAAACCCTGGGGACCATTTCTCTGGAGGAAAGCAGGCAGTCTCTTGCCGATCTGAAATCCCTGAAGGTACAGCTTGATACCATAGACAGCCGTCTTTTGCGCGAGGATCAGCTCCTTACCTTCCATATCCTGTCATCTCATATAAACACTCAGCTTTCCAGCGAAGGGCTGGAGCTTTATGAGCAGCCCCTTTCTTCCTCACTGGGGATTCAGGCGCAGCTCCCTATCCTTTTATCGGAGTATGTGTTCTATTCCAGGCAGGACGTAGAGGATTATCTCACTCTTTTATCATCCATTGACACCTTTTATAAAAGCATCATTTCCTTTGAACAGCAGCAGACCGAGGCCGGCCTGGGTCTTTCTGACCCTGTCATCGACCGGATCATCCAATCCTGCAAGGCCTATCTCCTGGACGCGGACCACAGCTTTATGTCTGAAACCTTTACCCAGCGCCTGGATCAGGTGGAGGGCCTTACGGAGGAGGAGAAAAATGCCTTCATCAGCCAGAACAAGACTGCCATCAACGAACATTTTGTTCCGGCCTATGAGGCGCTGATCGCAGGGCTGGAGTCTCTTAAGGGAAAAGGAATGAATGACAAGGGACTTTATTATCTGCCCCAGGGCCGGGATTATTATACCTATCTTGTCAATTCCGTTACCGGAACCTCCTACGGGGATATTCCATCTCTGAAAAAGGCCATCAATGACCAGATGCTGAATGATCTCACTGCCATGGAGGAGATCCTGGCCGCAGATCCCGGGCTCGCACAGGAAATGTATTCCTACTCCTTCCAACTTACAGAGCCTGAGGCCATTTTAACAGACCTGGCAGAGCAGTGTTCCCAGGATTTTCCAGAAATCCAGGATTATGTATGCAACATCAAGGAGGTTCCCCAGGCCCTGGAAAATATTTTGAGCCCGGCCTTTTACCTGACAGTGCCCATTGACCGGCCCCAGGATAATTCTATTTACATCAACAACGGGTCTGTAAGCGCCTCCCGGACCCTTTACTCCACCATGGCCCACGAGGGCTATCCCGGCCACATGTACCAGACGCTGTATTTTAACCAGTCCGATGCCTGCGATTTAAGGAAGCTCCTGAGCTTTGGCAGCTACAGCGAGGGCTGGGCCACCTATGTGGAATATTATTCTTATGGGCTGGAAAATGGTCTCCCGGAAGGCCTGCCGGACCTCCTGCGCCACAACTCCGCCTTTACCCTGGCCCTTTACGGAATCATGGACATCAATATCCATTATGAGGGGTGGAATGAGGAGCAGGTAAGCCAGTACCTGAACCAGTATTTCAAAATCAGCGATCCTTCTGTGGTGACTACCATCTACTATGATATTGTGGAAAACCCAGCCAATTATCTGGAGTATTATGTGGGGTATCTGGAGATCATCGGAATGCAGCGGGACGCAAAAAAGTCTCTGGGGCTGCGTTACAGCGACCTGGAATTTAATCGGTTTCTGCTGGATATAGGACCGGCGCCATTTCGTGTGATACGGCCTTATTTTAGTGAATGGGTGGAGGAGAGGAAGGGGATTAACCCTTAGGTGAATTGAAAAAACTTGTTGAAATCGCAAAGCTACAAAGTCCCGAAGCGTTCAATGCCAGGCCGCACGAAAAATGTTCAGCATTATATCAGTGCCGCCTGGCTGCATATAAAGACTTTGCAGACCGCTTTACCTTTGTGGAAAACAAGCTTTACCCAAACTGGCAGACGCCGGAAAGAGCACCTGCTATTACCAGTTAAAATATAAAAAAACTGCCAGAAGCCCTCCTAAATAAAAGCCACTTCCGGCAGCAAACACCATTTCTAGCCCTCCATCTGTCTCCCCAGAAATCCAGCCGCCGTAGCCGCCATCTTGGTTTCCATATCCCCGAATTTGGCTCTGGGTTCGCGGCTCATAAGGGCGACGGCGCCGATGGCATCTCCTTCGCAGATAATGGGGGCGACGACCTGGGCGGTAACACCTTCCAGTTCTTCGTCTACCAAGTTGATAAAGGCCCGTTCACCTTTGCCGGCCAGGATTACGGCGCGGTCATTGATGGCCTGCTCCAGCTGGCGGCTGATGTTTTTCTGGAGCAGTTCTTTTCTGGCTCCTCCAGAGACGGCTATGACCTGATCCCGGTCGGTAATGCAGACTAAAAGGCCGGTGGACTGGGCCATGGCTTCTGCGTACTGGCCTGCAAAGGCGGTAAGCTCCATCATGGGAGAATATTTCTTTAAAATGATTTCCCCTTCTCTGTCTGTAAAGATTTCAAGGGGTGTACCTTCTCTCAGCCGGAGTGTGCGGCGGATTTCCTTTGGAATGACCACGCGGCCAAGATCATCGATCCTTCTTACGATTCCTGTAGCTTTCATAAATAAGATTCCTCCATTTTACATTCTTACATTTATCCTTAATGCTGCCTGTAAATGTAGTATCTGTAAAAGGAAGGAATTTATACTTGCTTCCTTTACTTATAATCATTCTCATGTTATCATAAAGCCACCTGATAACAGACTGCTGTAAAAAGCAGTTTTTTGTAAAGGAGACGGTATGGAATATCTGGAACACATTCTTTCTCTCATCGCCAACGGGTCGATCCTTATTTTTGAATTTATAGGGGTGGGCATCATTATTTTTTCCGGACTTTCCGGCTTCTGGCGCTATGTACGCAGGGCTCCGGACACCCGGATCTATCTGGCTAAGGGACTTGCCATGGGACTGGAATTCAAGATGGGAAGCGAGATCTTAAGAACGGTTGTGGTCAGAGAATGGAAGGAGATCGGCATTGTTGCAGGGATTATTGCCCTGCGGGCGGCTCTTACATTTTTAATTCACTGGGAGATTAAGGAAGAGGAAAAGGGCATCAGCGCAGAATGATCTGTGCTGTGCCCTTTTTTATCTGCGGATCTATTTTGTCTCCCGAAGCTCCTTTAAGCGGTTTAATATCTCTTTTGCCTTATCAAGCATGACCAGGCTGTCTGTATTTTTATTTCTCCGGTCTACATAATGAAATACTGGAGCTTCACCTGGAACCAGCTTAAGATCTCCCTTATAGGCATTGATCAGCGCCGGAATCTCCTTTATGTTAAGCTTTGCCTCCCGGTACATGGTAAGGCGGATTTCCTGACGGTTAAGCATGGCCTCGGTGACGTAGGCGCGGTGGGCCAGTGCGCGGAGCTCGGCTATCCTGAGAAGATTCTCAACGCTTGCCGGCATTTCTCCGAAGCGGTCCATCAGTTCATCCTGCATATCCATATATTCATCTTCTGTCTCAATGGCGGAAATTCTCTTATAAATATCCAGCTTCTGATATTCATTTTTAATATAAGAAGGAGGGATATAAGCGTCGATGTCGCACTCCACCACGGTTTCAAATATATCTTCATCCACCGTCTCGCCCTTTAATGCAAGAACAGCCTGATTGAGCATTTTGCAGTACAGATCATACCCTACCGCCTCCATATGACCATGCTGCTCCGCGCCAAGGACATTTCCCGCACCGCGGATTTCCAGATCCCGCATGGCAATCTTGATGCCAGAACCAAGCTCGGTAAATTCGCGGATAGCCTGGAGACGCTTTTCTGCTTCTTCCTTTAAAAGCTTATCCCTGCGGTACATGAGAAAGGCGTAGGAGGTGCGGTTGGAGCGGCCTACGCGGCCCCTGAGCTGATAGAGCTGGGACAGGCCCATCCGGTCTGCATCATGGATAATCATGGTATTGGCATTGGGAATATCCAGTCCTGTTTCAATGATAGTAGTGGACACCAATACGTCGATTTCCCCATTGATAAAGTCGCTCATAATCCGTTCCAGCTCGTGCTCCTTCATCTGGCCATGGGCAAAGGTTACATTTGCATCCGGCACCAGAGACTGGATCCTTAAGGCTACCTCGTCAATATCGGTGACGCGGTTGTATACATAATACACCTGTCCATTCCGCGCCAGTTCCCGGTGAATGGCCTCCCGGACCATTTCTTCGTTATATTCCATCACATAGGTCTGGATGGGCGTCCGGTCTACAGGCGGTTCCTCTAACACACTCATATCGCGGATTCCCGCAAGACTCATATGAAGGGTCCTGGGAATGGGCGTTGCTGTCAGGGTCAGCACGTCTACATTTTCCTTCAGCTGCTTGATCTTCTCCTTATGAGCCACGCCGAAGCGCTGTTCCTCGTCGATAATCAGAAGGCCCAGGTCTTTGAACTGCATATCTTTTGACAATACCCGGTGAGTACCGATTACAATGTCCACCAGGCCCTTTCTCAGGCCCTCCAGGGTCTTTTTCTGCTGGGCCGGGGTGCAGAAGCGGGACATCATCTCCACCCGCACCGGGAAGTCCTTCATGCGCTGTAAGAAGGTATTGTAATGCTGCTGGGCCAGAATGGTGGTGGGCACCAGATAAACCACCTGCTTGCTGTCCTGAACGGCCTTAAAGGCACAGCGCAGAGCCACCTCTGTCTTTCCATAGCCTACGTCGCCGCAGATCAGGCGGTCCATGATCTTCCGGCTTTCCATATCCTGCTTCACCGCCTCAATGGCTTCTAACTGGTCATCGGTTTCGTCATAGGGGAACAGTTCTTCAAATTCCTTCTGCCAGACCGTATCTTCCCCGTACTGGAAGCCATTTTTCTCCTGACGGGCAGCGTATAGCTTGACCAGATCCCTTGCAATCTCCTGAACAGCTCCCTTCACCCGGGTTTTTGTCTTGTTCCACTCACTGCCGCCCAGACGGTTCAGTTTTGGCTTTTTGGCGTCAGCTCCGGCGTATTTCTGGATGCTTTCCAGGCGGGTGGCGGGAAGATAAAGATTTCCTCCGTCCCCGTATTCGATCTTAATATAGTCTTTGATGATACGGTCCCGCTCTACCTTTTCTATACCCTTATAAATACCCAGCCCATGCTCCTCATGTACTACATAATCTCCTACAGAAAGCTCTGAAAAGCTCTGAATAGCTTTTCCCTGATAGCTGGTCTTTTTCCGGCGCTTCCGCTTTTTTTCCACGCCGAACATATCGCCCTCGGTGATGAAAACGAACTTTAAAAGAGGATATTCAAAGCCCCTGTGAAGGTTTCCGTAGGTAACCATGATCTCTCCCGGCTTTACCGGACGGGGCGGGGCGTCTCCCTCCTCGCCGTCAGGGCAGTAGGCCCGCAGGTCATATTCTCTTAAGTCGCTGGCCAGACGGCTGGCCCTTGTTCTTGAAGCGGACAGAAGAATGACACGGTATCCCTCTTTTTTCCAGCGAGTCAGGTCTTTAATAAGAATCTCAAAACTGTTCTGATAGGAGCTTACATTTTTCACGTCCATGGCAAACTTCTGGTTTACCTTCATGCCTGGAAGCTTCTGGTCAAGGCCTGTGAGCATAACGCTGTAAGGAACCTGAAGCCTTCCAAGAACCTGAGCCGCAGGATATAAAAGCTCTGTCTGTCCGGGCAGAAGATAGCCTTTTTCCAGACGGTGGACCATACTCTCCCTAAATTCAAGCTCTACCGTTTCTCCTTTTTCCTTTAAACGGCCCGGTTCGTCCAGGTAGATGATCGTGTCCCCTTTGGGGAAATATTCTAAAAATGAAACGGTATCCGGGCAGAAATATCGGATATATCCATCCAGCCCGCCAGTTCCAAATCCTTCTCTTAACTCCTCTGCCAGCTCCCCGATTATGGTTTTGATCCGGTGGGCCTCCTCGATCCGATGCTGGGAGCGGAGGGCATTTTCATACTCCTTCTCCTCTGCCTCCAGACGGCTGATCCCGGACTCCCGCTGGGATCTGGTAAGCACCAGTTCTGCCGCCGGATAGAGAATGATCTCCTCCAGCTGCTCTACTGATCTCTGACTTTCCAAATCGAAGGTACGGATGGAATCCACCTCGTCATCCCACAGCTCGATGCGCACCGGCACTTCCTCTGTCAGCGGGAAAATGTCCACGATCCCGCCCCGGATGGAGAACTGACCCATACCGTCTACCTGAGCCATCCGCTCATAGCCCATGGCCACCAGCCTCTCCCGCCATTCTTCCAGATCAATGACCTGTCCTGTTTCCACACGAATGGCCTGCTGTTTCAGATAAGCCAAAGGCATCAGATGGTCCATCAAACCGTCCAGTGTGGTGACTACCACGCCCCCCTCATCTTCCATCAGATGGCGCATAACGGCAATCCTCTGGCGCGTCATCAGATTTCCATGAATGTCCGCGCTGTAAAATAAAAGATCTCTGGCGGGATAAAGCCACACATCTCTTTCAAAGCTGCGGAAATCATCATAAATCTCTTTGGCTCTCTGCTCATCGTAAGTAACGACTAACTTCCAGGGAAATTCCCCTTCCTTTCCCAGCTCATGCATCAGGTGTACCTTCTGGGAATCCAGTGTGCCGGTTACCTGAAGGGGGCCATTTCCCTCCTTCAGAGCCTTGAGCAGATTTTCATATTCCTGTAGTTCATGCAACGGGTTTTCCATTCTATCCCCCTTATACATCACGCCTTCTGGCCGTTGAACTGGTTCATGGCAGCGTCTGCGCCCCGGGTGATCAGCACCTCCACAGCCTTTGCCGCCTCTTTATAAGCTTCCTCCATCTTCGCCTGGTCTTCCTTTGAAAACCGGCTGAGCACATAGTCGGCCAGGTCCATTTTTTTAGGTTTATCGCCTACGCCTACCTTTACTCTGGGAAATTCCTGGGTGCCCAGGTGGGCAATGGTATTTTTAATGCCGTTATGGCCTCCTGCGCTTCCCTTGGTGCGGATGCGGAGCTGTCCCACGTCCAGGCTGATGTCATCATATACTATAATAATATGATCCGGTTCTACTTTATAGAAATCCGACGCCTCCCGGATGCTTTCTCCGCTGAGGTTCATAAAGGTCTGGGGCTTTAAAAGAATGACCTTTTCCCCGCCGATGATCCCCCTGCCGTAAAGCGCCTTAAACTTCTTCTCCTCTACTGTAGTTCCAAGCATATCTGCCAGAACGTCTATGGTTTCAAAACCGGCATTGTGCCTCGTTTTATCGTATTCCTTCGTGGGGTTTCCAAGGCCCGCTACAATATACATGATCCTGTCCTCCTTCTGCTTTGATGCTGGATCGGGTTTTTACACGCCTGAAAGCGTTAGATACGCCCGGTATGGGGTATCTAACGCTTGTGAATGTTTTCTCAGTTTAGCAGATTATGTGGGAAATGTAAAGGGTGGGACAGGGAGACTTAAAATCCTAAAACTTTCAAAAGTAAATTCCACCGTCCGCTTATGCGGTGGAATTTACTCTCG
>URNT01000059.1 GCA_900549235.1 uncultured Clostridium sp. | reverse complement strand
GACTTTCCGCCGCCGGCTATGATTACGACGCGATCCAGGCGATTGTCAATCAGAAAGCCACACCGGCGAAGAAGTCCAACGAGGAAATCGCGAAGGAAGTTCTGGCTGGAAAGTGGGGAAATAACCCACAGAGAAAGGCAAAGCTTGAAGCCGCTGGTTACAATTATGCAACCATTCAGGCACTTGTAAACAAAATGTGTTAATCGTAAATGAAATAATTTACAAAATACACTTTACAGTTTAGAAAATGTGTGATACAATGGCGCAGAGGGAAGGGGTTTAAGGGGGAACAAAATTCTTTCGAAAATCCACCTGGATAATCGGCTATAAAATGGCCGCCAGGCTTCCAGATTTGCCCGAATTTCGTCTTAAATAATTTTAGACGAAGAAATACCCACGCAAGCATTAAAACCGATTTACGGGGCTTGTGTGGGTTCTTTTTTTATTTCCGACATATTCTGATTTGTTCTGATAAACTCTGATTATCTCTGATTTACTCTGATTTTTGATTCGCGTTGTTTTTATACAGTCCTTTTTCTTCCAGATAAGAAATAAAATCTTCTTCCGGAATTCCGATCGCATGTGAAAAAGTTTCCACATATCTATTAAATTCATTGTGCCAGTGTTCAAAACCTTTCTGATCGTGAGATAAGAAGGCTTCACTTGCCTTGTTCCAGGCGCCTATTGTTTTATTTACAGCCGCTTCAAGGGCTTCTTTCCATTCTTCCATTGCCTTTCCTTTCTGGCGGCCGGAGCCACCGCAAATATCAAAGCGTTGAATCGAACTTCATAACTGTTTCTATGATCTTGATCCGGTATTTCAAGTTAGAAGCCGAAGTTGTTAAGATTTCGCGTTCGCGTTTACAAGGCACAAGCGAAATCGCATAATTCACAAGTTTTTCTTCCGCCGCCTGGAATTCTTCCTTTGCCTTGCATAATTCCGCCCACAGTCCGCAGTCTTCAACGAGTGCGCCGAAGTCGTCGATTGCTTGATCCGCGATCGAATCATCGTCGATCGCCCAGGTGTGAGAAGGAACCGTTCCGTCTTCATTTACAACGCCCAGGCTTTTCACAAAAGCGGCTTCCAGTTCCTTTTCCCTGGCTTCCAGCGCTTCCAGGGCCTTCTTTGTTTCAATATACTCTTTTTGTTCTCTGCTATATTTTCTTCTCATATATTTAACCTTTCCGCCAGCGGCACCAGGCCGCCGGCTTAAAAATATTATGCTGTTAATGCCGGGGCCATTGAATACTGGCCCAACGGATAAACGGTTTCGGCGTTTCTGTATTCAGAAGCCGCCTTGATGATCCGGCACTTCTGAACCTTTTCACCGTCCGAAATGGTGATTGTCTTCGCCGTTCTGGCTGTTACGGTGTAAGTCCACACACAGTCATGATCGCAGATACTACGCATTGAATAAGTTTTTCCGATTTCAAATTTCTTCATTTTTATTTACCGCCTTTCCTTAACTTCTGATTACATTATACACTTTATAGTGTAATATGTCAAGCAAAAATGTAAAGGAAAATAATAAAAATGTAAAATTATTATTTCTATATTACATTATAAAGTGTATAAAAGGCGGCACACCGGCCGCCTTTCGTTTACTGGATTGAATCGCTGACTTCCATTCGATGATCGCGAAGCTTTATCTGTTTAATTGTTTCCGGGTGATCTTCGCCGAAATTATATTTCATGTGTTCGATCATCGGATCCAGACGTTTGGCTTCTTCTTTGAAGTATTCCTTGATATACTGACGATCAATGTCTGTTCTAACTTCGATTGTCGCATGTTCTTTATTCCAGGCGTTTGCTTCAATGGATTTCATTCGATCACTCACGAATGACATAATCGGCCAGAAACAAATATTTTTCTTTGCGGTGCTTAACTGACCGTTTCTTTTTAATTTAAGAAGACAATAATCACTTCCGAGCCAGCCGAGTTCTTCCGGCGACTTTTCAACGAAGTAAAGTCCGTTATCTGTTTTGAAGTATGCGTTTTTGATTTCCACCACACAACCAGTTACCATTTCTTTTCCGTTTTTATCTAACATTTTTAATTCCTCGCTTTCCTTAACTTTGATTACATTATACACTTTATAGTGTAATATGTCAATATAAAATGTAAAGAAAACAATTAAAAAATAAAATATTTATTTCAACTTGACATTATAAAGTGTAAAATGTAAAATACATATATCAATTTAAGAAAGAAGGTGTTTTCGTGGGAATGACAACAGCCGAAAAGATCCGCCTGATTGTTGGACGTCGC
Organism: uncultured Clostridium sp.; assembly: GCA_900549235.1. Classification (GTDB taxonomy): domain Bacteria; phylum Bacillota; class Clostridia; order Lachnospirales; family Lachnospiraceae; genus Enterocloster. The sequence continues at coordinate 11,634 of URNT01000059.1, read as the reverse complement.
GGCGTAACAATGGGAGAAGTCGCAGAAGGGACGGGGCAGACGCGCCAGAACTTTTCGAACAAATTAAAACGTGACGATTTCAAGGAATCGGAATTGTCACAGATCGCGGAATTCCTTAATTGCGAATTTAAGATCATTTTCGTGGATAAGGAATCCGGCGAAGAATTCTAAAATCAAATTGAAAGGGAAATAACATGAATTTAATAGATTTACGATATATAGACAATCTGAAAGACTTAGATCTTGACACGGTAGACACAAGCAAGCCAGCGCCGGAATTTGAGCCGAACAGACAGTTCTATTTTATGGCGAAAGCCCGTTCCTGGGTAAAGAAAAAATCCGAAGAACTGGGACGTCCCATGACCTTTTTTACTCAAACTTTCGGGTGTCAGATGAACGCCAGGGATTCAGAAAAGCTGTTAGGTATCCTTGAGACCATCGGTTATGAGGCAGTGGAGACGGAGGAGGCGGACTTTGTCCTCTATAACACCTGTACCGTCCGTGAAAATGCCAACCTCAGGGTTTACGGCCGTCTGGGCCAGCTGGGGGCCAGAAAGAAAAAGCATCCGGAGATGATGATTGCCCTCTGCGGCTGTATGATGCAGGAAAAAGAGGTGGTAGAGAAGATTAAAAAGAGCTACCGCTATGTAGACCTGATCTTCGGCACCCACAACATTTTCAAGCTGGCAGAGCTGGTCAGCGCCTGCCTGGAGGAACGGCTGGAGGAGATGGACAGGCACAGAATGGTCATCGATGTCTGGGAGGACACCACCCAGATCGTGGAGGATCTTCCGGTGGAGCGCAGGTATTCTTTTAAATCCGGCGTCAACATTATGTTCGGCTGCAACAATTTCTGCAGCTACTGCATCGTACCTTATGTAAGAGGCCGTGAGCGCAGCCGCCGTCCGGAGGAGATCATAAAGGAGATCAAAAATCTGGTGGCAGACGGTGTAGTGGAGGTTATGCTTTTGGGGCAGAATGTAAACTCCTACGGAAAGAACCTGGACACCCCCATGACCTTTGCCCAGCTTCTGAGAGAGGCAGAGAAGGTTGAAGGGCTGAAGCGGATCCGCTTTATGACCTCTCATCCAAAGGATCTTTCCGACGAACTGATCCAGGTGATGGCAGAGTCCCAAAAGATCTGCCGCCATCTGCACCTTCCCTTACAGTCAGGCAGCAGCCGGGTACTTCAGGTGATGAACCGCCATTATACAAAGGAGCAGTTTGTGGATCTGGCAGAGAAGATCAAGGCCGCTGTACCCGGTATTTCCCTTACAACTGATATTATCGTAGGTTTTCCGGGAGAGACGGAGGAGGATTTCCAGGAGACCCTTGATGTGGTCAGAAGGGTGGGGTTTGACAGCGCGTTTACCTTTATTTACTCCAAGCGCACCGGTACGCCGGCGGCTTCTATGGAGGATCAGATACCTGAGGAGGTAGTAAAGGACCGCTTTGACCGTCTGCTTAAGGAGGTTCAGGACATTTCGGCCAGGCTGTGCGGCAGGGATGTACATACGGTCCAGGAGGTGCTTGCAGAGGAGGTCAATGACCACTCACCGGAGCTGATTACCGGACGGCTCTCCAACAACACCATTGTTCATTTTCCGGGGGATCCTTCTATGATCGGACAGCTGCTGCCGGTGTATCTGGAGGAAAGCAAGGGCTTTTACTATATGGGAAGACTGGCAGAGGTTTAAAATATGGCAGAGACAACAATGGACTTATCACGTTTATCCCCTATGATGCAGCACTATATGGAGACCAAGCGGGAGTATCCGGACTGCATCCTCTTTTACCGTCTGGGGGATTTTTATGAAATGTTTTTCGAGGATGCTCTTACGGTGTCAAGGGAGCTGGAGATCACCCTTACAGGAAAGGACTGCGGCCTTGAGGAGCGGGCGCCTATGTGCGGCGTCCCCTTCCATGCGGCGGATTCCTACCTGTACCGTCTGGTACAGAAGGGCTATAAAGTGGCCATTGCGGAGCAGGTAGAGGATCCGAAGCTTGCCAAGGGACTGGTAAAAAGAGAGGTGATCCGGGTAGTGACCCCCGGCACCATCACCAGCGCTCAGGTGCTGGATGAGACGAAAAATAATTACCTTATGGGCATCGTTTATGTGGACGGCAAGTACGGCATTTCCACGGCGGACATCAGTACCGGTGACTTTCTGGTGACAGAGGTGGCCACAGACCGGGAGCTGTTTGATGAGATCAATAAGTTTTCACCGTCAGAGATCATCTGCAACAATGCCTTTTATATGTCGGGAGTAGACCTGGAGGAGCTTAAGAACCGGTATCAGGTGGCAGTGTCCGCCTTGGACAGCCATTTCTTTGGAGACGAATCCTGCAGGAAGGTGTTAAAGGAGCATTTCAAGGTAGGCTCCCTTGGAGGGCTGGGCCTGGAGGATTTTGCTACGGGGATCATTGCCGCAGGGGCGGTGCTCCAGTATATGTACGAGACACAGAAAAGCACCCTGGAGCATATCACTGCTATTTCCCCCTACTCCACCGGGCAGTTTATGATCATCGATACCTCTACCAGACGGAATCTGGAGCTGGTGGAGACCATGCGGGAGAAGCAGAAGCGGGGAACCCTTCTGTGGGTTTTGGATAAGACAAAGACCGCCATGGGAGCCAGGCTTCTGCGCAGCTATATCGAGCAGCCTCTGATCCAGAAGGAAGCCATCCTCCGCCGCCAGAATGCGGTGGAAGAGCTGAACATGAGCTACATTTCCCGTGAGGAGCTTTGTGAGTATCTGAATCCGGTTTACGATCTGGAGCGCCTGATCGGCCGTATCAGCTATAAAACAGCCAATCCCAGGGATCTGATCGCCTTTAAGACCTCGCTGGAGATGCTTCCTTATATAAAACGTATACTGGGAGAATTTCAGTCGGAGCTTTTAAGGGAGCTGGAGTCGGAGCTGGATCCCTTAGAGGACATCTGTGAGCTTATCGGCGCCTCGATCCAGGAGGATCCCCCTGTGACCGTCCGTGAGGGAGGGATTATCAGAGAGGGCTTCCATGAGGAGGCAGACCGGCTCCGCCACGCAAAGACAGAGGGAAAAACCTGGCTGGCAGAGCTTGAAAGCCGTGAAAAGGAAAAGACCGGGATCAAAAATCTGAAGGTAAAATACAATAAGGTTTTCGGCTATTATTTTGAAGTCACCAATTCCTTTAAGGATATGGTTCCTGACTATTTTGTCCGCAAGCAGACCCTTACCAACGCGGAGCGGTTTACTACCGATGAATTGAAGCAGCTGGAGGACATTATCCTGGGGGCGGAGGAAAAGCTGGTGTCCCTGGAATATGACCTGTTCTGCCAGGTAAGGGATCAGATCGCCTCTCAGGTGCTGAGGATCCAGAAAACCGCCAAGGCCATTGCCGGAGTGGACGTATTCTGCTCCCTGTCTGCCGTCGCCACCCGCCGGGGCTATGTAAAGCCCTCTATCAACGAAAAGGGCGTGCTTCACATCCGGAACGGCCGCCACCCGGTGGTAGAGCAGATGATGCGGGACGATCTCTTTGTGGCAAATGATACCTTTTTAGACAATGGAAAGAACCGTCTTTCCGTTATTACCGGCCCCAACATGGCAGGAAAATCCACCTATATGCGCCAGGTGGCTTTAATCGTCCTGATGGCTCAGCTGGGCAGCTTTGTGCCGGCCCAGGAGGCGGATATAGGCATCTGCGACCGGATCTTTACCCGTGTAGGCGCTTCCGATGACCTTGCAAGCGGCCAGAGCACCTTTATGGTAGAAATGACCGAGGTAGCAAACATCCTCCGTAATGCCACCCGCCAGAGCCTTCTGGTGCTGGACGAGATCGGAAGGGGAACCAGTACCTTTGACGGCCTTTCCATTGCCTGGGCGGTGATCGAGCATATCAGCAGCACCCGGCTTCTGGGGGCAAAGACATTGTTTGCCACCCACTACCATGAGCTGACGGAGCTGGAGGGAACCATTCCCGGAGTGAAGAACTACTGTATTGCCGTGAAGGAGCAGGGAGACGATATTGTATTCCTGCGAAAGATTGTAAGAGGCGGGGCGGACAAAAGCTACGGCATCCAGGTGGCAAAGCTGGCGGGAGTGCCGGAGTCGGTGATCGCCAGGGCAAAGGAAATCGCGGCGGAGCTGAGCGATGCGGACATCACAGCCAGAGCCAAGGAGATCGCCCAGGTAAGCGCCCCTGCCTCAAGCCACAAGGCGGTGCCGAAGCCGGACGAGGTGGATATGCAGCAGCTGTCCTTCTTTGATACGGTGAAGGACGATGACATTATCCGGGAGCTGGACGGCCTGGAGCTGTCTACCATGACGCCTCTGGATGCCTTAAACACCCTGTACCGCCTGCAGACCAAGCTGAAAAACCGCTGGAAGGAGAACGGATGAAGTTTCATATACTGACCTTATTTCCGGATATGGTGATGGACGGCCTTGGCACCAGTATTACGGGCCGGGCCATGGACAAGGGCGCCATATCGGTGGAAGCCATTGATATAAGAGATTATTCAAAGGATAAGCACCGCCATGTGGATGACGCTCCCTACGGTGGCGGCGCCGGCATGGTGATGCAGCCGGGGCCGGTGTGCGACGCCTATGAGGAGCTGTGCGGCAGGCTGGGACACCGCCCCAGGGTGATCTATATGACCCCTCAGGGAAGGGTATTTAACCAGTCAGTTGCAAGGGAGCTGGCGGAGGAGGAGGATCTGGTGTTCCTCTGCGGCCACTATGAGGGCATCGACGAACGGGCCCTGGAGCTGATCGCCACCGATTATCTTTCGGTGGGAGATTATGTGCTGACGGGAGGGGAGCTGCCGGCCATGGTGATGATCGACTGCATCTCCCGCCTGGTTCCGGGGGTTTTAAACAATGAAGCCTCCGCCGAGGAGGAATCCTTTCACAATAACCTCCTTGAATATCCCCAGTACACAAGGCCGGAGGTATATAAGGGCCTGTCTGTGCCGGAGGTGCTGCTGACGGGCCATCATAAAAATATCGAGGCCTGGCGCAGAAGGGAATCTATCCGCAGGACCTTAGAGCGCAGGCCGGACCTTCTTCCCGGCGCCGCCCTGACCATGAAGGAGCTGGCATTTCTTGACGAGCTGAAAGGAGACCCTGAGGAGGCTGCTCTTAAGGAACTGGAGGTGGCTGCGGGAGAGTATGCTGCCGCCTATGTCTCTGTCTTTGGAGAAGCCCAGGGGATCGCAGAGGCAAAGGCCTTCAGAAAAGCCATGTCAAAGGCCAAAAAGCTGTTAAAGGCAGGGGAGTGCAGCATTTCTGACATAAAAGGATACTTCCGCACGGGAGCCCTGGAACTGCGTCTGGGACTGCGGGAGGATTGACAGATCCTGAAAGCTGCTGTACAATCTACAAAAATATTAAAAATAGGAGTTGATAAAGTTGGATCCATCTGGTGACACGATCGCCATACGTTTGGTTGTAATTATCATTTTGCTTGGGCTTTCCGCCTTCTTTTCTTCGTCGGAGACAGCCCTGACCACAGTGAACAAGATCCGTATCAGGAATCTTGCGGAGTCGGGAAATAAGGCCGCCTCCTGGGTGTTAAAGCTCAGTGAGGACCAGTCAAGGATGCTGAGCGCCATCCTTATCGGCAACAATGTGGTGAACCTTTCTGCCTCCGCCATGCTGACAGTTCTGGTAACTGAAGTATTTGGAAGCTCTGCTGCTGGTATTGCCACCGGCGTGCTGACTCTTCTGATCCTGATCTTCGGTGAGATCACCCCGAAGACTGCCGCTTCCCTGGAGGCTGAGAAAAATGCCCTCCGGTTTGGACACGCCATTTATATGATCATGGTAGTGCTGACGCCGGTGATCTGTCTGGTAAACCGTTTATCAAGGCTGGTGCTTTTTGTACTGCAGATCGATCCGGATAAGCCCCGGGATCAGATGACAGAGGACGAGCTGCGCACCATTGTGGAGGTAGGGCATGAAAAGGGCGTCATTGAGTCAGAAGAAAAGGAAATGATAAACAATGTATTTGATTTGGGCGATTCCGTAGCCAGGGATATTATGGTTCCCAGGATCGATATGGCTTTTATCAGCGCAGACGCGGATTATGAGGAGCTTCTCCGGGTATTCCGTCAGGAGCGCTATACCCGCCTTCCTGTTTATCAGGACAATACGGACAATGTAATCGGAATCATCAACATGAAGGATATGCTGCTGATTGAGGACAGAGAGCATTTTTCTATTAAGGACCATCTGCGCCAGCCTTTGTATACCTTTGAGTCCAAGCGTCTTTCTGAACTGATGGTAGACATGAGGGGCACCTCCAACAACATTGTCATTGTGCTGGATGAATACGGCGCCACCGCCGGTCTTATTACCCTGGAGGATATTCTGGAAGAGATCGTGGGAGACATCCGTGATGAGTACGACGAGGATGAGGAGGATGCGCTTGTATGTCTTGGAGAAGGGGAGTATCTGGTCGAAGGCTCTATGAAGCTGGATGATTTAAATGACAGGCTGGAACTGGGGCTGGAATCCGAGGATTATGACTCCGTAGGCGGTCTTCTCATTGACCTTTTAGATCACCTTCCAGAGGAAGGGGAATCAGCTGAGACTAAGGGAGTCCGTCTGGTGGTCGAGCACGTAGAGCGCAACCGGGTTGACAAGGTTCATCTCTACCTTCCGTCAGAAACAGAGAGTGAGGACGAGGCGGCTGCCGCGCAAAATTAAAAAACACTTGCAATCCAACCGGCTCTGTGGTAGAATTAGTTGTTGTGAAAAGAAATAGATGGTCCTCTGCCGCCATACAGGTGAATCTGCTTTACCAAAGAGGCGTTAAGAACATCCAATAGACGAAGGAGGTTCACACGATGAACGAAATTATCAAAAGTATTGAAGCAGCTCAGTTAAAAGAGACCGTACCCGCTTTCTCTGTTGGTGATACTGTTAAGGTATACAACAAGATTAAAGAGGGTAACCGCGAGAGAATCCAGATCTTCGAGGGTACTGTGATCAAGAGACAGAACGGCGGAGCAAGAGAAACCTTTACTGTAAGAAAGAACTCCAACGGTATCGGCGTTGAAAAGACCTGGCCTTTACATTCCCCGAGCGTTGACAACATCGAGGTTGTACGCCGCGGTAAGGTAAGACGTGCGAAGCTGAACTACTTAAGAGACAGAGTAGGTAAGGCTGCAAAGGTAAAAGAGTTAGTTAAATAATAAGGCAGTAAACTGAAAGGGACAATGTATATTGTCCCTTTCTTGGTCTTTGATCAAATCTGAATTAGAATGGAAGTGGCCTGTGGATTTTTATATAAATGAAGATACAGCCTGGCTGCGCCGCGGCATCGGCTGGGTGGTGAATATTATGGTTGTCCTGGCCTGCGCCTGGTTTTTAGTCTACGGCTTCGGGGAACAGGTGCGGATTTCAGGAAGTTCCATGCAGCCGGTGCTGGATGCGGAGGATGTGGTCCTTATGAACCGTCTGATCTATGATGTAAGCAGTCCCCAGCGCTTTGACATCGTAGTCTTTGAACGGGAAGACGGAAGGAAAAATGTAAAGCGGGTCATCGGTCTTCCGGGAGAGATGGTTCAGATTAAAAATGGGAGCGTCTACATCGACGGATCCCCTCTTGAAGCGCCGGATGGGCTGGGGCAGGTGTCCCTGGCCGGACGGGCGGAGATCCCCATACAGCTGGAGGCAGATGAATACTTCCTTTTGGGAGATAACCGGGACAGCAGCGAGGACAGCCGGTTCGGCAATATCGGCAATGTAAAAGCGGACCAGATCGCCGGCAGGGTCTGGCTCAGGGTTTTCCCGCTTTTAAAACTGGATCTGATCGATCCCTGAGAATAGGAGAGAACAATATGAACATACAGTGGTATCCAGGGCATATGACAAAGGCAAAACGGGCCATGAAGGAAGATATAAAGCTGATCGACCTGGTAATCGAGCTGGTAGATGCCAGAGTCCCATTTTCCAGCCGCAATCCGGACATCGACGAGCTTGCGGCCGGAAAGGCAAGGATGGTCCTTTTAAATAAGGCAGACCTGGCAGACGAGACCATGAACAGCCGCTGGGCTGAGCTGTTTCAGTCAAAGGGCATCCATGTGGTAAAGATTGATGCGAGAAATAAGGGCACTTTAAAGCAGGTTCATTCCGTTGTCCAGGAGGCCTGCAAAGAGAAGATTGAGAGGGATCGGAGAAGGGGAATATTAAACCGTCCCATCCGAACTATGGTAGTGGGGATACCTAATGTGGGAAAATCCACCTTTATTAATTCGTTTGCGGGAAAAGCCTGTGCCAAGACCGGCAATAAGCCCGGCGTGACCAAGGGAAACCAGTGGATCCGTCTGAATAAGACGCTGGAGCTTTTAGACACCCCGGGTATCCTCTGGCCCCGGTTTGAGGACCAGCAGGTAGGCCTGAACCTGGCTCTTATCGGCTCTATCAATGACCAGATCCTCAATAAGGACGAGCTGGCCCTGGAGCTGATCCGTTTTCTGGAAAAGACTTATCCCGGTATTCTGGCCCAGCGTTTCTCACTGGAGTATACAGAAGGGGCAAAGGAAGAACAGAGTCCTGTATCCATTCTGGAGGGGATCGCAAGGAGCCGCGCCTGCCTGATGAAGGGCGGGGAGCTGGATCTTGCAAGGGCGGCCGCCCTTCTTCTGGATGATTTCCGCAGCGGAAAGCTGGGGCGGATCACACTGGAGCGGCCGGAGGCTTATAAGGACAGGGTGAAGTAATATGACAAGAGTATTAAAGGGAGAGAGACTGGAAAAGGAACTGGCCCGTTTAGAGGCCATGAAGGAATATGAGCAGCAGTATGCCCTCTGTCAGTGGATCTGCGGCATCGATGAGGCGGGCAGAGGCCCTCTTGCGGGACCGGTAGCCGCGGCGGCAGTGATCCTGCCGAAGGACTGCACCATCCTATATCTGAACGATTCAAAAAAACTGACTCCCGGCCGCAGGGATGAGCTGTTTCTTGAGATCAAAGAAAAGGCTGCAGCCTGGAGTGTAGGCATAGCCACTTCTCAGCGGATCGACGAGATCAATGTCCTTCAGGCCACCTACGAGGCTATGAGGGAGGCGGTCAGCGGCCTTTCTGTTGCTCCGGATTTGCTGCTGAATGATGCGGTGACCATTCCGGGAATCACCATCCGGCAGGTTCCGATTATCAAGGGAGACACAAAGAGTGTGTCTATTGCGGCCGCCAGCGTCCTTGCCAAGGTCACCAGGGACCGGATGATGGAAGAATACGACGCCCTGTTTCCGGGTTACGGCTTTGCCCAGCACAAAGGCTACGGCACTGCCGCCCATATAAAGGCCATTCGGGAGCTGGGGCCCTGTCCTATCCACCGTAAAACCTTTATCAGGCGGATCACAGGGGGAGATGGTGGAAAAGAGGAATAACAGAAGCACCGGGGCGGCCTATGAGGAGAAGGCCGCCCAGTACCTTATAAAGAATGGATACTGCATCCGGGGGCGGAATGTGCGGACCCCTCTGGGGGAGCTGGATATTGTGGCGGAGAAGGATTCGGTCCTTGTTTTCTGCGAATGTAAATTCAGAAATCATGGAGCCTGTGGCGATGCTCTGGAGGCGGTAGACCGGAAAAAACAGCGCCGCATCAGCCACGCGGCCATGTATTATTATGCCGGCCACGGATATGGGGAAGAGATCTCCTGCCGCTTTGATGTCATCGCCCTTTACGGGGACGGTTCCCTGGCCCATATTGAAAATGCCTTTGATTATCAGGAGTAAAATATCGTATGATAAACTGGAAGTATAAAAATGAACAGCATATCCTGGACACCAGGGAGGGCGCCGGCGTTCCTTATTTATCTTTTCGTGCCCTGGAGAATACAGGACTTGTGGTCAATGGCTTCTCCACCTGCCTGGGAGGCGCCAGCAGGGGAAAATATGCCACTATGAACTTTTCCTACAGCCGGGGAGATGACCCGGAGGCGGTTCTGGAAAATTTCACCCGTATGGCCCGGGCCCTTGGCGTCAGACGGGATCAGATGGTGGTGTCCTATCAGACCCACACCGTCAATATCCGCCGTGTTACAGAGGAGGATGCAGGAAAAGGGGTGATCCGGGAGCGGGATTACCAGGATGTGGACGGTCTGATCACAGACGTGCCTGGGCTTACCCTTGTAACCTTTTATGCAGACTGTGTACCCCTTTATCTGGTAGATCCGGTGAAAAAGGCCATCGGCCTCAGCCACTCCGGCTGGCGGGGGACCGTCAGCCGGATGGGCCGTGAGACAGTAAATGCCATGAAAGAAGCCTTTGGCACCGATCCCGGCGATCTGATCGCCTGCATCGGCCCAAGCATCTGCAGAGATTGCTTTGAGGTAGGAGAGGAGGTGGCAGAAGCCTTTGCCGCCGCCTTTGACCCCAGGTGGCATAAAGAGCTTTTTTCGCCCAACGGAAAACCAGGCAAATACCAGTTGGATCTGTGGCGGGCAAATGAGATCATCCTGGCCGAAGCCGGAGTGAGAAAAGAGCAGATCCACACCACCAATATCTGCACCATGTGCAACAGCGATTATCTGTTTTCTCATAGAAGAGTGGGGGAGCAGAGAGGGAATCTTGGGGCGTTTTTAGAGATCAGGGAGAAATAGAAAACCAAAGAAAAATGCAGTCCGGAAAAATCCTGGGCTGCATTTCTTATATCTTATTTTAATTCCCCGTCCTGATACCTCTTCACCAGCTTCTGGATCTTCTCTGTAGGAGAAAGAGTCGCGCTGATGGAACGGTTGTGGTTCAGAGAGTTGATGATGGCGGCCATGTACTTGCTCATATCCGCCTCCAGGTACCACGGGCGGTCAAAGAGCTCCGGTGCGCGGTAGTTTAAGTTGGTGGTGATCACATAGTCCAGGTAACCCTTCTGATGGTACTCGTCGAACTTTTCAAGGCCGTTTGTAAAGAGGCCGAAGGTACAGCAGACGATAGCCTTTTTGGCGCCCCGGGCCTTTAACTCCTTGCAGGTATCCAGCATACTCTCGCCGGAGGAGATCATGTCGTCTACGATGATCACTGTCTTGCCGTCCATAGAGGAACCTAAGAATTCGTGGGCAACGATGGGGTTGCGTCCGTTTACGATCCTGGAATAATCCCGTCGCTTGTAGAACATACCCATATCCACGCCCAGGTTGTTGGCCAGATATACGGCGCGGCTCATGGCACCCTCGTCAGGGCTGATGACCATCAGGTGTTCCTTGCCGATGTGGATGCTTGGATCGTGGGCGAACAGGGTTTTAACAAACTGATAGGTAGGCATAAAGTTGTCAAAGCCGATGAGAGGGATGGCGTTCTGTACTCTGGGGTCGTGGGCGTCGAAGGTGATGATATTCTCCACTCCCATGGCTGCCAGTTCCTCCAGAGCCATGGCGCAGTCTAAGGACTCGCGCTTGCTGCGTTTATGCTGACGGCTTTCATATAAGAAAGGCATGATTACATTTACACGGTGGGCGGTGGACGCGCAGGCTCCGATCACACGCTTGAGATCCTGAAAATGATCGTCGGGAGACATGTGGTTGGTATAGCCGCTTACGGTGTAAGGGATACTGTAATTGGTCACATCAGCCATCACGAAAATATCCGTACCTCTTACCGATTCGTTGATCATTGCCTTTGCCTCGCCGGTGCCGAAACGGGGGC
>URNT01000058.1 GCA_900549235.1 uncultured Clostridium sp. | reverse complement strand
AATGACTAAAGTCTAGCAGAGCCGGAAAGGGTAGATTTTAAAAATACAATTCACAAATAAGAATAATTTTACAAAAACACATTGAAATATATGATGAATCGTGTTACAATCCACATTGATGATAAAACTGATATTATTAAAAATATATTATAAAGAATATTAAAATAGGGGGTCAGCAAAATGACAAAGAAGGAACGTGTGATCGCGGCGATCAGGGGGCAGGAGACAGATGTGGCGCCCTGCGGCTTTTCTCTCCATTTTCCAAAGGAGGAGGCCTACGGGGACAGGGCAGTGGAGGCTCATCTTCGCTTTTTTGAGGAGACGGATACGGACATTCTCAAGATTATGAATGAAAATCTGGTGCCTTATATGGGAGAGATCAACCAGGGCAGCGATTACCGCCTGGTGGGTGAGATGACCATGGAGGACCCGTTTATGAAGGCCCAGACTCAGCTGACGGAAAAAATTTTGAAGCGCTGCGACCGGGATGCCTTTATTCTGGGAACTCTTCACGGGGTTACGGCTTCCGCCATCCATCCTCTGGAAAAGATGGACCCTTCAGCTTCCTATGACCAGGTAAGGGAAAAGCTCTGCCGTCTGCTCCGGGAGGATACCCGGACGGTTCTTGACGGGATGCAGCGGATCACAGATGTGATGTGCCGCCTGGCAGAGACCTATATAAAAATGGGCGTGGACGGGATCTATTACGCGGCTCTGGGGGGAGAGACAAGATTTTTTACAGATGAGGAATTTGCGGCCTGGATCCGGCCCTTTGATTTGCAGATCATGAAGACAGTGAAGGACGCAGGAGGGTATTGCTTCCTCCATATCTGTAAGGATCAGCTGAATATGGAGCGCTACCGGGGCTATGGGGAGTATGCGGATGTGGTAAACTGGGGCGTATATGAGGCCCCTTACAGTCTTGAGGAGGGGAGACGGCTCTTTCCCGGAACGGCAATTATGGGAGGGATGGCGAACCGCAGCGGCGTGCTGGCAGATGGGCCGGCTGAGGCTGTAAGGCAGGAGGTACACCGGATTTTGGAAGATTTTGGAAAGACAGGTTTTATCCTTGGGGCAGACTGTACCCTGGCTACGGAGCAGGATATGGATCTTTTAAAGGCGGCTGTCCGGGCGGTCAGAGAGGCATAAAAAGCAGGAGGGGAAAGAGGCGTTACCTCTTTTTCCCTCCTGAATTATTTTCTTCTCTTAATTGATCTGCAGCCTGCTCGATCATTCTGGTCTTTAGATATACATCAAAGGAAAGCTCGCATATAAAGGCAAACAGGCGCAGATAGTCCCGCTCCTCCTCAGTTACAGCCGCTTTCTCAAAGGTCTGGGAGGCCCTGGAAAACTTGGAGTTCACGTCCTCCTTAAGCTTTTCCATCTCCTGCTCCTTCAGGGTAAAGACCTCGCGGTAAATATCCTCCAGGGAAATGCCGGAATCCCCTTTGGAAAAATGGCGCCCGGTAATAGGGCCGAAGAACTCCTCAATGTCGCTGAAGGACAGAAGACTCTTGAAATAGTAGATAAAGATCAGCAGCAGCATATGATCCTTGGAGTATTTCTTCTTTACAGGGGGCGGAAGAAGGTTATTCTTCGCGTAATTGTTGATCATGGTCTTGGTCAGAACCTTGTCTTCCGGATAGCGCCTGGCATCCTTTAAATGGCTTTCCATAAATGTAGTCACCTGGTCCATATACAGATCAATATCCGGGATCTCCTCCGGTTCTACATGGGTCATGGAACCAAGGCGGTCTAACATCTCCCTTAGCCGTTCTTCGTTTGTTTTCATATTGTCACCTCGGTTTTCTTATCACATTACTGTCTCTATTATATAGTATTGAAAACCATATGACAAGAAAAACATATGGTTTATTTACAGGCGCAGCATAGTATGTTATACTTTGGAGACAATATGGAAGGCGGTAATGGAATGAGTATTTATGATACATTGAATCCGATGCAGAAGGAGGCAGTGCTTCACACAGAGGGCCCCCTCCTGATCCTGGCGGGAGCGGGTTCGGGAAAGACCCGTGTGCTGACCCACAGGGTAGCGTATCTGATTGAGGAAAAGCAGGTGAACCCATGGAATATCATGGCCATCACATTTACAAATAAGGCGGCAGGGGAGATGAGGGAGAGAGTGGACCAGCTGGTAGGCTTTGGCGCGGAAAGCATCTGGGTCAGCACCTTTCACTCCTCCTGTGTCAGAATCTTAAGGCGGCATATTGAGTCTCTGGGCTTTACCACCAGCTTTTCCATCTATGACGGAGATGACCAGAAGACCCTGATGCGGCAGGTCTTTAAGGCCATGAACATAGACACGAAGCAGTATAAGGAGAGGAGTGTCCTGTCGGTGATCTCCTCGGCCAAGGATAAGCTGATCAGCCCGGAGCAGTTTCTGTTAGAGGCCGGGGACGACTACCGGCAGAAAAAGACGGGAGAGATCTACCGGGAATACCAGAAGCAGTTAAAAAAGAACAATGCCCTGGATTTTGATGATCTCATTGTAAAGACGGTGGAGCTGTTTGAAAGCTGCCCCCAGGTTCTTGACTATTATCAGGAGCGGTTCCGCTATATTATGGTGGACGAGTACCAGGATACCAATAAGGCCCAGTTTAAGCTGGTGAGCCTTCTGGCTTCCAAGTACCGGAACCTGTGCGTGGTGGGAGATGATGACCAGTCCATCTATCGGTTCAGAGGGGCGGATATTGAAAATATCTTAAGCTTTGAGGAGGCATTTCCGGGGGCAAAGGTGATTAAGCTGGAGCAGAATTACCGTTCCACCCAGACGATTCTGGACGCGGCAAACGGAGTGATCCGCCACAACTGGGGAAGGAAAGACAAGACGCTGTGGACGGCCAACGGGGAAGGGGACAAGATCCTCTTTAAGCAGTTTGACACCGCAAGGGATGAGGCGGATTTTATCGCCAGACAGCTGCGGGACTGCGGATATTCCTTCCAGGATCAGGCAGTCCTTTACAGGACCAATGCCCAGTCCCGTCTGATCGAGGAGCGGTGCATTTTTTACAATGTGCCCTACCGGCTGGTGGGAGGGGTGAACTTCTATCAGAGAAAAGAGATCAAGGACATCCTGGCTTATCTTAAGACTATTGCAAACGGCGTGGATGACCTGTCTGTTTTAAGAATCGTCAACGTGCCAAAGAGGGGCATCGGGGCCACGACTATGGGAAAGGTGACGGTATTTGCCTCTGAACACGGCATGAGCCTTTACGGAGCCTTAAAAGAGGCCAGGATGGTGCCTGGGATCGGAAAGGCGGCGGAGAAGATCAGCCGGTTTACGGCTCAGGTGGAAAGCTTCCGGGCCATGGCGGCTTCTGAGGAATATTCCATCCAGGATCTGATCGAGGGGATCCTGGACGAGACCGGATACCGTCAGGAGCTGGAGGAGGAAGGCGAGGTTGAGGCAGAGACCCGCCTTGAAAATATCCAGGAGCTGATCAACAAGGCAGTAAGCTATGAGGATGAGAGCGAGCATCCCACTCTGGACGAGTTTTTAGAGCAGGTGGCCCTGGTGGCGGATGTGGACCGGATGGATGATTCGGAGGAACGGGTGACCCTTATGACCCTTCACAGCGCCAAGGGGCTGGAGTTCCCCAAGGTATATCTGGCCGGTCTTGAGGACGGCCTGTTTCCCAGCATGATGTCAATCTGCTCCGATGACAGGACGGATCTGGAGGAGGAGCGGAGGCTCTGCTATGTAGGTATTACAAGGGCGAAAAAGGAGCTGGTGATTACGGCGGCAAGACAGCGGATGACCAATGGAGAGACGCGCTACAGCAAGCCCAGCCGCTTTCTGGAGGAGATCCCGGGCGGGCTTTTGGAGGAGAGCCGCCTGGAGCCGGTTCTTGGCAGCGTGAAACGGGGGAGCCAGGAGGATGAGCTTCCCTGGAACCGTCCTTCCGGTGCCAGCCCCGCTTACGGAAGCAGCTTTGGAAAGGGATTCAATGCTTACGCCTCCAAGTCAGGGACGCCTGCAGGCGCCTCGAAGCCAGCCTTTGGAAAGACCTTTGCCGTACAGAAGGCGGCTGTTCTTCCCTACAAAGTGGGAGACCGTGTGAGACACGACCGCTTCGGTGAGGGAACGGTTCTTGAGATTAAGGATGAGCCCAGGGATTATGAGGTGACGGTAGAGTTTGACCAGAGGGGAAAACGGAAGATGATGGCTTCCTTTGCCAATATGGAAAAGCTGTAGGGATTTAAAATACAGAAAGAAAAAAATGGGATAGTAAATATCCCTCTGGCATGATATAATAGGAACATGGAGAAACATTTGAGAAAGGATGTGTGGGGAATATGAACCGATTTGACAGAGACAAATTCGATGCCATGGGAAGAGAGGCTCTGGGACGTGTGGAAGAACTGATGAACAGCAGCAGGATCAGCGAGCTCCTTCACAAGAGAGAAGAAGACGAGAGAAAGAGAAACTGCATCCTGTGGGTGCTGGCCATCATCGGCGCAGTAGCGGCAGTGGCAGGGATCGCCTATGCGGTATACCGTTTCTTTACACCGGATTACCTGGAGGACTTTGAGGACGATTTTGACGATGATTTCGACGACGATTTCTTTGAGGACGATGAGCCGGTTGTAAAGAAGGCTGAGGAAAAGGCGGAATAAAACCGGACAGAATACGGACGAAAAGGGGTACTGCTTGAGAGTGGTACTCTTTTTTGTTGGACAGACGCCGGTTTTATGATAAAATACAGTTGTCCTGCAGCTGCAGGTATGAGATAAGGAATCGAAGGAGAACAGGAATGAAAAAAGGCGATACATTTGAAGGAATCGTAGAACGGATCGATTTTCCAAATAAAGGGATTATAACAGTGGAGGGTGAGCGGATTACAGTGAAAAATGCCCTTCCCGGGCAGAAAATACAGGGTGTGCTGACCAAACGGAGAAAGGGAAGGTGTGAGGGCCGCCTTCTTACAGTGTTAGAGCACGCGCCTCTTGAAAAGCCGGATGAGGCCTGCTCTCACAGTGTAAACTGCGGCGGCTGCCTGTATCAGGGGCTTCCCTATGAGGAGCAGCTAAAGATCAAGGAGGGACAGGTTAAGGGCCTCTTAGATGGGGTGGTATGTCCAGGAACCTATGAATTTCAGGGCATCAAGGCCAGTCCCATAGACCGGGGCTACCGCAACAAAATGGAATTTTCCTTTGGAGATGAGGTAAAGGACGGGCCTCTGGCTTTAGGGATGCACAAACGGGGGAGCTTTTATGATATTGTGACAACGCCTCACTGCCAGATCGTGCATCCGGATTTCTGCCGGATCCTCACTGCCACCAGGGATTATTTTGAGGAGCTTGGAACTGCATTTTACAAAAAGCTCCAGCATAAGGGCTATCTGCGCCATCTGCTGGTCCGCAGGGCAGTAAAGACCGGAGAGATCCTGGTGGATCTGGTAACCAGTACCCAGAGGGAATATCTGACGGGAGAAGGACGGGAGATCAGCTGTGAGGAGGAGGCAGAGCTTCTTGAGGTGTGGAAGGACAGGCTTCTTTCCCTTCCTCTGGAGGGGACCTGCGCCGGTATTCTTCATACGAAAAATGACACGCTGGCAGATGCAGTGCGGGATGACGGAACCAGGGTGCTTTACGGGCAGGATTATTTTTATGAGGAGCTTTTGGGGCTCAGGTTCAGGATCAGCCCATTTTCCTTCTTTCAGACCAATTCTCTGGGAGCGGAGGTGCTGTATGAGACGGCCCGCAGCTATATCGGGGATACGAAGGATAAGGTGGTATTTGACCTTTACAGCGGCACCGGAACCATTGCCCAGATCCTGGCGTCTGTGGCAAAGAAGGTTGTAGGAGTGGAGATCGTAGAGGAGGCCGTAGAGGCCGCCAGGATCAATGCCCGGTTAAATGGCCTGGAAAACTGTGAGTTTCTGGCAGGAGATGTGCTGAAGGTAATAGACAGCCTAGAGGATAAGCCGGATCTGATCGTGGTGGACCCGCCGCGTGATGGGATCCATCCGAAGGCTCTTGGAAAGATTATTGATTTTGGTGTAGACCGCATGGTATATGTGTCCTGCAAGCCTACCAGCCTGACACGGGATCTGGTGGTGCTTCAGGAGAGGGGCTATCAGGTGGAGAAGGTGAGCCTGGTGGATATGTTCCCCTGCACCAGCGGGATTGAGACGGTGTGCCTTTTAAAGAGAAAGGAAATCATATAAGAGCTGGAGTGAAAGTGGTGCCGGCCGTGGCATTTTTACGGAGCTCTTAATCTACAACAAAAATCCCCGGGGCTGTCAGGGCTCCGGGGCATATTTTATCTATTTTGCCGCTTCCCGCGAAAATTCAGTGGTTACCAGCTCCTCATATGGGACACGCTGGTCCAGTTCTCCGGCTTCTTCCAGTATATTTTCCAGAAGCTCAAAGCTTTCTTTTTCAAAGACGGTATCTTCCTTCCAGGTATCCTGATCCTTGTAGCGCTCTACGATCACGGCCAGGCGCTCGGGGGAGGTTTCCTTGAACTGGGGCTGTATGGTCTGGGCGATTTCTTGGGCGGTGTGGGAGTTTACATAGTCGATGCCTTTCTGGATGGCATTGGTAAACTGCTGGATCAGCTGGGGGTTGGCTTCGATGAAGCTTTTTCTGGCGGAATAGGCGGTGTAGGGCACATAGCCGGATTCGGTGCCCAGGGAAGCGACCACATAACCGTTTCCTTCTTCCTCAAGGGTGGTGGCGAAGGGCTCAAATTCTACGGTGTAGTCTGCAGGGCTGCTGGTAAAGGCGGCGGCGGTCAGGCCGAAGTTAATACTCTGGTCGATGGTCAGGTCATTTTTGGGATCCAGGCCGTGTTTTTTCAGGATATATTCAAAGACCATCTGAGGCATACCCCCGGCCCGCCCCAGCATGATGAACTTTTTCAAACACGCTCCAGTCCGTATTTCAGGTACAGATCGATATTTCCATCCTGATCTACAAGGATTTTTTCTACAAGGATTTCGATGTCTGTCCGGGTCAGGTTCTTTTTTTCCAGGATCTCATCCAGAAGGTCAAGAGCAGAAGAAAGCTGGTCTGTGTCGGAGGGGGAGCTCTGGGGCAGGTCTGCCAGTGCAGTTTCTATGGCAGAGATCCGCTCTGTTTTTTCAGCCTGGAGGGAGGTGTAGGTTTCGCTGATGATCCCGCTCATGGCGGGATTGGCTGTCATTTCTCTGATCTTTTGTTCTACCAGGAGCTTCAGCTCTTTTTTGAGGGCTTCCAGCTCCTCTGTGAGCCGCCTGTGGCTGTCAGCTGCTGTAAAATGCTCGGTCTGCAGAGCTGACAGATCCAGGGTCTTAAGCAGCTCCTCCATACTGCTGCGGCAGAGGACAAGGCAGTGGATCAGAGCGTCTGTCAATGCTTCTTCTTTTACAGTGTGGGAATGTCCGCAGAACTCTTTTCCTTTTTTATTGTAGGTGCCGCAGATATAATATTTACTGCGGCCAGGACGGTTGATGGCGGTCAGCTTCATGCCGCAGTCTTTGCAGTAGAGGCAGCCGGAGAAACGATTGGTGTGTTTTCTCTGGCCCCGGTAGCTGCTTTTGTGCCTGCTGTCTTTGACCTCATAGAGAAGCTTCATGGTTTCGTCATCAAAAATTTTGGGATGGTGGCCGGGGAATACATATTGCTGATCTTTTGGCACCTTTTTGTCCCTGCCATTGATGGTGGTGCGTTCCCGCTTGTGGGTGCGGAGGATCCCGTTGTGGTAGTCATTGAACAGGGTATCCTTTACCATGCCGTAGCTCCAGCGGCAGGCAACCCTGCGGCGATAGGGAAGTCCCAGGGCCTCGCAGCGTTCCTTCTGCAGCATGGTAGGCGTGGGAACGCCCCGTTCGTTGAGCAGCTGGGCGGTTCTTCGGATTCCATTTCCTTCCAGGTAAAGGTCCTTTTCCAGGTTCAGGATGGAGGAGGCCTCCTCATCGATCAGGATCAGCTGCCGGTTTAGGGGGTGTCTGGTGTAGCCGAAGGGCGGGGTGCATAGGAGGGTGCCATTTTCCTGCTCCATCTGCTTGATCCGTTTTACCTTGCGGCTGGTGTTTTTTACGTGGCGTTCATTGTCCCAGGTTTTGATGCCGATTATATCATCATCGGAATAAAGGGAGTCATAATCATCGTCTATCAGGATCACCCGCTTGCCCTGCTCCTCCATTTCCTCCAGAAAAAGCAGCACCTTTGCGTTGTGCCTGCCGATCCGGGAGAGATCCTTTGCCACGATTACATCAATGGCGTTTAGATGGGCCATCATGCTCTGAAAGGCGGGGCGGTCGAAGGAATAGCCAGAAATACCGTCATCCTCGTATATGCGCCGGAGGACCATGTTATGTTCTCTTGCATACTGGCGGATGATCTTCTTTTGATTTTCGATAGATGAATAATTTCGTTTGTTATCGTCTCTGGAAAGCCGGACATAGCCGTCGATGACCAGAGGGGAAGTAGTGATGGCAGGATCCATAAAAAATACCTCCAGAGATTTAACCGGGCAGATGGTGTTTGAGTACAGCCATCAGCCCGGTTTTTATGTCCGTATGCCCTTGGATCACAGTCACTACCAGACAGCCCTGCCGGGTCAGGTTTTCTTTTCGGCGCAGGAGCGTCTCGTTTTCTGTTTCCGCGTTCTGAAACAGATAGCAGATTTCTTTTTTAGCTTTCATAGGGATCACCTCAGTGAGGTTCTTACCTTATGCTTATGAAAATGGAACAGACGCTATTCTTCGGTACGGATCAGATTGCTTATATATGGACGGGTGCCGGAAAGCACTTCGTCATAAAAGTTCTGCTTCCAGTCAATGTAGGCAACGCTGTCCTCTAATTCTTTGATGGTATCAAGCAGCGCCTCCCGTTTTTTCGTCAGCATTTCTTTACGCTGCAGGATCGTGCATTCTCCCTGGAGGCATAGCTCTAAATATTCTTTCATTTCCAGAATACTCATATCACATTTCTTTAAACAGGTAAGATCCCGGATCCATTTCACATCCTTTTCATCGAAAACCCGGCGGTTGTTGCTGTCTCTTTTCACATTTGGAACCAGTCCCTCATTGCAGTAGTATTTTAAGGTCTGATAGGTCATGTCAAGTTCCCGGCAGACCTGCATCATTGTATACATAAAAATGCCCTCCTGTAGGATGCGTGTACTCTCGGAGTCTCTCCTGAGCACAAAGAGATTCCGAGAGTACACATGAGACTAAATTTTTTCAAAAAGCTATTGACCGGTAGTTACTACCGTAAATTATAATCGGTTGCAGCAATCGCATTGTAGCATAGGAGCTGTAAAAGAACAAGGAGGATATTTCAATGGACAAATTTACTTTTTCATACCCAACAAAGGTGTATTTTGGCGAAGGGATTGCAAAGGAGGCCCTGGAAACAGAGCTTAAGAAGGCGGGAAAAAGGGTGATGCTTGCCTTTGGAGGCGGTTCTATTAAAGAAAATGGTATTTATGATG
Organism: uncultured Clostridium sp.; assembly: GCA_900549235.1. GTDB lineage: Bacteria > Bacillota > Clostridia > Lachnospirales > Lachnospiraceae > Enterocloster. Next base: position 5,092 of record URNT01000058.1, on the reverse strand, counting down.
AAATAAAAGAACTGCTTCAAAATGCAGGAAAACAGGTGATCGAGTTCTCCGGCATTATGCCAAATCCCACCTACGCAAAGGTGCAGGAGGGAGCGGCTCTGGCCCGTGAACAGCAGGTGGATCTGATCCTGGCAGTGGGCGGCGGAAGTGTGATTGACTGCTGCAAGGTGATTTCTGCCCAGGCCATGCTGGAGGAGGACATATGGAGTCTGGAGTATGAGAAAGGGCAGTTTCCGGCAGCAGGAATCCCTATGGGGGCTGTAGTGACAGCGTCCGGTACTGGGGCGGAGATGAATGGAGGGGCGGTCATTACCTGTGAGGACAAGAAATGGAAGGGCCCGCTTTTTGGAACTACGGCTTCCTTTGCGGTTCTTGATCCGGCCTATACCATGTCTGTGCCGGCCATGCAGGTGCTTTCCGGAGCCTTTGATACCTTAAGCCACGCAATGGAAACGTTTCTTGGCAGGTCTGATGAAGATAATGTATCGGATGAGATCGCTCTGGCGGTTATGAAAAATACGGTGATCAATATGCACCGCCTGCTGAAGGATATAAACGACGTGCAGGCAAGAAGCAATCTGATGTGGGATTCAGCCATGGCGGAAAATGGGATTTTGAAATGCGGCCGCCTGACGGATTTCCAGGCTCATCAGATGGAGCACCAGCTGGGTGCTTATACAGACTGCAATCACGGACAGGGGCTGGCAGTGATCCATCCTGCTTATTACCGCCATATCCTAAAGGACGCGCCGGAAAAATTTGCCCGGTTTGCTAAGGCGGTATTTGGTGCAGATACAGCAGAGAAGGGAGTGGAGGCGTTGGCGGCATTCATAAGGGAGTGCGGACTGCCGGTAAAAATGAGCCAGCTGAAATCCAATGTGGAGATCACACCGGAGGTACTGCGCCAGGTGGCAGATACCTGCAATCTCATCAAGACGGGTCCGCGTGAGCTTAACCGAGAAGAGATTTATCAGATTTTGATGGAATGTATGTAGGGGCTTTGTACTGTCAGCCATTCAAACAACTTGCTGTACCAACTTCAAAAGTGTGATATAATTTTTTTGAAAATTTTTTGGATTTGATGTAGTATTTGCCGCTGAAACCGTAGTATATAGGTGAAGCCAGAAAGGAGGCGGTGTGATGATAGAAGATGAAAAAATCATTGAGTTGTTTTTCGAGCGTTCAGAGCAAGGCATACGGGAACTGGATATAAAATACGGCAAAGTATGCCACAAGCTATCGAATAATATCGTGAACAACGGGCAGGACGCAGAGGAATGTGTCAATGACGCTTATTTAGGAGCATGGAACGCAATTCCCCCGACGCGCCCCAACCCATTGCTGTCTTATATCTGTAAAATTGTTCGGAACATTTCATTGAAGATTTATTACAGAAAGGAAGCAGCAAAACGCAACAGCACTTATACGATTGCTATGGAGGAAATCGAAGCCTGCATAGCAGACCCAAACACAGTGGAGACAGAGATGGAAGTCAAAGAGTTAGCCCGTATCATTGAGGACTTTCTGGATACGCTGACCATTGAAAATCGTGTTATCTTTATGCGCCGCTATTGGTTTTCCGATAGCTGCAAGGACATAGCCGAGTTTGTAGGGTTTACGGAAAAAAATATCTCTGTCCGGCTGACCCGTATCAGACAAAAAATGAAAGATTACTTAATTGAAAGAGAGGTATTTATATGAACTCCAAAAAATTTTCAGAAGCCATGAGTGAACTTGATACCCGGTATGTAGATGAAGCGATCGGATACCAGAAAAAGAAAGCACATAAAAAGCCTGCTTGGTTTAAAATGGGAACTATGGCAGCTTGCCTATGCCTGGTGATCGCCGGCGGTGTCATGGTTACGCAAAATATTCGAAATAATGTTCCTGATCCTGAGTTTGTGCAAACTTCAAATCCGTTTATAGAGGTTACATCTGTTGAAGAAATGGAGGAATATCTTGACTTTCATGTTCCTGTGCTGGACAAGGAAGTTGAATACTATTCCGTTTTGGTCGAGGACAATTATCCGACTATGGGTCAGATAAACTATAGCGATGGATCGGAATTTCGCATAAAATATGGAAGTGGAGATATTAGTGGAATTTATGGCGGTACATTAGAGGAAAGCAAAGACATAGAGGGCGTGAAAGTTGATTATTATAGATACACAGGCGATACTTCCCCGGAGCTTACCTACGCCATTTGGGAACAGAACGGATTTACTTTTAGTTATATATATACCAATAACAGCATTACAGATGTGGAAACTATAATTCAAGAATTTAAGTAAATCTTCCGTTATCTACAATCGAATACCGGGAGATCTCCAGCCTGTAAAGCTTCTAAAGACCTCCTAAAGCCATGCCTTTTATGTATGAAAATGCATGAAATGCAGGCATTGGACATAGTGCCGGATCCGAATTACAATAGAAATATAATTAAAGAAGGGAGACAAACAAAGATGAACAAACCATACATAATCTGCCACATGATGACATCCATAGACGGACGGATCGACTGCGCTATGACGGAGAAGCTGGAGGGCACAAAGGAGTATTATGAAACTCTGGAGGCCCTTGCGGCTCCTACAGCTGTAAGCGGGAGAGTGACAGCCCAGCTGGAAATGGCAGAGCAGGGAGTGTTTGAGGCAGTAAATCTGGAGATCCTTGGAAGGGAAGGCTTTTCCAAAAAGACGGAAGCCCTGGGCTATAACGTGGTAGCGGATACCAGAGGCAGCCTTCTCTGGCCGGAGCAGGGAGACAGCGACCAGCCTCTTTTAATCCTTACCAGTCAGCAGGTAACAAAGGAATACCTTTCCTATCTAGATTCCAGGCAGATCTCCTGGATCGCCTGCGGAAAGGAACGGGTGGATCTGGTACGGGCGTCAGAGCTTTTATACCGGGAATTTGGAGTAGAGCGGATGAGTGTAGTAGGAGGCGGCGCCATCAACGCAGGCTTTCTGGACGCAGGGCTTCTTGATGAGATAAGCATCCTGCTGGCTCCGGGGATTGACGGAAGAAAGGGTATGGCAGCTGTCTTTGATGGGCTTCCCATGGACCGGGAGCCGGTGAAGCTGAAGCTGGTGGGGGCAGAGGTCTATGAAAACGGTGCTTTATGGATCCGTTACCAGACAGAGAAGAAGGAGAGACAGGCGTAAAAGGGAAGTTACATCGTTGCAGGGTATACCCCCGGCCCTGCCGCCCAGTACGGTTTTACCCTTCAGGTTCTCCCATTGGAACTCATCCTCTGCCTTTCTTCCCACCAGGAAGTTTCCGGCCCGCTGGGTAAGCTGGGCAAAGTTGACTGCAGGATCCTCAGAGCCCTCCTGGTACACATAGATACTGGCTTCGGAGCCCATAAAGCCGATCTGGGCGTCGCCGGAGATCAGGGCCGTCATAACCTTGTCAGCCCCGGCGCTGTTGATCAGGGTCAGATCGATGCCCTCCTCCTCAAAATATCCCAGCTCAATAGCTGCGTACTGAGGGGCATAAAAAATAGAATGGGCCACCTCACTGAGAACCAGAGGTGTACCGCCGGAAGCGGCTCCCGGCGTCAGCTGCCCGCAGGCAGCAAGAGTCAGGGCGCCTGCAATGGCCAGGACGCCTGTCATTATTTTTTTCATGGAATTCTCCTTGATCTGTGATTATAGTATATTGTATTAAAGGAAGGGGGCAGGGGTGAGTGATCCGAATCCGGTTGTCATCCGGTGCCGTTTCTGGTAAAATGTCTGCAGAACATGAACCAAAGGACAGGAGAAAAGCAGGTATGGATTACAATATCATTGTACTGGATTTAGATGGAACACTGACAAACCGGGATAAGGTGATTACGCCCAGGACGAAGGCAGCCCTTATGAAGGCCCAGGAGGCGGGAAAGATCGTGGTTCTGGCCTCCGGACGGCCGACTGCCGGGGTACAGCCGCTGGCAGAGGAGCTGGAGCTGGCCCGCTTCGGCAGCTATATCCTTTCTTATAACGGGGGCATGATCACAGACTGCCGCACCGGAGAAGCCGTATTTTCCGCCCTTCTGCCCCTGGAGTCCAACCAGAAGATCATAGGGCTTGCAAAGGAGCACCGGGTGGATATACTGACCTATGAGGGCGGGGATATTATTACAAACAATGCAAAATGCCCCTATGCTGTCATCGAGTCCAATATCAACCATCTTTCCCTGCGCCAGGTGGATGATATGGAAAAATATGTAAATTTTCAGGTACCAAAGTTTCTGATGCTGGATGACGGGGACTATCTGGCTGCAGTGGAGGCAAAGGTAAAGGCCGCCATGGGGCGGGATTACAGCGTATACCGCTCCGAGGAATTTTTCCTGGAGATCATGCCAAAGGGCATTGACAAGGCACAGTCCCTGGAACGTCTTCTGGCTCACCTTCATATGTCAAAGGAGGAGATGATCGCCTGCGGCGACGGCTACAATGACCTGTCTATGATCCGGTATGCCGGGCTTGGAGTGGCCATGGAAAACGCGGTTCTGCCGGTGAGAAATGCCGCCGACTATATTACCGCTTCTAACAATGAGGACGGCGTGGGTCTGGTGGTTGAAAAATTTATGCTGTAAAATTTCTCCTAAAACTGCCAGTATGTATGGACTTTCAGACTTTAATATGTTAAAATGGCAGGGTATGAGTAATGCGAGGCTCTGAGAGGGGGGAGCCGTATGTATTATAAGGAGAGAGACCACGACATGAATAAGAAGATTAAAACAGAAGCGGTAGATCATTTATTTCAGGCCATTCTGACACTGAAGGATGCGGATGAATGTTATAAGTTTTTTGAGGATGTATGCACGATCAATGAGCTTTTATCCCTTTCCCAGCGCTACGAGGTAGCAAAGATGCTGCGGGAGGGAAAGACCTACCTGGAGATTGCGGAAAAGACCGGGGCGTCCACTGCCACCATCAGCCGGGTGAACCGTTCCCTGAATTATGGCAGCGACGGCTACGATATGGTTTTTTCAAGGATCTTAAATAGAGATGAACCGGTGTAAAACGGGGATTTCAGACAGCTGCTGAAAGGCAGCTGTCAGACTGTAGACAAAGTTGGTGCTGGGATTGTTTCCAGCACCACTTTTCTACAT
>URNT01000057.1 GCA_900549235.1 uncultured Clostridium sp. | reverse complement strand
ATAAAAACGGAGCTGTCGCTCCGGTAGATTATTCATCTACTTTTGCAACAGCCCCGTCCTATATCATAGATTAAGCAATGTCTGCAATTGCCTCAAATATAAACCGGCCCACAACCGATCCCCCATCCAGCAGTCCAATGGATTTCTCCCCATAATAAGCCGCCCGGCCATGGACTGACCGCATCTCCTTCGTTGCCTCAGACCCCTCAGCTGCCTTTTCTGCTGCTTTCTTAAGCGCTTCTTTTACATCTCCGTCCGCTTCTGTGCAAAGTGTCTCCACCGCCGGACACAGCGCATCCAGTATGGTCTTTTCCCCCGGCTTCGACCCGGCCTTATCCATAATTTTTTCCACACCGGCCTTCATAGCCTCTGCCGCCTCAGGAAGCCCGATCTCAGTCTTTCCCTTCAGCGCCTTCGCCATTCCCATAAACCCAAAAGAGAGAATGGTTCCAAGACTGGAAGGCGCCGCCTCATTAAATACGCCTCCCATTTTCATAAAAAGCTTTCCAAGATCCATCTCCTCTGATCCCTGAACAAAAGCATATGCCGCCGCAAAGCCCTCGCTCATAGACACGCCCAGATCTCCGTCTCCATTCTGCTGATCCAGCTTAATCAGATAATCCTTATTTTCATTCATTTTGCAGCTGATCCGCTCCATTGCCGCTTTTACTGATACTGCATTCATCTAATCTGCCTCCTGATCCTTTTTATTTATTGAGATTCGTATAAAATGGAGTTTTAGCAGGTGCCAGCAAAAGCTCCTTTAACTCCTCATCCAGTTTAAATATCGTCACAGACAGTCCGGCCATCTCCATAGAGGTAGCGTATTCCCCAATATGAGGCATTATAACCTTTACACCCATGTCTTCCAGTATCTGATGTACCCGACGGTATACGATCAGCTGCTCCTCCATAGGCGTTCCTCCCAGACCATTGACCATAACAGACACTTCATCTCCCTCTGCAAGAGGCATATCCTCTGTGATCCTGCGGGTCAGTTCCTCTGCCACCTCGTCCGCCGTCATCATTTTCCTGATCTCTATGCCCTTTTCCCCATGGATCCCCATACCAATCTCAATCTCATCCTCTTCAATCTGGAAGGTAGGTTCCCCCACCTGAGGAACGATACACGGAGATAAGGCAACACCCATTGTCCTGATATTTGCAAGAGCCTTTTCAGCCATTCCAGCTACCTCGTCCAGGCTCATCATCCGCTCTGCCGCCGCGCCTGCAACCTTAAATGCATACACCATTCCTGCCACGCCCCGGCGCTTTTCGCTAGTCTCCTTCGGGCTGCTGGCTACGTCATCCTTCACCCGGACGCTTCTCGTCTCTATATCATCCATTTCCACCATTTCACAGGCCATATCGAAGTTCATATTATCTCCGCCATAATTTCCGTACAGACACAGAACTCCATTTCCACGGTCACAAGCCCTGATCATATCAGCCATCTTCTGAGCAGACGGAGAAGCAAACACATTTCCCACCGCACAGCCATCCAGCATTCCCTGGCCCACATAGCCCAAAAATACTGGCAGATGCCCGCTTCCTCCAGCTGTTACGATTCCTACCTTACCATCCTGCACCGGATAACCAGACATCAATATCCGCTCGTCTCCGTCCAGGAGCTTCACCTTATCTCCATACGCGCAGATAATGCCCTCCATAGTTTCCTTTACAAAATCCTCCGGTCGATTGATCAGTTTCTTCATATTCCACATCCTCCTGTCTCCACATTATTATTTTTCAGCCGCCTCTATTGCCGCCTTCTTCTCATAAGAAAACTCCGGATTCAGCACAATGCTCCTTCCTCCCGACGCCTCAAGACTGGCTCCCGTTATATAAGAAGCTCTCTCACTGCTGAGAAATAGGATCGCATCTGCAATCTCCTCCGTCATGCTCCCAGATAAGCCGCCTTCACCTTCGGATCCACCATCAGATCCTTTCCTTTTCCTTCCATGATAATACGGCCATTTTCAAGCACATACCCCCTGTCCGCAATGGACAGAGCCATAGAAGCATTCTGCTCGATCAAAAGTATGGTTTTCCCCATATCCCTGATCTTAAGGATCAGCTCAAATATATCCTCCACGATAATCGGCGCAAGACCCAGCGATGGCTCATCCAGCATCACAATATCCGGATCCATCATCAGCCCTCTTGAAATCGCAAGCATCTGCTGCTCTCCGCCGGAAAGGCTTCCTCCCGCCTGGCCAATTCTCTCCTTAAGCCTGGGAAACAGCTGATACTGCTCCTCCACCAGTTCCTTCACCCGGTCTTTTGACAAAGAAGGATTTCCAAGAGAACCCGCCATCAGATTTTCATACACTGTCAGGGCCGGAAATATCTTTCTTCCCTCCGGTACATGGCACATTCCCATTTTTACAATTTTATCCGGAGCCATTTTCGTAATATCCTGTCCCTTAAACCGCACCGTTCCCGCTGCCTTTCCTACCAACCCGGAAATTGCCCCAAGAGTCGTTGTCTTTCCCGCTCCATTAGAGCCAATCAGCGTGATAATCTCCCCCTTCTCCACATGAAAGGTAATATCCGTCAGCGCTGTAATATATCCATAATTAACTGAAAGCCCCTCAACCTTAAGCATGTACCTTCACCGCCTCTCCCGCAATGATACCCTTTCCAAAATATGCCTCCTGCACCTGACGGTTACTCTTTACCTCATCCGGCGTTCCCTCGCAGATCTTCTGACCGAAATTCAGGACCAGGATCCGGTTGCAGGAATTCATCACAAACTTCATATCATGCTCGATGACCGCAATGGTATATCCGCCTCCGTTTAACATCTTGATAAACTCCATTAACTCCTGGGTTTCCTGAGGATTCATACCAGCCGCCGGCTCGTCAAGGAGGAGGATATAAGGCTCTAAAGCCAGCGCTCTTGCGATCTCTACCTTTCTCTGCATTCCATAAGCCAGATTTCCCGCCATGGTATCTCTGTACTCAAACAGTCCGATGGCCTTTAAGATCTCCTCGCTCTTATAAACCGCATACTCTTCGTCCTGCTTATAGGTCTTTGTATGGAAAATGGCGTCGTACATATTGCTCTTTGTCCTGATATGACAGCCGATCTTCACATTATCCAAAACGCTCATAAATTTAAACAGCTGCAGGTTCTGGAAGGTTCTTGCCATTCTCTTTCTCGCTACCTTCTCCGGAGAAAATCCCGTCACGTCCTCCCCCAGAAGATACACATTTCCCTTGGTAGGCGTATACATTCCCGTACACATATTAAAAAATGTAGTCTTTCCCGCGCCGTTTGGCCCGATGATACCAAAAATATCTCCTGGCATCACCTTCATATCCACCGATTCAACTGCCTTCAAACCTCCAAAATATTTGCACAGACCTTTGGATTCCAGAATCGGCTTGCTCTTATCCAGCTTATCAAAATCAATCATGCCTTTTTCTCCCCCTTATCCTTTTTCTGGATCTTGCCTCCTGCCAGAATAGAATCAGAGGCACCAAGAAGTCCCTGGGGCCGTACCCACATCATAAAAATAATGATAATGGCATAGATCACATATCTCCAGTTCTCAAGGAATCGGAGCGCCTCTGTCAGTATGGTCACGATCGCAGACCCAAGGATCGGCCCAAGAAGCGTTCCCTGGCCTCCGATTACCACCATGGCCAACACATTAAAGCCTGTGTCGGTAGTAAACTGAGAAGATTCAATATAATTTACAAAAGGCGCGTAAGCCGCCCCGATGATACCAGCCCAGAATGCTCCGTACATAAAATTCATGCACTTGCACTTACTGGTTTCAACTCCCAGAGACTTGGCAGCCACCTGATCCTCACGGATTGCCATCCACGCCCGTCCCACTCTGGACTTTAATACCCTGCTTGTTACCGCCAGAAATAAAATACCGATAATGAGGAAGATAAAATAATAATACTTCGGCTTAAACATTTCCAATCCAAACAGATTCGGATAAGGAATCTGCTTGATTCCCAGAGCGCCCCCTGTCACCGGCGTCCAGGTCTGGGCAATAATACGGATAATCTCCGACGCCCCCAGCGTTACGATAGAAAGATAGATTCCAGACAATTTCAAGGTCGGAAGACTCACGATCAGCCCCACAAAAGCTGCCATAATACCTGCCACAGGAAGCACCACCCAGAAATCAAGTCCCATATTTTTCGTCAGCGCCGCGCAGGTATAGGCTCCGATACAGAAAAATCCTGCCTGTCCCAGACAGGTCTGTCCGCTGTAGCCGTTGATCACATTCAGCGACCCCGCCAGAGTGGCATACATCATAATTGTGCAGATATATCTGAGGATCAGCGCCTGTTTAACAACAAACGGAAGCACGATCGACACAGCCAAAAGTCCAAGCATCACCGCCAGTTTATGCGTTCCATAAAATTCCTTCGCACGCTCCATCATACTCTCACTCCCTTCTTGCTCACAAATCCCTGAGGCCGGATGAGAAGCACCAGGATCAGGAAACCAAAGGCAAATACGTCACGGAAGGTAGCTGCGGAGACTGCAATACCAAGATTTTCTATGATACCGATACAGAGTCCTCCAAGAGCTGAGAAACGGATGTCCACCAGACCTCCCAGCACACTGGCCGCAAACGCCTTCATACTGTAAATACCGCCCATGGTAGCAGAAACAGAATAATAATAGATACAAAGAAGGATACCCGCGATCCCTCCAAAGCCAGAACCAATGCAGTTTCCAATCATGGCCATGCGTTTTACATTGATCCCCACCAGATAAGCCGCGTCCTTATTCTGGCTGACCGCCCTAAGGGCAATTCCCCATTTCGTCTTATTAAAGAACAAGGTAAGAGCCGTAGCCAGCACGATCACCAGTACGATCACCACGATCTGAAGGAGCTTAATATCCAGCCTGACGCTCCCAAGCATCAGCGTAAAGGTCTTATTTTCAATCACATCCAGAACCGGCTTCGTCTCCGGCCCGAATATGATCTGCGCCAGGTTTTTGATCAGCATACTGATACCGATGGTACAAAGAAGAGAAATGTGCCTGGGCGCGTTAAAAAATTTCTCATAACACAGCTTATAAACCACGATACCAATAAGAAATGACCCCGCAAACGCTGCCGCAATGGCCAGCGGAAGGTTATTTCCAAACAGCGCGAAAATGTAATAAGCCGAAAAAGCGCCGATCACCATGATCTCACCGTATGTAAAAGTAACCATTCCCACAACACCCACAATAACAGAATAGCCGATGGCCATCAGCGCATAGATTGCGCCCTGGCACAGTCCATTCACCAGCTGATTCAGAAAATATTCCATAGTCATACCTCCGTCTTATAGAAAAGGCCGGTACTGCGCAATCCCCGTTGCCCGATGTACCAGCCTTTTCCCGTCACTTTCTACAGGCCCTCTGCCCCATATTCAAAGCCTTCCAGGATTGTCCACTTGGCGTCCTTCACGCCGCAGATCATATACTGGCGCTGAATATCTCCATCCGGTGTAAAATTAAGCGCTCCCGTAATGCCTTCATTCTCACTCTCTGCCAGAGCCTGCTGGATAGCATCCCGGGTGATCTCCCCGTCTCCGATCCTCTCAATCGCATTTGCAATCAGATATACACAGTCATAAGCGCAGGCCGGATGAATAGTAGGCTTAAAGCCTGCTTCCTTTTCAAAAGACTCAGCCCATGCAGTCAGTTCTGGATTATTCTCATCAAAGAAAAATGGAGAAGTAACGATCAGATTATCCGGTGTGGTAAGCTGGCTGATGAGCTGCTCAGAGGTACCAGGCCCCAGAGCCACATGCTGTATATCCCAACCTGCCGCGTCCGCCTGATTAAAGATCGCCGCAACTGCGTCTCCCTGATCCATTACCACCAGCACATCCGGATCCATGGAACGCATCTTAGTAATTAAGGAGCTGAAATCCTTCTCACCTGCCGCATACTTCTCAGCGGTCACATTCATCCCTTCCTTTTCTGCCTGAACCATAAAGTTCTCATAGCAGGAAAGCCCCCAATCGCTGTCGACACGGATCACTGCAATATTTTTCACTCCAAGATATTTTCCTAAAATATACTTGGCCAGATAAGGCGCTTCCGCGTCCTGACGTCCCATGATACTAAAGCAGTATTCGCTCATATTTGCGTAATCAGGAGCCGATGCCGTAGGGCTTAACTGAACAATTCCGTACCGGTCCACGATCTCTGCATTGGCCTTACATGCGCCGGATGTAAAATCTCCCAGAATTGCCATGACGCTTTCGTCCTCAGCAAAATTCGTAGCCATGTTGGAAGATACCACCGCGTCTCCCTGAGTGTCCTTGATCTCAATCTCAAACTTATGGCCATTTACGCCGCCCTTTGCATTGATCTCGTCAATGGCTTTCTGAAATCCGATCTGGAATCCCTTTCCATACTCTGCGTAATTACCTGTCAGAGGCGCCAGGCCTCCCAGCTTGATCACATCCCCGTCAGCGCCTTTGTTTTCTCCGGAACATCCTGTAAGTACCGCAGCCATAAGCGCCGCTCCAAGAGCCAGTAATACTGTTATTTTCCCCTTTTTCATGTAACACTCCTCCTTGATTTCTACATTACCCCGAACGTCCTGCCAATCCCATAAGATTTATTTATGGAAGCACAGCTTACAGGTAGGACATCCCTTAGCCAGCGTATCAGTCAGCTCCAGATTCAGTCCCATGGCCTCTGCGATTCCTCTGTCTCCGTCCATAGCAATGTCACATAAGGTCGCACAGGTCTCATCATCAAAGCCCAGTTTCTTCCATGCATTTAACAGAGCGCAGTAGTGGAAATCAACCGGAACCTCAGACTCAGTCACTTCATGTACTTCCTGCTCAAAGCTCTTTCTTCCAAGATCATTTAAAAATACCTTCGCAAAATCTCTGCAATCCTCAGGATTCTCACACTGACTCTTAAAGTTTGCTCCGTGAATCAGTCCACAGCGCTTGATGGCTCTCCTGAATGCAGGCTCTGGGTCAATCCCGTCCTTCTTTAACTCATCAAAAATCAGTCCCATCCAGGTTGCTCTGTGCTCGATAGCCGCTCTGTTGATGTTTGCCTTCTCATCATTTGTCAGCTGTGCTACATTCTTGATCTCTCCCATAATCCTTTGTTCTCCTTTCGACTCTCCAGCTCATCGGCTGTCTCTTTGTAAATCTAATCATATCAGTTTTAATTAAAATGTCAATACCTTTTTGTATCTTTTTAATATAAATATCATTTAGAATATGATTTTATTATATGATTTTATGACTTTTTGCAGTTATAAGCCACATAACATGTTTATTTAGTATGATTAGTTTGTTCCAATTTTTGTAAATTATAAACAGATTTAGTAAAAGCCGAAATTTCTATTGATTTTAGTTTTTAATTCACCTATACTTATATTCAGATTTTATCAAGGGGGAATCCAATCTGATATGACCAGTTTAGATAATACATTCAATTTAAAAGAGCAGATCCATCACTCTCTCTTTTCTGATATTGTGACCGGAGTCTATCAACCCGGTGCCATTCTCCACGAAAAAAAGCTGATGGAAAAGTACGGAGTCAGCCGCGCGCCCATCCGTGAAGCCTTAATCCAGCTATGCAGCGAAAATATGCTATGCAACATTCCAAAAAAAGGCTATGAAGTAACGGCCCTCAGCACCAAGGACATGCAGGATATTATGCGCTACCGCATCTCCATTGAGTGCGGTTTTATGCAGCAGTACGGGTATATGATCGACGACGCTCTCATCGAGAAGCTTGAGGAGCATAACGTTCTTCACCAGGCGGTGAGCAAGGAAGGACAGACGGCCCTCAGCCACTGGGACGATAACATCCGCTTCCACCTTCTCCTCTTTTCCAACTATGACAATACCTATGCCTACCAGAAGCTGTCCGAGTGCATGACCGTCCAGACCCGCTACTATGCCCAGAAGCGCTCCCAGCAGTGGCACTCCCCGATCTTTTATGACGCAGACGGCCTTCATGTTGCCATTGTTGATTATTTAAAACAGAAAAATTATGCCATGGCCTCCAATATTTTAAAGGCGGATATAGAAGATACCACAACCTTATAAATCCATAAAAAAGGTAAATGCCGATACGTTTCAAACGCATCCCGCATTTACCTTTTTATCAATCCATATTTCTTACCAGAGCCGCCTTATTTCTCCCTGCTCTCCGTCATCATCTTCACGTCCGCAATAAAATCCTCCAGTGCAGCCGCACCCAGATCGCCCTTATCACGGCTTCTCACTGTGATCGCGCCCTCTGCCGCTTCCTTCTCACCCAGAACCAGCATAAAGGGAACCTTCTCAAGCTGAGCCTGGCGGATCTTATAGCCCACCTTCTCATCCTTGTGATCCAGCTCTGTGCGGATGCCTGCCGCTCTTAACTTCTCATATACGCCTGTAGCGTACTCCATGGACTTCTCAGATACAGGGATTACCTTCACCTGAACCGGAGCCAGCCATACCGGGAACTTCCCTGCAAAATGCTCGATCAATATGCCGATGAAACGCTCGATGGAGCCAAAGCATACGCGGTGGATCATAATCGGACGCTTCTTAGAACCGTCCTCTGCCACATACTCAGCCTCAAATCTCTGAGGAAGCTGGAAATCAAGCTGGATGGTTCCGCACTGCCAGGTTCTTCCCAGAGAATCTCTTAAGTGGAAGTCGATCTTAGGACCGTAGAATGCGCCGTCGCCTTCATTTACAATGTAATCCAGGCCCATTTCCTCCAGAGCACTTCTCAGACCGTTGGTAGCCATCTCCCAATCCTCGTCAGATCCCATAGAATCCTCCGGTCTTGTAGACAGCTCTACAAAATATTCAAAGCCAAAGAGTGTATACACTTCATTGATCAGCCTTGTAACATTTTTAATCTCCTCTGTAATCTGCTCCTGAGTCATAAAAATATGAGCGTCATCCTGTGTAAAGCAGCGCACTCTCATAAGACCATGAAGCTGTCCGCTCTTTTCGTGGCGGTGTACCAGACCCAGCTCGCCCACTCTCAGAGGCAGATCCCGGTAGGAACGGGGCTGTGATTTGTATACAAGCATGCCGCCTGGACAGTTCATCGGCTTAATGGCATAATCCTCCTCGTCGATCACTGTTGTGTACATATTGTCCTTATAATGATCCCAGTGTCCGGAGGTCTCCCACAGCCTGCGGCTTAAGATCACAGGAGTAGAAACCTCCTGATAATTCTCCCTTACATGGATCTCCCGCCAGTAATCGATAAGTGTATTCTTAAGTGTCATGCCCTTTGGAAGGAAAAATGGAAATCCCGGTCCCTCCTCTGTAAACATAAACAGACCCAGTTCCTTGCCAAGCTTTCTGTGGTCACGCTTTTTCGCCTCCTCAAGCATGGTCAGATAATTTTCCAGATCCGCCTTGTTGCCAAATGCAGTTCCGTAAATACGGGTCAGCATCTTATTCTTCTCGCTGCCTCTCCAATAAGCGCCTGCAATACTTGTGAGCTTAAATGCCTTCACGCCCTTTGTATACATGATATGAGGCCCTGCGCACAGATCCACAAAATCGCCCTGCTGATAAAAGCTGATGGTCTCATCCTCAGGAAGATCCTGGATCAGCTCCACCTTATAAGGCTCGCCCTTCTCCTGCATCATGGCAATCGCCTCGTTCCTTGGCAGAACAAATGGCTTAACCGGCAGATTCTCCTTCACGATCTTAGCCATCTCAGCCTCCAGCTTTTCCAGATCCTCCGGAGTAAATCCGCCCTCTCTGTCAAAATCATAATAAAAGCCGTCATCAATCGCCGGCCCGATCGCCAGCTTCGTCTCAGGATACAATCTCTTCACTGCCTGAGCCAGTACATGGGATGCAGTATGGCGCAGGACCCTCAGCTCGTCCTCTGCCTCCTGAACACTTCCATCCGGTAAAATCATCTTCATAATAAATCTCCTTTCGTCCGCAAAATAAAAACCCCTGGATATACTTCTATATCCAAGGGTGCATCAACACGGTTCCACCTTGCGTTTCACTTTATCATCCCTTAACGCGGGTACACGCCGGCATTTCCATTCTTTCTGAAAATGTTCCCTGCCGGGGCTCAGGACTGGTCTTCATCAGCCTTCCCTATACAACCCTCCCACCTTATGGCTGCTCTCTGAAATAGCTCCCGCTGACTACTGGTTCCTTCAATGCCTTTTCAACCTAGATTATATCATCTGAAAATGGCTTGTCAAGACCACATCCGCCTTTTCCCTGATTTTAAACGCCCGAAAATACCTGTTTTCCATAGGAATCCATTCATTTACAAATCTCCGGAGCATAAACTCCCCGTTCCGCTTCAAAATCCGGGCCTTCTGCGTTTCCTCATCTGCCCCCAGAAAAATCCGCAGATCATAGGCATCTCCAAAATATGGATGCTGACTGTAGGAGCCCTCTACGACCTGAAGCTCCCTGTAAGGCACCCGGACGCAGCCGGAAAGCCTCTGCTGCCCGCAGTCATAGACCTGATAAGTCAGTCCCTCTGCATCCTCCACATGATCCAGGATCTCCTTTTTGACCCGCTCATAATCCACATTTCCTCCCGGCTCACCAAGCCGCTTTTCTGTCCTCTGCTGAGGCTGAAGGAAATAATCATCCATATGGAACACATTGCAGGAATAAATGCCCTTTAAAAGCCCTGCAAGGCTGCTCTTGCCGCTTCCGCTCATTCCGTCGATTGAAATGACACAGCATGAAAAATGTCCCTTCCTGGAGCTTAAAAGCCGGTCCAGGGCCAGAAATACAGCCAGGTACTCCCCATACCGTCCATCCACAATCCGGTAGGCCGGATGATACAGCTCCCTGTATGCCCGGCTGTGGCTCACTGCCGGATACCCCTGCTCCTTATAAGCCAGACAGTACCGCCTGGCCTCCTCTCCGTCAAAGGGAAGAATGCCGTCCTCACTGAGCCTTACAAGCTCCTCCAGATTTTTTTCAAATACCTCCGTCGTCCCCTTGATCTCTCCTGCCGACCTCACAAACATCCGGTTCAGCGTTTCCGGAGAAAGTCCCTGCTCCAGAGCACGAAGGCTGATCCGGCACATGCCCTTACCAGCCTTCTCCACCAGTTCTCCATTCTTGCAGCCTTCCTGCTTCCAGGCTCCCTGCCTGTATTCCTTCAGAAGCCGTTCCAGACTTTCTTTCTCATCCATGATCAGATGGCCTCCGCCAAACTCCGACTGATAGATCAGCTTTACCGCATCCTGAAACTCCATCCCCGGATGCATCCTCACCTGATTCAATAAAATCTCTTTCACTCAGCAAGCATCTCCATTACCCTCGCCCGCTCCAGGGCAAAAATTACCACCGGGATCAAAATGATCTGCAGCACGATCCCAGGCACTGCATTTAGAAATGCCCCTGCCATAAATACCTGCCAGGAGTAAGCCTTTCCTGCGATTCCGTTCAGAGGCATACTTACAACCCCCCAGACAATTCTTCCAGCCAGCATAGCCCCTATAAGAGCCCCATACACACTTCCCGTACTCCTTGGAAGCTTCTCATATAAGATTCCGCTGAAAGCGCCGTAGGCAGCCAGCTCAAAGGCCATAGCAGCCGCCGTAGGAAATAAAGGGGGCATTCCAAATATCATGCTCCGCAAAATGGGTACCACAAAGCCCACCAGGAGCCCATACTGCCATCCGCATACAAACCCGCAGATCAGAACCGGAATATGCATCGGCAGAAGCTTACTTCCCACCTCAGGGATCTGGGCCGTTAAAAATGGCATCACAAGCCCCAATGCCAGAAATACCGCTGCCATCACCAAGCGATTCGTTTTCTTATCTGTTCTCATATCAATTCCTCCGTCTGCCGCCTCAGACCGCTATACCCCGGACACAAAAAAACCAGAAAGCCCGCTTCCTTCTGAAAGCTATTCCTTCTGGCATCGATTCTCTCCCGCCCGGCAGGCATAAAGGGTCTGCCGCGTTCCTTTTACTGCCCATATTCTTATGAGAACCGCCGGCTTGTGCCGGCTATTGATTTTTATTATATCCACAATCCCGGCCTCCGTCAATGGCCTTTTGTGGATAACATTTACTTTCCCCTTCATTTCTGTTAATATAAAACCAAACCATATCCACAAACACGAGGTATACATACTATGATAAGATCATTCTCCCACCGCCCCAAAAAAATCGTGATCATCGACGGCCAGGGCGGACGTATGGGAAAGGCCGTGATTGAGAAGCTCCATGAGCTCTATCCTGAGCTTGAAACCTACGCTATCGGCACCAACAGCATTGCCACCTCCTCCATGATGAAGGCCGGGGCTTCCTACGGCGCTACCGGCGAAAACCCCGCCATTGTCAATGCCCAGGACGCCGACATCATCATCGGCCCCATCGGCATCGTTATGGCAAATGCCCTCTTAGGCGAGATCACTCCCGCCATGGCTGCCGCCATCGGAGCAAGCCATGCCTACAAGATCCTGATTCCTGTCAACCGCTGCAATCATTTTATCGTCGGCTGCCAGAACAGCACATTGTCAGAATACATTCAGATGGTCTGCGAAGAAGTAAAAAAGGAGCTGGAAAAAGAATGAGAACCGTAGAATTTAAAATGGAGCGCCAGGGGCTTGTATCCATTGGCGAAGAAGTCACTGTCATCGAGCGTGAAGGTACCAGCAGCTACAGCTATATCATAGATCCTGCTGTGGCCATGTCCGGCTGCTTCCAGGCCAGAGACCGGATCAAATCCACCACCGGCATCGTAAAGGACATTCGTGAAAATGCACGAGGGTTCTACGTCGTAGTTGATTTCGACGAAGAACCCCCAAAATAGAATTTATTTAATGAAGAGGGATAATCTCTACCTCCTGCTCAATAGGCGGAATCACCGGCGCCGCTGTTGTTGACTCCTGCCCTGGCGGTTCCGTACCTATATTTCCTGACCCACTCTCAGCGGGCGGCTTTACCGTAGGCTCCGGGCTCACAGTATCAGACACAGAGGGCTGCGTAGGCTGGATTGGCTGAATCACCACACTTTCTTCCTGAGCCTTTGTCGTCTCAAGCTCCTCTTTGGCCGCCTCCAGATCCACAGTCCTCACAGCTGTCCGATTGCTTCCCTTCAGCTTCACTGCCTTGCTCCAGAGCACATTTGAAACACCCGTTGTCTTATTCCACTGGCAGTCATTCCACAGACAGTACACATCCCCGTCCTGAGCCATGATAATCTCCAGCATATCATTTCCCGACACGCTCTTTCCTGTCCGGACATCTGTATCCTCCAGCTTCATCAAAGAACCGTCCTGTCCTACAGCCACCACCGTACCGTAAGCCTTCTGCCAGATCGCCGGATGATACTCGCCGTAAATCTGGCCTTCCTCCTCAAAGTAATACAGATTCTGGATTACTCCCGCAAAGACCTCACTCACCTCCGCACGTCCGCCTCCTGAAAGATCCGTCCTGAAAATCCGGCTGTACCACTCTCCGCCAGAACCTCTATCCACATAAGCGCTGAAATAAATATAGTTATCCACAATACAGAAGCTTTGTACACCATATTCAGAGCTTACAGTCACCTGATCCGTACCGGAAGACCTGCCATGAATAGCACTCTTAGTTCCGCTGCCCTCCAGCGTATAGGTAAGCCCTCCTGCTGTCCGGTCTGCCGGCTTCACATACTTAATCTTACCATCATCCTCGATCCGGTATACCCGGTCTCCAAGATACACATTGCTCCCATCCTCCGCCTTGGCCGGATTTCCTAAAGCATCTACCAGATACAAAGCATCATCCCGCAGCTCCACCGAATACTCTCCAGCTCCCACTTTCATCTCCGTACCAGAAGAAGCTGAATAAATCTTACTATTCTGCGAGTAGTAGATCACTCCGTCCAGGATCAGATAACCGCCTACATCCTCCGCGATCATTTCCTTTGTCTTTTGCCCCGGAATCATACGAAACAGCGTATCACACAGGGCCTTTTCAGACTCTGAAAGCTGTCCCAGCTGGCTCTCCTTCACCTTCGGAAGAAAATACACATAGTCCCCATCTGCCCGAAGAGAATACCTGGTAGTCTTTTCCGGCGCCGTCTCATCTCCCAACGGCATCACCTTATTATCCACCGTTTTCCTGTACAGGATGGTTCTGAAAATGTCATCAGACTCATCATCCAGATAGCACCAAAATGCATTGGTCCGGGCCAGGCTGTCCACGTTCTCCCCCATATCATCCGGCACATAGTCCAAATCCACCTGTATATCCTTCAGATAACCCTTGCTGTCATGGAAGGTATAGATCTGTCCCTCATCCTCCCACTTTCCCGTCCGCATAATCTCATTCTCATCAAAGCAGTAAAGGAAGCCGTCCACCTCCAGCCACTGCTCCTTTGCATAGGTATCATCATCCAGAAGATATTTCCAGCCTTCCTCCGCCTCATTCCAGCCCGGCATCTCCACCTCCTCGATTTCCATTGTGGTTTCTGAGCTTTCCTGCTCCTTCTCTGTAAATTCCAGCTCCTTATAATCCGATCTTATCTTTCCCACTACCTTTACAACCACAAAAATGGCCGACAGCATCACAGCTGCCGCCACCAGGATCAGCAGAATTGTTTTTACAGAGGATTCTTTTTTTCTTCGTCTTCCACTCATAATCCTTCTTCGCTCCTTTGAATTAAAAAAAAGGAACTAACGACAATCGTCATTAATTCCTTTGAGTTATGAGCGTGCCGGGATTCGAACCCGGGACAACTTGATTAAAAGTCAAGTGCTCTACCGACTGAGCTACACGCCCGTATAAAAAATGCCCAAAGTCGGAATCGAACCAACGACACGAGGATTTTCAGTCCTCTGCTCT
>URNT01000056.1 GCA_900549235.1 uncultured Clostridium sp. | reverse complement strand
TTTATCATAGAAGACCTTTTAAATCTTTATTTACAGAAAAACTTTCATAGACTCTGAAAGAGTGGGGGTACGGACAATCCCCTGGACTCCCCACTCGCTTCTATCCTTTTATCTGATTTGGTAAAATACTACATTTTTACCTGTCTTTTCTGTTCTAATACCACCGCGCTGACCAGCATAATAAGTACCGTTATAAGGTACGGAATAGAAATAACTATCTGCGAAGGCAGCCCAATGCTCTGCAACGTCACAGACAGCGCCTGTGTATACCCAAATACAAGACACGCCAGAGCCGTTTTTAAAGGATTTCCATCTCCCACCATAATGGCTGCCAGAGCCAGGAATCCTTTTCCAGATGAAATATTTTCTGTAAACATGGAGGAACCTCCTATCGTCAGAAACGCTCCTCCGAATCCACTGAATACCCCGCTCAGCAAAATGGCTGCCCACTGATACTGTACCGAATCTACGCCAACCGTCTGAGCCGCTGTAGACTTGATTCCTACACCTCTCAGTCTAAGTCCAAATGCAGTTTTATACATCACCACATACGCAGCCACAGTTACAACAACGCTCAGATATACCAGGATATTCTGTCCGCTTACAATATCCCCAATGTAAGGAATGTTTTGTATAAAAGGAAGATTCACCGAAGGAAAACTCTTGATCTTTGGATCTATAAACACACCCCTGGTATTTAACAGTGCATCCAGCAAAAAAGTAGTTGCCCCCCATCCTGCCAGGTTTAAAGCAATACCTACTACTACCGGATTGGACTTAAAATAAAGCACAAATACAGCAAACACGCAGGAAGCCAGCACAGCTGACGCTACTCCAAAGAGTAGTCCTATCCATGCATTTTCAAAAAGATAACTGCCATACATGGCAAAAAACGCGCTGAACGCCATAAAGCTTTCCAGACCAATATTAAGTACATTCGCCTTATGCCCAAATGCACCTCCCATTGCAGTAAATAATATAGGAGTCATCAGACGCAGTGTGGAAGCCAGAACAAGAGGCCCAAAAAATAATTCCAGCATCTATGCTTCCCTCCTTCTCACAGTTCTCTTTTTTCTGAACAGTGACTTAAAATCCAGAGTAATAAAGAGCACAAATAATGCCTGAACCAGAGTAACCAACACACGGTTTACACTGGTCATCCGCTCCATGGAAAGGGAACCAGCCTTAATCATCCCCCACACCACCGCCGTTACCGCTGCACCTATAGGACTGTTTCTTGCTATAAGAGCAACCATAATCCCATCCCAACCAAGATTTGTAGAAAAATTCGTTCTAAATCTTAAATGAGGTCCTAATATCTCCACTGCCCCGCATACTCCTGCAATCGCTCCGCTCAATAAAAAAATCACCAGGTAATTTATAAAATGACGGACTCCTCCATATCTAGCAAAATCTCTGTTTCTTCCAAGCATCTTCCATTCATATCCAATCCTTGTATAACGGTAAAGAATAAATATAAAAGCTGCCAGAGCTAATCCAATGAAAAAGCCAGTTCCTGCCTGATAAGGAGGCATAATTCTGGTCAACTGAGCTGAAGTCTGAATCTCCGGTGTTGCGATTAAATCTGGATTCGTATCACTTCCCAGCCCCATAAAAAGCATGGTCAGATATTCAGTAAACTGAATCGCCGCATAATTCAGCATCAGTGTCGTGATCATTTCATCAATCTGAAATCTGAGCTTTAAAAGAGCTGGAAGAACCGCATATAAAAGCCCTGCCAATGCTCCAGCCAGAATCGCCAGTGGAATCACGACAAACCGTTCTCCTTGTACATAAGCCCCCACCAAGGCTGCAGTAAACGCTCCAAAGTAAAGCTGTCCCTCAATGCCAAGATTATTAATTCCAGATTTCTGAGCTACCACTGCAGCCATAGCTGAGATCAGCACCGGCGTACTCCACCGAATACTACTGGCAATAGCTGACCGGCTGCCTACTGCTCCCAGCACCATCTCCCGAAACGCCTCCAAAGGATCAGAGCCCTGTATCAGGATCAAAACAGAGGCTACCAGGATTACCAACATGACTGAGATCAGATAGTTAACTGCCTCATCCAGTATATTATGTTTTACTTTCACCTTTTTTGCCTCCCATCATATAAAGCCCTATTTCCTTTTCATCGTAATCCGGACCGGTAAACTCTCTGTTAAAATTACCATCATACATGACCAGAATACGATCACTTAACGTCATCGCCTCATTTAGATCATAGGTGATCAATAGAACAGAAACGCCTTCCTCCTCTGCCTGCTTTTGAATCTCGTGCCAAATGAACTCAATGGCTCCTATATCAATTCCTCTGGTAGGATCCTCTATGATCAGTATCCTGTTTCCCTGCATACATTCACGTCCTACGATCAGCTTCTGCAGATTTCCACCTGACAGTGAACTTGCAGTATCTTTTTCTGACTGAGCTTTTACCCGGTATTCCCTGATAACCTCCTCTGCAAACCGTTTAGCTTCTTCATAATCCATCCATAGCTTCTTTTTTCTCAGATGCTTTAGGTGATACCCCATGATACAGTTTTCTACCAGCGTCGAGCTTCCTGAACTTCCAAAGCGGATTCTATCCTGAGGTACATAGCCAATTCCACGAAGACGGCTTTCTCTTGGCGTCATAGCTTTCAGTTCCTCACCATCTAGAACAACTGTTCCTTTTTCCCATTTTCTAAGCCCTGTAAGCGCCTCTACTAGTTCATTTTGTCCATTTCCGGACACACCTACAATTCCGAGAATTTCCCCCTGCTTTAGTTCGAATGAAGCTCCCTTTACCTTTAAAATCCTTCTGTCATCATACACTTTAATATTCCTGATCTGTATCGCTGGCTTTTCATGTGCGGCTTCCATCTTTTCAAGCTTTAGAATCACCTCACGCCCCACCATCATATTGGTAAGACTTACCTCACTTGCCTCTGCAGTTGTAATTTCTCCGCTGATCCGTCCATTTTTCATGACAGTAACCACATCAGAAATTTCCAGTACCTCTTTTAGCTTATGAGTAATAAACAGTACCGTTTTTCCTTTTCCAATCAGGTATCGAATCGCCTTAAACAGCCCCTGAACCTCCTGATATGGCAGCACAGCCGTAGGCTCATCTAAAATAATGATTTCTGCATTCCGGTAAAGAACCTTCACGATTTCTACCTGCTGCTGTACTGCAACTGGTAAGTCCCTGATCAAAACATGAAGATCAAAATGGAAACCATATTCATTGCAGATAGAATGAATCCTCTTTTCACACTCTTTTCTATCTATAAAGCGTCCTCTTTTGTTCCCCTCATACCCTATAATAATGTTATCCAGTACCGATAACCGGTCAAACAGCATAAATTCCTGCTGCACCATTCCAATTCCCGCACGGTTTGCATCATTAGCATCCTTAAAGCTCACTATATTTCCATGCAGCCGTATCTCTCCTTCATCCGGTTTATTTACACCAGCTATGATATTCATCAGGGTACTTTTTCCCGCTCCGTTTTCTCCTACAATCGCATGAACTGTTCCTTTCTTTACCTTTAAGTCAATCCCCTTATTTGCCGCAAAATCTCCATAATATTTACAGATGTTTTCTAATTCCAGTATATAGTCCATAGCTATCCCCCAGTCATCTGCTTATCCCACCTCAGAAGACACCTCAAGCTCGCCACTTTTTATCTTCTCAACCGCCTCATCTACAGCTGCTTTTACCTCCTCAGGAAGCTTTTCGTAATCTCTTTCATCATAAATCCGGACCCCGGACTGAATATCATACACATCCATCCCAGAAGTAAAGGTTCCATCCAATACGCTTTTTCCAGACTGATAGACAGCACCTGTAATATCCTTAAGTGCAGACCAGAATACAATGTCTTCATTGATCTCTCCTTGCCATTCGTCTGCTCCAATTGCTTTTACACCTGCTTCTTCGCAAGCGCGGATTACTCCCAACCCTGCTTTATTTGCAGAATGCATTACTACATCAGCACCTTTTCCAATTACCTGTTTCGTCAGTTCTCCTCCTTTATTCGGATCATTCGCATCACCGATATATAAGGACTCGCATGTCACCTGGGGGGCTGCATAGGACACTCCTGCTTCAAAGCCCGCCCGGAACTTATTGATAACCGGCTGATCAGCACTCCCAATCCAGGATACATTTCCTGTCTGCGTTGTCTTTGCCGCTACCACACCTGCAACAAACGCCGCTTCCTGTGGTTCTACTACGATAGTTTTCACATTTTCCAGGTCGCTTGTCTCATAGCAGTCTACCACAATAAATTTCGTATCTGGAAATTCAGGCGCAATCTTAATTGCCTCTGCTGCCAGATCATCCCATACCACATAAATTGGGTTTGCCCCTGTCTCTGCCATGGCACGAATCTGCTCACTGTACTCTGACTTATCCAGAGCTTCTATAATTTTGGCCTCAATCCCGTATTCCTCTGCTAACGCCTCCACACCGTCAAAAGCCAGTGTCAAAAATGGATCTCCCTGAGCAATCGATATGATCATAGCCGCCATTTCTGTACCGACTGCATTTTCCTTTTTCTCTGCGTCTTCTGGCTTTTCCGCTTTCTGGCTGCAGCCTGTAAGAAGAGCTGCCGCCATTATTCCTGCTATTACTCGTTTCCACATATTTCTCATAATCACCGTTCTCCCTTCCACTGTTCCATAAATATTTTTACAGCCTCTTCTCCTGCCGCCCCGCTTCTGGGACCTATGTGCAAAATAGAACGGGCTGCGGCTGCATTTGCAAAATTTCCAGCTTCTTTTGCTTTCATTCCTCTTGATAGTCCATATAAGAAACTGGCATTAAATATATCACCTGCTCCAGTCGTATCAACTGGCTTTACTGAATAAGCCGGAATATCCCATCTGCATCCATTATTTTCCCAGATGACACATCCGTTTTCTCCCTTGGTCAGAATGAGCATGCAGGCATTTTCCTTCAGTCTTTCTTTGTAATCTTTTGCAATCTTCTCCTGAAGTTGGCGGTCTCCCTCTGAATTGATAAATAATATATCCGCTCTGCGAATTAGTTCCCATTCTTCTTCCTTTTTCTGGTCGCCAATGTACTCTACATCTAGAACAATTTTTACATCTTTCCGTTTTAAAGCTTCAATCAGTTCTACCGGTTCACAGAAACATTTTAGTTCTCCTACGGTTGTATAAACATAATCTGCCTCCCCTAGAAGTTCCCATTCCCGTTTGTCCGGGATCAGATTCTTTTTCTGTGTCGGTATCACAAAAATAACCCGCTCCCCGCCTTTTAGGAAAATAAGGCATTTTACATCCGGCAGTTCGGAATCGTGACGTATCAGATCTATTTTTACACCAGCATTTTTAAAATCTTCCAGAACCTGTTTTGAATTGTCGCCGTCATTTACTGTATCCATCAGATAAGTATCCATTCCGTAAGCAGCTGCCACCACAGCCGCATTTCCTATCATCCCGCCTACCTTAGCTCCTAAAAAGCGGCATAAAGTCTTTTCTCCCAGCTCAGGCATATAATCCATATCATAATATTCATCTATACATCCCGAACCAATCATAACAACCTTTACCCTGTTTTTCATTCGTCAGAACTCCATTATCTCCTTTGCCAGTCCTTCCAGTCCCAGTTTATTTTCTCTCTCAATAATTTCCAGATACGAAAGCGGCATGGAATCTGCTCCATTTAAAGCTCCTAAAATACCTCCTACCATAGTAGCCACTGTATCCGTATCATTTCCAATATTCACTGCCGCACAGATACCGTCCACCGTTTTGCCTCCTGCTGCTACGCATAAACCGATTGCAGCCGGTACTGCTTCCACTGCCATCAAACCGCTTCCAATATAATCTGACAGCTCATCTATGGCTTCATCCAGATTATCACAGGTCATTGCAATGGATACAGCCCAGCGGATTCTGGACTCAATCGAAGCTCCTGCCAGGACAGCTCCTGATTCACGTCCCATCCGTTCTCCTTCTGCTGCTCCATATATAGAGGCCCGAACTACATCATACAAATCTGCCCCTTCCTTCATCGCTGCAGCTGTAGCTGCTGCTATGGCAGCTGCTCCGGACAGCGCAATGTTATTGTTATGAGTAACACGACAAACTGTCACTGCCTTTTTTATGGCGTCATCCACATCCCCTTTTGCAAGAAGAGCAATGGGAGCTGCTTTCATCGCTGCCCCGTTTGTGGCCTTATTATTATCATTTACAGGAACAAATCCACCATTCTCCTGATTTTTCCCCTGTAATTCTAAAACCCTGGCCCTGGTTGTCGGGCCAGCAAAATGATCAAAATATTCCGGTATGGCCGCCCATTTTAAAAGACCTGAAACTGCTGTTTCATAATCTGCCTTTCCAGTTTTTAATATCTCCCTTAACGTCATATAAGCCACACTAAAATCATCTGTAATCTGTCCTGCACGGCTTCCTCTGGCAAAAGTATCTTGCGGCGGAGTAAGAAAGTCTGTTACATACCCACCGAACTTCTCTTCAATCTGCTTTCTGGTTCTGGTTTCTGTAGCCGCTCCCATTGCATCTCCTGCTGCTGCCCCTAAAAGGCTTCCTAATATTTTGTTATACATAACGCTCCTCCTCTATTTTTGTTTTTGTTTCAGCAATCTGCTGTGCCAATTTCTCCAGCTCGTATCCATTTGCTATGTTCAGTGTATCTATTATCTCTTTAGGAAATACCCCAATTCCTCTGTATGCGCCAAGAACCGCCCCCACAATCGTTGCTATCGTATCTGTATCATTTCCAATGTTAGCCGCTGCCCGTACTGCTGCCAATGTATCTCCCTTGGCAGCTGCCATAAGTCCAAATGCAACAGGAACTGAATCTGCCGCCATCCCGCTGCAATCAAAGTATCTCCTTAGAATATCCATGGCAACGCTCAGACTTTCTGCCATATTCCCCATTGAGACAGCCAGCTTCAACCTCTTCTTTACAGATGGTCCGGCTAATATTGCCCCCTGTCTGCCAAATACTTCCCCTTTCGCTGCGCCATACAGAGCATCCTGTATAATTCCAGTCAGATCCTTTCCGCTTAAAGCTCCGCTCACTGCCCCTGCTACCGCACAGGCTGCCGACATAGAAATCGGATTTTGATGCGTCGGACCACAAATAATCCTGGCTATTTCAAGGCTTTTTTCTATATCTCCCTTTCCAAAACAAGCCACTGGGCCTATTTTCATTGCCCCTCCGTTAGAGGCTCTCTGGTTTTCATTTACAGGTACAAAGCGCTCCTTTCTGTCTTCCTTCATACCTCTCAGACGATAAATAAACTGCTTTGATGTAGGCCCAGCAAACTGATCTAAACGTTTCTCATCCTCCCCCCATTTCATTAACGCCTGCTTTGCAGTTTGGGTATCTATTCTGCCTCCATTTTCTAAAATTTCCTGTATTGCCATATATGCCATACTGAAATCATCTGTCACTTGGCCAGCGCTGTTTCCTCTAGCAAACACATCCTCCGGCGGAGCCAGAAGCTGGTCTACATATCCCCATTTTTCAAAAATCTGTTCTCTGGTTCTGTTCTCTGTAGGAGCCCCCAGTGCATCTCCATAAGCAGCGCCTGCCAGGCAGCCTGCTATCCGTTCCTTTACTGAAATTACCATTTCTATCCCCTCTCCTATTCCATTTATTTTTCTTTTTCGATATAATAGCAGAAAACTGCAGAATATCTGTATTGCTAATATGAGGTTTTTAATCATGAATAAAAATAACCGGTTACATCAAATTGAATCAGCATTAAATCTCCATGGCTCTGTAGATGTATATTCTCTTAGCAAAACGCTTGGCACATCAGAAATGACCATTCGAAGAGATCTGTCTATCCTGGCAGGTCAAGGAAAAGCCATTCGAATTCATGGAGGCGCAATTCTCCCTACAGACCGCTATATCAACGGAAACGGTGTTGATTCGCGGGCTTTGCTCCATGCCACTGAAAAAAGAGCTATTGCACGGGAGGCTGCTAAATATATCCATTCCGGAGACACTATTTTCCTAGATGACAGCTCTACGGTTTCTGCCGTTACAGAATTTATCCCTCTCAATCAGCAGCTGATCATTACTACCAGTTCCATACGAACTGCTTTGAAATTTAATTCTTTTCCAAACACGGATGTTGTATGTCTGGGAGGAAAAGTATGCAAATCCACGCAGTCCGTTACCGGTCCTCTGACTACCAATATTCTTAAGTCCATGTTCTTTAAAACTGCTTTTATTGGAATCCCTAGTATCTCTGACGATGGAATTATAACAACCAGCTCTTTTGATGAATTAAGTATCAAGAAAACCGTCATTAAGCAGTCAAGCCAGACCATTCTTTTGATCGACAGTTCAAAAATCCATGCGCCACAACATATGCAGCTGGCAGACGCTTCAGAAATCAGCCTGATTATCACAGACCCATATGCTCCGGAGTCTTTTATCAGCAACTGTAAAGAACGAAATATATCTCTTGTTCTGGCTCCAATGTAGGATATTTATGTTTGAATCGTAACATTTCTTTTCATCTTTTGCAAATAGTTTTTTATGCTATTTTGCTATTTATTTTTGTATTTTTATGTATTTTTTATATATTTTGCACGTATTCTGTTCTGTTTTTATTTGTCATCTGCATGATTGATCAGAAATCTTATTTCTTTTTGTTCATTCAAACATTTTCAAACATTTTTTTCTATATGCAGTGAAACATAAATTTAAAAGAGAGAGCTACAGTACACTACCGTACTATACGCTCTCTCCTGTCCATAAAACTTCTATGCTATTTATCTCCTACTCCTCAATCCTAACCCCCTTAAGCATCGCCGCAAACGCATTATTGATGGGCTCCTTGGCCTCTTTCTCCTGTTTGCTCAAATATCGGTTTACGTCCCTTTTAGACACCCCGGCCCCTTCTTTCTTTCTCCGCTCCTGGAACGCAGTGAGTTTCTCTTTATGGCCGCACCGGCATACAAAGATCTGGCCGTCGCCTTTGCCTCTCAGTTCCATTTTCTTATGGCATACCGGGCAGCGGGCATTAGATGTGCGGGAAATGGTCTCTCTGTGGCCGCATTCCCGGTCCTGGCAGACCAGCATCTCGCTGTTTTTTCCCTTTACCAAAAGCATCCGCTTTCCGCACTCCGGGCACTTTGTATTGGTCAGATTATCGTGGCGGAAACTGCCTTCTCCGGCCTTGATTTCATGGATCAGCTCCTCCGAATATCCCCGGATCTCTTTCATAAATACGCCCCGTTTCAGGCTTCCCTTTGCGATTTCGGACAGCTTCATTTCCCAGTCTGCCGTAAGCTCCGGCTTCTTAAGATCCTCAGGCACAAGCTCTAAAAGCTGCTTTGCCTTGGAGGTCAGAAAGATGTCCTTTCCCCGCTTTTCCAGTAAAAAGCTGGAAAATAATTTCTCAATAATATCCGCCCTGGTAGCCACCGTTCCAAGGCCGCCTGTCTCTCCCAGCGTCTTTGCCATGGCCTTGTCATCTGACTCCATATAGGCGGCAGGATGCTCCATGGCAGACAGCAGGGTGGCTTCGTTAAATGGAGCCGGAGGCTTTGTTTTTCCTTCTGTTAAGGACAGGGTAATCGGCGGGAGAATGTCCCCTTCTTTTACCTCCGGAAGGGTGATAAGCTTTACGCTTTCCTCTCCCTCATCCTCCCAGTCATCCCCGTTTTCCTCTCCGTAAGCCGCCTTCCAACCCTGGTTTTTCACTACATTTCCCTGGGCCCGGAGCTGTTCTCCTCCCATGGAAACAAGGAGGCTGGTCTGCTCATATTCATAGGGCGGATACAGTACCGCCAGGAACCGGCGCACCACCAGATCGTAGATCCGGCGCTCATCTATGGTCATATGATCCAGCTGGACAAACTGCTCTGTAGGGATAATGGCGTGGTGATCAGAGACCTTGCTGTTGTCTACAAAGAACCATTTTTTATCCCCGGAAGATGTGCTCAGCTGGTTGGCCAGACGGCCTGCAAGCTGCTTATAAGGGCCTACGGCGCAGGCCTTTAAACGCTCGGTCAAAGTAGGCACTATATCCGCGCTCAAATACCTGGAATCGGTTCTGGGATAAGTAAGGACCTTATGGTTTTCATAAAGTCTCTGCATAATATTTAAGGTTTCCTTTGCAGAGTAATCAAACCGTTTATTAGCGTCTCTCTGCAGCTCTGTCAGGTCATAAAGAAGGGGCGCCTGCTTCCGTTTTGGAGTCCGTTTTACCTCCACAACCACCGCCTTTTCTCCCTTCATTTCTGCCAGGATCCCTTCTATTTTCTTCTTGTCAAAGGAACGGGTAGAGCCGCTTTTTTTATCCTGCCAGGTAAGTGAAAGCCCTGCTCCGCGTCCCTGGATCCCATAGTAACTCTCAGGTTTAAATGCCTTGATCTGGGCCTCTCTTTTGGCGATCATAGCCAGTGTAGGAGTCTGCACACGGCCGCAGGAAAGCTGGGCATTGTACTTGCAGGTAAGAGCCCTGGTGGCATTGATCCCCACCAGCCAGTCCGCCTCTGCCCGGCACATGGCGGCGTCATAGAGACTGTCATATTCCCGCCCGTCCTTCAGGTTCTGGAAGCCTTCTCGGATAGCTTTATCCGTTACGGATGAGATCCACAGGCGCTTGATGGGCTTATCATTTCCCGCCTTTTTAAGAATCAAGCGGGCCACCAGCTCACCTTCGCGCCCTGCGTCCGTAGCAATAATCACCTGGTCAATATCCTTCCTGTGAAGCTGGGCCTTTACGGCCTGATACTGCTTCCCCGTCTGCTTGATTACCTCTAATTTAAAGGTCTCAGGAACCATGGGAAGGTGCTCCATTTTCCATTCTTTATACTTCTTATCATAGTCCTCCGGGTCGGCCAAGGTCACCAGATGGCCCAGTCCCCAGGTTACCACATACTGTCCGCCCTCGATGGCTCCATTAATATTTTTACTGCATTTTAATACCCTTGCAATGTCACGGGCAACGGAAGGCTTTTCCGCAATCACTAACGATTTCATCTATGCTTATACTCCTTCATTCTATAGAAATAATATGGCACAATAGGGATCAGAGCTGCCAGCCAGGCTGCCGGATCCGCAAGACATACCCCAAGATAACCGGCACTTCCTGCCACTGCCATAACAATAGCCGTTCTTGCCAGCAGCTCAAAGATACCGCCCAGCATAGGCACCAGGCCGTAGCCCAGCCCCTGAAGGGCATTGCGGTACAAAAATATGCTTCCCAGGAAGGGATAGCACCAGGCCACCGCATGGTAATAGATCCGCGCTGCCTGTAACACCTCTGTCTCCCCGGAGCTGACAAACATCAAGGTCATGGCATCTCCAAACAGGTAAATCACCGCGATCATCACCCCGCTCCAGATCAGGATCATCAGCTGGGTGATCCGTACTCCCTGGTGCACCCGGTCCATCCGTCCGGCTCCCCGGTTCTGGCCTACAAAGGTGGCGATGGTAGCCCCAAAGGCGGTAAATACCATGGAAATAATGTTCTGGATCTTCCCTGCTGCTGAAAATCCAGCGATATACACCGCTCCGAATACATTCACCGCTCCCTGTACAATAATGGTGCCGATGGCTGTGATAGAAAACTGAAGCCCCATGGGAATACCGATGGATAAAAGCTGCCTCATGGTGCCAAAGGACAGAGTAAAGTCCTCCTTTTTCAGCTTTAATATCTCAAATTTTTTCACAATATATACCAGGCACATCAGGGCAGAAATCCCCTGGGCGATCACCGTTGCGTAGGCGCAGCCTGCCACTCCCATATGGAACTGAACAATAAAAACAATGTCCAGAACCACATTGATAGCCGCGGAAATGATCAGAAAATACAGGGGAGAACGGCTGTCTCCTACAGCTCTTAAAACGGCCGCAAGGGCATTGTAGGCGGCTGTTACAAAAAGCCCCCCGTAGATCACAGCCATATAGCTGCCTGTTTCCCCGATAATGTCTCCGGGGGTGTTCATCAGCCTCAGAATCGGATAATTAAGGATGCTTAAAGCCGCCGTCATCACCACCGTAAAGACCGCGCACAGGTAAATGGACATGGCAATAATATGGCGCATCCGGTTGTATTTTTTTGCCCCGAAGCTCTGGGCCACCATAATGGCAAAGCCGCTGGAAAGGCCGTTAAGCCACCCGATCACAAGGAAAATAAGGGAAGTAGTGCTTCCGATGGCAGCCAGGGCATCCACGCCGATAAACTGCCCCGCGATCACCGAATCGGCCAGGTTGTAAAGCTGCTGAAAGATATTTCCCAGACAGGTGGGGATCATAAACTGAAGGATCAGCCTGGCAGGGCTTCCCTTGGTCATATCATTTGTCATACCGGCTCCTTCGGCGGATATTCCACCACATAAAAATCATAAGCATTGATTACAGTTGTATCCCCATATGTATCACGCCGCTTAAAATTTCCCCCGTAATTGGCATGGATATGCCCATGGAAAAAGTACACTGGCTTATACTTATCAATGAGCTTTAAAAACACCTTAAAGCCTCTGTGAGGCAGATCCTTCATATCATTTAGCTCAAAAGCCGGCGCATGGGTCACAAGGATGTCAAAGCCCTTTTTCCGCCACAGCTTCCACCTGAGGCGGCGGATCCGTTTTTCCATCTTCCGCTCCGTATACTGGTCGCTTTCCCCCGGAATATACTCCATGGAGCCCCCAAGCCCCAGAATACGGACGCCCTTAAAATCATAAATATCGTCCTCAATACACACGCATCCCTCCGGCGGCTTATAGGCATATTTTTTGTCATGATTTCCCCTGACATAAAGGACCGGAGCATGGCAGATCGTCGCAAGAAAGCTCAGATAGCCGGGCTCCAGATCCCCGCAGGATATGATCAGGTCAATATCCTTTACCCGCTCCGGGTCATAGTAATCATACAATAGCTTTGACTCATGGTCTGCCAGTATCATGATGTTCATTCTTCTGTCTCTCCATTTTCATCTACCTTAACACCCTGGAGCATTAAAAGCGCCTGGGCGTCCTCTGTCAGTTCCTCCGGCTCAGGAATCCGGCCTATGACAGACTCTGCAAGCCAGTTCATGGTAATGATCTCGTCTGGCTTTAAGGTGCCTCCCTCTGGGCACATAAGCTCGCCGCTCTGAGCGCGGATAGGGCCGTCAAAGGGCCGGAAGGTGCCTGTGCGGATGGAGCTTTTCAGGAAATCAATCAGGCGTTTTACACCATCCGGAAGGCTGTCGGAGCAGATCACATCGATGACACCGGCGGAAATCCCCCACCAGTAATTCACCGCCCGGCTGCCCTTTCTGGCATTTACCTCCGCGTGAACCTCTCCGCCACCGCTTGCCGCCAGACCTACGATCCGTTCGTAAAATTTACCCCAGTGCCAGATGGGAGTTGCCAGGTTTTCCACCCTTCCATCCTCATGTTTCACATAGAGTCCGTACTCCCTGGACATATGCTCCGGAGTGATCATATCGTCGCCGGAAATATAGGAAATCCCCTTCTCCCTAAGCCGCTCTGCCGGGTTTCCCTCCCTGGTTCTGGACCATTCCAGATGTACCGTTACGCGGGGATTGATCATACGCGCACCAAGGGCAAAGGCATTGATATTTGCCATGGTTCCGTAGATGGGATAGTCCGCGATATAGCCCAGCTTATCCTCCCCTGACATGGCTGCCGCAATAGCTCCAAGGAGCATTTTTGACTCATACATACGCCCGTAATAGGTGCAGATAGAGGAATAGGACATACGGATGGAGCAGTTATAAATCTTCACATCCGGGTGCAGGATCGCCGAGCGGACGCTCTGGTTCACCATCTGAGGGGCCGTTGTAAAAATCAGCGTACAGCCCGACGCAACGGCCAGCTCAATGGCATTTTCCACCTCTGGATCTGTGTTGGCGTGCTCGATGGCAAGGGTCTGTACTTTCTTTCCAAAGACCTGCTCCAGGTGCAGGCGGCCAAGCTCATGGGCATAGGTCCAGCTGGAGGTTTTCCCTGTTTTCACATGGATAAACCCGATTTTCAACACCTCCGGCCCTGTAAGGGAAGGCGGGATAAGACGGCTTAAAAGAGACGGACGCCGGTACTCCTCTACCTCTCTGGCATCCTGGACCAGCTCCACCTGGCGGCCGCCCTCAGTGAGCTGGATCTCACGCCAGATCCGCATCAGAGCCTGATACATTTCCCGCTCCGTCTGGGCCTTGACCTGATCATAGCCGTAAATCTCCACATAGGTTAAAAACGCATCCGCCGGGGTCATTTCCAGACGTTCCCCCCTTGCCATATGGAAGGCTTTTTCAAACCTGCCGTAAGCCGAGCGGAAGAAAAGACGCTCCTCGCTGTCCCACACATGATCCTCCTCACAGCCCATCAGCTGCAGAAGCTTCCTGTATCCCCCTTCCCGGCTGAACCACACATCGCAGTTCTGGGATACCTGGTAAAAATCCAGAAATTCATAGTACAGGCGGTTCTCCAGCTCATCCGTTTTCCTGGGGATCAGTCTTGTCACCTGTCCGGTAATGCTGTAGGCCCCCAGATACTTCATAACGCTGACCCGCTTATTGCCCTCCTGGACATAGAACTGGTTCATGTATTCATAAACTACAATGGGATCCTGAATCCCCTCTCTGACCTGATAATCATACAAAGCCGCCCATTTCCCCGCAAACTCCGACTTTTCCGATAAAAGGGGCATAAAATTGTTGGCGAAGGCATTGGTACGCTCCGCCGACTTGGTTCCCACCACCTTGGAAAGAGGGATGTCCATATCCCCCAGGCTTACAGTAGAAACGATCTCTGTATAAGCCAGAATATCATCTAAAACAGAAAGGTAAGGGTATTCTCCCTTCGCCAACGCATCCTGATACCGTCTCCGCCCCCGCTTTAACGCCGCTATATAATCACCTAACGCCACTGAATTCTCCTCCTGATCTATATATGCAGTCTGTTTGGTCTATGCCATTTATTGTAGCATTTTTAGGGGGAAATGGGAACTGGTGAAATGTACAAAGCAGGGCTTGTACTGTCCCTATAAGGGGCGCTTTCAGTGCTCCCTTACTCTGGCTCCCACGTAAACGGGTCAATAGGCTCTTCTATTGTCATTTGATCATATTCCAAATCCTCTTCTATTTGGGATTTCATGGCTTCCCGATCTGCTTTTGCGATCCCATTCGGCTTTCTCTTTGGCCGATGGCTCAGACCCATCTGGTTCATAACC
>URNT01000055.1 GCA_900549235.1 uncultured Clostridium sp. | reverse complement strand
TATCATAGAAGACCTTTTAAATCTTTATTTACAGAAAAACTTTCATAGACTCTCGTTGCTGCCCATAACTGTTTCTCATACAGCCCAAAATGATTTGCAACCGGTAAAAAACATGCTATACTAAATCCAGACACGCTCCAGACGGCGTGTAAAAAGGAGTGATCAAATGATCGATCAAGAGACATTTTTAAAGCAGTACAATCTGGATACAGAGGATCTTCGGAGGGCCGCCTTATCCTGGGAGGAGCTGGCGGCGATCCACGAGGATTACCTGAAAAAGGAGGCTGCCCTGCGGGGGATCGGAAAGGAATTTGTTAACGATTACCTTTATGATATAGAGCGGGCGGGGATCCATTCCTACCGTTACCGCACCAAAAATCCCACTCATCTGCTGGAGAAGATCATCCGTAAGCGCCAGGAGCAGCCTGAGCGCTTTGATCTGCTGGATTGTACCAATTACCACAAATACATGACCGACCTGATTGGCATCCGTGTGTTTTTCCTGTACCGGGAGGACTGGATCCATTTCCACAGCTACATTACCCGTGTATTTGAAAATGATCCCGCCCTGTATGTAGAGGATCGCCTCCAGGATTTTGATGAAGACGAGAGCCATTTCTATATCGCCGAGCGTCCCAAGGTGTACCGGCGCAACGGAGATACCAGGATCTACGATGAGAAGCTGATCGACATCAAATCAAACGGTATCTACCGTTCTCTTCACTATATCATCAAGTACAAGGGCTATTATGTGGAGATCCAGGGAAGGACCCTTTTTGAGGAGGGCTGGAGCGAGATCGATCACGACATTGTATACCCCTATTTTAAGGATGATGTGATGCTGAAGGATTTTTCCACCCTGCTCAACCGGCTTTCGGGCATGGCAGACGAGATGAGCTCTTATTTTAGAAGGCTGAGAGACCACAAGGAAGAGTATGAAGGAAAATAAATACGACGATCCCCGTTTCTTTGAAAAATACAGTCAGATGTACCGTTCCCATAAGGGACTGGAGGGAGAGTGGGAGATGATGGAGCTTCAAAGCAGCTTCCCCGTATGGAATCAGTTGAATAAAAGACAGCAGGACCGGATTCTGGGAAGCCTGATGACCCGGAGCGTGAGAAAGGGAACGGTGATCCACAGCGGAAGCGGGGACTGTACAGGCCTTCTTTTCATCCGCTCCGGCCGGCTTCGGGCCTATATCCTTTCAGATGAGGGTCGGGAGATCACCATTTACCGCCTGTTTGATCTGGATATGTGCCTTTTTACGGCTTCCTGTATGCTCCGCTCCATCCAGTTTGAGGTGGTGATTGAGGCGGAGGAGGATACGGATTTCTGGGTAATCCCTGCGGAGGTTTATAAGAGTATAATGGAGGAATCCGCGCCGGCTGCCAATTATACTAATGAGGTGATGGCCGCCCGTTTTTCAGAGGTGATGTGGCTTATGGAGCAGATCATGTGGAAAAGCCTGGATAAGCGCCTGGCCGGTTTCCTTCTGGAGGAGGCATCCATCCAGGGAAGCAGGACGCTCAAAACCACCCACGAGACCATTGCCAATCATCTGGGTACCCACCGGGAGGTGGTCACCCGGATGCTGCGGTATTTTCAGAATGAGGGGATGGTCAGGCTTTCCAGAGGAACCATCCAGCTTCTGGATACGGGGAAGCTGGAGGCGGTGTGAAGGGCTGTGGGTAAGGCTATGCCTTCCCGTTTTTTGCCTTGCAGATCAGCTGGGTCATGGTTCCCATAGGGCAGTATACGCACCAGCTTCTGGGCTTAAAGAGCACCATGGTGATGATTCCCAGAATGGTGGAGGTGAGCATAACGCTGTAAAAGCCGAAGGCAAACTGAACGGCCCAGAGAGGAAGCGCTGATCCATGGTACGCCCATTTCCAGGGAACCTGAAAGGTCCATAAAAGAGTAACTACCTGCTTTAAATCCCTGACTCCTGAAAATACCAGGAAGGTATTCCAGAGCATCAGGGAGAACATGATGAGAAAGAAAAGGAGAAATCCATAGCGGAAGATTCTGCTTTTCATCCATCCGGGAATATCCCTTCTGCGGGACAGCCCGAAGCGTCCTCCGAGGAGATTAAAAAGCTGTCCCCGGCCGCAATAGCGGTTACAGTAGCCCTTTGTACCCTTTGAAAAAGAGATAATCAGCGGGATAAAGAAGCAGAGAAGCCCCAGCCATGCGGACAAAATATTAAAAAAGCCCAGGATCAGATAGGCCAGTGAAAGGATCCAGAGATAGTCATACCAATGTTTTTTCATGTTTCAGCCTCCTGGATCGTGATCACGCTGGCGGGACATTCTTTTGCGCATTTACCGCAGCCCGCACAGGCAGTTCCATCTACGCGGGCTGTTATCCCCCGCCAGATTGTGACAGCCCTCAGAGGGCATACTTTGACACAGCAGCCGCAGGCCACACAGGTTCCTTCATCTACAACGGCTTTCCGCTTTTTTCTAACTGTGTTCATAAAATCCTTCCTTTTTTGGAGTGTATGGTCTGATTTTACCACAGTTATCCCCGGACTTCTGTGATGAAATCACCTTTTTGAAAAAAACTGCCTTTTTCTGCAACTTTTTATATTCTCAAATTATCTATCATATGTAACCGTTCAGTCAAACGGAACAAAACAATCCCAAATGAGGCGGCACAATGAAACAGAACCTATACGAAAAAATAACGGCGTACATCATTGAAAATCAAGCCCGCTTTTACCGTCTGGCTTTCAGCTATACCCGGAATCAGGAGGATGCCCTGGATGTGGTCCAGAACGCGGTGTGCAGGGCCCTGGAGCATTATGGGGAGCTGAGAAATGAAAACGCCCTGAAAACCTGGTTTTACCGGATTCTGGTTAATGAAAGCAGGCAGCTTTTAAAGGAGCGGCAGAATGTGTTTCTGACAGAGGAAGGGGAGCTTTTTGATGGCATCTATGAGGATCCCGGCTTTGAGCCGGATCAGGGCCTGTACGATCATATTAACCAGCTGGAAATGGATACCCAGTATATTATTAAGCTCCGTTTTTACGAGGATATGACGCTGAAGGAAATCGCGCGGATTATGGATATGAATCTGAATACAGTAAAAGCAAAGCTGTACCGCGGACTGCGGATCCTCAAAATAAGCATCCAGGAGGTGGAAGGATGACAGAATTAGAGAAGGCAAGAAAAAAATATGAGGAAATTCCCATTCCCGAGGAGCTTTCCATACGGATCCAGAAAGAGTTTGGACAGTGGGAAAAGCCGGAGAATAAGAGTGCGAAGGGAAGATGGCGGATCCATTTCAGACAGACAGCTGCCGCTGCCGCTGCGCTGGTTCTTTTATTTACAGCCGCCCTTAACACCAGCACCGCCTTTGCAGAAGGGGCCGCCAGGCTGCCGGTGATCGGCGCCGCCGCACGGGTGCTGACCTTCCGCTCCTATGAGTCTTCTGAGAAGGATCTGCATATTCAGGTGGAGATCCCCTCTGTAGAGCTGATCTCTGAGGATTTTAAGGGGTTAGAGGCTTCGGTCAATGAAGAAATCTATCGTATCTGCGAATCCTATGCCGCAGAGGCCCAGAAGCGGGCAGAAGAATACCGCCAGGCATTTTTAGACACTGGAGGCACAGAAGAGGAGTGGGAAGCCCATAAAGTGGAGATCCGCGTCTGGTATGAGGTAAAATCCCAGTCTGACCGGTATCTGTCCCTGGCGGTTATGGGGACGGAGAACTGGACCTCGGCTTACAGGGAAACAAAATATTACAACTTTGATCTGGAAAAGGGGAGTCTTGTCAGCCTGAAGGATCTTCTGGGTGAGGATTACCCGCAGCTCGTCCAGGAAAGCATCCGCCGCCAGATCCCGGAGCGGGAGCAGGAAACGGGGATGACCTTCTGGGAGGAACTTCCCCAGATTGGGGAGGATACCGGTTTTTATATCAATGAAGCCGGAAACCCGGTGGTGGTGCTGGATCCCTATGAGATCGCCCCGGGAGCCGCGGGAACCCAGGAATTTGAAATTAAAATGTAAAAAAATGTAAATGAGGTGAAAAAAATGAAAAAAAGAACGCTGTGGTTAGCGGCAGGAATCCTT
Organism: uncultured Clostridium sp.; assembly: GCA_900549235.1. Lineage (GTDB taxonomy): Bacteria > Bacillota > Clostridia > Lachnospirales > Lachnospiraceae > Enterocloster. Next base: position 11,752 of record URNT01000055.1, on the reverse strand, counting down.
GTACTGAGTATATCAGGCTGCGGTCAGGGAACTGCTGAGGAAATGAAAACGCCGGAGACGGTTGAACGCAGAGTTGAAACAGAGGCAGAAATAGAAATAGAGACAGAAACAGAAGCGCCGGAGGAATACTACGAGGACAATTTCGCAGTTCCTCAGGAAGAAGCCGCCAGCTTTGCCCGCCAGATCAAAGAGGCTGTGGCCGAAAAGGATCTGGAGGGTCTGGCAGCGCTGACCGCCTTTCCTGTCTATGTAGGCCTGCCGGAGGCAGGAGCAGTCGAGACTCAGGAAGATTTTTTAGCACTGGGAGCAGATGCAATTTTTACAGATGACCTGGTAGAAGGCATTGCTCAGGCAGAGGAGACCGATCTGCCCCCAAGCATGGCTGGTTTCACACTCAGCGGTGAGTCCGGTTCCCCCAATATCATATTTGGAATACGGGACGGAAAGCTGGCTATATCAGGGATCAACTATCCGTAGACCCGTCTACATCTGGCACTGTTCCAGATTTGCACAGATCCGCTCCAGGCAGCGCAGGAACACCGGAAGCTCCTCGCTGCTCATGCCGTCCATGATCACCCCGTCCACCAGTTCCATTACCTTCTGGACCTTTTGGGCCTCCTCCGCTCCCTTCTCTGTCAGGCAGATGAGAAAGGAGCGGCGGCTGTCCGGGTTGCGCTCCCGGAGCAGGAAGCCGGACTGCTCCAGCTTATCCAGGTTCCGTGACATGGTGGTCACGTCCATATGGCAGAGATCCGCCAGTTCCTTCTGGGTGATGTGATCCTGGGTCATAAGGGTATCCAGGATGCGGAACTGCCCCTGGCCCAGGGTCAGGCCGATCTGACTGAAATAGGGCTGCAGGATCTTCTTTCTCGCCTTTTCCGCCCGGATTAACAGCTTCCGCACCCGGTTTTTCTCCTGTTTATAATTCTGATTCATGTAATCCCTCCGTTCTAAATACTCATTCCAGCTCAAACTGTCCCGTATAAAGTTGATAATACCGTCCCTTCTGCTGCAAAAGCTCATCATGGCTTCCACGCTCGATCACATGGCCCTTCTCCAGCACCATAATAGCATTGGAATCCCGCACCGTAGACAGCCGGTGGGCGATGACAAATACGGTCCGCCCCTCCATCAGGGCATCCATTCCCTTTTCGATCAGCTTTTCCGTCCTTGTATCAATGGAGCTGGTAGCCTCATCCAGGATCATCACCGGCGGCCTGGAAATGGCGGCTCTCGCAATGGCAAGAAGCTGTCTCTGCCCCTGGGACAGGTTGGCTCCGTCGCTGTGAAGCACCGTATCATAGCCCTGAGGCAGACGGCGGATAAAGGAATGGGCATTGGCGATCACAGCCGCCTGCCGTACATCCTCGTCAGAGGCATCCAGACGCCCGTAGCGGATGTTGTCCGCGATGGTGCCGGTAAAGAGGTGCGTATCCTGGATGACCATGGAAAGAGAGCGTCGCAGGTCATCCTTTTTGATCTCCCGTATGTCAATGCCGTCATAGGTGATGCTGCCGCCAGTGATCTCATAAAAGCGGTTTACCAGATTGATAATAGTGGTCTTTCCCGCTCCCGTAGAGCCTACAAAGGCAATCTTCTGCCCCGGCTTTGCGTAAAGGCTGATGCCGTCCAGAATCACCTTTTCCGGCGTATAGCCAAAGACGACCTGATTAAACCGCACATCGCCCCGAAGGAGGACCAGCTCTCCCTCCGGCTTCTTCCATGCAAAGGTTCCTGTAAAGGAGGGAGCTTCCTTCAGGGAGCCGTCCTCATTTTTATAAACATGGCATAGGGTGGTCTGGCCTTCATCGATCTCCGGCTGCTCCTCCATCATATTGAAGATACGCTCCGCGCCGGAAAGAGCCGCCAGAAGGAAGTTAATCTGCTGGGTAAACTGGTTCATGGGCATGGCGCTCTGGCGCACATATACCAGATAGGAGGCCAGGGTGCCCAGGTCCGTCAGCCCCGCCAGGGCAAAGAGGCCGCCTACGCAGGCAGAAACGGCATAATTGATATAAGAAAGGGCAACAATGGTAGGCACCGTACTGGCGGAATAGGAGAGCGCCTTGGTAGCTGCCTGGCGGTAGGCCTCATTTCTACGGCAGAATTCCTCAAAATCCTGGGCCTCGTGGTTAAATACCTTTTCTACCTTCTGGCCCGCCACCATTTCCTCCACAAAGCCGTTGATGCTGCCAAGGTATTTCTGCTGGCTGGTAAAGTATTTCCGGCTCCGTTTTCCGTTAAACCGGATAAATGCCACCATAAAACCCAGGAACACCAGCACGATGAGGGAGAGCCGCCAGCTTAAAAGCAGCAGCATGGTGATGGTGCCGGTAATGGTGATAAAGCTCTGGATCATCATGGCAAAGCTGCTGTTTAATGCCTCGGAAATGGTGTCCACATCATTGGTAAAGCGGCTCATCAGCTCCCCATGGGTATGGGTGTCAAAATAGGACAGAGGGAGCTTCTGGGTATGGACAAACAGGTCCCGGCGGATTTCGCTTACCACCTGCTGGGACATATGCACCATCATCTGATTGTAAAAGTAGCAGGCCAGGGCGCCGCAGGCATACAGGATGCCCATCAGCCCCACCATCCGGGCCAGTCCGGCCAGGTTTCCGGGGATGATGTAATCATTGATTACCGGCTTTAAAAGATAAGTTCCCAGAATCCCCGCCAGGGCGCTGACAGCCACTAGAAGGGCGATCATAAGCATATACCATCTGTGGCGGCCCAGATACCCAAGCATCTGCATCAGGGTTTTCTTTGTGTCCTTTGGACGGTTGTAGTTTGCGATCCTTGCCATTACAGCTCCACTCCTTCCTGCTGGGAATAATAGATCTCCTGATAGATCCGGTTGGAAGCCAGAAGCTCCCTGTGGGTTCCGCAGTCATTTAACCGCCCGTCCTCAAGGATCAGGATCTGGTCCGCATGGGCTATGGAGGAAATACGCTGGGCGATGATGATCTTTGTGGTGTTCGGGAGATAGGAAGCCAGGCCTTCCCGGATCTTTGCCTCGGTGGCAGTGTCCACCGCGCTGGTGGAGTCGTCCAGAATCAGCACCTTAGGGGATTTTAACAGGGCCCTGGCGATGCACAGACGCTGCTTCTGGCCCCCGGATACATTGACACCGCCCTGTCCCAGCTCCGTATCATAGCCCCGCTCCAAACGGTCGATAAACTCGTCTACGCAGGCAATGCGGCAGGCCTCGGAAATCTCCTCATCTGTGGCATCCTCCTTGCCCCACCGCAGGTTATCCTTTACCGTACCGGAAAAAAGGGTATTTTTCTGCAGAACCATGGCAATGGAGTCGCGAAGGCCCTTTAGGGGGTATTCCTGCACCGGATGGCCGTCTATGTACACCGTCCCTTCCGTCGCCTCATAAAGCCTTGGGATCAGCTGCACCAGGGTAGTCTTGGCTGCACCGGTCTGGCCGATGATGCCGATGGTCTGCCCCGGCTTTATATGGAAGGAAATGTCAGAAAGAACATACTCCGGGGCATCCTTGTGGTATTTGAAGAATACATGGTCAAACCGGATCTCACCCTTCTCTACCCGGATGTCCCTTGCCGCCTCCTCTGTGATCTCGATCTCCTCATTCATCACCTCAGAAATACGCTTCCAGGAGGCCAGCGCCCGGGTGGTCATAAGGAATACATTGGAAAACATCATAAGAGAGTTGAGGACCTGAAGTACATAGCTTAAAAATCCCGTCAGTTCCCCCACCTTCACCTCACCAATGGAGGTCAGGTTTCCGCCAAACCACAGGATACTCAGGATGGTGCCGTACATCACAAACTGCATGGCAGGCATATTTAAGGCCGCAAGGCCGAAGGCCCGCTCTGCGGTGGTCTGAAGGTTTTCATTTACCTCCTTGAATTTCTCGGTTTCATAATCTCCACGCACATAGGATTTGACCACCCGGATGGCGGTCAGATTCTCCTGGATGATCCGGTTTACCATATCAATGGCCCCCTGCATCACCCCGTACATAGGCCGCACCTTCCGGATGATCAGAAACAGCAGCACTCCAAGAACCGGGGCCGCAATGAGAAATACCGTCGCCAGCCGGGGATTGATACAGAAGGAGGCGATGAGGGCCGTCAGCATCATAACCGGAGAGCGGAAGCCTGGCCGCATACCGGTGGCTACAGAGTTCTGGATGGTGGTTACGTCGCTGGTAAGCCTTGTAACCAGGGAGGAGGTGCTGAAATGGTCCGTATTTCCAAATGAAAACTGCTGGAGCTTGGCAAACTCCGCCTTTCTGAGCTCCGCTCCCAGTCCCTGGCCGCACCGGGCCGAAAAGCGGGCCGCGCCCTGGCCCAGTCCCAGAGCCACCAGGGCCATAAGCACCATCTGGAGCCCCCGCATCATAATATAGCGGGTATCATTGTTCGCCACGCCCACATCTACGATGGAAGCCATCACAAGAGGGATCACCAGCTCAAATACCGTCTCCAGCTCAATACACACCACCGCCAGGATGGCGTCCCTGCGGTAGGGCTTCAGGTATGACAGAAATTCCTTCATGGGGAAAGTCCTCCTTTGTGTAATTTGCAATTGTTGCATCCACAACTATTGTATGAGCATTGGTTGGAAATGTCAATGGGGTTAAGGCAGAGAAACAAAAAAAATAAAACCAGCGCCCGACCCGTCTTCTTCTGCGGTCAGGCGCTGGTTTTCCTCTTTTGTATGTCTTTTGTAATTTTCACCTCTCCCGTAAACGCCCCGGCGTCTGGTGTGTGATAGAGTGTAATGCAATCAGGGAATTTCGTTTTGTCTGATTTAAGGTCAGAGCCGGACGTTTCCGGAGCTGTGTTTCATCCGTTCATAAGGTTAATGCACAGCTCCATGGTTTTATTGCAAAAAAAATTTGCCTCTTCTTGCCAGTGGGATTAAACTGTGATACACTACTCACAGTATGCCCTCTGGTATTCACAGCCGGAAGATGACAGACCGGTACATTCTATCAAAATCACCATCACACCCCACAGGAGGGATTTATTATGAAATGGAAAAAATTTACACTTACAACCACCACCGAAGCAGTGGACCTGATCAGCAGTATGTTCGATGACATTGGCATCGAAGGGATCGAGATCGAGGACAATATCCCGCTTACAGAAAAGGAAACCAAGGGAATGTTTATCGACATCCTTCCGGAGCTTCCGCCGGACGAGGGCGTTGCCAGAGTCAGCTTTTACCTGGATGATGACGATCAGGTGGAGGAGATGTTAAGAAAGGTGGAGGAGGGACTGGATGAGCTTAGCGCTTATACAGACCTGGGAGAGCGGACCATCACTGCGTCTGAAACTGAGGACAAGGACTGGATCAATAACTGGAAGCAGTATTTCAAGCCCTTTACCGTAGACGATATTCTTATTAAGCCAACCTGGGAAACTATCCCTGAGGAGCATAAGGACAAGCTTCTGATCCAGATCGATCCGGGCACCGCCTTCGGCACCGGTATGCACGAAACTACCCAGCTGTGCATCCGCCAGCTGAGGAAATATGTAAACGAAGAAAGCCTGGTTTTAGACGTAGGCACCGGCAGCGGTATTCTTGGGATTACCGCCTTAAAACTTGGGGCAAAGGAGGTCTGGGGAACGGATCTGGATGAAAATGCCATTACCGCCGTAGGGGAAAATCTGGCATCCAACGCCATTTCCGAAGAAAAATTCCATGTGCGCCAGGGCAATATCATCGATGATAAAACCACCCAGGACTGGGCAGGCTATGAGAAATACGACATCGTTGTGGCAAATATCCTTGCGGATGTGATCATCCTGCTGGTGGATGAGATCCCTGTTCATTTGAAGAAGGGCGGATATTTTATCACCTCCGGCATTATTAACATGAAGGAAGAGGCGGTAAAGGCGGCCTTTGCCTGCAGGAGCGATCTGGAGGTAGTGGAGATTACCTATCAGGGCGAGTGGGTATCCGTTACCGCAAGAAAGAGATAACAGAGGTAAGGCAATGCATCATTTTTTTGTAGAGCCGTTTCAGATCCGGGACGGGGTAATACAGATCACCGGCCCGGATGTGAACCATATTAAAAATGTACTCCGCATGAGGACAGGTGAGGAACTGTTGATCAGCGACGGCACCGGAACGGACTATGTCTGCCGTATTCAGGGAATCCAGGGAGAGACGGTAGAGGCCTGTATCCTGGAGACAGATACCAGGGGGCGGGAGCTGCCTTCCCGGATCTGGCTGTTTCAGGGACTGCCAAAGTCGGACAAGATGGAGCTGATTATTCAGAAGGCTGTAGAGCTTGGAGCCTGCGTGGTGGTTCCCGTTGCCACTAAAAATGCCGTAGTAAAGCTGGACGCAAAAAAAGAGGCTGCCAGGCTGAAACGGTGGCAGGCCATCGCGGAAAGCGCGGCCAAGCAGTCCAAGCGCAGCCTTGTGCCGGAGATAAAGGGTGTGATGACCCTGCCGGAGGCATTTGCATCGGCAAAGGAATTTCATCTACGGCTGATCCCCTATGAGCATCAGGAGGGAATGGAGGGAGCGAAGGCTGCCTTTGACCTGGCAGCTCCGGGACAGGACATCGCTGTATTTATTGGCCCCGAAGGGGGCTTTGATGAGGAGGAGATCCGACTGGCCCTTAAGGAGGGGATTACCCCCATCAGCCTGGGGAAACGGATCCTCAGGACAGAGACGGCGGGACTGTGCCTGCTGTCGGTTCTTATGATGAAACTGGAGGGAGCATTTTAAATGGAAGCATATTTTGACAATTCAGCTACCACCCGGGTTCTGGATTCTGTTAAGGAGCTGGTGGTAAAGGTGATGACAGAGGATTACGGCAACCCTTCATCTAAACACAGAAGGGGCATGGATGCGGAGCAGTATGTGCGCCAGGCTGCCTCTGACATTGCAAAGACATTGAAGGTAAAGGACAAGGAGATCCTTTTCACCTCCGGCGGCACCGAGTCCAACAATCTGGCTCTCATCGGAACTGCCCTTGCCAACCAGAGGGCCGGGAAGCATATTATCAGCACCCGGATCGAGCACGCTTCTGTGTACAATCCCCTGGCATTTTTAGAACAGCAGGGCTTTGAGGTGACCTACCTGCCTGTAGACGGAGAGGGCCACATTTCCCTTGAGGAGCTTAAAAAATCCCTCCGCCCGGATACTATCCTGGTGTCTGTGATGTATGTAAACAATGAGATGGGAGCTATCGAGCCCGTAGAGGAAATCGGCGCCCTGATTCATCAGGAAAATCCCAAAACTCTGTTCCATGTGGACGCCATCCAGGCCTATGGAAAGCTGGTGATCCGCCCGAAGAAGCAGGGGATCGATCTCCTCAGCGTCAGCGCCCACAAGATACATGGCCCCAAGGGCGTGGGATTTTTATATATAGATGAAAAGGTGAAGATAAAGCCCCTTCTCTACGGCGGAGGCCAGCAGAGGGATCTGCGTTCCGGTACGGAAAATGTTCCCGGCATCGCGGGGCTTGGCCTGGCTGCCAGGGAGATGTATACGGACCACCAGAAGAAGATGGATCATATTCTGGCCCTTAAGGACCATATGATCGAAGAAATGGAAAACCTGGAAGGCGTGACGGTAAATAGCCGCAGAGGGATGGACAGTGCCCCTCAGATTGTAAGTGCCAGTTTCCTTGGAGTCCGCAGCGAGGTGCTGCTCCATGCCCTGGAGGATAAGGGAATCTATGTATCCTCAGGCTCCGCCTGCTCCTCCAACCACCCGGCTATCAGCGGCACCCTCCAGGCTATCGGAGTAAAGCGGGAGCTTTTGGACTCCACCCTCCGCTTTAGCTTCGGCCTGTTTAATACCATGGAAGAAGTAGATTACTGCATCCAGACGTTAAAGGAGCTTCTGCCCATGCTCCGCAGATACCGCAGGATGTAGAGCCGTTTATCCGGCAGACAACAGAAAGAGGTAGATCAATGAAGTACCAGTCATTTTTAATTAAATATGCCGAGATCGGCACCAAGGGAAAGAACCGCTATATGTTCGAGGACGCCCTGATCAAGCAGATCCGCTACGCCTTAAAGGAGGTAGAGGGCAGCTTTTATGTAACCAAGGAATCCGGACGCATCTATGTGATGGCAGAGGGAGAATATGATTATGATGATACCATCGAGGCTTTAAAGCGGGTATTCGGCATCGCGGACATCTGTCCCATGGTCCAGATCGATGACAAGGATTATGAGAATTTAAAGAAGCAGGTAGTAGAATATATGGATCAGGTTTATCCTGATAAGAACCTTACCTTTAAGGTGGTATCCAGACGGGGAGACAAACAGTACCCGGTTAACTCCGAGCAGATGAACCGGGATCTGGGAGAGGTGATCCTGGAGGCATTTCCACAGATGCGGGTAGATGTGCATAACCCGGATGTGATCCTGCGGGTGGAGGTGCGCCAGAAGGTTAACCTGTTCTCCCTGATGATCCCCGGCCCCGGCGGTATGCCTGTAGGTACCAACGGAAGGGCCATGCTCCTGTTATCCGGCGGTATCGACAGCCCGGTAGCCGGCTATATGATCGCGAAACGAGGCGTAAAGATCGACGCCGTATACTTCCATGCACCTCCTTATACCAGTGACCGGGCCAAGCAGAAGGTAGTAGATCTGGCGAACCTGGTGGCCCGCTACTCCGGCCCTATGGATCTCCATGTGGTAAACTTTACGGACATCCAGCTTTATATCTATGACAAATGCCCCCATGAGGAGCTGACCATCATCATGCGCCGCTATATGATGCGGATTGCCCAGGCTATAGCGGAAAAGACAGGCTCCATCGGCCTGATCACCGGCGAGAGCATCGGCCAGGTGGCTTCCCAGACCCTTCAGTCTCTTGCGGCCACCAACGAGGTCTGCACCATGCCTGTATTCCGGCCGGTGATCGGCTTTGACAAGCAGGAGATCGTGGATGTGTCCGAACAGATTGGCACCTACGAGACCTCTATCCAGCCCTTTGAGGACTGCTGCACCATTTTTGTTGCCAAACATCCGGTAACAAAGCCCAATATCAATGTGATCCGCAGCTCCGAGCGCCACCTGGCAGAGAAGATCGACCAGTTGGTGCAGACGGCTCTGGATACAGCAGAAGTGATTCATTGTCAGGGTCAGATATAAAAAAAGGCCCGCCTTACAGGGCGGGTCGCATCAGACATCAGTCAATGATATAAGGTTTTAAGATGTTCAGGATATCCTCAACATTGCTCTCAGCGTGGATGTTTAAGTCGATAGGCTTGGACAGATCCAGGCTGAAGATACCCATGATCGATTTGGCGTCGATCACATATCTGCCGGAAACTAGATCAAAATCAACATCAAACCTGGATAAATCATTTACAAATGACTTAACCTTGTCAATAGAATTTAACGAAATCCTAACTGTTTTCATACGAAAAACCCTCCTTGTGGTATATGTATTTTAGTATTGTTTTCAGTATTGAATACCTGCTTTTATAGTACAGACGAGGAGAAGAAAAGTCAACCACTTTTCTAAAAAATATGCATGAAGGAGGCACTCCATACCTATGTCTGCCAGAACCGCAGCCTTTCACAATCTGGGCTGCAAAGTCAATTCCTACGAAACAGAAGCCATGCAGGAGCAGTTATCCGCCAGGGGCTACACCATTGTCCCCTTTGACTGCTCTGCGGATGTTTATATTATCAATACCTGCTCCGTTACCAATATGGCCGACCGCAAATCCCGTCAGATGCTCCACCGGGCGAAAAAGAAAAACCCCTCAGCCGTTGTAGTAGCTGCGGGCTGCTACGTTCAGGTGGCGGCTGATGCTTTAAAGGAAGATACCAGCGTTGATCTGATCATCGGCAATAACAAAAAAGCTCAGCTGGCTGATATTCTGGATCAGTTTTTTGCTGCCAGAGAGAAGGAGGAGATCCCGGAGGCAGCCTGCCTTACGGATATTTCCACTGACAGGGAGTATGAAAATCTTCACCTGACCCGGGCCGGTGAGCACACCAGAGCTTTTATTAAGGTACAGGACGGCTGCAACCAGTTCTGCAGCTACTGTATCATTCCCTATGCCAGAGGCCGCGTCCGCAGCCGTCAGCCGGAGGATGTGCTGGAAGAGGTGCGGGGGCTGATCGCCAACGGCTATAAGGAGGTGGTCCTTACAGGCATCCACTTAAGCTCCTACGGAATCGAGCGCATGGAGGAAAATCCGGTACAGGAGGGGAACTGGAACCACAGAGAGCTCCTGTCCCTGATCCGTGCCGTCCATGAGCTGGAAGGCCTGGAGCGCATCCGCTTAGGCTCCTTAGAGCCCAGGATCATCACAGAGGAGTTTGCCTCTGCCCTGGCTGCTCTGCCAAAGTTCTGTCCTCATTTCCACCTGTCTTTACAGAGCGGGTGCGACGAGACCCTTAAGAGGATGAACCGCCATTACACCACAGAGGATTATCTGAGACGCTGTGAGATCCTTCGGAAACATTTTTCCCATCCTGCCATTACGACGGATGTGATCGTGGGCTTTCCGGGAGAGACAGAAGAAGAATTTGCCCTTACAAAGAGTTTTCTGGAGCAGGTGCGTTTCTATGAGATGCACGTGTTCAAATACTCAAGACGGGAAGGGACGAAGGCAGCCAGGATGGAGAACCAGGTGCCGGAGGAGATTAAGTCCAGACGGAGCGATGCGCTTCTTGCCCTGGAGGAGGAGATGTCCAGGGAGTACAGGGGATATTATACAGGACGGAAGGTGAAGGTTCTGTTTGAGGAAATGCAGGAAGCAGAAGGAGAGGCCTGCATGACCGGGTATACGCCGGAGTATGTGAGAGTGATGGTTCCGGGAATGCGATGAGTCTTATCTCAGCGTATTGCTAAGTGGAACCCCGGCGCAAGTAAAGCCGCTGATCCCCTCGGCGGAGAACGGCCTGTTCTCTCGCCAGTTATTCTATTTCATGCCACCCATCGATGAGTGGATGGACCAATTCGATTCGGAAGGCGAGGATTACGGCCTACGCTTCGCCACATGGGGAACACAATGGAAACAGGTACTGGACCTGATCAACGGATCGGTCCAAACGATCCAGCTAAGGCTATCCGAGAAACAGAAAGAGCTGTTCAACCAACGGTTCGCCCAGTTATTCTCCCACGCCGGTTACGCCTATGGAGGTTCCATGCGAAGCGCCGTGGCCCGTATCGCCATCAATACCTGCCGGATCCTGAGTATAGTAGCCCTGTTGAGAGCCTTGGAGAAATTCCTCCCTCCCCAACAAAAAATTTTCAATTCTCAATTTTCCATTTTCAATTCCCCCGGTCTCTCCCCCGCCCCGGAGATACCCATCGAGAATATCAAGGATGGTATCGTCCCCAAGCTGGACCTGCGGGTCACCGACGAGGATTTCCAAGCCGTACTCACGCTCATAGAGCCTCTTTACCGCCATTCGAGCTACGTGCTGGGCTTCCTGCCTACCTCCGAGGCCATCCCTGTCCAGACCTCTCCTGAACAGGCTTTATTCAATGCCCTCCCAATGATGTTCTGCCGTCGGCAGGCCGTGGAGGAGGCAGCGAAGAACGGCATACCCGAGAAAACACTCGACTCCTCCCTCAAACGGATGCTGGAGAAGGGAACACTGATCAAGACCGCACGGGGCGAGTACGCTTTCTCCTCGCACGTGTGTGTGCGTGAGGGACGCCCGAAGGAATGAAGGAATGAAGGAAATGCCACTACTGTCATTGCCCGTAAGCACTACCGTCGCAGCCTTAGCCTCCTTCAGAAAAAATGCAATTTCTGTATCTATATTAAAACCCG
>URNT01000054.1 GCA_900549235.1 uncultured Clostridium sp. | reverse complement strand
ATAAAAACGGAGCTGTCGCTCCGGTAGATTATTCATCTACTTTTGCAACAGCCCCTTATAAGCTGAGGAGAACGTCCGATCTGCCTCTAATCCTCAATTATATACGCCTTGACAATTTCTGCATGATACAGAATATGAAAATCTTTATTTGCTCCAGTGTTAGAACTATCTATATCCTGTGGATAAAATCTTTCTTTATCTTCATCAGGAATTTTATCTCCATTTTGCTCTTGCTGATATATAACCTTGCATTCCAGTGTCAATGGATAGTCTTTGATAACAGGAACATCGACAACGCTTGCTTCTTCCAATTTCAGTCCGGTTTCTTTGATTTTATCCACATTTCTTCCGGAGTTTGTACCGCAAAAGCCAATCGCTTTTCTATTCACTTTCCCATAAGGAATATTTACTGTAAATACAGGATTTTTGTCCAGCAGCTCTTTTGTAAATCTTCCTGTTCGTACTAAAGCTACAAAAACGGGCTTATTCCATTCAATACCAAGCATACCCCAGCCAATCGTCATAGAATTGACTGTACCTTCAGCCTGGGTAGTTAATAATACTCCTTTCCCTAAAGCTGTCATAATATCATTTGCATAGTCAAATATATTTATTTCTTTTTTCATGGATTTGCTCCTCCTTGCATATTTAATAAGCTAATGATATAATTCAAAGCGATATAAAGCAAGTATGCACTTTTTTGTAAGATACTACCCAAAAGGAGAGTAAAAATGAATAACATAGACGATAAGCCTTTTTTATATACCTTATCATTAGTAGATGGTAAATGGAAATTAAGTATTTTGTTTTATTTGTGGAAAAATCCTGTATTAAGGTACAGCGAACTAAAAAGAGCACTAGGCAATATTACGCATAAAATGTTGAGCGCACAACTTAAAGAACTGGAAGCGGATAATCTGATTATTCGTAAGGAATATCCACAAGTTCCTCCAAAAGTAGAATACTTTTTATCGGAAAGAGGATTGACATTAATGCCTGTATTGCACAGTTTTTGTGAATGGGGACATGACCATATTAATGATGAATTATCTTTATGAACAAGGATTAAAAATAGTGAGGCAGTAGCCGGTATTTGATAAAAAAATATATTCTTAAAACACTAATTTATGAGGAAAGATAAATGGCAGTAAAAGCAAAGGAAATATATTTCAGAACAGAGATACTAATGGACAGTGGAACAGATATTTATTGCCCTTTCGTGTCCCTGATCCAATTACCCCTAAATTTGTTGCAGATGTAATATACTGGTCGATGCAAGGCGGGAATGCTGAAAAAATAGAATGGAACGGGAAGAATATACCTGTCTGACAATCTAAAAATATGAAGAAAATGAATTTACTTGGAAAAGGAAATACAGCAGAAGTTTTTGAATATACAGACGGGAAAGTCTGTAAGCTTTTCTTTGAAGGATACCCCATGAGTATATCGGACTGGAGTTTAAAAATGCTTAGGAAATGTATAGGAATAAAATCAGCGTTCCTCAACCGTTTCAAATGATTAAGATAGAAAATCGTGAAGGGATTATCTATGAAAGAATTGAAGGAAAAACATTGCAAAATATTATAATCGAAACGAACGAAGCTGCTGATACAGTTTTAGATATGTTTGTACGTCTGCATCTTGATATTCTTGCACATGATTCAAAAAATGTGTTGTCATACAAGGAATATTTAATTGCGATGCTAAAAAATAAAAAAGTGATTTCCGCCACCTGGCTTGTAACGTGCATAAATTTCCCTCTGAGAAAAGTGATCTTTTTGGGGTTGATGGAGAGTAGGTTAAGGGTTATAATGGTACGGGTTTTAGAATGAGCGGGAGGATCGATGGACGTATGATGAGGGATCTGACGCGGCAGCATCCGGACAGGATTTTGTGGAGGTTTGCCCTTCCATTGTTTACCAGTGTGGTGTTTCAGCAGATGTATAATATTGCGGACAGCATGATCGCAGGGAGGTTTGCGGGGGAGGATGCGCTGGCGGCGGTGGGGGCTTCTTATCCGATTACAGTGATCTTTATGGCCTTTGCGGTGGGGACGAATCTGGGGGCTTCGGTGGTGGTGTCCAGGCTGTTTGGGGCCAGGGAGCTTAAACGGATGAAAACGGCAGTGTCTACGGCTTTTATTGCCTGTATGGTCATGAGCCTGGTTCTTACTTTTCTTGGATGGCTTTTCTGCGGGCCTATGATGAAGCTGGTACATACGCCTGAAAATATACTGGAGGAGGGGATCCTTTATCTGAAAATCTATGTCTATGGGCTTGGCTTTCTCTTTTTCTACAATGTAGCCACCGGGATTTTTACAGCTCTGGGAGATTCCAGGACACCTCTGTATTTTCTCATCGGATCCTCCGTCGGGAATATTGTGCTGGATTATGTTTTTGTAGCCCTGTGCGGGATGGGAGTAGGCGGCGTGGCCTGGGCTACCTTTATTGCCCAGGGGATCTCGGCTATACTGGCTCTTGGAACCCTGGGGCGGAGACTGTTTAGGATAAAAACAGAGGGGCGTGCCAGGCTGTTTGATATGGGGCTTTTAAAGCAGATCGAGGCTATAGCGGTGCCCAGTATCATGCAGCAGAGTGTTCTTTCCATTGGAAATATGTTTGTACAGGATATTGTAAATCAGTACGGATCTGCGGTGATCGCAGGCTATTCCGGCGCGGTGAAGCTTAATACCTTTGCCATCAATTCCTTTATGTCCTTAGGAAGCTGCCTGTCAAGTTATACGGCTCAGAATATAGGTGCGGGAAAGAAGGAGCGGATCCCCGCAGGTTTTCGGGCCGGGGTGAAGCTGGCGCTGATCGGGGCCCTGCCTTTTGCATTTTTATACACATTTTGCGGACGGCAGATGATGGGGCTGTTTTTGGATGGGGAGAGCAGTGTGGCCATCCGCTCCGGTGTACTATTTCTTCGGATCGTAGGGCCTCTTTACTTTATGATCGCCATCAAGCTGATGACAGACGGGATCATCCGCGGTTTTGGGGCTATGGCTTATTTTGTGGCGGCAACCGTGCCGGATCTGATCCTCAGGATCATTATGGCCCATATCCTGTCTCCGGTCTTTGGGAGTCTGGGGATCTGGATGGCCTGGCCTTTTGGATGGGCGGCTGCTGCCGGCCTTACCGTCCTGTTTTACAGGAACATATTATCACAGCACAAGATAAATGGCGCAGGCCTTACCGCCAGCGCCTCAGACAGGAGACAGAAGCAGTGACCAGAGAACAGACAAAGAAATACCTGAAGCTAATATGGGGCATCGCCGGGCGCGCGGCGATCCTTTTTATGCCCCTGATTTCCTATTTTTTATTTGAATCCGTAACGGGAAACCTGGAGACCATTTCCGCCCCCATGGCAGCCCTTAACGTGGCCTGGATCTTCCTGCTGTATTTCTTTGTATTTATATGCAGCGGCAATACCAGGATTGCGGTTCCTGTGGTATCCATTTTTCTGCTGATTGCTTCTCTGGCAGAGACCTTTGTGGTGTCCTTCAGGGGGCGGCCCGTTATGCTGTGGGATGTACTGGCTCTGGGAACGGCTATGACGGTATCCGGAAATTATGAATTTGTGATTTCGCCTCAGATGAAGGAGGCCTGTGTCTGGATCCTGGTGCTCAATCTGGCTCTGTGGACCGTACCGGTCCGCTTAAAGGGCTGGAAGCTGCGTCTGGGAGCCCTGGGAGCAGGGAGCGCGGTGACCGCTGGCTGTGTCTGGTTCTTTTTTTGTTCCCTTGTGCCCGGCTGGATGCTGGGGATCAATATGTGGGAGGTGGAGACAACCTACCGGGAATACGGCTATGTACTGTCTACGGCTGTGTCGCTCCAGTATGTGATCAAGCGTCCGCCAGCCGGCTACAGCCAGACGAAGGTCCGTCAGATCTATGAGGAATATAAGGAGCCGGAGGAGAAAAAAGAGGAGGTCACCCAGCCGGTCAACCTGATCTGCATTATGAATGAAAGCTATTCCGACCTCAGGGCTGCAGGAGATTTTACTACGAATATAGAGTATTTCCCGTTTTTAAACAGCCTGACGGAAAATACAGTAAAGGGAAATCTCTGTGTGCCGGTATTCGGTTCTATGACCAGTAATTCGGAGTTTGAATTTCTTACCGGGGATTCCATGGCCTTGCTGCCTGCCAATTCCATTGCCTATCAGTTTAATGTAAAGCCGGGGGCCTATTCCCTGGTAAGTACATTAAAAAGCCAGGGATATGAAGCCATTGCCATGCACCCCTATCCGGGGACTAACTGGAACAGGGAACAGGTGTATGAAAATATGGGATTCGATACCTTTTTGGATGAAGAATTTTATGAGGGCAGCGCCCAGCTTCGCAATTATGTCAGCGACCGGGCGGATTTTGAAAAGCTGATCCAGGTGGTAGAGGAAAAGGAGGATCCTGAGGATAAGCTGTTTCTTTTCAATGTGACCATGCAGAACCACGGAGGCTACGAGGGAGAGTATGATAATTTTCAGCAGCGGGTGTGGCTTACAGGAGATATGGAAGGAAAATATCCAAAGGCAGACCAGTATCTGTCTCTTATGAAGGAAAGCGATGAGGCGCTGGAGTACCTTCTGGGGTATTTCTCACAGTCTGAGGAGCCTACCATGATCGT
Organism: uncultured Clostridium sp.; assembly: GCA_900549235.1. Taxonomy (GTDB): domain Bacteria; phylum Bacillota; class Clostridia; order Lachnospirales; family Lachnospiraceae; genus Enterocloster. Next base: position 11,893 of record URNT01000054.1, on the reverse strand, counting down.
TATGTTCGGAGATCATCAGCCAAGTGTGGAGGATGAATTTTTTGATGAGATCGCAGGGATGCCCAGCAGCCAGGTGTCAGATGAGGATCATCTTATGTGGTACAAGACGCCATTTCTCATCTGGACCAATTACAGCCAGCCGGAGGCAGATATGGGGGATCTGGGGGACATTTACCTGTCTTCTTATGTTCTGAAGCTGGCAGGGCTTGATATGACGCCTTATAACCGTTTTCTTCTCGATCTGTCTGAGTACCTTCCGGTAGTTCATTTTCTGGGCTGCTATGACGCAGAGGGGAATTATTATTACTGGACCAAGGCAGAGTCTGAGCGGTGCCCCTACAGAGAGTGGGTGCTGGATTATGAGGCTCTTGTATACAACCACAGCCTGGATAGACGGAAGGTGGATGAAATGTTCGTGCCGTAAATAAAATCCCCCGGGTACACGGGGCAAGCTGCCCCTGCATAGAATGATAGTAAGAATATGCAGGGTGGCTTTCTTTGAAGACGTTTCCGAAACCATTATCCGCAGGAGAAGAAAAGGAGTATCTGGAACGCTGCCGGGACGGGGATCCGGACGCCAGGGATATGCTGATCGAGCACAATATGCGTCTGGTGGCCCATGTAGTAAAGAAATACCAGAACTCCGATTATGACATGGAGGACCTGCTTTCCGTAGGGACCATCGGCCTTATAAAGGCTGTAAATACATTTAAGGCAGACAAAGGCTCACGGCTGGCCACCTATGCAGCCAGGTGCGTGGAAAATGAGATCCTCATGCTGCTGCGCGCCAGCAAAAAATACTCCCGTGAGGTATCCCTTTTTGAGCCCATCGGAGTAGACAAGGACGGGGAAACCGTCAGCCTGGTAGATGTGATCGAGACCGAAAATAAAGAGACACTGGAGGTAATGATCCTAAGGCAGGATATAAAAGAGCTGTATGAGGCCTTTGAAACCTGCCTTACAGACAGTGAAAAAGAGGTCATTGGCCTCCGCTACGGTTTGTACCGGGGAAAAGAGCATACACAGAGAGAGATTGCTGGCCGGATGGGGATTTCACGCTCCTATGTGAGCAGGATTGAAAAAAGGGCCATTGAAAAAATTCGGGCGGCGATGGGAGAGAGCATATAAAGTCAGGCGCAGAGCAACGGGTTACAGGGGCTCTGCGCCGTTTTGCAGCCAGGCTATTTTTCTCATACAGATCCAGTAACTTTTGTCTTTTTGAGAGGAAGCCTGCGGCCGCCTTTTCATAAAGGGGATTGGAAAAGGTATAGGTGTCTGTCTGGCAGTCCAGTTCTGTTGCGCGGTTCACCATCTCTGGAGGAACTGGACTCCTAAAAAATTTATTATAAAACCGAAGATTTCTGCATTGTATTCTCCCTTATTTGCGATTATACTGATTGGTAGAAGAAAGGGATGAAAATGGCAGAACCGCTTTGGCGGACATCCCCTGGCAAGTATTAGAACAGGTTCATAAGGAGGAGTTGTCATGGCAATTTTAGTAACCGGAGGCGCCGGATATATTGGCAGCCATACCTGTGTGGAGCTTCTGAACGCAGGCTATGAGGTGGTAGTGATCGATAATCTGTATAATTCCAGTGAGAAGGCTCTTGAGAGAGTAGAGCAGATCACTGGCAGGAAGGTGACCTTTTATGAGGCGGATCTTCTGGACAGAGAGGCGGTAAGGGCTGTATTTGAAAAGGAGAGCATTGATTCCGTCATCCATTTTGCAGGCCTTAAGGCAGTCGGCGAGTCTGTGCGCAAGCCCCTGGAATATTATCACAATAATCTGACCGGCACCCTGATCCTCTGTGATGAGATGCGGAACCACGGAGTCAAAAATATCGTGTTCAGCTCCTCCGCCACCGTATACGGCGATCCCGCGGAAATTCCCATTACAGAAAACTGTCCCAAGGGAGAGATCACCAATCCATACGGAAGGACCAAGGGAATGCTGGAGCAGATCCTGACCGATTTCCATACGGCGGATCCTGAGTGGAACGTGATCCTTCTCCGCTATTTTAATCCCATCGGAGCCCATGAAAGCGGCCTGATCGGCGAGGATCCAAAGGGGATCCCTAACAATCTGGTTCCCTATATCGCTCAGGTTGCAGTAGGAAAACTGGATCATCTTAATGTATTCGGCGATGATTACGACACGCCCGACGGCACCGGTGTAAGGGATTATATCCATGTGGCAGACCTTGCAAAGGGCCATGTAAAGGCTGTAAAGAAGCTGGAGGATAAGGAAGGTGTCAGCATCTACAACCTAGGCACCGGCGTAGGCTACAGTGTTCTGGACGTGCTTCATGCCTATGAGAAGGCCTGCGGCAAGACCTTAAAATATGAGATCCAGCCCCGCAGGGCAGGAGACGTTGCCACCTGCTATTCCAAGTGCGACAAGGCAAGAGAGGAGCTTGGATGGACAGCGGAAAAGGGAATCGAGGAAATGTGCGCTGACTCCTGGAGATGGCAGTCCTCCAATCCCAACGGATACAGAGACGAATAAAAGGATTCCTGCAGACTGTGGAATGTGTTTTGCGCGGCACATTCCGCAGTTTTTTTTCTTAATAAAACCGAACAAATATTCGATAAAATGCTTGCATTTTTCTTCCGGCTGTGATAGAATACAGGAAACAAACATATGTTCCGAAAACGGGAGGATAGGATATGCTGATACAGGAGAATTTAAACATACAGGAAAAGCTGAGGATACTGTCAGATGCTGCCAAGTATGACGTATCCTGCACCTCCAGCGGTGTGCGCCGCAGCGGAAGGGCAGGATTTTTGGGAAATGCCTCTGAGGCAGGGATCTGCCACAGTTTTTCCGCAGATGGGCGGTGTATCTCCCTCCTTAAGATCCTCTTTACCAACCAGTGTATCCATGACTGCCGGTATTGTATCAACCGCCGCAGCAATGATGTACTTCGAACCTCCTTTACCCCCGAGGAAGTCTGCCGGCTGACTATGGAGTTTTACAGGAGAAATTATATCGAGGGGCTGTTTTTAAGCTCTGGCGTTCTGGGCAGCCCGGATCATACCATGGAGCTTTTATATGAGACCCTGCTTAAGCTGCGCAGGAAGCACCGCTTTAACGGCTATATCCATGTAAAGACCATTCCCGGAGCTTCCCCCGAACTGGTGGAGCAGATGGGCTTTCTGGCCGACCGTATGAGCATTAACCTTGAGCTTCCTACGGCAGAGGGACTGCAGCGTCTTGCGCCTGCAAAGACCAGAGACAGGATCCTTAGGCCCATGCGCCAGATCCAGCAGGGGATCGCTTTATCTGCCCGTCTCCAGGGCTATGACAGGGAGCTAAAGAGGATATGGGGCGAGGATAGGAGGGGATTGGCAGGAGGCGCCTCTCTTAAAAAGCAGGACTCTGCCGGCGGTCTGGTCCTGCCTTCCTCCTGCTATGAGAAGGAACGTTTTGTGCCCGGAGGCCAGAGCACCCAGATGATCGTCGGGGCCACTTCGGAAAGCGATTACCAGATGCTTGCGGTAACCCAGGCTCTTTATGAGAATTATGGGCTGAAGCGGGTGTTTTATTCCGCTTATGTGCCGGTAAACCAGGACAGCAGCCTTCCCTCCCTGCCTGGCGGGCCGCCTCTTTTACGGGAGCACCGTTTGTATCAGGCAGACTGGCTTCTGCGTTTTTACGGCTTTCGGGCAGAGGAGCTGCTTTCGGAAGAAAAGCCGGATTTTAATGTGTTTCTGGATCCAAAGTGTGACTGGGCTCTGAGACATCTGGAGGAGTTTCCCGTGGAGGTGTCTCTGGCGCCCTACAGCCGGCTTCTGAGAGTACCAGGAGTGGGAGTGAAATCGGCCAGACGCATTGTGGCAGCCAGACGCCAGGGAACACTGACCTTTCAAGCCCTGAGACGGATGGGAGTAGTATTAAAGCGGGCCCGGTATTTTATTACCTGCGGCGGGCGGATGGAGGATGGAGTCCGTCTGGATCAGGATTATATTACAGGGGAGCTGCTGGGAGAGGAAAAGCGGGCGGCATGGGAGATTCAGCACAGGGACTGCTACAGACAGCTTTCCCTTTTTGATGATATGCATCTGGAAAAGCCCCCTGAGGGAGAGGATGTCTTTGCTGCGCTGACAGGAGAATTATAGGAGGTATGGATATGACGGTATATCAGTGTGAGCCGGATCTGGAAGGGATTCTCTGCGGCGTATATGATGCCTGGGCCGGCAAAAAAGGCCACAGCCAGGTCCGCCTTGAGGTAAAGGGAGAGGAGCAGGAGTTTCTGCTCTTTACAGACTATGTGGAGGTGGAGAGAGACAGACAGAAGGCAGAAAAGGTTTTCACTGCCGTCAGCCGGAAGCTGTCTCAGGAGATCTGCAGGCAGATTTATACTGCTTCCTTAAGCTGTGATCCCAGCCGCGCAGACCAGATCTACCGGTATCTGATTCTGGCCTTTCAAAAGGGGCCCTCTGCGGCGGATATGCTGCAGTTTTCCCAGGTATATGATATGCTTAAGCTGTGCCGCAGCGTCTGGAATGAGAAGCACCGGCAGATCGAGTTTATCCGCTTTGCTGAAGATGAAAGGGGAGTCCTGCTCAGCCGGATCGGCCCAAAACATGATGTGCTGCCCCTGGTTTCTCCTTATTTTGCAGACCGCCTTCCAGATGAAAACTGGGTCATATATGATGAGGGACGCAGCTATGCTTCCGTCCATCCGGCAGGAAAGAAGTGGTTTCTGACCCGAGGCCCTTTAGAAGAAAAGGAGCAGGAAACCTGGAGGTCCTGGCTGGAGGGGCCTTCAGATGAAGCTGTATACCAGGAACTGTGGAAAATCTTTTTTGACACCATTTCCATTAAAGAACGGGAAAACCGGGCTTGTCAGCTTAACCATCTGCCGCTGCGTTTCCGGCCGTATATGACAGAATTTTAGTTTTTATGCCGCTTCTTCTTGAAGTTTGTGAGGTTTTCTAGTATAGTAAAGGTGTTTACAGATCCTTTTTTCAAAGAAAGATTCTGATTCTATTCACAGGTACAGGTCTGTACCGGAAACTCACAATTATTTGATTTATTTCATAATGGGAAGGAGCTACGATTGTTTACATTGATCAACAGTGGAGGCATATGGGCTGTAAGGGGCTATATTGTCTCAGTAGAAGCGGACGTTTCAAATGGTCTGCCTGGCTTTTCTATTTCAGGACAGCTGTCCTCTGAAATACGGGAAGCCCAGGACCGGGTCAGGACAGCGCTGAAAAATTCGGGTTACCGTCTGCCGCCGAAAAAGGTGACGGTGAGCCTTTCACCGGCGGGAATACGAAAAGACGGGACCGCCTTTGATCTGCCGATTGCAGTGGCAGTCCTTGGAGCCTTTGGCTATCTTCAGACAGAGGGGCTGAAGGATTCCATGATCGTAGGAGAGCTTGGACTGGACGGAAGGGTGAAGCCTGTAAGCGGCATCCTGGTTTTGGCAGCAGCGGCAAGGGAGGCTGGGCTGAAACGGTTGTTTTTGCCGGCGGCCAATGCTGAAGAAGGGAGGATTATAGAAGGGCTGGAAGTGATCCCCGTGCGAGCCCTGAGCCATATGGCTTCCATTTTAAATGAGCCAGAGCTTCCCTTATTCGGTACGGAGCCTTCTAAGATGTCTGAGTCCCCTGTTTCCTACGGCGTGGATTTTAGCGAGATAAATGGCCAGCAGGTGCTGAAGCGGGCGGCTGAGGTAGCGGCGGCCGGGATGCATGGCCTTCTTATGAATGGAAGTGCCGGAACAGGAAAGACCATGATCGCAAGAAGGATCCCTACCATCCTTCCATCTCTTACAAGGGAGGAAAATATAGAAATATCAAAGATATACAGTATCTGCGGCCAGCTGCCTCCCGGGCAGGCCCTTTTGTCGGAACGGCCCTTTAGAAGCCCGCACCATACTATCTCCCCTCATGGGCTTACTGGCGGTGGGCGGCCTCCAAGGCCAGGGGAATTGTCGCTGGCTTCGGGAGGTGTGCTGTTTTTAGATGAGCTCCCTCTTTTTGGCAGACAGGCCATCGAGGTATTAAGGCAGCCTTTGGAGGAGAAACGGATCATAGTTACGCGGGTTACAGGGAATTATGAATTTCCGGCGGATTTTATGCTGGTGGCTGCGCTGAATCCCTGCCCCTGTGGTTATTATCCGGACAGAAAGCGCTGCAGTTGTTCAGAAACCCAGGTACGCGCTTATCTGAATAAGATCTCGCGCCCGATCATGGACCGGTTTGACATCTGTGCAGAGGCGGCTTCTTTGTCCTTTGAGGAACTGAACCAGGATTCCAGGGAAAATGAATCCTCCGCGGTAATAAAAGCCCGGGTAGAGCATGCAGTGAAGATCCAGGCAGACCGGTTTAAGGGAACCGGGATCCGCTTTAACAGCCGTATGGGGGCAAAGGCGGTACGCCGGTTCTGTGTCCTTGGCCCAAAAGAGGAGGAGTTTGCAGGCCGGGTGTATCAGGCTAGGAATCTAAGCGCCAGAGGCTATCACAAGGTACTGAAAACGGCGCGGACCATTGCAGATCTGGCAGGTGAAGAACAGATCCGAACTATTCACCTGGCGGAGGCCTTCGGATACCGCACTCTGGAAGAACGTCTGTGGGGAGGAGAAGGATGACAGAGAAAGAAGAAAAGGAGCTTAAACTGCAGAGAGAAAAGGAATTCCTTTACTGGCTGTGTCAGGCTCCCTGGCTGGGAGCCGTATCAATACGCAGAATCGGCGAAGCGGCAGGCGGTTTTGAACAGGCATATTATATAGAAGGAACCGAGCTGGGAAAGCTGGGGATCTTTCGGAAGGAAGAAAACTGCATCCGATACGATCACTGGAAGAAGGAATTTATAAAGCTCAGGGAGGAATATTTAGGACTTGGCCAGCGGGGGATCACCTTCCTTACCCCGTTGGATGAATCATATCCCAGACGGCTTCTGCATATTTATGACTATCCCATGGGACTCTATGTAAAAGGAAGCCTTCCAGAGGAGGATAGGCCTACAGCGGCGGTTATAGGGGCCAGAGAGTGTACCGCCTACGGGAAGCAGATGGCAGAGTATATGGGTGAGGAACTGGCAGCCCAGGGAGTACAGATCATCAGCGGTCTGGCTCTGGGAATTGATGGAGGCGGCCACAGGGGAGCGCTGAGAGGAAGGGGAAAGACCTTTGGGGTACTGGGCTGCGGTGTCTGTGTATGCTACCCAAGATCCCACTACAGCCTCTTTCAGCAGGTCCTGTCTGAAGGGGGCGGGCTGATCTCAGAGTATCCGCCAGATACAGATCCTCTGGCCCGAAACTTTCCCATCCGCAACCGGATTATCAGCGGTCTGTCTGACGCGATTCTTATTCTGGAGGCCAGGCAGAAAAGTGGTTCCCTGATTACAGCAGAACTGGGGCTGGAGCAGGGAAAAGAGATTTTTGCCCTTCCCGGGCGGATTACTGATCCTTTAAGTGAGGGCTGCAACCGCCTGATCCGGGAGGGTGCGGCCATCCTTACCTCCCCTTCAGATGTGCTGGAGCATTTAGGAGGATCCAGTGAAAAAACATATGTTCTTTGTGGAAATCGTGAGAAGGGACTTGCCAAGAACGAAAAAATGGTGTATAGTTGCCTAGATTCCGAACCCCGGCACCTGGAGCAGATTGCGGCTGCTGTCAGCCTGCCAGTGAACCAGTGTATGAACATTCTTTTAGAGCTGGAGCTGAGCGGACTTGCAGTGCGTACCGTAGGTCTGTATTACATCCGTGGGCTCGTCTGATCAAATGTAAATAAGAGCAGCCGACCGCTGCGGGAACAAATAGAATGAACGGGAATAAGGAGTTTTACAATGGCGAATTATCTGGTAATAGTGGAGTCACCGGCCAAGGTGAAGACCATTAAGAAGTTTTTGGGCGCAAACTACGAGGTAGACGCATCAGGAGGCCACGTCAGGGATCTTCCCAAGAGCCAGCTGGGCTTTGATCCGGAGCATGACTACGAGCCAAAGTACATTACCATCAGAGGAAAAGGGGATATACTGGCAAAGCTTCGCAAGGAAGTGAAAAAGGCAGATAAGATCTATCTTGCAACGGACCCGGACCGTGAAGGGGAAGCGATTTCCTGGCATCTTATGAAGGCTCTGAAGCTGGATGAGCTGAAGAACAAGGAAGTATACCGGATCAGTTTTAATGAGATTACCAAAAACGCAGTAAAAACGTCATTGAAATCACCAAGAGTCCTGGATATGAACCTGGTAAATGCCCAGCAGACAAGACGTATGCTGGATCGTATGGTAGGCTATCGGATCAGCCCCCTGCTGTGGGCAAAGGTAAAAAGAGGCCTAAGCGCCGGCCGTGTTCAGTCTGTGGCCCTCCGCATGATCTGCGACAGGGAGGATGAGATCAACGCCTTTATACCAGAGGAATACTGGAATCTGGATGCGTCCCTGGGACTTAAGGGAAGCAAAAAGCCTTTGACTGCCAGATATTATGGCAGAGCAGATGAAAAGAGCACGAAAGCAGTGATCCGCAGCAAGGGAGAGCTGGAGGGTATCCTAAAGGAACTGGAGGGAAAGCCATATGTGGTAGATGAGGTAAAGAAGGGAGAGCGTGTTAAGAAGGCGCTGATCCCATTTACCACCAGTACCATGCAGCAGGAGGCATCCAAGGCTCTTAACTTTTCCACCCAGAAGACCATGCGCCTGGCCCAGCAGCTGTACGAGGGCGTAGAGGTAAAGGGACACGGGACCATTGGTCTGATCACTTATCTGCGTACGGATTCCACCCGTATTGCAGAGGAGGCAGATGCATCTGCAAGGGCCTTTGTAAAGCAGCATTACGGAGAGGAGTATGTATCAGGCTCTGAGGCAGGAAAGAAGAATACAGGAAAAATCCAGGATGCCCACGAGGCCATCCGTCCCACGGATATTTCCCTGACCCCTACGATCGTAAAGGAATCTCTGCCAAGAGATCTGTTCCGCCTGTATCAGCTGATCTGGAAGCGTTTTACAGCCAGCCGTATGGCTCCCGCTGTTTATGAAACCACCTCTGTAAAGATCGTAGCAGGCAGCCATCTGTTTACTACCTCGGCTTCCAGGCTTTCCTTTGAGGGCTTTATGTCCGTCTATGTGGAGGCAGATGACATGGAAGAAAAGAATCAGGTACTTGGAAATATGGAGAAGGGGACGGAGCTGTCCCTTGAAAAGCTGGAGCCCAGCCAGCATTTTACCCAGCCGCCTGCACACTACACGGAGGCATCTCTTGTAAAAGCGCTGGAGGAGCAGGGAATCGGTCGCCCAAGTACCTATGCTCCCACCATTACGACCATTATTGCCAGAAGATATGTGGCAAAGGAAAATAAAAACCTTTATGTAACGGAGCTGGGAGAAGTGGTAAACCGTATGATGAAGCACTCCTTCCCAAGCATCGTTGATGTAAGCTTTACCGCGAACATGGAATCCCTTCTTGATAAGGTGGCAGACGGTACGGTGGTGTGGAAGACGGTGATCCGCAACTTTTATCCGGATCTGGACGAGGCAGTTCAGATTGCGGAAAAGGAGCTTGAGTCTGTCAAGATCGAAGATGAGGTAACGGATGAGCTGTGCGAGCTGTGCGGAAGAAATATGGTGATAAAGTACGGCCCTCATGGAAAATTCCTTGCCTGCCCTGGCTTCCCTGACTGTAAGAACACCAAGCCCTATCTTGAGAAAATCGGTATACCCTGTCCCAAGTGCGGCAGGGAGGTTGTGCGGAAGAAAACAAAGAAGGGACGCCTCTACTATGGATGTGAGGCAAATCCGGACTGTGACTTTATGTCCTGGCAGAAGCCGTCCAATCAAAAATGCCCTGTCTGCGGTTCTTATATGGTAGAAAAGGGGAGCAAGCTTCTCTGCTCAGATGAGACTTGCGGCTACCGTATGGATAAAGCAGAGGACAAGGCAGAGGAGTAACTGTTACAAAATATTAAAATAATCGAAAACTTCAAAAAACTATTGTTATCATGCTGAAATTGTGCTAAAATTCAAGTATTAATAGGATATTTTAGGATACTATACGGTTTAGATAAGGAGGTTTTCGGCTATGAGTGTTCAGTTGTTGGACAAAACAAGAAAAATCAACAAACTATTGCATAATAATAATTCTCATAAGGTCGTTTTCAATGACATATGTAAAGTCCTGAGCGAGATCCTGGAATCTAATATTCTCGTTATAAGCAAAAAGGGAAAGGTTCTTGGTGTAAGCATATGTCCCGGAGTAGACGAGATCGAAGAACTGATCGAGGACCAGGTAGGCGGTTTCGTTGATAAGATGCTGAATGAGCGCCTGCTGAATGTCCTTTCAACCAAAGAGAATGTGAACCTGGCTACTCTTGGCTTCGCGGAGGAGAACGTAAAGAAATATCAGGCCATCATCGCTCCTATCGATATTGCGGGGGAGCGCCTGGGTACTCTTTTCATCTACAAGGCAGACCGGCAGTATGATATTGATGATATTATTTTAAGCGAGTACGGGACTACGGTAGTGGGCCTTGAGATGATGCGCTCTGTTAATGAAGAGAACGCGGAGGAGACTAGAAAGGTGCAGATCGTCAAATCTGCCATCAGCACCTTATCATTTTCTGAGTTGGAAGCCATTATTCATATTTTTGAAGAGCTGGACGGAAGTGAGGGGATTCTGGTGGCCAGCAAGATCGCGGACAGAGTAGGCATCACCCGTTCTGTTATTGTAAACGCACTCCGCAAGTTTGAAAGCGCCGGTGTGATTGAGTCACGCTCCTCTGGCATGAAGGGAACCTACATCAAGGTTCTGAATGATGTGGTGTTTGATGAACTGAAGTCCATTAAGGCGGCCAATACGAACTTAAAGTAAAAGCAGTAAAAACTTTGTGACAGCCTGCAAAAAGTGCTTGCGGGCTGTCATTTTTTGTGCTATATTAGTAAGGCTGATAAAAAACACGTCTGTGGATCCTGCGGAAAGGTGCCTGGCCAGACCGGCAGGTCTTCCGGGGAGTACGAGAAGCAGACGGAAGTGGCCGGATCCCATGCTCAGCGGACCGGCAGAAAAACCAAACGGAGGTAAAGAACATGAGCGTTATTTCTATGAAGCAGTTACTGGAAGCTGGTGTACACTTCGGTCACCAGACAAGAAGATGGAACCCTAAGATGGCTCCATACATCTACACAGAGAGGAATGGCATCTACATCATCGACTTACAGAAGTCTGTAGGCAAGGTAGATGAGGCTTACAAGGCTGTATCTGATATTGCGGCTGACGGCGGCACCATCCTGTTTGTAGGAACCAAGAAGCAGGCTCAGGAGGCAATCAAGACTGAGGCAGAGCGCTGCGGTATGTACTATGTAAATGAGAGATGGTTAGGCGGTATGCTGACCAACTTCAAGACCATCCAGAGCCGTATCAACAGACTGAAAGAGATCGAGGCTATGTCTCAGGACGGCACCTTTGATGTTCTTCCTAAGAAGGAAGTAATCGAGTTAAAGAAGGAGTGGGACAAGTTAGAGAAGAACCTGGGCGGCATCAAGGATATGAAGAGACTCCCAGATGCAATCTTTATCGTAGATCCTAAGAAGGAGCACATCTGTGTTCAGGAGGCTCATACTCTGGGTATTCCGCTGATTGGTATCGTAGATACAAACTGTGATCCAGAGGAACTGGATTATGTGATCCCAGGCAACGATGACGCTATCAGAGCCGTTAAGCTGATTGTTTCCAAGATGGCTGATGCTGTGATCGAGGCAAAGCAGGGTGAAGTTTTAGAGGGCGCTATGGAGATCGAGGTTCCTGTAGAGGCATTCGAGGCTGAGGGAGCAGAGGCTTAATCAAAACTTTAATTATTGGAGGAAGATAAAATGGCAGCAGTAACCGCAGGAATGGTAAAAGAGTTAAGAGAGATGACCGGTGCCGGAATGATGGACTGCAAGAAG
>URNT01000053.1 GCA_900549235.1 uncultured Clostridium sp. | reverse complement strand
GGACTGGCGCTTGATGCTGGTCTGCCTGGCGGCCTTTGTGCTGATTGTAGCGGTGACCCGGTATGTGTCCTTAGGCTCCCTGGTTGTATCTGTGATCTTTTTTGTCTGGAACGCTGTGTTCGGTTATCTGGGTGTTTATCACCTGTCTGCAGAGGGCTACCGTGAATTTGCCGCTGTGGCTGCAGTGATCGCGGCCATGGCCTTCTGGAGGCACCGGGCCAATATTGTACGCCTGGTGCAGGGAAAGGAAAATAAAGTAGGCGCAAAGAAGGAGGCAGGCTGATATGGCATCAATCGGAATTATCGGGTCCGGTACCTGGGGTACGGCCCTTGGAATCCTCCTTTACGGAAATGGCCACCAGGTGGAGATCTGGTCTGCCATTCCTGCGGAGGTGGAGGCTCTTACAAAGACAAGGCGGCATCCCAATCTGGGAGAACTGCCGATTCCTGAGGAGATCCGGATCACAGCCGATCTGGAGGAGGCTATGAAGGATAAGGACATTCTGGTTCTGTCTGTCCCCTCTGTGTATATACGGGAGACTGCCAGAAAGATGGCTCCCTGGATCCGCAGGGGACAGATCATCACCAACGTGGCAAAGGGCATTGAGGAGCATACCCTTCTGACCCTGAGCCAGATCATAGAGGAGGAGCTTCCTGAGGCAGTGGTCACAGTGCTTTCCGGCCCCAGCCATGCGGAGGAGGTAAGCAGAGGACTCCCTACTACCTGCGTGGCAGGCGCTCACAGCCGCCATGCGGCGGAATTTGTGCAGTCTGTATTTATGAGCGAGGTATTCCGGGTTTATACCAGCCCGGATCTTCTGGGAATCGAGCTGGGAGGCGCCCTTAAAAATGTGATTGCTCTGGCGGCGGGTATCGCCGATGGCCTGGGCTATGGTGATAATACAAAGGCGGCCCTGATTACCAGAGGAATCGCTGAGATTTCCCGTCTTGGAATGACCATGGGAGGGCGGCTGGAGACCTTCGGAGGCCTTACAGGCATCGGCGACCTGATCGTTACCTGCGCCAGTATGCACAGCCGCAACCGCAGGGCCGGTATCCTGATCGGTCAGGGCCTGTCCATGGAGGAGGCCATGAAGGAGGTACACATGGTGGTGGAGGGCGTCTATTCGGCTAAGGCAGCCCTTGCCCTTGCGCGGAAATACGAGGTTTCCATGCCTATTGTAGAGCAGGTCAATGCAGTGCTCTTTGAGGGACGCAGTGCCAGAGATGCTGTATCAGAGCTTATGCTTCGTGACCGGCGGAAGGAAATTGCGGATCTTGGATGGGAAAATGAGTCGTAATGACTTACAGCGGATGCATATTTATGCATCCGCTGCTTTTCTGTCCGGGGCATTGGCCTTTATATCTTGCCTGAAATCGGTTGTGACAGAAATATTTTTGGATATTTTTAAAATAACCGAAAGGTTTACAGCGAGCCCTTGCTGGGAAAACAAAAATTCTTCATAATTTCAAGGAAACAGTTGACAAGTCATGGGTTCCTTCCTATAATGTAGAGAGTTTTAGCACACAGAGCATGAGGAGGAAACGATTATGAAGAAGAGAGTGTTAAGTCTTGGTCTTGCAGCCGCCATGGCAGCATCATCCTTAACTGCATGCGGCGGCGGGGCAGCAGAGACAACAGCAGCAGGCAGCGATACAGCGGCAGAGGGCGAGAGCACTGCAGCAGCAGACGGCGCTGTATTTAAGATCGGCGGCATCGGCCCTGTAACCGGCGGAGCAGCTGTATATGGTCTGGCTGTTCAGCATGGCGCTGAGATCGCTGTGAAGGAGATTAACGAGGCCGGCGGCATTAACGGAGTACCGATAGAGTTCCAGTTTCAGGATGATGAGCATGACGCTGAGAAGTCAGTCAATGCTTACAATACATTAAAAGACTGGGGTATGCAGATGTTAGTGGGAACCACAACCTCCGCTCCTTGTATCGCGGTAGCTGACAAGAGCGCGGCTGACAATCTGTTCCAGATCACTCCATCCGGCTCTGCAGTAGAGTGTGCGGCAAATCCAAACGTATTCCGTATCTGCTTCTCTGATCCGGATCAGGGTGCCGCTTCCGCTACCTATATCGGCGAGAACAAGCTGGCTACCAAGGTTGCTGTGATCTATGACAGCTCCGATGTATATTCCAGCGGTATCTATGAGAAGTTCGCTCAGGAGGCTCCAAACCAGGGCATCGAGGTTGTAGCGGCTGAGGCATTTACCGCTGACAGCAACAAGGATTTCTCCACTCAGCTTCAGAAGGCAAAGGATTCCGGCGCCGAGCTGGTATTCCTTCCGATTTACTATACAGAGGCTTCCTTGATTCTTCAGCAGGCCAATACCATGGGCTTTGAGACACAGTTCTTTGGCTGCGACGGTATGGACGGTATTCTGAATGTCCAGAACTTCGATATCTCCCTGGCTGAGGGTCTGATGCTTCTGACTCCATTTGCGGCTGACGCCACAGATGATCTGACCGTAAACTTTGTTAAGAGCTATGAGGAAGCATATAATGAGACTCCTATCCAGTTCGCTGCTGACGCATACGATGCAGTATATGCCATCAAGGCAGCTGCTGAAGACGCAGGCATCACTCCGGATATGAACGCAAGCGATATCTGCGATGCCTTGAAGGCTTCTATGCTGAACATTACATTAGAGGGCCTTACCGGCGCAGGCATGACCTGGACTGAGGACGGCGAGCCTCACAAGGCTCCTAAGGCTGTAAAGGTTACAAACGGCGCGTACGCTGCCATGTAATCAGCTCATTACGGCAGGACAGAGGGTTGTCATAACGGCAGCCCTCTTGCTTATCACGGATTGCTGTGATAGAAAGAAAAAGACTCAAGATGAAGAGGTGTTTGTATGGGCTTTATTAATTATTTAGTCAATGGTGTCAGCCTGGGCAGCGTATATGCCATCATCGCGCTGGGATATACCATGGTCTACGGCATCGCCAAGATGCTTAACTTCGCTCACGGCGATGTTATTATGATCGGAAGCTACGTGGTGTTCGTTACGGTCAGCTCCATGGGACTGCCGCCCCTTCTTGGCGTGCTGATCGCGGTGGCAGTGTGCACTGTGCTGGGCGTGGTGATTGAGCGCGTGGCTTATAAGCCTTTACGCGGCGCTTCTCCCCTTGCGGTACTGATCACAGCCATCGGTGTCAGCTACCTGCTGCAGAATGTGGCCCTGCTGATCTTCGGCGCGGATACCAAGTCCTTTACCTCCGTTGTGAAGATCCCTGCCTTAAAGCTGGCGGAGGGTCAGCTGACCATTACCGGAGAGACCATGGTGACGATTGCCACCTGTATTATCATTATGATCGGCCTTACTTTGTTTATTAACCGCTCAAAGGCAGGACAGGCCATGCTTGCCGTATCAGAGGACAAGGGCGCTGCCACCCTGATGGGGATCAATGTAAATGCTACCATCGCCCTTACCTTTGCCATTGGCTCCGCTCTGGCAGCCATTGCAGGTGTGCTGCTCTGCTCCGCATACCCGTCCCTTACCCCCTATACCGGCTCTATGCCAGGCATCAAGGCCTTTGTGGCTGCCGTATTTGGCGGGATCGGCTCCATTCCGGGCGCCTTTATCGGAGGAATCCTCCTTGGAGTGATCGAGATTCTTTCCAAGGCATACATTTCATCACAGATGTCTGATGCAATCGTATTCTCTGTGCTGATTGTAGTGCTGTTAGTAAAGCCCACCGGTATTCTGGGCAAGAAGATTAGTGAGAAAGTGTAGGTGCCGGCATGAAGAGTAAAGCAAAGCAGAAAATATTTATAAACAATATGATTACTTACGGCATGGTCGTGATTGCCTATGTGGTTATGCAGCTTTTAGTAAGCACCGGCCACATATCAAGCCTGATGAAGGGACTGCTTGTTCCCTTCTGTATTTATGTGATCATGGCGGTTTCCTTAAACCTGACGGTAGGCATCCTGGGAGAGCTGAGCCTGGGACACGCAGGATTTATGTGCGTGGGCGCCTTTGCGGGAGCCCTGTTTTCCAAGTGCATGAAAGGGGCTATGGATCCTACAGTGAGTATGCTCATCGCCATTGTCATCGGAGCATTGACAGCTGCCTTTTTTGGTTTTCTGATCGGTATCCCGGTTCTCCGCCTGCGGGGTGATTATCTGGCTATTGTTACCCTGGCTTTCGGTGAGATCATCAAGAACCTGGTCAATGCAGTTTACCTTGGACGGGACGGCTCCGGCTTTCATATTTCCTTTAAGGATTCCCTGTCCTTAAATCTGGACGAGACAGGAGAGGTGCTGATCAAGGGTGCCCAGGGTATTACGGGAACGCCTCAGGCAGCCACCTTTACCATCGGCGTGGTTCTGGTGCTTCTTACTTTATTTATTGTACTGAACCTGATCCATTCACGGACCGGCCGGGCCATTATGGCGATCCGCGACAACCGGATCGCAGCAGAATCCGTAGGCATCAATATCACACGCTATAAGCTCCTTGCCTTTTCCATTTCCGCGGGGCTGGCAGGTGTGGCAGGCGTGCTGTATGCTCATAACCTGACCACTCTTACGGCTCTTCCCAAGAACTTCGGCTATAATATGTCCATTATGATCCTGGTTTATGTGGTTCTTGGAGGCATCGGCAATATCAGAGGCTCTGTGATCGCCACCGTTATCCTTTACCTGCTGCCGGAGCTCTTAAGAGGTCTCAGCAACTATCGTATGCTGATGTACGCCATTGTGCTGATCCTTGCGATGCTCTTTAACTCCGCACCCCAGTTTATCACCTTAAGGGAGCGCATCCTGGGCAGGCTTAAAAAAGACAACAAAAAACCGGCAAAGGAGGCGGCATAAGATGGCATTACTGGAGGTAAAGAATTTAAGTATATCCTTCGGAGGCTTAAAGGCAGTTGACAATTTCCATATTGACATTGAAAAGGGGCAGCTCTACGGCCTCATCGGACCCAACGGAGCGGGAAAGACCACCATTTTCAACCTGCTTACCGGCGTTTATAAGCCAAATACAGGAAGCATTGTCCTGGACGGGCTGAATATCACCGGCAAAAAGACCATTGAGATCAATCAGGACGGAATCGCCAGAACCTTCCAGAACATCCGTCTGTTTAAGGATCTGTCCGTCCTTGACAATGTAAAGGCAGGGCTTCATAACCATTATAAATATTCCGTTTTATCAGGCATTTTCCGCCTTCCTTCCTACTACAAGGTAGAAAAGGAGATGGATGAGAAGGCCATGGAGCTTTTAAAGGTCTTTGGACTGGACGGAGAGTGCGACTTTAAGGCTTCCAACCTTCCCTACGGCAAGCAGAGAAAGCTGGAGATCGCAAGAGCCCTGGCCACAGAGCCCAAGCTCCTTCTTCTGGATGAGCCGGCGGCGGGCATGAACCCCAACGAGACGGCAGAGCTGATGGAGACTATCCGCTTTGTCAGGGATAACTTCGGCATGACCGTTCTTTTGATTGAGCACGATATGAAGCTGGTAAGCGGGATCTGCGAGGGGCTTACGGTGCTCAACTTCGGACAGGTGCTGTGTGAGGGCGATACCACCACAGTGCTGAACAATCCGGAAGTTATTAAGGCATATCTTGGTGAATAGGAGGAGACAGACATGGCTATGCTGGAAGTCAGGGACCTGGAGGTATATTACGGCGTGATCCAGGCCTTAAAGGGGATCTCCTTTGATGTGGACCAGGGAGAGATCGTGGCTCTGATCGGAGCCAACGGAGCAGGAAAGACAACCACCCTGCATACGGTAACGGGATTGTTAAGCGCCAAGTCCGGCAAGATCGTATACGAGGGCACCGACATCACAAGGGTGCCGGGCCATAAGCTGGTAAGCATGGGCATCGCCCACGTTCCTGAGGGGCGGCGGGTATTTGCCACCCTTACGGTTCTGCAGAATCTGAAAATGGGCGCTTATACCAGAAATGATAAAAATGAGATGGAGGAAACCTTAAAGCTGATCTACAAACGCTTTCCCAGACTGGAGGAGCGCAAAAACCAGCCGGCAGGAACCTTATCCGGCGGCGAGCAGCAGATGCTTGCCATGGGCCGGGCCCTGATGAGTCATCCCAGGCTGATCGTTCTGGATGAGCCCTCTATGGGACTTTCCCCCATCTATGTGAATGAGATCTTTGATATTATCCAGAAGATCAATGCAGATGGCACCACCGTTCTTTTAGTGGAGCAGAACGCGAAAAAGGCTTTATCCATTGCCAATAAGGCATATGTTCTTGAGACAGGCACCGTTGCCTTAAGCGGCGATGCCAGAGAACTTATGAACAATGACCGTGTAAAGAAGGCATATTTAAGCGAATAATCACAATACCCCCTTGCATATATTGTAGAAACACTGCAAGGGGGTATTTTTATGGACAATTTTAATGTATACAAGGATATTCAGGCCAGGACCGGAGGCGAGATTTATATAGGCGTGGTAGGGCCGGTGCGGACGGGAAAATCTACCTTTATCAAGCGTTTTATGGAGCTTCTGGTCCTTCCGGCCATGGAGGACGAGAACCTGCGGAGCATCAGCAGGGATGAGCTTCCTCAGAGCGCCGCCGGAAAGACCATTATGACCACAGAGCCCAAATTCATTCCCAAGGAGGCGGCAGCCATCAGCCTGGCAGACGGCATCGAGGCCAAGGTGCGCCTGATCGACTGTGTGGGCTTTATGGTGGATGGGGCGGCGGGCCATGTGGAAAATGGGGAGGAGAGGCTGGTAAAGACCCCCTGGTATGACCATGAAATCCCCTTTACCCAGGCGGCGGAGATCGGCACCAGAAAGGTAATCCATGATCATTCCTCCATCGGTATTGTAGTAACCACTGACGGCTCCATTGGAGAACTGAAGCGGGCCGGATATATAGGGGCGGAGAAACAGACCATCGAGGAGCTTAAAAAGCTGGGAAAGCCCTTTGTTGTGCTTCTTAATTCGGTAAAACCCTATTCTGACGATACCTCCCGTCTGGTACGGGAAATGTCAGAAAGCTACGGGGTATCCGTCCTTCCGGTGAACTGTGAGCAGTTGAAAAAGGATGATATTTTCCATATATTGGAACATGTTTTGAAAGAATTTCCCGTAACGGAGATGGATTTCCATATTCCCAAGTGGCTTGAGATCCTGCCCTCTACCCACTGGCTGAAGGCCCAGGTGATCCAGGCGGTAAAAAATGTGATCCAGAAGGTAGGCCATATGAAGGACGTGGCCGGGGAACTGGAGCAGCAAAAAAGCGATGCCATAAAGGCCATGAATATCCGCACCATGCAGATGGCAGACGGCCGGGTAGAGGTGCAGCTGGATATGGATGACGGTTATTACTACCAGATCCTCAGCGATTATGTGGGCATCCCCATTGAAGGAGAATATCAGCTGATGGACACTCTGGGAAGCCTGGCGCGGATGCAGAAGGAATATGACAAGGTAAAAAATGCCCTTGCCCAGGTCCGGTTAAAGGGCTATGGCGTAGTGACGCCGGAGCGCTCCGAGATCGTCCTGGATGAGCCCCAGGTGATCCGCCACGGCAACAAATACGGGGTGAAGATGAAGGCGGAGGCTCCTTCCATCAATCTGATCAAGGCCCATATCGAGACAGAGATCGCTCCTATTGTAGGAAGCGAGCAGCAGGCCCAGGATCTGATTGCCTACATAAAGGAAAATGCCAGGGACAGCGATGACGGGATCTGGAGCACCAATATTTTTGGAAAATCCATTGAACAGATCGTAGAGGACGGGATTCAGGCCAAGGTATCCCAGATGACCGAGGACTGCCAGATGAAGCTGCAGGACGCCCTTCAGAAGATCATCAATGACAGCAACGGCGGAATGGTGTGCATTATTATCTAATTGTTTGCATTTTCACCCGGATCTATGCTATACTGAAAGCAAAATTGACAGACTATTCTTATCGGGGAAATGGCCCCTTTTTGGGGGCCGTTATAAGGAAGGAGCATGCATATGAGACTTACGTTTATAGGAGCGGACCATGAGGTAACAGGCAGCTGTCATTTTCTTGAGGTAGGAGAGACAAAGGTATTGATTGACTGCGGTATGGAGCAGGGAAATAATCCCTACCAGAGCGCTGAGCTTCCTGTGGGCTACGGGGAGATCGATTATGTATTTCTTACCCATGCCCATATTGACCATGCGGGAATGCTGCCCTGGATCTATGCCAGAGGTTTTAAGGGACAGATCATCACCACCTATGCCACTGCGGACCTGTGCAATATTATGCTGAAGGACAGCGCCCACATCCAGGAGATGGAGGCAGAGTGGAAGAACCGGAAGGCCAGGAGAGCGGGACGCCAGGAGGTTGAAGCCCTTTATACCATGAATGACGCGGAGGGGGTTCTGACCCATTTTGAGGGGGTGGCCTACGGCCGGATGTTTAAGCTCAATGAAAATCTGACCCTCCGGTTTACCGATGTGGGCCATCTGTTAGGCTCTGCTTCCATTGAGATCTGGGCCACAGAGGGAGAGATAACGAAAAAGATCGTATTTTCCGGAGACATCGGCAATAAAAACAAGCCTCTGATCCGGGATCCCCAGTACATTACCCAGGCAGATTATGTGGTGATGGAATCCACCTACGGAAACCGCTATCACAAAAAGGGAGTGGATCATACAGAAAGCCTGGCAGGAATCATCCAGTCCACCCTTGACAGGGGCGGAAATGTAGTGATCCCCGCCTTTGCTGTAGGCCGTACCCAGGAACTTTTATACATGATCCGGCATATTAAGGAAAACGGCATGGTAACGGGCCATGACGGCTTTTTGGTATATGTAGACAGCCCTCTGGCGGTAGAGGCCACCCATGTCTTTAAGGAAAATATGCTGGAATGTTATGATGAGGAGACCAGGGCTCTGGTAGAGCAGGGGATTAATCCCATCGATTTTGTGGGTCTTAACCTGTCTGTTACAAGCGATGACTCCAAAAATATCAACTTTGATATGCGGCCCAAGGTGATTATATCCGCAGCAGGCATGTGTGACGCAGGCCGGATCCGCCACCACCTAAAGCATAACCTGTGGCGGCCGGAGTGCTCTGTTGTTTTTGCAGGCTATCAGGCGGAGGGGACCCTTGGAAGGCTCCTTCAGGACGGGGCAGTATCGGTAAAGCTCTTTGGCGAGGAGATCGACGTAAGGGCCCATATCGAGACCATAGACGGCATCAGCGGCCATGCGGACCGGGCGGGGCTATTTACCTGGATTTCCTCCTTTGAGACGCCGCCGGCTCATGTATTTGTGGTACATGGAGATGATGCCTCCTGTACGGCATTTTCCGATATGCTGGAAAAACAGCTGTCTCTTACGGTTACAGCACCATATTCCGGCTCTCAGTTTGATCTGATCGAAGACAGATGGATCCTTGAGACAGAGCCGGTGCCTGTGGAGAAGGAGACTGCGGCCAGACGGAAGGCTACAGGAGTTTACACCCGTCTTGTGGATGCCGGAAAGCTTCTGCAGGAAGTGATCGGCCGCAACGAAGGCGGGGCAAACCGGGACCTGGAGCATTTTACAGAGCAGATTCTTGCGCTGTGTGAAAAATGGAACCGGTAAAAAAGACATTTTAAGAATACATCAAAAGGAACAGGAGCAGAACATGACAAAAGTACAGATTTATACAGACGG
The DNA here is from genome assembly GCA_900549235.1 of uncultured Clostridium sp. GTDB lineage: Bacteria > Bacillota > Clostridia > Lachnospirales > Lachnospiraceae > Enterocloster. The sequence goes on along the minus strand of URNT01000053.1, from coordinate 6,967 downwards.
CTCAGCCAGAGGAAATCCAGACGGGCCGGGAGGCTACGGGGTGGTGCTGCATTTTGTGGACCAGCAGGGGAATCTTCATGAAAAAACCCTGTCGGGAGGATATGTGCGCACCACCAATAACCGGATGGAGCTGATGGCGGCCATCGCCGGGCTGGAGGCCTTAAACCGCCCCTGCCAGATCGAGCTGTATTCCGATTCCAAATATCTGACAGACGCCTTTAACCAGCGTTGGATCGACGGCTGGATCGCGAAGAACTGGAACCGGGGAAAAAGCGGCCCGGTGAAAAATATCGATCTTTGGAAACGTCTTTTAAAGGCAAAAGAGCCCCATCAGGTACGTTTTATCTGGGTAAAGGGCCATGCGGGACACCCGGAAAATGAGCGCTGCGATGCTCTGGCAACATCGGCGGCGGACGGAGATAACCTGATGGTAGATGAGGGACTGGCCCTGTAGCGTTTCTTACATATCTCTTACGATCTATTACTCCTTTCGTCTTTGTATTCACAAGCCGCCTGTTTTGTGGTATGTTAAACACAAGAGACAGACGGATGGGGATGATATAGGATGAAAGACAGACGCATATGGATCGTGATCGGCTGTATCCTGATGATCGGAATCAGCGTGACACGCTATACCAGTTCTTATATAAAAAGGGAAGTCCCCATAGCAGAGGGATATACAGCATATCAAGAGGAAAAAGGCTTGACGGCGGCTGCTCCGGAGACTACCGGATCGCAGCCGCTTATGGCGGAAGCAGGGCCAGAGGAGGAGCCTGCTCTGGGATCGGCAGCTTTAGAGGAAGAGGAGGCTCCTTCTCTTCCAGGGGAGAGTCGGGAGACGCCGGACCAGGCGGGGGTGGAAAGCACTGCGTCTCAGGAGACAGAAGCTCTTACAGAAGCAGCACCGGCTGAGGCAGCGGCTCCCTCCTCAGAGACAGTTTCCGGCTCAGAGGCTGATGCCATTCTTGTATCCCCCAGGGGAAGCAGGAGAGAGAAAGCGGAGACAGAAGAAACAGAGCCGTCAGAGGGCAGCCAGGAGACTGAGGCAGAGCCGCAGACCAGTATGGATGCAGGCATAAGTCTGGCTATGGCAGAGCCCTCCGCAGAGGATGCATCTTCGGCTGCGGAGCCGGAAGGGGGAGCGCCAGGCCTGGCAGCCAGAAGCGCCCCGGCAGCTCCTGCCGCCCGGGGAGAGACGGGTGCGGCTGCGGGACAGCCGGCAGCCTTAGCCGCATCGCCCCTGGATGAAACAAAGAAAGCGGCCGATGTTGTAGATTATAAAAAACGGCTGGAGGATCTGAGTGCCCAGATTAAAAAGCTGCGCAGTGAGGAATCCGGCTCCAATGTCTATTCCATCAAGACTTCGGCTGAGACAGAGCTAAAGATGTGGGAAGGTGAGATGAATACCATTTACAACGCTCTTCTTGAATGCCTTTCAGAGGAGGATGCCGCGGCTCTTGTCCAGGAGCAGCAGGAATGGCTTAAGGACCGGGAGGCCCAGGCAGCGGACAACTCTGGCAAGAACAGCGCCGGGATGGAAGGGATCGAATATACAGCGGCCATGGTAAGTCTGACAAAGGACAGGGCCTATGAGCTGGCAGACCGCTATGAGGAGGCAAATGAGTCTTCAGAGGAGACCGAGACAGCCGGAACCGTGGAAACACAGAAAGAAACAGCGGCAGAGACCTCCAGACCATCCAGGGGCGGTGCAAAGCCCCCGGGAGAAAGCAGCACCACCCGTCAGAGGACCGAAAAAAAGAATGATTCCAAGAGGATACTTGATAAATAAAAGCTGATATGGTAAAATGACGGTTATGTAAATTATGTTGTTATGAGATGGAGGAAGATAAAGTGAAAGAACCACAGTACCGCGGCGTGAATGAGCTTCGCCGGATGTTCCTTGAATTTTTTGAGAGCAAGGGCCACCTGGCTATGAAGAGCTTTTCACTTGTACCGCATAATGATAACAGCCTGCTGCTGATCAACTCCGGTATGGCCCCCTTAAAGCCTTATTTTACGGGTCAGGAGATCCCGCCGAGAAGACGGGTTACCACCTGCCAGAAGTGTATCCGTACCGGCGATATTGAAAATATCGGAAAGACAGCCCGCCATGGCACCTTCTTTGAGATGCTGGGCAATTTCTCATTCGGTGACTATTTTAAGACAGAGGCCATCCACTGGTCCTGGGAATTTCTTACAGAGGTAGTGGGTCTGGATCCGGACCGCTTATATCCTTCCGTATATCTGGAGGATGACGAGGCCTTTGAGATCTGGAATAAGGAAATCGGTATCCCTGCAGAGCGTATTTTCAAGTTCGGCAAGGAGGACAATTTCTGGGAGCATGGCTCAGGCCCCTGTGGTCCCTGCTCTGAGATTTATTATGACAGAGGCGAGAAGTTTGGCTGCGGTAAGCCGGGCTGTACCGTGGGCTGTGACTGCGACCGCTTTATCGAGGTATGGAATAACGTATTTACCCAGTTTGACAATGACGGCCACGGCAACTATTCAGAGCTTGAGCAGAAGAATATCGATACCGGTATGGGCCTTGAGCGTCTGGCTGTGGTGGTACAGGGAGTGGATTCTCTGTTTACTGTTGATACAAATAAGGCCCTTCTGGACCGTGTGTGCCAGCTGGCCGGCACAGAGTATCAGAAGGATCACGAGACAGATGTGTCTCTGCGTATTGTAACGGACCATATCAAGTCCTGTACCTTTATGATCTCTGACGGTATTATGCCTTCAAATGAAGGAAGAGGCTATGTACTCCGCCGTCTCCTGCGCCGTGCTGCCCGCCACGGAAGAAAGCTGGGCATCGAGGGCAGGTTCCTGGCAGATCTGTCAAAGACAGTGATCGAGCTGTCAAAGGACGGCTATCCGGAGCTTGAGGAGAAGCAGTCCATGATCTTAAAGGTGCTTTCCGAGGAAGAGGACAAGTTCAATAAGACCATTGACCAGGGGCTTGTGATCCTTGGGGAGATGGAGGAAGGGATGCGCCAGGCAGGAGAGAAGAACCTGTCCGGAGAGCAGGCCTTCAAGCTGTATGATACCTACGGCTTTCCTCTGGATCTGACCAAGGAGATCCTGGAGGAGAAGGGCTGGGGTGTAGACGAGGAAGGCTTTACAGCTGCCATGAAGGAGCAGAAGGAAAAAGCCCGCAATTCCCGTAAGACAACCAACTACATGGGCGCTGACGTGACAGTATATCAGTCCATTGACCCGGCTGTAACCACCGAATTTATTGGCTATGATAAGCTGACTGCTGATTCAAGGATCACAGTCCTGACCACTGAGGAGGAGCTGGTACAGGCTCTCACTGACGGCCAGAAGGGCACCATTATCACAGAGCAGACCACATTCTACGGCACCATGGGCGGCCAGCAGGGTGATGTGGGAGTGATCACCAGTGACAAGGGCGAGTTTAAGGTAGAGGAGACCATCCACCTTCAGGGCGGAAAGGTAGGCCATGTAGGCGTGATGACAAAGGGGATGTTCCAGGAGGGAGATACCGTTACCTTATCCGTATGCGGAAAGAACCGGGCTCTTACCTGCAAGAACCACAGCGCCACTCACCTTCTTCAGAAGGCGCTCCGTATGGTGCTGGGAGATCATGTTGAGCAGGCCGGTTCTTATGTAGACGCCGGAAGACTCCGCTTTGACTTTACCCATTTCTCCGCCATGACGGCTGAAGAGATACAAAAGACAGAGGTCCTGGTGAATGAGCAGATCCAGGCATCCCTTCCTGTTGTAACTGAGATTATGACCCTGGAAGAAGCAAAAAAGACAGGCGCCATGGCTCTGTTTGGTGAGAAGTACGGCGACAAAGTGCGCGTAGTGGAGATGGGAGATTTCTCTACCGAGCTCTGCGGCGGTACTCATGTAGCGAATACCGGCAGCATCGCTTCTTTTAAGATCCTTTCCGAGACCGGTATCGCGGCAGGCGTAAGACGTATTGAGGCTCTTACCTCAGAAGGCCTGATGAAGCATTATGAGGGAGTAGAGAAGGAACTTGCGGAGGCTGCAAAGGCTGCCAAGACAACTCCTGCGGCCCTGACCTCAAGGATCGAGTCTCTTCTGGAGGAGTTAAAGACCCTTCATGCTGAAAATGAAAAGCTTAAGAGCAAGATGGCAAAGGATTCTCTTGGAGATGTCATGAGCCAGGTAAAGGAAGTAAATGGCGTAAAGGTGCTGGCAGCCAAGGTTCCGGACGTTGATATGAACGGTCTGAGAAATCTGGGCGACCAGTTAAAGGATAAGCTGGGCGAGGGCGTGGTTGTGATCGCTTCCGTTCTTGAGGGCAAGGTAAACCTGATGGCAACTGTAACCGAGGGTGCTCAGAAGAAGGGCGCTCATGCAGGCAACCTGATCAAGGCTATTGCAGGCTGCGTCGGTGGCGGCGGCGGCGGACGTCCGAATATGGCTCAGGCAGGCGGAAAGAACCCCGCAGGCATAGAGGAGGCCCTGAAAAAGGCAGAAGAGGTGCTGGCTGAACAGATTAAGTAAGCCTTGTGCCTTAAAAAATACAAAATAAATTCAAGAATTATAAAATTATTCTTGACGTATGGTATTTTTATGCTATAATCATAGCAGTGCTAAAAATACCCAAACAGTTGTATTATGCACAATTACACAACTGGAGGGAGGTTAGGTGTGAGCGATGTCAAACGTAATTGTTAAAGATAACGAGAGCTTAGACAGTGCTTTACGCAGATTCAAAAGAAACTGTGCAAAGGCTGGCATTCAGCAGGAAATTCGTAAAAGAGAGCATTACGAGAAGCCAAGCGTAAGACGTAAGAAAAAGTCTGAAGCTGCTCGTAAGCGCAAGTACAACTAATTCTTATTGGATTAGGATTGTTTATGTGTGCAGAAATCAGCCGGCTGCTGAGAGATCAGCAGCCGGCTGTTTTTGTGCATTTTTATATTCATGTGAAGTTAAGAAAAGTACTACAAGAATACAAAACGCCGCCAGGGATAACCGATGCATTTCGTATCCTTGACGACGTTTTAATCATATTCTAATCCTTAACCTCCGTAAACGCACAGGAAGGGGAAGCAACCAGAGAGTAGTTGGTATGATAGATCACAAATCCGGGGGCGCCTCCTGCTGTTTTGCGGATGCTTTTGCGCTGGATGTAGTCAACCTCTACCTTATCATTGTCCCGGCCCTTGGAATAGTAGGCGGCAAGAGCGCCGGCCTCCTCAAAGAGACGGTCGGGAAGGTCTGTCTGGCCTCCTGTTTTTACGATTACATGAGAGCCGGGGATGCCCTTGGCGTGGAACCACCAGTCGCCGCCGTTTGCCAGCTTGAAGGTCAGCTCCTCATTCTGATAATTATTCTTACCTACATATATGTGGTAGCCGTCTGAGGACAGATAATGGAAGGGACGGCTGGTGATCTTGGGGCGCTTGTCGCTGGGGCGGCGCTTTTTCACATAGCCGTATTCCATCAGCTCTTCCTTGATCTGCACCAGGTCATTTTCTGCCAGGGCAATATCCAGGGCGGAGCTGATGGATTCCAGATGGTCAATCTCTGCCTTTGTCTCTGTGGTCAGCTGGCTGAGAGCCTCGCAGGTGCGCTTCAGCTTATTGTATTTGTCAAAATGCTTTTTTGCATTTTCCCTGGCGGAAAGCTGGGGATCTAAGGGAATGGTAATGGTCTCGCCTGTATAATAATTGATGCAGGCAAAGGAGGCTTCGCCGCCCTCCAGCTCGTAGCCGAAGGTATTTAAAAGCTCGCCGTAGATCCTGTATTTTTCTCGTTTTTCCGTATCCTTCAGCTGCTTTAGCTGCAGGTCATATTTTTTGTAATTCCGCTCCAGGGCAGTCTGGACGATCCGGCGCAGGTCTGAGGATTTCTGACGGATCCTTGTCCTGGTATCTCTGGAAGCATAGTATTCCTCTAACAGGGCGCTGATGGAAGGATAGCTCTCTGCATGGTAGCCTCCGCCTTCATAGCAGGTCAGAGGGATAGAAGCGTATTCTACCGGCCCTTCCTCGTCATAAACCACAGAAGGAGAGAAATGCCCGGTCCTTATATCCTCCATTACATGGTCAAAGGTATGGAACAGGTGGATCAGTTCAGTGTCTGTCAGCTCTGAAGCGGACTGATCCGGATCCAGGGAGGCCAGATGGCAGAGTTCCTCGGCCACAATGGGGCTGATGCCGGTCAGCCGGTTGTAAAGAGCCTTCTGAAGGGGCATGGGGGCAGTGCGGATGACATTCTTAAAGTCCTCCTCTGTGACCTCAAGAGGGTTTTCCTTTGCCACTGTCTGAGGGATGAAATAGGTCCGTCCCGGAAGCACCTCCCTGACAGAACTCATATTGGCAGACACATGCTTGATGCTGTCAATGATGGTTCCGTCCTCCTTACAGAAAATAATATTGCTGTGCTTGCCCATGATCTCCACGATCAGCCGTTTGCGGCACAGATCTCCCATTTCGTCCAGGTGTTCCAGCTCAAACTGGAGGATACGCTCCAGTCCCGGCTGAGTTACGGAAAGGATACGGGCGCTGCCAATGTGCTTGCGCAGAAGCATACAGAAATTAGGCGCCGTCATGGGGCTGGGCTTGTTTTTGTCCGTCAGATAAATCAGAGGAAGGCTTGCGCTGGCTGAGATCTGCAGGCGGTAATTTTCTTTATTGTTTTTAATGGCAATGAGAAGCTCGTCCTTTTCGGGCTGGGCGATCTTTGAGATCCGTCCTCCCTCCAGGGCAGACTGAAGCTCATGTGCCAGATTGGCGATGGTAATTCCGTCAAAAGCCATATGGGTCGCTCCTTTGTGAATATTTGGTTTAAAAAGATACCTGTTTTAAGGATACCACAATTTGCGGAAATAGAAAAGGAAAACCTGGTTGACGAGACAGGGCGGATGAATTATAATATTACCTAACTATGTACTCTGGAAACAGAGACAGTAAAAGCGAAAGAGAGGCATTCGTTATGTTAAAAAGCATGACTGGTTTCGGCAGG
>URNT01000052.1 GCA_900549235.1 uncultured Clostridium sp. | reverse complement strand
ACTGGCAGAACAGGCCGCTTGCAGAGGTTTATCCAGTCCTCTACATAGATGCAATCCACTATTCCGTCCGGGATAACGGAGTCATTCGGAAACTGGCAGCTTATGTTATCTTAGGTATCAACCTGGATGGCCAAAAAGAAGTTCTGACGAGCCAGGCAGGAGAAAATGAGAGCTCAAAATACTGGCTGTCTGTTTTAAACGGGCTGAAAAACAGAGGAGTAAAGGATATCCTGATTATTTGTGCTGATGGACTTAGCGGCATCAAGGAAGCAATTTCAGCGGCCTTCCCAAAGACAGAGTATCAGCGCTGCATTGTCCATCAGGTACGCAATACCTTAAAATATGTGGCAGACAAAGACCGTAAGCCCTTTGCAACGGATTTAAAGACCATTTACCAGGCCCCTATAGAAGAAAATGCTCTGGAGGCCTTAGAGCATGTCACGGAGAAGTGGAGTGGGAAGTACCCGAACTCCATGAAGAGCTGGAGGCAGAACTGGGACGCCATTTCCCCGATTTTTAAGTTTTCCGCTGAAGTACGCAAGGTTATTTATACTACCAATGCCATTGAGAATCTGAATGCCACTTATCGGAAGCTGAACCGCCAAAGGAGCGTATTTCCAAGCGATACTGCGTTGCTCAAGGCTCTGTATCTATCCACCTTTGAGGCCACGAAAAAGTGGACGATGCCGATCCGTAACTGGGGGCAGGTTTACGGGGAACTGAGCATCATGTACGAGGGACGGCTACCAGAATAATCCATAAAGTTCCAACGAGACAGGCGGAAAATCCCGCCTGCTCTTGACATGCACTGACAATGCTGTTATATATAAAGCAAGGGCTGAAAGCTCCGAAACGAGCCTCCAGCCCTAATTATTATCATACAAGATCTGAATTTACAGACTTTTCTTCACGCACTCTCGAAAATCGTTCATTTTCGCCTCGATTTTTGCTCATTTTTCGTCTCGAAACCGCAATATCTTGTGGTAGTATTATCTTACTTTCGCTTATTACCACAATACGTCATCTTTACCACAACCTCGCAGTGCACACTCCCCCCAAACATATCACAACACCTCACCCTCCTAACCTCATACCCCCCATCCACCAGATACCTCAGATCCCTGGCCAGAGTAGCGGAGTCGCAGCTTACATAGACCACCCTCTTCGGCTCCATCTTCAATATGGTGTCGAGGCAGACCTGGTCGCAACCTTTGCGGGGGGGATCTACTACGATGACGTCGGCGTAAACCTTATGCTCCTCGTATTCTCTGGGGAGGACTTCCTCGGCCTTGCCGGTGAAGAATTCCACGTTTTCGATCCCGTTGATCCGGGCATTCTGTCTGGCGTCGTCGATGGCCTGGGGGACGATCTCTACGCCGTATACTTTTTTCGCCTTCTGGGCCAGGAACAGGGAAATGGTGCCGATGCCGCAGTACAGATCCCATACCACCTCATTTCCGGTAAGGCCGGCATACTCCAGGGCGGTGCCGTAGAGCTTTTCGGTCTGTGCCGGATTGACCTGGTAGAAGGACAGCGGGGAAATCTGATATTTTACAGCTCCGATATAGTCGGTGATGTATCCAGGCCCGTAGAGATTTACAATCTTCTTACCCATGATCACATTGGTCTTTTCCTGATTGATGCTGTAGGAAATGCTGGTCATTCCCGGAATCTGCCGGAGCTTTTCCACAAGAATTTCATTTCCCGGCAGCTTATCCCCATTGATCACCAGACATACCATCAATTCTCCCGTCTTAAACCCTTTCCGGATCAGGGCATGGCGCACCAGCCCCTTGTGGGACGTCTCATCATAAGGACGCAGGCCCTGTTCTTCCATATAGGCCTTGATCTGTGCCAGGATTTCTCTATTTTCCTCCACCCCCAGCAGACAATCATCCTGCTCGATAATGCTGTGGGTGCGCCCCGCATAAAATCCGGTGATGATCCTGCCGTTTTTATCCGTTCCGAACGGGAACTGGGCCTTGTTCCGATAGCGCCAGGGCTCCTCCATCCCCATAATAGGAAGCATGGGAATCTGACCCTCCTGAAAATGCCCGATGCGCATGAGATTATTTTTTACCTTCCGTTCCTTAAATTCCAGCTGCTTTTCATAGGTCATGGCCTGGAGCTGACATCCGCCGCACTGCCTTGCCACCGGGCAGGCCGGCTCTGTGCGGTCCGGTGACGGCTCCAGCACCTCCATCAGTCTGGCATAGCCATAGCTTTTTTTCAGCTTCATGGCCTTCGCCCGGACCGTATCTCCTATAACGGCGTCCTTGATAAACCAGGTAAAACCGTCTGTCTTTCCCACCCCGGATCCGTCCTCGCTCATATCCTCTATCACTACTGTAAATTCCTGATTCTTTTCCATCTGATCCTCCGCTCTAAACCACCAAAGGCGAAGCAAAATGCCCCGCCTTCTGTTCTGTCATGTTTCAGGCAATTCCCTACTCGCCGGTTTTCCTGATATTCGTCTCCAATAAACGGTTATAGCCCAGCCAGCCCTTATTTTCACCGCCGGCGTTTAAGGCCTCGATCATGGTTTCCAGCTTGGCATCTGTATTATCTGCAAAATTCAGAGCCAGCGCCTCTAAGAGAGCCGGCTTTTTCGGTGAACCGTACTCCAGCTCCCCATGATGGGCCAGGATGCAGTGCTTAAGCTCTGTTGCCAGCCCGGCCGGAAAGCCCTCAATGCTGCGGATGCTGTTGCTGACCATTTCTGTTCCAATGATAATGTGGCCCAGAAGCTGTCCATCGTCGGTATAGTCATTTTCAGGGAAACGGGACAGTTCCCTTATCTTTCCGATGTCGTGGAACATGGCCGCAGTGAGCAGCAGATCCCGGTTCAGCTGTGGGTAACAGGAAGCATAATAATCACACAGCCTGGCAACGCTCAGCGTGTGCTCCAGAAGTCCCCCTACAAAACCATGATGAACCGTCTTTGCCGCAGAATGAAACTGAAATGCCTTGGCGAAGTCATTATTTTCCACAAAATAAATGGACAGAAGCTTCTGAAGCCAGGGATTTTTCACGCTCTTTACAAGTCCCAGCAGCTCCTCGTACATTTTCCCAATATCCTTTTTTGATACAGGCAGGTAATCAGCCTCGATGTACTCTCCCTCCTGGGCCCTGCGGATCCGGCGTACGTTCATCTGGTTGGCATTCTGGAACAGGGTTATATCTGCCTCCACATGTACATAATCCATGGTGTCAAAATCTCCTACCCCAGGTGAATTCAGATCCCAGATCTTAGCGTCAATGGTGCCGGTCTTGTCCTGGAGAATCAGGTTGCCGTATTCTTTTCCATTTTTTGTCAGAGCAATCTGCTTGTTTTTACACAGATATACATCTGAAATGTGCATACCTTCTCTGAATATCTCGATATATTTCATGTTTATTTCCTCATCTTTCTATTATAAATGGCTCCTTACAGCAACGCAGCCAGGCATGGTTCCTACCTGGCTCCGATGGTTACATCAAACTCTATTTCTTTATATTCATTTTTCCCGTTGTTTCTCTGGACAGCTGCTTTGATCTGGTCCCCTGCGTGGAGCTTTTCAATCTGGTTCTGGAAGTCCTTCATGGTCCCAACCTGCTGGCCGTTCATCCAGGTGATCACATCTCCCGGCTGTATGCCTGCGTTGTAGGCAGGGCTGTCATTGATCGCGGCTGATACATAGATGCCCTTGGGCATCCCTGTTTCCTCCATGGCCTGGCTTACCTCCTGGCCCTGTATGCCAAAATAGGGTACCGGAATGCCATTGGTCAGCATTTCCAGGACTCCTTTATAATCGGATACAGCCATAACGGTTGTCATAGATGTTTCCTGCTCCTGATCGTAGGTGCCAGTCGCCCAGCCAATCAGCTCTCCTGATATATTCAGGAGAAAGGTTCCTGCTTCTTCGCTGCCGGCCGCATCGGTGTAAAATACCCTGGCGCTGCCGTCTACGGTCTGCACATTTCTCACTACATAAGAAATAAAGCCGTAATCGCTGGAATGTACGATCCCTGCAGGGGATCCTACGGCCACCACAATATCCCCCTGCTTGACTGCGTAAGAATTTCCCAGAGTAATGGGCTGAATCTTTTTAAACTGCTCTCCGTCCATATGGGTTCCGTCCACCCCCACAACTGCCATCCCCATCACCGAATCGCTCTGACGTACCGTCCCCTCCAGAGTTGTCCCATCAGAAAGCACTACGTCAATGGAATCCGCCGCCTCCACTGCCCCATAAGAGGTCAGAACCAGAAATTCCGCCCTGGTCCGCGCGATCACAACGCCAGAATACTTTCCCGTTGTCTCAATGGGATTGTTGAACCAGTCCATTTCATGCTGGATGGAATGAACTGAAACAACCGAATTGTCCGCCTCTGCCGCAATGGTGCGCAGGTTCCCGTACAGCTTGTTCAGATCCTCAGATGTATAATGATATTTCGCGATCTCAGACCGTATCATCTCATCTACCGGCTCCGTCTCCACCGGCTCCGAAGGCTCTGTCTCCGCCTCAGAAAAAGCATCGGGCTCGTCCTTTGAAATCGTGATCTGATCTCCCGAATCCACAAGCTCCTGTCCCAAAAGCCTCTGAGCCACCGGCGCCGACACCACAAAGCAGACCGCCGCCAGAACCCCAAACAAAATCCCGCAGAACCCAGTCAGCACGATTCTCCTGGCAATCTGCTTTCTCGTCAAAGGCTGCCTGACGATTTTCTCATTAATAAACCGGTGCTCCCGCTCCCGTAACCCGTCATCATCACGCTTATCCGTCATATCGTTCCTCCTTACGAAGAATCTCATCTTTCATTATACGTTCCTTGTACGCATTATGCAAGATTTTCTCCCAATTTTCTTCCAAGAAACCCATGGTAATATTGATGGGTTTGAGGTATAATATCCACGAACCCATGAGCAGTGCAAAATACTCACACAAGGAAGATTTACCATATGAACGAAAAAGCCTTAAAAACTCTGGAATATACAAAAATCATTACTACCCTGACTTCCCATGCGGCCTCACCCCTGGGCAAGTCCCTCTGCCAGTCCCTTATCCCCTCCTCATCTCTTGAGGAGATCCGGACCTGGCAGGCCAATACCACTGACGCCGTTACACGCATCCGCTTAAAGGGATCTGTCTCCTTTTCCGGCCTCCGGGACATCGGCGATTCCTTAAAGCGGCTGGAGATCGGCAGCTCCCTGTCCATCCCCGAGCTTCTCTCCATCAGTTCCCTTCTTACGGTTGCCGCCCGGGCCAAAGCCTACGGACGCCACGATCAGGAAACTGCGGAGCCGGAGGATGATTTTGACTCCCTGGAGACCTATTTTGCCTCCTTAGAGCCCCTGACACCTCTGAACAATGAGATCAAGCGCTGTCTCCTCTCTGAGGACGAGGTGGCAGATGATGCCAGCCCCGGTCTTGCCCGCGTCCGCCGCTCCATGAAGCTGACGGCTGATAAGGTGCATACCCAGCTGAATTCCATTTTAAATTCCTCCCGCTCCTACCTTCAGGACGCGGTGATCACCATGAGGGACGGCCGCTACTGCCTTCCAGTAAAGGCTGAATACAAAAACCAGGTGTCCGGTATGGTTCACGACCAGTCCTCCACCGGTTCTACCCTCTTTATCGAGCCCATGGCTATTATCAAGCTGAACAATGAGCTCCGGGAGCTGGAAATCCAGGAGCAGAAGGAGATCGAAGCAGTTCTGGCCTCCTTAAGCAACCAGACTGCCCCTTACTGTGAGGCCCTAAGGCTAAATATGGAGGTTCTGGCCCAACTGGATTTCATTTTCGCGAAAGCAGCCCTGTCGCGGCAGTTTAAGTGCAGCGCCCCCTTATTCAATAACAGGGGTTACATCCACATCAAGGACGGCCGTCACCCTCTGCTGGATCCTGCAAAGGTAGTACCTACCAATGTATGGCTGGGAAAGGAATTTGACCTGCTGATCGTTACCGGCCCCAATACCGGCGGAAAGACTGTTTCCCTGAAAACAGTGGGCCTGTTCACCCTGATGGGTCAGGCGGGCCTTCATATTCCGGCCTGGGAAGGATCGGAGCTGGCTGTATTTGACGAGGTATTTGCTGACATCGGCGACGAGCAGAGCATTGAACAGAGCCTCAGTACCTTCTCGGCCCATATGACTAATATTGTGCGGATCCTGGAGCAGGCAGACTCCCGTTCCCTGTGCCTCTTTGACGAGCTGGGAGCCGGAACGGACCCTACAGAGGGAGCGGCTCTTGCTATTTCCATCCTGTCCTTCCTCCACAATATGGAATGCCGCACCATGGCCACTACCCATTACAGCGAGCTGAAGGTATTTGCCCTTACTACCTCCGGGGTGGAAAATGCCTGCTGCGAATTCAGCGTAGAAACCCTGCAGCCCACCTACCGCCTGCTGATCGGTATCCCGGGAAAGAGCAATGCCTTCGCCATTTCAAAGAAGCTGGGCCTGCCGGACTATATTATCGAGGACGCCAAAAACCACCTGGAGGCCAAGGATCAGTCCTTTGAGGACCTGCTGACAAGCCTGGAGGACAGCCGCGTCACCATCGAAAAGGAACAGACGGAGCTGAAGGCCTATAAGGATGAGGTAGCCCAGCTGAAGGCCCGCCTGACTCAGAAGGAGGAGCGTCTGGACGAACGGAAGGAGAAGCTGCTGCGAAATGCCGCCGAGGAAGCCCAGCGCATTCTCCGGGAAGCCAAGGAAACGGCAGATCAGACCATAAAGCAGATCAATAAGCTGTCTGCCGACTCCGGTCTTAGCAAGGAGCTGGAGGCCCAGCGCGGCAGGCTCCGTGAGCAGCTAAAGAAAACCGATGACAAGCTGGCCGTCAAGGCCAAGGGCCCAAGCCAGCCCATTTCTCCAAAGAAGCTGAAAATCGGCGACGGCGTAAAGGTACTTTCCATGAACTTAAAGGGCACCGTCAGCACCCTTCCAAATGCCAAAGGCGACCTGTATGTCCAGATGGGCATCCTCCGCTCCCTGGTAAATATAAAGGATCTGGAGCTTTTAAACGAAACCGACATAAGCGCTACCGTAGGCGGCTCCTCCGTAAGCTACGGCGGCTCTGGAAAATCCAAAGGGAAATCCGGCGGCTCCTATGCTCAGGCCTCCGGCTCCCGTACCGGCTCCGGCCAGATCAAGATGTCCAAATCCTTCTCCGTATCGCCTGAGGTGAACCTGATCGGCATGACCGTAGACGAGGCTATGCCTGTTATGGAAAAATACCTGGATGACGCCTACCTGGCCCACCTTCCAAGCGTCCGTGTGGTTCACGGCAGGGGTACCGGTGCCCTGAAAAATGCGGTCCACAAGCGGCTGCGCCAGCTAAAATATGTAAAGGAATTCCGTCTGGGCGTGTTCGGAGAAGGCGATACCGGCGTGACCATTGTGACATTTAAGTAAGCCTGTATATGCCTGGCAGGCGGCAGGACTTTTATAGCAAAAGGAGACATACTATGGCAGAAAAACAGCGTATCCTCATTGTAGATGATGACGCAAATATAGCAGAGCTGATCTCACTCTACCTGATGAAGGAATGTTACGAGACCATGATCGTGGGAGACGGAGAGGAAGCACTCCGGGTCTTTCCTGATTTTAAGCCCAACCTGGTGCTTCTGGATCTGATGCTTCCGGGCATCGACGGCTATCAGGTATGCAGGGAGCTAAGGACCTCCTCCCAGGTGCCGGTGATCATGCTTTCCGCAAAGGGGGAGATCTTCGATAAGGTGCTGGGCCTGGAGCTGGGGGCTGATGACTATATGATCAAACCCTTTGATTCCAAGGAACTGGTAGCCCGTGTAAAGGCTGTACTCCGGCGCTACCAGATGGTGCCTGCAGTCCCTCCCTCCTCCAGCCAGCAGCAGGGAGATTATGTAGAATATCCAGACCTGATTGTCAATCAGACCAATTACTCCGTGATCTACAAGGGTCATTCCGTAGAAATGCCCCCCAAGGAGCTGGAGCTTCTCTACTTCCTGGCCGCCTCTCCCAATCAGGTCTTTACCAGGGAGCAGCTGTTAGACCATATCTGGGGTTATGAATACATCGGCGACACCAGAACTGTAGACGTACATATCAAGCGTCTCAGGGAAAAAATCAAGGATCATGCCAACTGGTCCATCACTACTGTATGGGGGATCGGTTATAAATTCGAGGTAAAAAGATGACACGCTCCCTCTATTCCAAATTTATCCTGGGTTATCTGATCTTCGGGCTCCTGGGCTTTGTGACCATCGCTACCTTCTCCTCCCGGATCACCAGGGATCATCTGATCCAGGAACGGGCTGACGCCCTGTATGACGAGGCAAATGTACTTGCTTCCTCCTGCGGCTCCATGTACCAGGGAAAGCCTCAGGAGGAAACTGCCGTATCTGCCCAGATCCGGGCTCTTTCTGCCTATCTCAGATCTGAAATCTGGGTAGTGGACCGCCAGGGAATCATCATCATGGACAGCCGGGGCGGACAGCGCACCGATACTGCCATCCCGGATTTTGATCCTACGGCCATGGGCAACCGCTCCTATACCATCAGCGATTATTATAAAATGTTCCAGGAGGATGTGCTCAGCGTTTCCGCCCCCATTACGGGCAATTACAACGTATACGGCTATGTGCTGATCCATCTTCCCATAAGCCAGATCAGCCAGTCCCAGACCAGTACCCTGGATATTCTTTATATTACCTCTGCTATTATTTTCGGACTGTCCCTGATTATCCTTCTGGTCTTTACCCAGACTGTTTACCTGCCTCTGAGAAAGATCACTGTAGGGGCAAATGAATACGCGGCCGGAAACCTGGACTACCGGATCCGGGTAAAGACCCATGATGAGATGGGATACCTGGCGGACACCTTGAACTATATGTCCGACGAGCTGAATAAAATGGAGGAATACCAGAAGAATTTTATTGCTAATGTATCCCATGACTTCCGTTCTCCCCTGACTTCCATCAAAGGCTATCTGGAAGCTATTTTAGACGGCACCATCCCGCCGGAGCTGTATGAAAAATACATTTCCAGGGTCATTTCGGAAACAGAGCGCCTTCATAAGCTGACAGAAAGTATGCTTACCTTAAACTCTCTGGACGCTAAGGGCTATCTGTCCCGCACTAATTTCGACATCAACCGGATCATAAAGGATACGGCTGCCTCCTTTGAAGGCACCTGCGACGCGAAAAATATCAGCTTTGACCTGACCTTTTCCGATAATATCCAGATGGTGTACGCTGATATGGGCAAAATCCAGCAGGTTATGTACAACCTGATCGACAATGCCATCAAATTCAGCCACAATGACTCCGTCATCTACATCCAAGCCTCCAGCCGTTACGAAAAGGTCTTTGTGTCAGTAAAGGACAACGGGATCGGCATCCCAAAAGACAGTGTAAAAAAAATCTGGGAGCGTTTTTATAAGACGGATCTTTCCAGAGGCAAGGATAAGAGAGGAACCGGCCTGGGACTTTCCATTGTAAAGGAAATCATACAGGCCCATGGAGAAAATATTGACGTTATAAGCACAGAGGGCGTTGGGACAGAATTTGTATTTTCCCTCCCGCGGTCCAATAACCTTTAATTTCCATCTGATTTGTGTTATATTAAATGCAGCAACTGTCGTCCCATCACACAAAGAAAGGAACATTTATATGAGAAAACTCAAACAAGCGGCAGCTCTTTTATTAACCGCCGCCCTTCTGTCGGCCGCCATGGCTCCTGCCGCACTGGCTGACAGCCGCAAGAAGGTGGGCAAAATAAACCTGACCATCGATACTGACATCCGTGTAGGCAGCAGCGGCGGCGACGTAGAAGTAACTGCCACCGGCGATAATACGGATCTTTACTACATAGACGGCTGCGAGGTGGTCAATGACTACGGCGACGAATGGACCCGATCCACTCCCCCAGAATTTGAGATCACCCTTGGGGTAGAGGACGAGGATGAATATTATTTCTCCGGCACCTCCTCCAGCAATTTCAAGCTGACTATGGGCAGTTCCATAAAAAACCGCTACGATAAGCTGAAATTTGTAGATGCCAAAAAGAAGGACGGCGGCGCCACCATGGTTCTGACTGTACAGCTGATCTTCGATAAAGATGCTGACATGAGCAGTGCCAATCCTCCCTCAGACGCCACCTGGGCTGCGGATCAGACAGCGCACGGCTCCTGGAGCGGCTCCTCAGATTCCAAATATTACCAGTTGCAGCTAATTCGTGACAACAGCGAGATCGGAGAGATCTTCTCTGTTTACGACACCTCCTATGATTTTTCCAAGCTGATCACCCAGCCAGGGGCCTACCGTTTCAAGGTACGTTCTGTCCGCTCCAGCAACAGCGCAAAGAGTAGCTGGGTTACCTCCGACACCTGGAATGTAACTGAGGCTGAGATAACCGCTCCTGCCGAATCCGCCGCAGATGAAACAGCAGCGACACAGAATACCACCGCTCCGGAAGGAAGCTGGACTCAGACCGCAGACGGCACCAGATGGCAGTGGAAGAATCCTGACGGCACCTTTGCCGCCTCCCAGTGGCTTTCTATCAATGGTTCCTGGTATTACTTTGACGCCCAGGGTTATATGGCTACCGGGTGGGTGGAAGTAAACGGACTTCAGTATTATCTGGATCCTGACACCGGAGCCATGTACGCCAACTGCCGCACTCCGGACGGTTACTGGGTAAATGAAAGCGGCGCATGGGTGCCCGGCCCGTAAATCTAAAAAAAGAGATGAGATCAGGATCAGCCCTGGTATCATCTCTTTTTTATTACCAGCAGATTACAGGATCAGTCTTGCAGCTCCATAAATACCTGCATCATTCCCCAGGGTTGCCAGTCCTAATTTGCTCTTACTTTCGGAAATAGGGGTAAAATGGTCATAGTGTTTCCGAATCTTCTCAATCAGGAAGTCTCCCGCCTTTGACACACCGCCACCGATCACGAAGATCTCCGGATCAATCAGCATGGCGGCCTGAGCCAGAGCTAGTCCCAGATAATGGCATACTGTCTCTGTTACCTCAAGAGCCAGCTCATCTCCTGCCTTTGCCTCATCCAATACATTCTTAGCAGTTACCTGATCGCCATACTGGCGGAGAGAGGATGGCTTATCGCTGGCGGCCATCTTCCTTCTGGCTTCTCTTGCAATGCCAGTTGCGGAGCTTACCTGCTCTAAGCAGCCTACACCTCCGCAGTTACAGGGCTCCTGCTCCTCATCTCTTACGTGGATATGGCCGATCTCCCCTGCCAGTCCATGCCTGCCAGCCAGGATCTGCTGATTCAGGATCACTCCGCCGCCAACACCGGTTCCCAGTGTGATCATCACAAGATCACTGTAGCCCTTGCCGCCTCCCTGCCACATCTCGCCAAGGGCTGCCACATTGGCATCATTGCCGCTCTTTACCGGAATACCGTCTAAAAGCTCACTGAGCTGCTTCTGAGGATTCATATCCCGCCATCCCAGATTAACACAAACCTCCACATAGCCGTCCGGAAGCACTGGCCCGGGAACGCCAAGCCCTGCGCCTGCCACATCCTTTTTCAGGTCAAGCCCCATGACACTGAGCTTTTCCCGGATAGATACCGCTACGTCCTCAAGAATATGAGATCCCCCATCCTCCTTGCGGGTCTTTACCTCCCATTTATCAAGCAATTGGCCTGTCACCTCAAATAATCCCACCTTTACGGTAGTTCCTCCTACATCAATTCCGATACATTTCATCCCCATTGTATAATCTTCCTTTCTTTTTTATATAATCATATCTGATTACTGCATTTTAATCTCCATCATCCTCTGGGGGCCCATCACAAGAAGGGTTCCAGGGAAACGGCCTGCAGACACCTTTGAAACCGTAAAATCAAAGGTTGCGTTAAATTTCTCCGTACCGGACATATTATAGACCCGGCAGGAGCTGTCATTATAGAGAAGGACATAGTCCCCGTCAATATCAAAGCCAGTATACTGGTAGTTAAATGAGGTCTGGAATATAGAATTTCCTTCTATATCAAAAACTCTCAGCAGATAGGAATCTCCGCCCTCTCCGTTGTCTGTTATAACGCCGATATGACGGCTGGTGCTGGTGATGCTCCGCACATTTTCCTCAAGGGTGATCTGCTTTGTAAGCTCCGGAGATGTCTCTACACGGGTAGAGAAAAACTGAATACCTTTATCGGTAAATGCCACTGCATGACTTTCATCCAGAAAGCGGACACGTCCTGCCATGGAGTCCCCCAGATCCTGAGGAAAGAATATTCCCACCACTCGGTTTGGGTCATTTTTACCAAGGCCGAAGTTATAAAATACGATCTTATTTTTGATCATCCCCTGATCCAGATACATAAAGGAGGTCATAAGCTGTGTCCCGTTGGGCGACAGGCTCATATCAATGGGGTAACCGTCTCCTGAAAGCAGGGACTTAATCGTAATATCAAGGGAGCTTCCGTCCTTCTTATACATATAAATATAGCTGGCTCTTGAATCCTCCTGGAGGGCCGATACAACGCCCTTGGCTGAAACAGAGATCTGAAGGATGGGAAGAAGGGTGGTTGCCTGTCCCTGGGTCCCTTTGGTATCACATATGAAGATATGGTTGCCCTGGCGATCCGCAATCGCCGCGAAATCTCCATTTACCGCTACAATCGGTGTCTTCATCTCATAACTCTGGATCCACACTGCTTTTCCCTGAGCATCAATATAGGAGGCTCCATCCTTGGTGTACTTAAGAACCCCGCCTGCAAAATCCACATATCCGCCAAAGCTCCCCTCGCCCTTGGCCGCTGACTCCTGGGCCTCATCTGTCAGATTCTTTTCCCAGGCCACCTGATAGCTTCCATACTGGTGGTATTTGCTGTACTGAACAAAACCAATGGCGGCTCCACCGAAGATCAGCACCAGCACCAGAAGGAGGATCAGCCGGCGGCGCACCTTCCTCTGATGAGCCTGGCGCAGAATTTCCCGGCTCTCCTCCTCGTTCTGCTGAACATGATTCGGGCGAACGACCTGGCGCTTTAACTGCTTTTTTTTATTTTCCCTGCTCATTGAATTTGTATTGTCCATCTTTCGTTCTCCCAACTGCTGCATTCCTCATGTACCCATGGAGATAGTATACAACAATTTCCGGCAAAACGCATTATGATTTTTTGTCCTGTTTTTATATGTTTTATATGGATTTTGAGACACGCGTCAGAGTGTGTTTGAAAATTGCTTTTCGTCAGCTGTGCGTCACACTTCGTGGAAGATTTGGGCCGGGTGAAGGAGGCGTAGTAGGCTACGCTGACTGAATCCGGATCAAATATGCCGCGAAGTGGGGTGTGCAGATGGCGGGAATGAATTTTCAAACACGCTCTAAGGCACCAGCAGCTTCTGGCCGCTGTAAATACTGTCCGCGTCTGCCAGCCCGTTGATCTTGCAGATCTCCTCTGCATGGCGCAGGCTCTTGTAGAGCTTGTAGCAAATGCCATAAAGAGATTCACCGTCTCCTACTGTATAAACCTGATAATTAGCGGTTGAAGCCGCCTTTGTCTCTGGAGCCGCCGTCTCCTTTGACGTTTCCTTGACAGCACCTGTTGTCTCAGCCGGGGCTTCTGTTTCCGGTTCCTTTGTTTTCTCCCTTGTCCCAGAAGCAGGCATAGTCTCCGGCGCAATCTCTGAAGCGCTTTCTTTTACCGCTTCCTTGGAGGATGCTTCTGTAGGGCTTATATTTCCCGGAGCCTCCTCAATCACATAATCCGGAGCGTCAATGCCTGTCCAGCCCTTCCCGGCTCCATTCTGGGTGATGCCGCTGATCCCGGAGGAAAGCAGACTGTCGCGGATGTTCCCCTCCGGCATGACAGAGGCGATCACCGTTTCCATCCGATGAAGCTTCTGATAATTATTAAACATAGCCACACCTCCGG
This sequence comes from uncultured Clostridium sp., assembly GCA_900549235.1. GTDB lineage: Bacteria > Bacillota > Clostridia > Lachnospirales > Lachnospiraceae > Enterocloster. The sequence continues at coordinate 4,343 of URNT01000052.1, read as the reverse complement.
CCATCACCGTAATAGCCAGAACACTGCACAGCCCGGAAAGAACTCCCACCGTTCCCCTGTGACGTCCTGCCTCGGACCGTCTCTCCTCCATCCGCTGGCGGAAATCCCGGATCACCTGATCGCTGCCACCGGTCTCCACCTTCGGCACGTCCTTCCGAAGCACCATATAATCCTGCATCAGCTGGTTCCGCTCATAATATACACTGTAGCCCTGAAGCTTATAAAATCCATCCGATGACGTTATGTAAACTGACTCTTCTCCTTCCAGACCGCAGCTCAGATACATAAGCTGGTTCTTTCCTGTAAAATACTGGCTGTGCTGCTTCCAGTAATTAAGAGGATTCAGCCCGCAGCCCGGATTTCCACAAAGAAACCACCCCTGGACGGTCCGCTTAGGAAAAAGCTGCTCCACCTCCTGATAAGCCTTTTTCCAGGCTTCCTCGGTGAATACCACCCTTTCCCCCTCCTGGGCCACTGCCTCCATCTCCACTGCCCCATCTACAAAAACATAGGGGATATCCTCATGGGTCTCCCGGCTTCCAAGCAGGAGGCCGACCCGCAGATCCGATCCCTTAGCCGGCAAAAGACGCTTCAGATACGTATTTACATAATCTTCTACATACAGCTTTAAAACCTTGTCCCGCTCCCCGATCTGCCGTATATTTTTCGGCAGCTTCGGAAAGGGCTCATATAATTCTCCCATTGAATCTCACCCCGCTTATCATATTCTTCATAAGCATAGCAGATTCTTGGTGCATATTTTGTCATATTATGGCAGCATTTTCCCAAAATCGTTCGACAAGATAAATGCTTTCACAGATACAGTCTGCTATCTTCATCACCATAGACAGGCGGACACTCTGAAGCATCACCGGATCGCGGCTGTTGCAGCCTCCTACAATGCCTGTAATGGAAATATCACCGATGGCTTCCAATTCCTTCGACACCCCCAGCCCCGGCTGCAGTGCTCCCTTTCCAAGGGTAACAAATCCCACATGATCCGGACTTCCCACAGAAGCATCGATAGCCACCACCACATAATCCGGATAATTGGACCGGATATATCTGGCATACAGCTCCAGATTCATGGCATGGACCGGCTTATCCAGGGTTCCGATCACTGCCGCCCCCCGAAGGCGCCGCCTGCGGAGCTTATGACCGATGAGAGGCCCCAGGCTGTCTCCCGTAGACCGGTCTGTCCCAATGCAGAGAAACATGACTCCTGATTTTCCTTTGGAGGCCATCTCCTCGCAGATCAGCTGATCCAGCTGCGCGGCAAACCGCTCCGCTTCAAATTTTCCTGATGTATCATAGTAAGATATATCCTCACGCCTCTGTATGCTAAATGTCTTCCATAATTTCATGCTAAGCTGTCCACCCAAACTTTATTCGCCCCTCTGATAAATCTCCGGGCTGTTTTTTATAGTATAGGCTCAGAAAATGGAATTTATGCATGAAACTGGACATGACTGCAGGGATTTTCAAATAAGCTCTAGGGCTGAAGGATCCGTTGGACGGCTCTCTCGATCAGCTCATCCCGCCCTTCCCGCAGTCCCTGTTCCGTAGGAAAGCAGATCTCATCCGGCACAAGACCGGTGCGCTGGGTCTGGCCTCCCTCTGGCGTATAAACTCCCAAACCGGTCATATTGAACTGGATACCGCCTGGAAGCGGGATACTTACTACATTTCCGTCTGCTCCCATGGAGGCGCTTCCCAGCACCACAGCATTAGGCGCCTGGCGAAGAGCCATAACGGTAAACTCACTCTGGCTTACAGAGCCTCCGTCCATAAGCAGGATCACCTTACCCTCATAACGCGGATACTCCTTCTCTCCCATCCCCGATGTCTTCATCCATCCGGCTCCGGTATAAAACAGCTCATTCTTATAAAATGCCCCAGGAACAGCCTGATTGGGGAAGGTCAGTACCGCAAAGGGAACCGGCTCCGGTGTAATATATTCTCCCAGAAGATAAGGAAGGAAAACAGTGGGATAATAGCGCAGATCAACAATAATGCCGTCTGTGTGCTGAAAGCTCTCCATCAGATCCTCTACATCCCCCTCCTTTAAGGCAGAGGGGTCTATATATCCAATCTTTCCCTCCGGAACCGGCAGACCGACAGCAGAGGACTGACAAAGGAAGCCATTTTGCACAGGATTTTTATACTGGAAAGGCTGTTCCAGAGTAGAAACACTCAGTTCCTTCTCCTCTCCGTCCCGAAGCACAAGCACAGAAGCGTTCTCCTGCTCCGATTCAAGAAGCTGATACTTTAACTTCTCCAGCCATCGGTCTGGCTCGGGAAGGGGAATGTACCGGCTGAGTACCTGACTCCGCTCTTCTATGGAAATCCCATCTACAGCCAGGATCCGGTCACCTGGAAGGAGAACTCCGCCTTGAGACTGGCTTACCACCGCCTGTCCATCTACTTCTTTTATAGCACAGGGAAGAAAATTCCTTCCATAATAGAACCACACAACATAATCCTTATCCCGCAGAGTGATATGCGCATCAGCAGTCTGAGCCGTCATCCTGGCAATGGAGAGAACATAATCCCGGTATGTATCTGCTGCCAGTATCTCCGGGATGCTTTCACGGAGCACCAGATCCCAGTCCTTCACCGTAATGTGAAGGTTAGGGGAATAATACTGGTATATATTCCAAAAGCGGAACAATGCCAGCAGCTTAACACCGGCATCCTCCGGTTTAAGCGACAGGGATGTCTCATTTTCAAATGCCACATAAGGAGCTCCCTCTGCAAAGGAAGCATAAGCATACCTGCGGTCTGCCTGATACAGCCCGGACAGCTTCGACAAATATCCCCTGACCTCCGGCCCCAGAAAGCCGGCATCCGTGATCCAGTCTGTATCTGCCTCCATCCATCCGGCTTCCTTTTGAAGTTCCAGCCATGATTCAGTTTCTTCGTCTATTTCCAGCTCCGGGACCGGAAAGCCGGACAGCCAGCTGTAAAGCACCTGATCCGCCTCTTTTTCATCATCACATTCCAACAGCTCAGGCAGAACCCGTAAAAGCTCCGCGTCCCAGTTTAAAGTGCCATCATTAACAGAGGGGTGGTAATATTTTACAAATCCCCATACCTTGCAAAGCTTGTACAGGTTCTCCGTCTGGCACTCCGAAACCTGGCTGAGGCGTAAGGGAGAGCCAACAGAAAATTCACGGTCCTGCTCTCTGGGAAGTATCTTAGGGCGGGCAAAATATAAGGAAGAAAAACAGGCAATAAGGACAAGAATAAGTAAGAAAAGGGTACGTTTTTTCATAGGCAGAACCTCCTGGATGAGTCATGTGGTAAAATCGCTGGATCAAGTTTCAGAATCGCTTAGAACAAGCAACAAGGGCGTTTTATAAAAAGCCTTCATGTACCCAGCAGCCAAGGCACATAAGGCAGTTCTGAATATATATTAAAAGTCTATCAGAGAACATATGTTTTGCAAGCGTTATTTTTTCTTTTATTCAAATAGCTCACGGTACAGCTTTTTAGCATGATTGCAGGTCATTCCAGTGATATAATCGGTGATCATCAGAATCCGCAGATACAGTCTTTCCTGTTCATCCTTCCCTCTGGATTCTCTGGCATTCATGGATTTATAAAATTCTGATACCGTATCAATGGTCCTGGCTTCGGTCAATGTCACCGGAATCCCCCATATCGTCCAGAACTGCTGCCGGCATAAACTGCCCCAGCAGCGAATCGATGACCCGTACAAGGCGGCCGGAATTTCTGTGTTCCAGCAGATCTCCCTCCATGATTCTGTGGTAATTCTCCACAAATGCGTCGTCTGCATCCCAGATCATCGCCGCCTCCAAAAGCCAGGACAGAGGATGATGCTGACGGGTCCTGGCATAATCGTCATCATCCAGCAGAAAACCTGCGCCTTATCCTAAGGGCGGCGGAAAAGGTGGCGCCAGATGATCGTATCGTAATCATTTCTTGGAGGAATACCGCCCTTTGAGGGTGTAAGGGAATAACGGGTTGGAAAAAGTAAGAAGGCATCTTAGCACTTTTTGTGGGGATTTGCAAGAGGAAAATTGAGAAATTCTATCCTTGGAGGTGGTGCTTATATTGACCATTTCCTCTCCATTGTTAAAAAGTACACCAACCTGACGGAACTTGCACCTGAAATACTGCATGAGTTTGTGGATAGGATAATTGTTCATGCCCCCGATAAAAGCAGTGGACGGCGTTTACAGAAAATCGAGATTATCTACAATCACATCGGAACATTCGACCATTCAAAAGTCACTCTATGGAAAGGAAAAGCGGTATAGCACCCAAGAGTCTATGAAAGTTTTTCTGTAAATAAAGATTTAAAAGGTCTTCTATGATAA
>URNT01000051.1 GCA_900549235.1 uncultured Clostridium sp. | reverse complement strand
AGCCCCAATCATTATCATAGAAGATCTTAATTACAGACTTTTCTTCACACGCTCCTCTTTCAAGCTCATCAACTATATGCAGGGCATTACCTGGTTCTGACAGATTATTGGCAATGTAGATATAGATGTCGTCCAGATCCCGGTACGCCCGTACATAGATTTTTACGGTATATTTATCCAAAGTGCTTTCACCCTAAAGCAGTAAGTAGATCTCCTGCGTCTAGCAGAGTGCTGCTAATGACATTTTCCCTTTCAGCTTTGTATATTGCAGTGTCTGTTTTTGCTGTTTCCAGCATGCCCTCATATGCTTCCATACTCATAACTACCAAATCACTGTAACCGTTTTTGGTAATAAAAAGAGGTTCACGTTTTATGTGGCAAAGCTCGGAAATTTCTGTGGTAATTCTAAGATCTGTAATTGTTCTGAGCTGTGGCATATACAATTCCTCCCTTCTTGTACATTCTCATAAATATAATCATGTACAAAATATAAGAAAGCTATTTTTGCCTGTTTGTCGCTTCCCCTTCTTTTCCCAACTGTAATATTTCCGTAAGAATCCCCCCTCTTCAAACCTCCCTCCCATCGTGGTATGATATTCCAAAACGAATACAAACCACCACAAGGAGACACAGATGAAACATATCAGCGATGCAAAATTGAAACAACGCCTTCCACGCCTTCTGCTTACCATAACAGCTGCTGCCGCGCTGTTTTCCATTTCCCCGGCCCTCCCTGCCCAGGCTGCTTCTGGGGGGCCGGGGGCGGTTGCCAGGCCCTCGACTAATGGGGTGGAGATCTATATCAGTAAGATGAACAGCACCCTTACTTTGGAGCAGTATGGCCGTGTGATCGGGACCTGGGAGGCGAAGATCGGCAGAGAGTCAGCTTCAGGGGATAAGACCCAGGAGGGGGATGAGATCACTCCGTCCGGCTCCTTTTATATCTGCACGAAGAATGACAAGAGCCAGTATTACCTGGCCCTGGGGCTTTCCTATCCGGCCATCGACGATGCGGAGCGAGGACTGAAGGAGGGCCTGATCAACCAGGATCAGTACGATGCCATCGTGAAAGCCAATAAGGCAGGAGAGAAGCCGCCCTGGGATACTCCTCTCGGGGGTGCCATCGAGATTCACGGAAGCCAGGGAGGGGGAACCGCTGGCTGTATTGCCATGACCGACGAGGTGATGGATATTCTATGGAGCTACTGCAATATTGGCGTTCCGGTGACCATCGGGCCGTAAAAGGGCTTGACAGAAGCTTTCTCAAATGGTAAGCTGTAGCTAACAAGAGTTAGTTTAGGCTTACTTTGAAAAGGAGGCAGATTTATGTGGCAGAAGGAGCAGATCATAAAGCAGTTTCAGAAAAACGGGAAACGGATCACCCATCAGAGAAGGATCCTCATTGATGTGATCCTGGCCCATAACTGGAGCAGTTGTAAGGAAATCTATTATGAGGCGGTGAAGCGGGATCCCACCATCGGGGTGGCCACGGTTTACCGTATGATGGGAGCGCTGGAAGAGCTGGGAGTCCTGAAGCGGAATTATTCCTACAGCGCGCCATCTATAGAGGAAAGCAGGGAACGTCTGGGGGCATGAGCCTCCGGGCGTTTTTTCGTATCGGCTTGCGGCATCAAACCGGATTGTGATATAATCACTCCAGAAACCACAAGATGAAAAAGGAGCCGGAGTAACCGCTTATGGAACGAAAGATTAATTTAGATGAGATAACAGACGGCCGTCTTTACAACCTGACGGATATGGTAAAGGCGGGCTGCGGGGACTGTGCTGGCTGTTCGGACTGCTGCCGGGGCATGGGGGATTCCATTAAACTGGATCCCATGGACTTATACCGCCTGACCACAGGCCTTTCCCTTACCTTTGAGGTATTGATGTCCGGGCATCTGGAGCTTAAGGTGGTAGACGGGATCATTCTGCCAAACCTTAAGATGTCCCCGGAAAGGGACGCCTGCAGCTTTTTAGATGAAAACGGGCGCTGCGGCATCCATAACCTGAGGCCCGGCTTCTGCCGCCTGTTCCCTCTGGGACGGCTGTATGAGGACCGGAGCTTCCTGTATTTCCTGCAGATCCACGAGTGCAGCAAAAGGGAGCGCACCAAGGTGAAGGTGGGAAAATGGATCGACACCCCGGATCCCCGAAGCTATGACCGCTTTGTTTCTGACTGGCATTATTTTTTAAAGGATCTGGAGCAGGGCATCAGGGAGCAGCCGGAGCTTTCAAAGGCAGTCAGCATGTATGTGCTGAAGCAGTTTTATATGGAGCCTTATAAAAATGAGGATTTCTATCCCCAGTTTTATGAGCGCCTTGCCAGGGGAAAGGCTGCTCTGGCGTCACTTGGCATTAAGACAGAATAAACCTACATGCGCCCGGCGGACAAGCGCACCACCAATCCGTAAAAGTCTGGCGGGCACATGGGGCATCCCTGAATTTATGCCGCCTGACGGCGGCGGGGACTTTCAGAGTAAGGAGGAATGAACTATGGACGTACTAAAAGCAATGGAAGCAAGAAGAAGCATGAGGGCCTACGATCCTTCCAGGCCGGTTGACCATCAGGTACTTGAGGAACTGATTCGTACTGCCGGCCTGGCACCCTCCTGGAAAAATTCACAGACCGCAAGATGCTATGTGGCGGAATCGCCGGATCTGGTAGAAAAGCTTCGTGAAACCTGTCTGCCGGAATTTAACCGGAAAAACAGCGCCGGGGCGCCGGTTCTTATTGTGACTGCCTTTGTACGGTCCCATTCCGGCTTTGACCGGGAGGGAAATGCGGAAAATGAAGTGGGCGAGGGCTGGGGAGCCTACGATCTGGGGCTTCACGACGCCCATCTGATCCTGCGGGCGAAGGAACTGGGCCTTGACACGCTGATTATGGGGATCCGGAACGCGGGCCGTCTGAGGGCTCTCCTTCATATTCCGGAGGATCAGGAGATTGTTTCTGTGATTGCAGTAGGCTATGGCGCGGCAGAGCCTCCGATGCCACCCAGAAAGCCGGTGGACCAGACTGCCGTTTTCTTTTAAGGAGGGACACATGAAACAGATTCGCCAGGCCGGGATCCTGGGACTGGGCGCCCTGGGCATCCTGTTCGGCCATCAGCTTGCAAAGACCCTGGGAGAGGAAAATGTATTCGTTCTGGGCGATCAGGACAGGCTTGCCCGCTACCAGGAGATGAAGATAACCAGCAACGGGGAGCCCTGCCATTTTCAGTTCAGGGAACAGGTGGGGAACATCCCCCTTCTGATCGTGGCAGTGAAGGCCACCGCCTTGGAGGAGGCTCTTGAGACTGCCAGGGCCAGCGTGGGAAGGGACACGATCATATTGTCTGTGATTAACGGTATTTCAAGCGAAGGCATCATAGGGGAGGCCCTGGGCCATGAGCATGTGATCCCCTGCGTTGCCCAGGGCATGGATGCGGTGAAGTCCGGCCCGGCCCTTACCTTTTCAAAAATGGGTGAACTCTGCGTGGGCATCCCCCAGGATCAGCCGGAAAAGCTGCCGCTTCTGGATGCAGTGACAGAGCTTTTTGACCGTACCGCAGTGCCCTATACAAGCGAGCCTGACATCCTCCGCCGGATGTGGTGCAAATGGATGTTAAATGTAGGCTTGAACCAGGTAGTGATGGCAGAGAAGGGCAATTACAGGACCGTACAGGAGCCGGGCCCTGCCAGAGAGCGGATGAAGGCCGCCATGAGAGAGGTCATTTCCCTGGCCCAAAAGGAGGGGATCCAGGTGACAGAGAAGGATCTGGAGGTATATGTAGACCTGACCGACACCCTTTCACCGGAGGGGATGCCCTCTATGCGCCAGGACGGTCTGGCCGGACGCCCTACCGAGGTGGAGCTGTTTTCCGGCACTGTCTTAAGAATGGCAGAAAAATGGGGCCTGGACACACCGGTAAACCGTGAGCTTTACCGGCAGGTAAAGGCCATGGAAAAGGAGTTCTGACAGAAAAATGGAACGATGGAAACAAATCTTAGGGGCCCTGCGCCCGGTACTTTTTATGGGCATTACCATAGCCTGCTGCGCCCTGGTAGCGGGCCTTGGGCTTAAACTGGCTGACAAATACAGCCTGACTACCTCCAGAGAACAGGTGCCTTTGACCTTCCTTTCCATTGGAGGGGAGGAAGTGGGCCTTCCTGAGCGGGGCAGGACGGTCCAGGGAAGCGGCTGGACCCTGAGAAATACCAGGGGGAGCTATACACTGACTCTGTCCGGCCTGCTGCTCCAGGATGTGCCAGAGGGGATCTGCGTGGAAGGTGATCTTACGATCTATCTTAAAGAGGACAGCGCAAGCTGGATCCGGACGGAAGGAGCGGGGATCAAAAAAGGCCCCGGAATCCTGAGAATCCAGGGAGAAGGAAGTCTGGACATTGATTCACAGACCGTAGGGATCCTTGGAAGGGAGACAGCAGACGGGGAGGATCGGCCCTCTGTACTCCGCCTGGAGGGCGGCGTGCTTTCTGTAAGAGGAGACAGGCAGGCTCTGAGTGATGAGACTGTAGAGCTTGCCGGAAGGAAGGAACCTCTTACCGCAGAGGAACAAAAGGAAACAGAGATCCAGCTGGATCTTACAAAACTGTAAAAGAAGGAGAATGATATGGACTGTCTTGTATTATGCTACAAAAAATGCACCACCTGCCAGAAGGCATTAAAATGGCTGGATGCCAATCACATTTCTTATAAGGAGCGCCCCATTAAGGAGGAAAATCCCACCAAGGAGGAGCTGACTCAGTGGTATAAAATGAGCGGCCTGCCCTTGAAGCGCTTTTTCAACACCAGCGGCAGCCTGTATAAGGAAATGAGCCTGAAGGATAAGCTTCCTCAGATGAGTGAGGAGGAGCAGCTTGCCCTTCTGGCTCAGGATGGTATGCTGGTAAAACGCCCGTTAGTGATCGCGGGAGATACTGTTCTTACCGGATTTAAGGAAAAGGAATGGGAGGAGAAGCTTCTTTAAGAGGCTCCGGCCAGCTCATCCAGAGAACCGAACCGATACCCCATTTCCTCCCATCTACCCAGCAGCTCATCCAGGATCTGTCCGTTGGTCTTTGAGGTGCTGTGGAGGAGGACGATGGCTCCTGGGTGGATTCTGCCCAGGAGCTTTTTAAATGCTTCTTCTTTGGTGGGCTGTTTATCCTCGTACCAGTCCACATAGGCCAGGCTCCAGAAAAAGGTATGATAGCCCATATCCTTTGCCATCTGCAGGTTGGCCTCGCTGTATTTTCCCTGGGGAGGCCGGTAATATTTCTTCATGGGCTGGCCGGTGGTGGCTTCATACAGGGTTTCCAGATCGGTCAGCTCCTTTTCAAAGGCTTCTTTTGTGGACAGCTTTGACATATCCGGGTGGTGGAAGGTGTGGTTTCCTACAATATGGCCCTCCGCTACCATCCGCTTCACCAGCTCCGGGCTGGTTTCCATATAATTTCCCACCAGGAAAAATGCCGCCGGAGCCCCATGTTTTTTCAGCGCGTCCAAAATGGGCTCCGTATTTCCATTTTCATATCCGGCGTCAAAGGTGAGGTAGATTACCTTATCCTCCGTATCACTGACATAGGAAGCATTGTACTGCTTTAGCTGGTCGGAGGTGGCATTGCCCACAGGTTTTTTGCCTTCCTCCGGAAAGCCCAGTCCCCAGTTCCCCTCCGGGGAGGAAGGCAGAAACTGGACAGTAGACAGGCCGCAGGCGATCTGGGGCGGATCGGAGGTTTTAAGCTCCTGCCCCACCCAGGCTGCCAGCTGTCCGGCTCCGAAGGACAGCCAGAAAAACAGAAAGGCAGCGAATATTTTTTTAAAATGACATTTCATTCCATGAGACGCTCCAATGTAAGCCTTGCTTCAATATATACAAAAGAGGCCAGTCTCATGCCCCCAGATCCTTTTGGAGAACGTGTCTTGGAAGCCCTCCGTATCTTAATTCTGTGGAACGGATGCGGTAGCCAAGGCTCAGAAAGTTGTTCAGGCTGTAGCGGTTTTCCGGGTGGACGGTGGCCTCAAGATGGCAGTAGGGTGTGGATAAGAGGTAGTGTTCCCCGGCTTTTAAAAGCTCCCGCTGGAGGCCCCGGCCCCGGAAGGCAGGGTCTACGGCCAGAGAGTCCATCAGAGCGGTCCCCTCCGGGTAACCCTCCTTTTTTTCGGGAAAATGGATCAGGAAAAAGCCTGCCAGCGTTTCCTCCTCTGAGGCTTTAAATACCACTCCCCGCCTGGGATCCTCCAGGTGTTCCATAATATATTCCTCTGTGTCCGTACAGTACCAGGAGGGATCCTTAAGAAGGCAGAAAGCTTCCGCCATCAGGCGGCAGATAGCGGGGCCGTCCTCCCGTTTCGCAATGGTGATCGTCATATAGAGTACACCTTCCTTTTTCGGTATGGATGTGGTATGATAGGCTGTATCTGAGATATATTCTGCATTATACCTGGGTTTCAGGCATACATCAAGGGGAATTGAGAATGACAGCTCATCTGCTGCGAATCCATCTAACGATACGATATGACGGCCTGATAGGGCTGTGAAAGGAAGACCAATGACAAAACAGGAACTATTAAAGCATCACTTTGGCTATGATACCTTCCGGGCGGGGCAGGAGAAGCTGATCGACGCTATGCTGGAAGGAAGGGATGTTCTGGGAATTATGCCCACAGGGGCGGGAAAGTCCATTTGCTATCAGATCCCGGCTCTTATGATGGAAGGGATCACGCTGGTGATCTCGCCCCTGATCTCACTTATGAAGGATCAGGTAAGCAACTTAAACCAGGCAGGCATACTGGCCGCCTATCTGAACAGCTCCCTGACAGCAGGGCAGTATTATAAGGCTCTGGAGCTTGCCAGGGCGGGACGCTATCCCATTATCTATGTAGCCCCTGAGCGGCTGATGACCGATGAGTTTCTGCGCTTTGCTCTGGATCCGGGAGTCAGGATTGCCATGGTGGCAGTGGATGAGGCTCACTGCGTCTCCCAGTGGGGACAGGATTTTAGGCCAAGCTATCTGAAAATTATGGATTTTATCAGACAGCTTCCTGCACGTCCGGTGGTCAGCGCCTTTACGGCTACGGCTACGGCAGAGGTCAGAGATGATATAATCGATATATTGATGCTGCGCCAGCCGGAAGTGCTGACCACCGGCTTTGATCGGTCAAACCTTTACTTTTCCGTTGAGACGCCGGGAGATAAGTATAAGGCGGTGCTCCATCATTTAAAGCGCCATCAGGGAGAGAGCGGAGTGATCTACTGTCTCACCAGGAAGGTGGTGGAGGAGGTCTGCAGCCAGCTGATCCGGGACGGATATTCGGTGACACGGTATCATGCGGGACTCAGCGACCAGGAAAGGAAGCACAACCAGGAGGATTTTATCTATGACCGGGTCCAGATCATGGTGGCAACCAACGCCTTCGGCATGGGTATTGACAAAAGCAATGTCCGCTTTGTGATTCATTACAATATGCCGAAGAATATGGAATCCTACTACCAGGAGGCAGGACGAGCAGGCCGTGACGGGGAACCGGCTGAGTGTATCCTCCTTTACGGCGGCCAGGACGTGGTCACCAACCAGTTTTTCATCGACCACAACCAGGATAACGAGGCACTGGATCCCGTAACCCGGCGCCTGGTGGCGGAGCGGGACAGAGACCGCCTCAGGAAGATGACCTTTTATTGCTTTACCAATGAGTGCCTCAGGGATTACATCCTGCGCTACTTTGGCGAATACGGCAGCAATTACTGCGGAAACTGCTCCAACTGCCTCAGCCAGTTTGAGACGGTGGACGTGACAGAGGCGGCCAGAGGGCTGATCGGCTGTGTCCAGAGCTGCGGTCAGCGGTATGGGGCTGGCGTGATCGTGGATACGGTTCATGGGGCTAATACGGTGAAGATCCGCAATTACAGGATGAATGAAAATCCCTGGTACGGGAAGCTGGCCCAGGTGCCTGTATACCGCCTGCGCCAGGTGATGAACCACCTGCTTCTTACAGGACTTTTAGCCTCTACCAATGATGAATATGCAGTGTTAAGGTTGACAGGAGAGTCGGCTGCCGTCCTGGAGGAGGGCCAGCTGGTGTTTATGAAGATGGCCAGGGAGCAGGAGCGGATTCCAAAAGAAAAGCCGGATAAGAAAAGGTCCGGAGGAAGGTCCGGCAGCCGGGATTTTACAGAGGCAGAGCAGTCCTTGTTTGATAATCTGCGAGCCCTGCGCTCAGAGATCGCGAGGGAGGAAAAGGTGCCTCCGTACATTGTATTTTCTGATAAGACCCTGACTCATATGTGCGTGGTAAAGCCCCGCACCAGGGAGGAGATGCTTACGGTTTCCGGCGTAGGCGAATTCAAATATGAAAAATATGGGCAGCGGTTTCTGGAGTGTGTCCGGGCACAAACAGGGGAAATAGGACAGGAGGAGCCTTTTTTTGAGGAGGACACCCTGTATTTTTCCGATGACAGCGGGGAATTTGATGATTGGAACCTGGATGATGTGATGGCGGCCTGGGAGAATGGGGCCTCTGAACTGGCTCCTGATCCCCTGCCTTCACCCCGAAAGCCAGCTCACCCAAAGAATAAAAAAGGGAAAGCGGACTTCTATATGACCCCGGAGCTGGCAGAGAGTATTCACTATACAGCCAGGTGCACCCTGAGCGATCTCATCGGTCAGATTAATGACCTTCGGGATGAGACAGTGATGAAGCGGCTGACCATTAAGTCAGTGGAAGAATATCTGACCTCAGAGGGCTATTTTACCTTTATCCATGTGAAAAATTTCGCAAAGAGGCAGGTGACGGATCAGGGAGAGGCATTTGGCATCTGTACCGAGCTGCGCATCAGCGATAAGGGAAATGAGTATGAGGTATTTTACTATACAGAAAAGGCCCAGAGGGCCATTGTGGAATATCTGAAGGGACGGAAATAGAGATGGAGGCAATGATGGAAGAAAATAAAAATTCACAGTATTCTCCCCAGGAGGAGACTCCCCATAAGCGCCGGGTACGCTATAAGGGAACACACCCAAGGAGCTTTAAGGAAAAATATAAGGAGCACCAGCCGGAAAAATATGCCGACACCATTGAAAAGGTGATCCAGAAGGGAAGTACCCCGGCGGGGATGCACATCTCCATTATGGTAAATGAGATCCTGGATTTCCTTCAGATCCAGCCGGGGGAAGTGGGGCTGGACGCTACCTTAGGCTACGGGGGACACACCCTGCAGATGCTTAAGTGCCTGGAGGGACAGGGCCATATGTACGCCCTGGACGTAGATACCATTGAGATGGAAAAGACCCGGGCACGTCTGGCAGACAAGGGCTTTGGCCCGGAGCTGCTTACCATAAGACATCTGAATTTTAAAAATATTGATCAAGTGGCAGAGGAGGCCGGAGGCTTTGACTTTGTGCTGGCAGACCTGGGGGTTTCCTCCATGCAGATCGACAACCCGGATCGGGGCTTTTCCTACAAAACAGAGGGGCCTCTGGATCTGCGTTTGAATCCCAGCAGAGGGACAACAGCGGCAGAACGTCTTTTGGAGGTAACAGAGGAGGAACTTCAGGGGATGCTGATCGAAAATGCAGACGAGCCCTATGCGGAGGAGATCTCCAGACGTGTGATGTATGAGCTTCATCACGGAGCTGGCATAAGGACCACCACAGACCTGCGGCAGGTAATCGAGAAGGCTCTTTCCTTCCTGCCTGCAAAGGAGAGGCCGGAGCTTGTAAAGAAGTCCTGCCAGAGAACTTTCCAGGCTCTTAGGATCGATGTAAACAGTGAATTTGAGGTGCTGTACGAGTTTCTGGAAAAGCTGCCGGGATCCTTAAAACCCGGAGGCCGGGCAGCAATCCTTACCTTCCACTCAGGGGAGGACCGGCTGGTGAAGAGGTCATTTAAGGAGCTGAAAAAGGAGGGGATCTACAGCCGGATCTCAGAGGATGTGATCCGTCCCTCTGGGGAGGAATGTGCGAGAAACGGCAGGGCCAGGTCTACGAAGCTGCGGTGGGCGGTGAAGGAGTAAGGAAGAAGGAGGCGTTGGTATGGAGATGCAGGGACAGATGTCATTGTTTGAGGAGCGGGAGGCTTACCAGCCGCTGGCCAGCAGGCTCCGGCCTGAGGATCTGGACGGCTTTGTGGGACAGGAGCATCTTTTGGGTAAGGGAAAGCTCCTTCGCCAGCTAATCGAGCAGGATACAGTGCCGTCCATGATCTTCTGGGGGCCTCCGGGGGTGGGAAAGACCACCCTGGCCGGGATCATTGCCCACAGGACCCATGCGGAATTTGTGAATTTCAGCGCGGTTACCAGTGGGATCAAGGACATAAAGGAGGTTATGGCCCAGGCAGAGCAGAGACGCAGGATGGGCCGGAGAACCCTGGTTTTTGTAGACGAGATCCACCGCTTCAATAAGGCCCAGCAGGACGCCTTCCTTCCCTATGTGGAAAAGGGCAGCATCATCCTGATCGGAGCCACGACGGAAAATCCCTCCTTTGAGATCAACAGCGCTCTTTTGTCCAGATGCCGGGTGTTTGTCCTCCACGGTCTTACAGCTGAGAATCTGGAGCAGCTGCTTCACAGGGCTGTCCGCTCCCCCAAGGGGCTTGGTTATCTGAATATAGATATTACTGATAAAATGATAAGCATGATTGCCGCCTTTGCAAATGGGGACGCAAGGACAGCTCTCAATATTCTGGAAATGGCTGTGATGAATGGTGAAATCACAGCGGAAAAGACCGTTGTTACCATGGAAATTTTGCAGCAGTGCATCGGGAAAAAGAGCCTTCTTTACGATAAAAAGGGAGAGGAACATTACAACCTGATCTCTGCCCTCCACAAGTCCATGAGAAATTCCGACCCGGACGCCGCCGTATACTGGCTGGCCCGGATGCTGGAGGCGGGGGAGGATCCTCTCTACGTTGCCAGACGGCTGGTGCGCTTTGCAAGCGAGGACGTAGGTATGGCGGACAGCCAGGCTCTGAGTCTTGCCGTCTCTGTCTATCAGGCCTGTCATTTTCTGGGGATGCCGGAGTGCAATGTACATCTGAGCCACTGCGTCATCTACCTTTCCATGGCTCCAAAGACCAACTCGGCTTACATAGCCTATGAAAGCGCCAAAGCAGATGCCCAGTCCATGCTGGCAGAGCCGGTGCCTCTGGTGATCCGCAACGCCCCCACAAAACTGATGGGAGAGCTTCACTACGGGGAGGGCTATGTCTATGCCCACGATACCAGAGAGGGGATGGCCCGGATGCAGTGTCTGCCAGATTCCCTTGCAGGAAAGGAGTATTACCACCCCTCCGGTTCCGGGGAGGAGGCCAGGGCAAAGGAGAAACTTTTGCAGGTGAAACGGTGGAAGCAGGGAGAAGAATAATCAGATATTTGTGCAAAACGCACAAAAATAGAGCTTGAAAATCAGAACATCTATCTATTGTCACAGCTGGAAAAGATTGGTATATTATAAAACATGCCGGGGAAATCTAAAACGGCACAGGTTCTTTGAAAAGATCATATCTATATAGCTGTTTAAAACATAGCTGGGTCCACGCGGCATACAGTAAGATCGTATGAGGGTGCCTCGTGACCACCCGTACCGCCAGCAGTATACCAGTCATATAGCCTATGAAGTCAAGGGAAAGTAAACTTGCGTCAGGAGGTAATTTATGAAAGGGACACTACTGGTAAAGAATGTAAAATATCTTGTAACCTGTGATGGGGATGACAAACTGCTTGAAAGGGCAGATGTATACATCCGGGACGGGGTCATCGAGGCCATCAAAGAGGCCGGAGCCCAGGAAGAATGGACAGCAGAGGATGTGATCGATGCATCTGATATGGTGATGTATCCGGGACTGATCAATACGCACCATCATTTATATCAAACCTTTAGTCGGAATTTACCACAAGTGCAGAACATGGAGTTGTTTCCATGGTTAAAAACTTTATATGAGATCTGGAAAAATGTGGATGAGGACGTGGTGTATTACAGCTCACTCACAGGGATGGGGGAACTGTTAAAATGCGGCTGCACCACCTGTCTGGATCACCACTATGTATTTCCAAGCGATAAGGGAATGGGGCTTTTAGAAGCGCAGTTTCACGCGGCTGAGGATCTGGGAATGCGTTTCCACGCCACCAGAGGAAGTATGGATCTCAGCGTAAAAGACGGAGGACTTCCGCCGGACAGCGTTGTCCAGCCGGTAGATGAGATCTTAAAAAGCTCAGAGGAGGCGGTGGCCCGCTTCCACGATCCGTCCCCTTATTCCATGAAGCAGGTGGCTCTTGCTCCCTGTTCTCCCTTCAGCGTTACGGGAGACCTGTTAAGAGAATCTGCGGTTCTTGCAAGAGAACTGAAGGTAAGGCTCCACACCCATCTGGCAGAGACAAAGGACGAAGAAAACTACACCTTATCCCGGTTTGGAATGCGTCCTCTCGCCTATATGGAAAGCCTTGGCTGGGTGGGAGAGGATGTGTGGTATGCCCATGGAATCCATTTTACAGATGATGAGTTAAAACGGCTGGCAGAGACCGGCACCGGCGTAGCCCATTGTCCTGTTTCCAACATGAAGCTGTCCTCCGGTATTGCCTCCGTTCCACGTATGCTGGAGCTTGGGGTTCCGGTTGGCCTTGCAGTGGACGGCTCTGCAAGCAATGACGGCTCCAGCCTTTTGGAGGAGATCCGGACTGCCTACCTGCTTCACCGCTTAAACAGCAGCCAGAAGGCGCCCTCTGGCTATGATATTCTGAAAATGGCAACCAGAGGAAGCGCAAGGCTTCTTGGACGGGAGAGGCTGGGAGCCATCGCTCCGGGGATGGCAGCTGATTTCTTCCTGATCCGCTTAAACCGTCTGGCCCTGGTAGGGACCATGTTTGACCCGAAATCCATGCTTGGAACCGTGGGCTATAAGGGCAGCGTAGATTATACGGTGGTAAATGGCCGTATTGTGGTAAAGGACGGACGTTTGACGGGAATCGATGAGGAAGCCCAGGCGGCAAAAGCCGAGGAGCTTGTAAAAGATTATATCAGCCGGTAAGTGCAGAAGGGATAAGGTGCGGTTTATGAAATATGCGAGTGTAAAAGAACTGAATGGAAGACCAAGAATGGCAGAGGCCCTTCCTCTGGCAATGCAGCACGTAGTAGCCATGATCGTAGGCTGTGTTACGCCGGCGATCATCCTGGCCGGTGTAGCCGGTGTGGATCCAGCCGATCAGATCCGCCTGATCCAGGCAGCCCTTTTAGTATCCGGGATCGCCACCCTGATCCAGCTTTTCCCCTGGGGGCGGTACTGCGGCTCCGGCCTTCCTGTAATCATGGGAGCCAGCTTTGCCTATATTCCGCTGTTGATCTCCCTGGGAAGCCGCTTCGACCTGCCGACTATTTTCGGAGCGCAGCTGGCAGGAGGCGTGGCAGCAGTGGCAGTGGGGCTGTTTTATAAACGTCTTACAAAACTGTTTCCCCCTCTGGTAACAGGAACTGTTGTATTTACCATCGGTCTTTCCCTGTATCCTACGGCTGTCAATTATATGGCCGGAGGTGAGGGAGCTGCTGATTTTGGAAGTCCCAGAAACTGGCTTGTAGCCATGGTTACCCTGGCTATCGTACTGTTTTTCAATTATTTTACAAAGGGCATCTGCAAGCTGGCTTCTATCCTGATGGGGATGATCTTTGGTTATATACTGGCCCTTGTAATGGGAATGGTATCCTTTGAAAATGTAGGAAGCGCCGGCTGGTTTCAGTTTACCATGCCCCTTCACTTTGGGATGAAGTTTGAGTTTACCTCCATTGTTTCCATGCTGATCATGTACATAGTAAGCTCGGTAGAGGCTATCGGAGATTTTACCTCCACAGCAGGAGGCGGCCTGGACCGGGAGCCCAGTGATCAGGAAATGTGCGGCGGTATTATCGGAAATGGCGTGGCAAGTATTATAGGAGCATTTTTAGGAGGACTCCCTACGGCGACCTTCAGCCAGAACGTGGGTATTGTTACCATGACCAAGGTAGTAAACCGCTGTGTATTGGGCCTGGCGGCAGTGATCATCCTGATCGCCGGTTTTGTTCCCCGGTTTGCGTCTCTTTTAACCACCATTCCTTCCTGCGTGCTGGGCGGCGCTACGGTTTCTGTTTTTGCCATGATTACCATGACCGGCATCAAGCTGATCACAAAAGAGGAGCTGACAGCCAGAAATACCTCTGTGGTAGGTCTTTCCGTAGCCCTTGGCGTAGGCGTGATCCAGGCCGGCGGCTGTCTGGCGCTGTTTCCTGACTGGGCCAAAACCATTTTTGGAGAATCTGCTGTGGTGATCGCCACTATTTCAGCCATTACTTTGAACCTGCTTCTTCCAAAGAGTGAGGAGGATGAGGTCAGCGAACCGGCTGCAGCTTGTTCTCATACCGCTTCCGGTATTTCAGAGGTGTGATCAGGGTACAGCTTTTAAAGACCCGCTCAAAATAGGTGATGGTATCATACCCCACCGCTCCTGCTACCTCAGTGATGCTCAGATCTGTGGAGATAAGAAGGTGCCTGGCCTGCTTGATCCGGCACATATTCAGGTATTCGGTTACGGTAAAGCCGGTGGCCTCCTTAAAGATGCGGCTGAGGTAGCATTTACTTACAAAAAACTGTTCAGACAGGCTTTCCAGGGACAGAGGCTCCTCATAGTGGGAGGAGATATAGGAGGCCACCTCGTCTACCTTCCGGTGCCTGGGAGCGGCGGATAAGGGAGAGAGGGCCAGTACCTGGGCCTTTAAGGGGCGCAGGATGCGGATCAGGAGGGAGGATAAGAGGGAAAGGATCACAAGGCGGAAGCCAGTCTGCCGGTGTTCAAATTCCTCAGCCATCTGGGCAAAGACGGCTTCTGCCGCCGCCTGGTCCTCAGGGCTTAGCTGCACCACACCCCAGTGATCCTGAAACAGGCGGTCCAGGCACATTTCTCCCGTTGCCTGAAACAGGGGCGCCAGGGCCTCCTCCTCCAGCCCTACAAGGATCCGCTCGTGGGGGCCGTTTCCTGCCTGGCTGGTCTGATGGATCTGATTTTTGTCAATAAGCACCAGACCGCCCTTTTTCACATGATAGGTCTGATTATCGATAAAATAATACCGCTCTCCCTCAGTGAGATAATAAATTTCATATTCATAATGAAGGTGCTTCACCGGCATACAAAAGCCGCTTTCCCGGCGGATCCGATCCATGGTGATGCCTGTATCCTTCCAGCCGTAGATGATTTCTTCCATAAAATTCCATTCCTTTCTGAAAATGATCAATATCATACGAAAATCCATGATTCACAGCAAAATATCATAAGACAATTATACTATATTGGAGTAAAATGGGCTACAGAAAACACAAACGCAGCAGAAGGAGGGTTTCTTATGATCTACCATGATAACAAAGTGAGCGACGTGAATATTGCCTATATCGGAGGCGGTTCCAGAGGCTGGGCCTGGACCTTTATGACCGATCTGGCCCTGGAACCGGCTATGAGCGGCACCATCCGCCTTTATGACATTGACCAGGAGGCGGCCAGGGCAAATGAAGCCATCGGAAATCATCTGACCAGCCGGCCGGAGGCAGTAGGAAAATGGAACTATACCACCAGCGCTACCTTAAAGGAGGCTCTTACAGGAGCGGATTTTGTAGTGATTTCCATTCTTCCGGGTACCTTTGATGAGATGGCTTCGGATGTACATATGCCGGAGCGGCTGGGAATCTGGCAGTCTGTAGGCGATACCGCAGGCCCCGGCGGCATGATCCGGGCTCTCCGTACCATCCCTATGTTTGTGGAGATCGCCGAGGCGGTCCGGGCATTTTCACCGGAGGCCTGGGTCATCAATTATACTAACCCCATGACTCTCTGTGTTAAGACTTTGTACCATGTATTTCCTGAGATCAAAGCCTTTGGCTGCTGCCATGAGGTGTTCGGCACCCAGAAGGTATTAAAGGGGATCTTGGAGGATACCATGGGCTTTGAACAGGTGGACCGCCGGGACATCCATGTAAATGTGCTGGGCATCAATCATTTTACCTGGTTTGATGAGGCTTCCTATAAGGGCATTGACCTGTTCCCTGTTTATAAGGCCTATATTGAGGAACATTTTGAGGAAGGCTATAAGGAGCGGGATACCAACTGGGCCAACGCCTGCTTTGCCTGCGCCCATCGTGTGAAGTTTGACCTCTTTAACCGCTTCAGCCTGATTGCTGCTGCGGGAGACCGCCATCTGGCTGAGTTTATGCCGGGTGATGAGTATTTGAAGGATTCGGAAACCGTAGCGCAGTGGAAATTCGGCCTGACTACCGTAGACTGGAGAAAGGAGGATCTGAAGAACCGTCTGGAAAAGAGCGGCCGTCTCCTTCGCGGCGAGGAGGAGGTAGAGCTTAAGCCTACCGGCGAGGAGGGAATCCTTCTGATGAAGGCTCTCTGCGGACTGGGCCGGGTTATAAGCAATGTAAATGTGCCCAACACCAGCCTTCAGATCTCCAACCTTCCAAAGGAGGCTGTAGTAGAGACCAATGCAGTCTTTGACCGGGATTCCATCCGTCCGGTGGCTGCCGGCCAGATCCCTGAGCCGGTGAGAGCGCTGATCCTTCCTCATACAGAGAACCATGAAAGGATCCTGAAAGCGGCCCTGACCTGTGACCATGAGCTGGTGGCAGAGGCATTTCTCCACGATCCTCAGATCATCGGAAAGAAGTGCAGAGAGGATCAGGTACGGGAGCTGGCAGAGGATATGATCCGGGCTACCGCCGCCTATCTGCCGGAGGGATGGAAAAAATAAATGGATTTCAGGCATGAAACTGTCCTTCCTAACGAGGATCTTCCCTTCCGTATGTTTATCTTCGAGGGGAAGGACGGGAATTATAAGGTAACCAGGCACTGGCATCGGTCAGTGGAGATTTTCCTGGTTCTGGAAGGAAGTATTGATTTTTATATCAATTCAAGCCGGAGCAGGCTGATGGCAGGGGACTATGTAATCGTCAATTCTAACGAGATCCACTCCATCGACTGCCCGGATCCCAATATCACCATTGTGCTCCAGATTCCATCTGGGGCTTTTGGTGATTACAGAGATGAAGGGGATTATCTGACCTTCGAAAGGAAGGGGGAGACAGAGGATGGGAGGCTGAAGGCTCTGGTGACGGAGATGTTTCAGGTTTACGAGAAACGGGACTTCGGGTATGAGCTGAAGGTAAAGAGCTGTTTTTATGATCTCCTCTATCTGCTGGTGACGGAGCTATCTGCTGAGGATTCCGACAAGGAGCATATAAAAACAAAGCGCCGTCTGGACCGCCTTTCGGAGGTGACTGCTTATATGAAGGAGCATTATCACGAGGAGCTAAGCCTTGAGGAGGTGGCGGGCCGGTTCGGTTTTACTCCCTCCTATCTCTCCAGGATCTTCAAGCAGTATGCCCAGGTGAATTACAGGACCTATCTCATCGATCTTCGTGTAAAATATGCCCTGCGGGAAATGTTAAACAGCGACATTCCCCTGGGGGAGCTTGCCATGAAACATGGTTTCCCGGACGGCCGGTCATTTTCCAAGGCATTTTTAAAGCGGTACGGCTGCCTTCCAAGCCAGTACCGAAAAGGTAAAAAGTGAAAGAAAGTGCTATTACTTCGTAAAATAACCGCACGCATTTTTTAAGGCTTTATACTATAATAAAGGCAGTCGGAGCGTGTCCGGACACGCTTCTCATGGACAGTGTGTACGCTCGTAATCTCCCTTGCACTCATCTTTGTGGCTGATTTTCCGTCATCCGCACACAAATTTAATCAACGTACCTTCCAGGTACGCCTCATAAATTTGTGCACAGCTGACAAAAAATCATCTCACAAATCTGAGCACAAAGAGATTCCGAGAGTACACCAGTGAAAATGGGAGGAATAAAACATGAACTATCTTCTGGGAATTGATGTGGGAACCTCCGCTGCCAAGACAGTGCTCTTTGATGAGGAAGGAAGGGCGGTGGCGTCGGCTTCCAGGGAATATCCTCTGTACCAGCCGAAAAACGGCTGGGCGGAGCAGCGGCCGGAGGACTGGAGAGAGGCGGTGCTTGCCTCTATCAGCCAGGTGGTAAGGGAATCCGGTGTTCTGGCAGAGGAGGTAAAGGGCATCGGCCTTTCCGGCCAGATGCATGGCCTTGTGATGCTGGATGAAGCGGGAGAGGTGATTCGCCCCTCCATCATCTGGTGTGATCAGAGAACTGGTGAGGAAGTAGAGGATATGTTAAGGCTGATGCCAAGGGAGCGCTGGATCGAAATTACGGCCAACCCGCCTCTGACCGGCTGGACGGCTGCCAAAATCCTGTGGGTCAGGAAGCATGAGCCGGAGAACTACGCCAGATGCCGCCATATTCTGCTGCCAAAGGATTACATCCGCTATGTGCTTACAGGACAGTTTGCCACGGAGGTATCCGACGCCAGCGGGATGCAGCTTTTGGACGTTCCGGGCCGGCGCTGGTCCGGGGAGGTGCTTAAGGCTCTGGATATAGACCCTTCTTATCTGGGACGGGTGTATGAATCCTGTGAGGCAACCGGAACTCTTCTTCCTGAGATCGCGAAGACCCTGGGGCTGTCTGAGAAAACGGTAGTAGCAGGAGGAGCCGGGGACAATGCGGCTGCGGCGGTGGGAACCGGTGTGGTTACAGATGGCCGGGCCTTTACCACCATCGGCACCTCAGGAGTGGTGTTTGCCCACAGCAGCCAGCTTACCATTGATAAAAAGGGACGTGTCCATACCTGCTGCGCCGCTGTACCGGGCGCCTGGCATGTGATGGGTGTGACCCAGGCTGCCGGGCTTTCCCTTAAGTGGTTTAAGGACAATTTCTGTCAGGATTATGTGGAGGAAGGAAAACAGCTGGGAACCGATCCTTATGACCGGATCAACCGGGAGATAGAGTCCATCCCGCCGGGAAGCGACAGGCTGATCTATCTGCCCTATCTGATGGGAGAGCGGACGCCTCATCTGGATCCGGACTGCCGGGGCGTATTTTTCGGCCTGTCAGCCATCCATACAAAGGCCCATATGCTGCGGGCGGTGATGGAGGGGGTATCCTATTCCCTCTGTGACTGCAATGATATTCTCAGGGAAATGGGCATAGAGGTCCAAGAAATGATGGCCTGCGGAGGAGGCGGAAAGAGCGCTGTCTGGCGGCAGATGTTAGCGGATCTGTACCGGTGTGAGGTAAAGACCCTGAGCCAGTCAGAAGGCCCGGCTCTGGGAGCGGCCATCCTTGGAGGTGTCAGCTGCGGCGTGTATGAGAGCGTGGAGGCGGCCTGTAAAAGGCTGATTTCCATGGACCAGTCCACAAGTCCTCTGCCGGAGCGGGAAAAGACCTATGAGGCCTTCCATCAGCTTTATAAGGAGCTGTACAGGCAGCTGAAGGACAGCTATAAAAAGCTGGCTTCCCTGTAAGAAAATATACGAAAAAGAGGTGATCCTATGGCACTTGCCATTCGACCGGTAACAGACCCTGCCTTTAAGGCTTACGGGAAGGTAATAACCGGCTATGATTTTACAGACCTGTTAAAAGAGCTTGAACATACGCCTCTGCCGGAGGACGTGATCTATGAGCCCTCTGTAGCGGCCATGGAAGCCCTTCCAGTGTTTGAGGAATTGTCAGAAGGGGTATACGGCGGTATGCCCATCCAGCTTGGCTGCTGCAACGGACATAATAAAAAGCTGAACGCCCTGGAATACCACAGGGATTCGGAGGTGGATGTAGCGGCAGATGACCTGATCCTTCTTCTTGGAAGGCAGCAGGACATCACAGAGGAGCTTACATACGATACGGGAAGAGTAGAAGCCTTCCTGCTGCCAGCGGGCATGGGAGTGGAGCTTTACGCTACCACCCTCCATTACGCCCCCTGCCATGTGGCGGAAAAGGGCTTCCGCTGTGTTATTGTCCTTCCAAGGGGCACCAATACGGAGCTTTCCCCGGTGCTGGTAAGATGCCCGGAGGACCGGCTTTTATTTGCCAGAAATAAATGGCTTATAGGCCACAGAGAAGGCGGACTTCCGGAACAGGCTTATATCGGCCTTACGGGAGAAAATATAAGGGTTGAATGAATATAAGAAATAGTGTACTCTCGGAATCTCCCTTGCACTCATCTTTGCGGCTGATTTTCCGCCATCT
>URNT01000050.1 GCA_900549235.1 uncultured Clostridium sp. | reverse complement strand
CAGCGAAGGAATACTTAAAGGAAATCAAAAAGATAGATGTAGCCATCGACCAGAAACAGATCGAGTATGAGACGCTTAAGGGGAGTCGTACATATATAGGCAGCATGGATTATTCTGCGGAACGGGTGCAGACTTCGCCTGATGGATCAGGATTCACCCGGATATCAGACCGGATAACTGATATGCAGCGAGAGATTAATGACGAGATAGATCAGTGGCATGATATGAGGCATGAGCGGATCGGACAGATACAGC
The DNA here is from genome assembly GCA_900549235.1 of uncultured Clostridium sp. Classification (GTDB taxonomy): domain Bacteria; phylum Bacillota; class Clostridia; order Lachnospirales; family Lachnospiraceae; genus Enterocloster. The sequence goes on along the minus strand of URNT01000050.1, from coordinate 21,138 downwards.
AGCTTTCAAAGGTGGAGTATGTGGACATACTGTTTAGAAAATATGTTCAGTACCAGTCATTGGAGACAATCGCATCAGAACTAGGCTTCTCATATAACTACACCTGTAATCTGCATGGAGAAGCGTTGAAGGAATTCACAGAAAAGTTCTTAACTAATCTTAAGTAATTTTTTTAAAGACATGTTATAATGGCATTAATGAGATTAGGGCTTCCGGAGACGGGAGCCTTTTCTGTTGTTTAAAATACACGGTAAGATGATAAGGGGTGATGGACTATGAATTCAGAAAGGTTGAAATTGAGAATGAAGCAGTTTCAAGAAGATATGAGGCAGCGTGTAAAAGAAGAATATGCTTTTCTTAATGATAATAGCTCTCCCAGCGACGATAATGAAATTATGTTTATCAAAAATCTGCGCTGGGAGTCTCCGGAACTTGCGAATTATGTAAAAAAGGAATTTGATAGTCTTAAAAGGTATTAATTATTTTCGATTTTTACAATACAAGCCGTTCCATAAACAGGTGAATCACTGCTGTTGATATAGAAAAATTTGCAAAGATAAAATGCGTCTAAGAGTGCAGGAATTAAACCATTGTTGACGTGGTTGTATATTTCAATAGATTCACCCATGGATGAAAAAACATTATCGCTTATAGCTGTTTGAACAATCGGGATAATGAGATCACCTTCTTTTACGACGATAGTACTTTTGTCTGAAAAATAAATGGTAGCGGTATTCATAATAGCCCTCCTTTCTTCGATTCTCTGTTTGTGATACCTGTAGGTATATTATAAGTTGAGGCTAGGAAAATAACAAGTATCTATAGCTTTAGACGCATATTTTAGAAAGAAGGTGATGTGATGCTTAAGTCCTGTAAATACTGTGGCCGTATCCATGATACTAAATATGATTGCGGTCGGCGTCCATCAACCCAGAAAAAGATCACATACATAGACCGCTTCCGCAGCTCCAGACGATGGAGGGAGAAGCGGGAGCAGATCAGACGCAGAGATAAGAACTTGTGTCAGATCTGCATACGCAATCTGTACAATACCGATCAGCAGTATAACTATCATAATCTGTCTGTCCATCATGCCATACCGATTGAGACCGATTACGATAAACGCCTGGACGATGACAATCTGCTGACTGTGTGTGGAATGCATCATGAGATGGCAGAGAGCGGAGAGATACCGTATGAAGCAATCAAACAAATTATAGAAGAACAGGAGGAAGCGCAATGATGTGGATTGAGAATAACAACAATGTACTGGTATTACAGGTGGGACAGAAAATGCCTGACGAAGTAAGGAAAACAATGGAGGAGCGGGTGGAAGCAAAGACGGGACACGCCTGTGTAATCCTTGACATGGGCGTGGTGCTGGCTGGGGAGGTATCCCCCGGGGAGTTGTGCGGAAAATAGAAACAATTCTGGACACCGACGCCCCACCTCTAAATACACAAAATCTTAGAAATGAGAATATTAATGCCTGATGATATCGTTCGCAACAAAAAGTAATTGATTTTCTTTCCCCAAGTCGATACACTAATTCTATATCGGAGAAAGGAAAATATCAAAATGATTGAGAAAATTAATTCTATAAGAAGGGCTATTGAGTGTGAGTGTTATCTTCCAGCATTGGCGTTGGCGCTAACTTTACCTGATATCTGCGGTCAAATTGAGTATCCAGATTTTAAACGTAAAGATAAAAACGGAAAAGAATTTAGAGAGGGACGTAGACAGTATGTAGCATGGTACAATGATTTCGTAAAGCCTTTACATTACATTGCTGATGACGAAGCCCCTGACTTCCAGTTTAATGGAGAATTCTGTTATGCTTTACGTTGTTCGCTTCTTCACGAAGGCAACTTTGAGTTGAAGGATAGGACTAAAGAATTACTTATTGATGAGTTCAGATTACATGTAGACAAAGCATGCGGCACTCATAATATTCATAGTTCGTATTATGAAGAGGGTGGAAAGAGAACTATCGATCTGGATGCATACGGTTTATGCTTTTTAATATGTCGTGCCGCCAGGACCTTTTATGATGCGCATGAAGATAAGACTGTTTTTAAAAAATACGACTCTGTTGTTATAGATGAAAGTTGGTCAGATGCTGCTTATGAAGAACTGTTTAGCTCAGGAGCGTGACAAATGGAAGGAAGGTGATTAGATGGCAAGGCCAGCAAAATCAGCCAGGGTTAAGACTGGAACAATACCAAAAGAAGAGGAAGCGCAACGCCTCGAACTGGAGGACAAGCTCCGCGGAAAGAATGACAAACTCATACCACCACTGTACCTGACAGAATCACAGATGGACATATTCAACTACATCATGGGAGAACTGCAGGAGGCGGACATACTGGGGAACCTGGATCTGTTTATTCTTGCACAGACCGCCATTGCCGTGGATCGGATCCAGGAGCTGGACCGGCAGGCCAACGATAAGAAGGACCTGCTTTTCGAAAATTCCTTCCGGCAGGCCAGAGCCGAGGCGTCAAAAGAATACTTCCGGTGCTGCAACGAACTGTGCTTGTCCCCTCAGAGCCGGGCGAAATTATCGATTGCAAAGGTGAAACCTGGTGAAAAGAAAAAGACCATCATGGACCTGATTAACGATGACGACGAAGACGAAGGTTAAACATCCGGCGGTTGCATATGCTGAGGGGGTATGCAGAGGGAAGATTAAGGCGCCGAAATACGTTATCCTCCAGTGTGCGGACTTCCTCCAGACGTATAAGGGGAAGAATAAGAAGTATGTAATCAATGAAAGGCTCCTGGAAAAAATCAATAAAATCCTTAAAATTCTCAAGATGGCAAAGGGACCGAAGGCAGGAAAAACCCTGTATTCCTCCCTGGCTGGTTATCAGTGGCTGTTGATTACGGCGGTACTGTGTACGGTTCACAGGAAAGACCAGAGGCTGCGCCGGTACCAGACGGCGGTTTTAGAGATATGCAGAAAGAATGGTAAGACTTTTGTCGTTGCTGTTCTTTTTATTTTGCTCTTTTATCTGGAACCGGCATATTCACGTTTCTTCTCTGTTGCACCAGATGGAGCACTGGCCCGTGAGATCAAAGAGGCCCTGGAGCCACTAATCGCTACGAATATTGAGCTGTTCGAGGAGAACGAATTTAAGGTTTTGCGGGATTACATTCTTCACAATCCCACAAAAACAAAGTATACACCGCTCAACTACTCCACAAGCCGCATGGACGGTAAAGAGCCGTCGGTATTTATTGCTGATGAAGTCGGGGCACTGCCTACGTCATATCCGGTGGAGGCCATGCGATCCGGTCAGTTATTGATTCAAAACAAGCTGGGTTTTATCATCTCTACCAAATATCCAACAGTAGATAATCCGCTGGAGGACGAGGTAGACAATGCAAAGAAGATCCTGGACGGCTTGATTGATGATGAAACTGTTTTTGCGTTACTGTACGAGCCGGATAATATCAAGGACTGGGCTACGGACGATACGATTCTGGCACATGGAAATCCACTGGCTCTCGAGATTCCGGAAGTATGGGATGAGTTGTTGCTGAAACGGCAGCGGGCTATCAACCGGGAGAAGCTGCGGGAGAACTTCCTGACAAAGCATTGCAACATCATCTATCAGGGAGCTGGGACGGAAACATATATTCCGATCGACCAGGTGAAAGCATGTAGAGAAAAACATATAGACTGGACCGGCCGTGAGGTGTATATCGGTGTGGATCTGGCCATGACGAATGATAACTGTTCTGTAGCCATGTCAGCTGAGGAAGACGGGGAGATGTTGAGCGAAGTAATGACATTTATACCGGAGGGACGCATTGATGAAAAGAGTGAGTTTGAGAAGTTTGATTACAGGGCAGCCATTGCCGCGGGAACCTGCATTGCCTGCGGTGACATGACAGTAGACTATGGCGTGATTGAGGATTACGTATCCGGTTTGGAGGAATCCAGGGGCGTGATTATCAAATCCATCGGTTACGACAGGTATAATGCCCTGTCCAGTGCACAGAAATGGGATAAGGAATACACCACGGTGGAAATCCGGCAGCATTCAGATACGCTGCATCCACCTACAAAGTTGTTGGCGGAAAAAGTAGCAAACCGGGAATGGCATTATGAGGAGAACCGGCTGTTGGAGACCAACTTTGAAAATGCAAAGTGCACCTATGACACCAATATGAACAGGTATGTCAACAAGAAGAAATCCAACGGTAAGGTAGACGGAGTGGTGAGCATTATCAACTCGGTGTACTTACTCCAACAGGATATATTGTTTGATGACAGCGGGTTTACCGTACAGGTGTGTTAGTTGCACCAGTACAAGAAAAGAGAGGAGTGATTGTTTATGTGGCCCTTTCACATGAGGGCGGATCCGGAGCCAGAGAAAACGGAAACAGAATCCAATGAGGACGCATTACTTCAGGCCAGTCTGGCGGACGATTCTATGACCAAAGAGCAGGCTATGAATGTGCCTGCATTCGCGGCCTGCGTAAATAAAATAGCAGAAACGGTATCAACCATACCTATTAAGCTATATAAGCTGACTGAAGGCAAGCTGGAGACCGTCAAGGAAGACACAAGAGTACGGCTGCTGAACGATGATACAGGGGACACCTTGGACGGCGTGCAGTTTAAACGGGCGCTGACTAGAGATTACCTGACCGGAAAAGGTGGGTATGCCTTTGTAAACCGGACGGGAAATCGCATAAAATCCCTGCATTACGTCAAGGAAAATGAGATTTCCTTCATATTCTCTTCGGATCCGATCTTTAAGGATTACGATATCATGATTCAGGGGGCAAGGTACAGGCCGTTTGAGTTTTTGAAGTTTCTCAGAAATACGGAAGATGGACGGTCTGGAAAGAGTGTTATCGATGAAAACAGCGAAGTCTTAAGCGTAGCATACCATTCCCTGAAATATGAAAAAGGACTGGTGAAAACAGGTGGGAATAAAAAAGGGTTTGTGAAATCTCCGAAGAAGCTTTCCGAAGGAGCCATAACGGCCCTTAGAAAAGCATGGCGCCGATTGTACCAGAACAATACCGAGAATGTGGTTATCTTAAATGAGGGACTGGAGTTCCAGGAGGCGAGTAACACATCTGTAGAGATGCAGCTGAATGAGAATAAAAAAACCAACAGTGATGAAATCTGCAAGCTGTTTAATATGCCGCCGGCTATGATCAACGGCGGAGCGACAGAAGAGGATAAAACGAATTTTGTCCAGTATTGCCTGAATCCAATCTTAAAAGAATTTGAATGCGCTTTAAATCGGGATCTGCTTCTTGAATCTGAGAAGGGATCCTATTATTTTGCAGTGGATACATCAGAGTTGACTAAGGGAGATATTGAAAAGAGGTTCCGTGCTTACGAAATAGCTAGCAAAAATGGATTTTTACAGACTGATGAGATACGCATGAAGGAGAATTATCCGCCGCTGGGGCTGGATTTTGTGCGCCTGGGACTAAATGATGTGTTGTATGATCCAAAGACAAACCAGTTTTATGTACCAAATATGAATCAGACCGGAGGACTTACGCCGATCCAAAAAGGATCTGAACAGAAAGAAGGTGAAGAAATAAATGAGGATTGAAATAAGAGCGGACAGCGTAGTAATTGAAGGTTATGTCAATGCTGTTGCCAGGGATTCGCGACCGATGCGGGACCGGAAGACCGGCAAGAGATTTGTGGAGCAGATAGTACCAGGAGTTTTTGAGCGGGCGCTCAGACATAATGAGGTGCAGTTGCTCCTTAACCACGACAAGACCAGGAACTTGGGATCTACAAGCACTAATCTGGAACTGTACGAGGACAGCATCGGCCTCCACGCCAGAGCTGAAGTCACGGATCCGGAAGTCATTGAAAAGGCTCGGAAGAAAAAGCTTCGGGGCTGGTCCTTTGGATTCAGGGAGAAGGATGCCAGTAAAGAGAATATTCACGATGCACTGGAACGCCGGTTTGTTGAGGATATGGACCTCGTGGAGGTGTCCATCATAGACGAGAGGAAACAGCCATGCTATGAGGGGACAAGTGTTGAAGTAAGGGCAGAAGGTGAAACGGTGTTGACTCCGGAAGCGCTGGAGGTCCGTGCAGACTATGTAGAGATTAAACCGGAAAAGGAGCACGTTGATTTAAGCAAATATCAGAATAGACTAAAAGAATTAGAAAAGGAGACAACAAAATGAGAAAGAAAGCAATTGTAAGACAGTACATGCAGTATCGAGCAGAGGACTTAAAGTCCCTTACGGAGCAGAGGGCGGAGCTGGTCCAGCAGATGAAGGATCTGACATCTTCCGCAGAGACAGAGAAGAGAGCATTTAGCCCGGAAGAGGATCAGAAGTTTGATGACTTAGACAAGCAGGTGAAGGCCTTGGACAGCACCATTGAGAAACTGGAGCGCGCCAGGGATCTGAAACTGAATGTCACCAGTACAGCCAAAAATGAAGAATTGAAGCAGGAAGAGCTTGAAGAGCGTGCGTTTGCAGCTTATATTCGCGGAGAAGTGCTGGAAGAGCGTGCCGGGGAAATGACCAAAACTGACAACGGTGCCGTTATTCCGAAGACTATTGCAAATCGGATCATCAAAAAGGTTGAGGATATCTGCCCGATTTACAGACTTGCGACCCGGTACAACATCAAGGGTACTCTGTCTATTCCATATTACGCCGCCGATGGCAATACCATTACGATGGCTTATGCAGATGAGTTTAAGTCTTTAACCAGCACGAGCGGAAAGTTTACCAATATCGAACTGACAGGGTACCTGGCGGGAGCACTTTCTAAGGTGTCTAAATCCCTGGCAAACAACAGCCAGTTTGATATTGTATCCTTCGTAGTGACCGCAATGTCAGAATCTATTTCCAGATTTATCGAGATGGAGCTGCTTCATGGCACTACTGCTAAAGTAGACGGTTTAAAAGGTGTAACTCTTTCCACAACGGCAGCCGCAGCGAACAAAATAACCATGGATGAGCTTATCATGCTTAAGGACACTGTAAAGGACGCATTCCAGGCTAAGGGTGTCTTTATCATGAACAGCGCGACACGTACCGCATTAAGACTCCTGAAGGATTCAAACGGACGTTATCTGATGCAGGACGATATAACGTCTGCGTTTGGTACCACGCTGCTTGGAAAGCCGGTTTATGTGTCTGACCAGATGGACGGTATGGAAGCCGGTAAGACGGCAATTTATTACGGCGATTTTTCCGGACTGGCAGTAAAACTGTCTGAAGACGCATCGGTGCAGGTCCTTCAGGAAAGATATGCGGACGAACACGCGATTGGTGTGATTGCGTGGATGGAGTTTGACGCGAAGGTTGAGAACGCCCAGAAGATCGCAAAACTGGTAATGAAAGCATCTGCATAAGGAGACAGGACATGAAGGTAAGCCAGATAACGTTCGGAGATATTTGCAGGCAGCTGCGGGAAGAGGAAACGTACATGCAGGAGAATCAGGCGTATCTGGAGATCATTAAGAAGGCCGCGGTCGAGTACGTTAAAAGCTACACAGGATTGAGTGAAGCAAAAATTGATGAGCATGAGGATATCACAATCGCTGTCCTTGTGCTCATATCAGATATGTATGATAACCGGCAGATGTATGTAGATAAGGCCAACACCAACCGCGTAGTGGATACTATTCTGGGAATGTACTGTGAGAATCTGTTATAGGAGGCGGAGCAATGAATGCAGGAGCATACCGGGAACCTGTTTCAATTGAAAAAAACGGGTATACCGAGGACGAGATCGGAAATCAGATACCTGTATGGACGGAATATTATAAGGGATATGCCTACATGAACAATTTGTCTGGTTCCGAATACTGGGAAGCTGCAAAAACACAGGCGCAGAACACGGTAATGTTTATTATGCGTTATCATTCTTTGCTGGGAGCCATGAATACAAAGGAATATCGGTTGTTACACCGTGGCAGGGAATACAACATAACCAGCATTGACAATGTGCAGTACAAGAACGAAACCATTAAAATCAGAGCCACGATAAGGGGGTAACAGAATGTCAGGAATTAAGATTGATGCTCTTGCCAGTGAGGTTATGAAGATGATGGAAGAGTACGCGGCGGATGTATCTGCTGATATGAAGACAGAAGCCAAAACAGTCGCAAAGGAAGCTGTAAAGGAATTAAAACAGATTTCACCTGAAGGGCGAGGGAGTAAGAAGGGCCATTATAAAGACGGCTGGACATCAAAAGTGGAATCAGAAAAAGCGGTTTCCGTAGATATCCGGATCTACAACCGGAAGAAACCAGGTCTTACCCACCTGCTGGAAAAAGGTCATGCAAAACGTGGAGGCGGCCGGGTAGAAGGGATTCCTCATATTTCTACAGCTGAAGAAAATGCCGCGGTAAACTACGAAAAACGTCTGAAAGAGAGGCTGTCACGATGACTAATCAGAAAGTATTTGAAATGGTAAAGTCCATAGGATTTCCTGCGGCCTATCATCATTTTGAGGAAGGACAGGAGCCGGAAAAGCCGTATGTTGTGTATCTGTATCCGAGTACCGATAACTTTGCGGCCGATGGAATTGTATATCAGGCCATCAACGAATTGGACATAGAACTATATACCGAGAAAAAGGATATAGAGGCCGAAAAGAAGGTGGAAGCTGTGCTGAAAGAGCATGGCTTTTTTTATGAGAAAACAGAAACATACCTCACATCAGAAAAGATGTTTGAGGTTTTATACGAAACGGAGGTATTAATCAATGAGTAAGAACAAAGTAAAGTACAACCTAAAAAATACACATTATGCTCTGCTTACGGAAGGTGAGAGCGGAGCGATTACCTATGAAAAGCCAGTTGCTATTCCTGGCTCAGTAAGTATTTCGTTAGATGCACAGGGCGAAATCTCACCGTTTCATGCCGATGGCATTGTGTATTACAAAAGTGTAAGCAATAACGGCTATGAAGGTGATCTGGAGATTGCACTGGTTCCTGAGTCCTTCCGTACTGAAGTATTGGGAGAAGTACTGGACGGTAAGAAAGTCTTAATTGAAAATGCAAATGCGCAGCCAAAAGCATTCGCTTTGTTGTTTGAGTTTGAAGGAGATCAGAATGGAATCCGCCATGTGCTGTATAACTGTACGTCCACACGTCCATCAATTGAATCCCAGACCAGTGAGGAAACAAAGGATCCGGTAACGGAAACCCTTACTATTTCAGCAACCTCCTTAAGTAATGGTCAGATCAAGGCAAAGACGGGAGACACAACGGATACGGCTACATATGATGGCTGGTACGATGCTGTGTATATGCCGACCGAAGGTGGTGCAGGCGTATGATTCGTAAGGAGATAGAAATTGATGGGAGACTGGTACCGTTTAAGGCATCGGCAACCGTTCCAAGGCTTTACCGGGCAATGTTTCAGCGTGATATTTTCCGGGATTTTATGAAACTTGAAAAGACCGTAAAGGGCAAAAAAAAAGATACTCCACTTGAGATTCTGGAAATCTTTGAGAATGTTTCCTACGTTATGGCAAAACATGCAGACCCTTCTCAACCGGATACACCGGAAGAATGGTTGGATCAGTTTAATACGTTTTCGATTTATGAGGTCATTCCGCAGCTTGTGGATCTTTGGCATCTCAATTTACAAACTGATGTGGAGGCAAAAAAAAACTTAAACCGAGTAGCCGGGAAATGACAACTCCGCTTTTTATGCTAAGAGCGGCACAGATCGGGATTTCTATCAGCGATCTCGATTTACTATCGATTGGTTTAGTAATGGACATGTTTACAGAGTCTCAAAACGATAATTATAAGTATCCCAATATGGCAACGCAGAACGATTTTGATAAGTTTTAGGAGGTGGTATTCGTGGCTGACAGAATCAAAGGCATAACAATAGAAATCGGTGGCGATACCACCGGACTAAATAAAGCATTGAGCGGAGTCAATAAGGAAATCAGCAGCACACAGAGTCAGCTTAAAGATGTGAGCCGCCTCCTGAAACTGGATCCATCAAACACTGAGTTGTTAAGTCAGAAACAGAAGTTGCTGTCTCAGGTCGTTAATGACACGAAAGAGAAATTAGAAACATTAAAGACAGCAGAAGCTCAGGCGCAGGAGCAGTTCAAGGAGGGAAAAATCAGTGAGGAACAGTACGATGCACTGAAACGGGAGGTTATCGCCACTGAGCAGCAGCTAAAAACACTGGAAAAACAAGCAGGCGAAGCCAATGTGACGTTACAGCAGATTAGTCTTGCTGGAGAGAAATTTCAGGAAGTTGGTCAGAAAATTGAAGGCGCAGGAAAGAAGCTCTTGCCGGTTACGGCGGCCGTGGCAGGAATTGGGGCCGCGGCTGTGAAGACGACGGCAGACTTCGATGAATCCATGTCCAATGTATCGGCCATCAGCGGGGCCACGGGGGACGATTTTGATAAACTCCGTGCTAAGGCCCGGGAGATGGGAGCTGAGACTAAGTTTAGCGCATCAGATGCCGCAGATGCCATGACTTACATGGCTATGGCTGGCTGGAAAACCGACGATATGCTAAGTGGTATCTCAGGTATCATGGATTTAGCGGCGGCTTCCGGTGCTGATCTGGCAACGACATCAGACATCGTTACGGACGCTTTAACTGGTATGGGTTATACGGCTGCCGATGCCGGGCGGCTGGCTGATGTTATGGCGGCTGCTTCCAGTAATGCCAATACCAACGTTGAAATGATGGGCGAGACCTTTAAGTACGTGGCTCCGGTATGTGGTTCCTTGGGTTATTCCATGGAGGATACGGCTCTTGCAGTCGGTCTGATGGCAAACAGCGGTATCAAGGCCAGTCAGTCCGGTACACAGCTTAGAGCAGCCATTACGAACATGGTAAAACCAACAGAGGCCATGGAAGGCGTGATGCAGGAACTGGGGATCGAAGTGGCAAACGAAGACGGTACCATGAAATCCCTTGATGAAACAATGCAGATTCTCAGAAGCTCTTTTGCCGTCACGACGGAGGAACAGAAGAAACAGAAACTTGAAATGATCGAGCAGGAAGCGATAGCTGACGGATATGGAGATACCTTAAGCGGTCTGACTGACGAAGAAAAGTATTTTAAGTTAGCAATGTATGCTGGTCAGAAACAGGTTAAGAGTATGTCGGAGGCCCAGTTTAAAAAGCAGGCCCAGGATAAGCTTGGTATCAAGGTGACGAAAAAGACGAACCGGGCCCAGGTGGAGCAGAACCTTGCATTGTCCCTCGGCACGCAGGCTATAGAAGGACTCACACAGGAGCAGCAGTCATCTTATGCAGCTACTCTTTTTGGGAAAGAGGCTATGTCCGGTATGTTGGCAATTATTAACGCCAGTGAGGAGGATTACAAAAAGCTTTCTGATGCAATCAATAGTTCCAGCGGCTCCGCAAAAGAGATGTCGGAGGTCATGCAGGACAACCTTAACGGACAGCTCACGATCTTAAAAAGCCAGCTGGAGGAGGCTGCTATCAGTATTGGAGACTCGCTTGTGCCGATGATACGGGCGCTTGTGGGAAAGATACAGGAGTGGGTTGACTGGTATAACAGCCTGGAAGATTCTCAGAAACAAACAATTGTAACCGTCGGGCTTATAGTTGCTGCGATTGGGCCGTTACTCATCTTGATAGGACAGATGGCCACTGGGATAGGCGCGCTGATGACCGCAGTAACATCACTCGGCGCTGTTTTTACTGCTCTATCAGCAGTTGGCGGACCTCTATTATTAACGGCTGCGGCGATAGGAGCCATTGCTCTTGTGTTGGCAGAATCGAAAGAAAAGACCAGTGAATATTACGACGAAGCAGTCAAACTCACTGATCAGGAGGCAGAGAATAAAACAAAAGTTGACGAATTATATTCAGCGTATGACCAGTTAAATCAGAGACGTGCTGATGCGGCGGCCGGCGTGGAAACGGAAGCCAATAAGGAACGGGAATTATTTGCTGAACTACAAGGCATTACTGATGAGAATGGAAACGTCCTGGAAGGATACGAGGAGCGTGCACAATACATCCTGGGAGAATTATCAACGGCATTGGGTCAGGAATACACAATGACTGGCAATCAGATTGATAAATATAAAGAAATGTGCGATAGTATCGATCAGCTGATTGTAAAGAAGCAGGCCAATGCATTATTGTCTGCGAATGAAGCGGCTTATACAGAAGCACTACAAAATCAAACAAATGCATTTATAGCATATAATGAAGCCCAGAAAGAGGTTGAAGATAATAAAAAAGCGCTTAATGAGGCGCAAAAGAAAGAGAAGCAATACCAAGAAGAATTAAATGCACTGTATGAAAAGAATAAAGATACAAATGGTGCGTATGCTCGTTCTGTTCTGGAAGCAAGCGAAAAAGTAAAAGAAGCTGGAGATCAAGTAACGGGATATAGTGACAAACTTGTGGGGCTAAATGAGAAATTGTCAAAAGCCGAAGAGCAGTATGTCGGCTATAGTTCAATTATTGCAAATACCGAAGCGTTGACGGCAGCGCTTGTATCGGACAACCAACAGCAGATTGCAGATGCAGTTTTAAAAACCAGTAATGCATTTCAGACCACGGAAACGTCAACCAGAGAATCACTCGAACGCCAGGTGGCTGATTTTTCTCAGAAATACACAGAAATGAAAGCTGCAGTCGACGCTGGAGCGCCCGGAATTACACAGAGCCAGGTTGACAATATGAAGACGCTTGTAAATCTAAGCAAGCAGGAACTGGATAAGCTGCCAGATACAACTGGAGAATCTATTTCCAACACTGCGAAGGCTCTTGAGAATAAGTCGGGAGAGTTTAAAGAAGCAGGGAAGACAACCGGACAGGATTACGCGGCCGGTCTTGCTGGAGGAATAGAGGAAGGAACCATAGAAGTAGAAACTGCTGCGGGTAATGTAGCTGATGCTGGAATAGATGCAACGAAAGAAGCCTTAGACAGTCATTCCCCATCTCGCGTAACCCATGGCATTGGTTTAGATTTCGACGAAGGCCTTGCCGGAGGAATCGAGGAAGGTACGAATAATGTAACCGCGGCTGTTAATAAAGTGGCTACCACAGCTACGGGAACACTATCGGGAAACCTTGCCAGTTCCCAGGCTGCAATCCAGTTGTATCAGACAACGATGTCCAATAATTGGCAGACATGGGCGACTGGGCTTGTAACACAGCTTAGGACAACCCTATCAGAGATATCAACTGAGACAGATACAAAAATGACAGCACTGGATAATAAAATCACTGAAGTGATGGAATCAGTAAGTCAGATATGGAAAAAGCGGTGGACGGAGATCCGCGACGACCACGAAGCGGCTATTGATAAGGTAAAGACTAATCATAGTGATAAGCTTACAGAGATGGAAGAAAATAACCGCACAAAGACAGAGGGGATAAAATCGGATTCTATCAAGGCATTCGCTGATATGGCCGATGGGATTAAAGAAAAAGTAGATACCTTACCTGGAATCATTACAACCGGTTTAGATCCTGCGGTTGACTATATCGAAGGTCTTACGCAGAAATCGAGAGGCTGGGGCGTCGATATGATGGATAACTACATAGCTGGAATCCGTAGTAAGATTCGTGATCTTGAAGAAGCCTGTGAAGCTGCGGCTGATACGGTATCTGATTATCTGCATCATTCTACGCCCGAAAAAGGCCCAATGAAGAACGATGATGAATGGATGCCGGATATGATGCAGGGCTTTGCGAAGGGGATCCGGGATAATAAGCGACGGGTTACAGACCAGATGAAGGATCTTACATGGAAGATGGCGGAACCTATGAATGGAAAAGCCGCGAGGCAGCCAATTGTCGTTAAAAGTTATAACCAGACAATCCTTGATGGAAAAATAGTTGCAGAGTCGGTCAACGAGCATTTGGGGGAGGCATTATGATAAGACAATTTTATCTCGAAAATGAATACGGCCAGAGGTGGGACTTAAACAATCCTGCCACTGGCCTTTTAATATCCCCGGAAGGGTTGGGATACAGCATGGAATCCTCTTATGTACCGATTGGACACAGTTTTATCAGGAACTATTTCAAAGAAAGTCAGCAGGCAGTAACCGGTACAGTGGTGTTCGGCAGCGCTGCGCCCTATGTAGCGTGTAGTAAGTTTATTGCATTTACTAACGCGGCAGCAGAACTAAAACTTATTTACAGGACCGATGCCGGTGAGTATTACCGGGACGTGGATCTTGTGGAGTTTGGCAAGAGCGAGATTACAGAGGCTCGAGTCTTGGAATGCGAATTACAGTTCATGTGCAGGGGATTGTTCTATTCCAATCAGGTTGATCGGTTCGTTGTAGGAAGGACTGAGGGGGAACTTCGGTGGAGCTTTACCTGGCCCGCAAGGTTCAATGATTATTCGAGTCGCAAGGTGACAATCAGTAATACCGGACATGTGCCAGCAACATTTGAGCTGGAGCTATTCGGATACTGTGAGAATCCGGTTGTTCTGGTGGAGCAGGGAGAACGGGAATTATACCGGGTATGCTTCCCGACGATCCTCCAGCAAGGTGAAAAGATTCTGTACAGTTCCGTTGACGGGAATCTGTATTGTCTCCGGGTGGATCAAGCCGGCAATGAAACAAATTTTGTTGACTCACTGGATATCAATAACACGAATTTCTTTAAACTACCGGTCGGCGATTCTCAGATCGAGTTTTCGTCAGATACCGGAGCCACGAATAGAACAGTGTTAACAATCTATAGATTTTACAGGGCGGTGTGATTATGTTGGCGTATATTTTGGATAATAGCAATTTGCGGATCAAAGACATTTTAGAGTTTGAAGAGTATGACTTCCGGGAGGACATCGACTACAACGACAAGAGCAGCATCACCGTGGCCCGCAAGCCTATCATAGCAGATGACGATTTTGTATTTTGTAAAGATGATAACATCACGGTCTTTACTGGGATCTGCGATACCTACAAGAGTGGCAGCGATAACGAGGCATATACAATCAGTCTCCTGCAGAAGGAGTGTCTATTTGACCGTCAGATTTTTGTTGAGCATGAAAACTTGATATCCGGCACTGGAATTGAGGACTTTATCGTCCAGGCAATACGGGACAACTACACAGCCAGCGGTGATACTTTGATGGACCGGCCATACACGGCCATGGCAACGACCCATACACCGGTAGCGGCGCGGGTAGAAGCCGACAAGGGAGTCTACAATCTTAAGACCTATCTCGGCAATGCGAAGCAGTATTATGGGATCTATGTTGATTTTGACTTTGCAGGAAATCAACTGGTAATTCGTGTGTACAAAAAAGCGGAACCGATGATCCCTATTGATATAGAAGTAACAGATATATCAGATTATACAGAGACCTATTCAGTGTCGGCGCTGGTGCGTCTTCTGGTGTACTGGAAAATTCCGGACAAGGAAGACAGCAATGGCAATACAGTTGTGGGTGTGTTGACAAAACGACGCTTCTTCCTTTTGGCAGACAGGAGCATTACAGAGGATAGCAACAACGCTGATCGGGCCGCCGGCGTCTCCAAAAGTATTTACATTGAGGCGGAGACAGAAGAAGAGATGCTGCAGCAAGTTTACAATGAGTTTGCATCCAACCGGTATAGTCATAAGATTTCGTTCTCGCTTAACCGAAATAGCAAGCTGTATCCGGCCAACCGATTCTACGTCGGTCGAGAGTGTACAATCAAAACGAAGTCAGGGATCCGAACCTCGATGATTACGAAATCCGCGATCAAAAGTACATCCGGAATGGTTGTGCTGACATTCGGGAGCCTGAAGGTTACATTGATAGATAAATTGAGAAAGGGGTGATGGCGTGGTAAATGGAATCACATTTTCGGAGCAGCTGATCACCAGTGAGAATTTCGCGCACTTTATGTATACGTTTTTGAATCATGCAAATGGCGTGACTAAAGGCTGCGCAATCAGCAATGCAAACGGAAAAGTCTATGTACAAAAAGGATATTTTATTGTGTTTGGGCGTATGGTCCAGATTATCGGCACGGAAGAGATTGCATCACCTGATGTCGTGTCAGGACAGCTCTATTGCAAAGTGGTCTTCGAGGTTGACTTGAGCAAAGAAAACACAGCGGAAGAATTTATACAGGGTGTCTTCAAGACACTGACCAGTACCGCCAGTTATCCATCGGTAAGACAAGAGGATCTGGACGATACCGGAAAGGTCTATCAGATGCCATGGTGCCAGTATATCAAGCAGGCCGGTGCCATCAAAGACTTCAGAGACCTGCGCGAGATTCTGGACCTCAACTCGATCTGGTCAGCGATTTCAAGTCAAAACACACAGTATAAGGGAGAGTTTGACGATTACTTTGCGGCGCAGCGGTCAACAATCCTCGGTATGATTGCAGAGCTTGAAGGTCAGGGATACGCCACGACAGCGGAATTTAACGACCTGTCAGCGGAGGTAGCAGAAACAAAAAAATCTGTCAGTGATGGAAAAGCCCTTGTTGCCGCAGCCATCACTGCAAAGAGAGTAGCAACGGCGGCGACAGCGACATTTAAGGAGATGGCAGCAAATATCGGACGCATTGTATTGGGGTCCGGGAATGCACAGCCGGCGGATGTACTGGCCGGGAAGACAGCCACCAATGACAGCGGCGTGGAGTTTATGGGGACTATGCCGAACAATCCTGATGTAACTACTGCGGCTTCTACAATACTCTATGAAGGGAGCCTGTATTATCGTATTCCCAAAGGAGCGTATATAAATCTTACTTCTAATGGATACCCAGAGGTTAAGGCATCGCAAGCTACCATAGCTAATGCAATCGGGCTCAATCCGGATTATATGTTGGATAGTATTAATGTGCTGGGAAAACAGGGCAAGATCCAGTCCATGGCGGGGGTGACGATCACACCCCAGACCTACGCCCAGACTGTATGGAGCGCATGGAAGCGCATGACCGGCAATGTGGAAATAGCGGCTGTTCCACTTCCGCCGGCGAGTGTCGTTAAAAAGGGGTACCGGTATTGGATCGGCAGCAGTTACGTGGACGGGACTTGTGAAGGATATTTTCCAACAGCAAATGATTTATATTTACATGGCAATAACCCGGCGAATTTTAGTTGTTCAAGCGGTTCGGGTTATGTAACATTTTTTCTGGATCACATAGAGATACGCGATACGTCAGATACAAAAATAATCAATGCATCAATTAAGTTTAATTTGACTGGTCATGCAAACCTGAAAATAGATGGCGAGTTTTGTAACGGTGCAAGTAGCGGAAGATATTTAGATATTTACAGAGGGTCCGGAACCGGTTGGTATAGCTTTGCGCAGCATATTTTTGCAGGGTCAGCCTGTACAGGAAGAACTACAATCACAATTCCATTACCGGCTAATCTGGGAGATCAGCTGATCGGTTTTAGGTTTGGATCCAGTATTACCGGTAACATCTATCACGTATGGCTTGAATAGAAGGAGGAAATGCATTATGAAATCATTAATCATCTATGACACTACCGGCACAATCTGGTCGGTAATTCACGGTCAGGATACAGTCCCCGCCGGAGTCCTCGGCCTCGTCGTTGTAATTCCGGACGGCGCCACGATCACCAGTATTGATGTGAGTAATCCAGGCAACCCACAGCCGGTCTATCAGTATGACGGCGAAGGAGTCAACTTGCAGGAAGAGGTCAAGGAGTTGCGCGCTATGATCGACGATATGTCCCTGATCCTGGCTGATGTGATTGGAGGTGCGTACCATGCTTAGTACAGCGGCGAAAAATATAATTATCTATGCGCTTAAGATCAGGCGTGGGCAGGGGGAAGATGTGGAAGAGATCCTGAAGGGATACCGCAACCTGACCGACGCCGAGAAATATGAGGTTTTACGGGCAGTGACAGAGGAGGGATAAACCATGCAGGGCACAATCCAGAGCTATGTATTATACATGGCAGATGATGTAAAAAAGGAACCGCTGAAAGTCAAGCAATGTGATACCAATAGCCGGTGGGCGAAGATCACCCTGAAAGCGTTTGAGGGGGAGTACTGGCTTATCCCGTTTGATGTGCAGATATATCTTAATGTCCACAAGGCAGATGGGACACTGGCAACGGCGACGTGTACAAAGATTGATGAACATACAGTTCTGGCGCCAATTACGGAGCAGATGACGGCAGTGACGGGAACGCAGTCAGGTGAGCTGTACTTTCTGGCGCCGGACGGGGATATCAAATCACAGACTTTCCCCATAGCAGTATATCCAATGGTGATGGATCAGGCCCGTATCGAGTCCTCGGACGACTTCCAGTCATTGCAGGAAGCACTTCGGGACGTCAAGGTGTCAACCGAGGCCGCAGACATTGCCGCCCAGTACGCCACGGAGCAGGGCAATCAGGCCAGAGACGGAGCCCAGCGCGCAAATGATGCAGCGGATAGCATACAGGTAGCGGTCGATGCGGCAGCAAATGCGAAGGCCTGCGAGTCAAATGCAAAGGACAGTGAGACAGCAGCGGCCCAGACTCAGCAGGCGGTAACGGACTACGTTGAGGCGCAGAAGGCCGCATTTGTGGGATATAGCCAGCGTGAGTCTGACAGCAAATATGCCAACGCCCTGACAGAGACATCGACGGGAGAGGGTGATATTACTGTTGAGGACGCATGGACGGCGCCGGTGCTGGGGCTGGAAGTGATGGGGCGGAGTGAACAGGCGGTGACGACCGGAGCTCAGTTGTTACTACAACCTCAATTCAACGATACTAAAAATGGTATCACTGTGAAAACACAGACGGACGGTGGAATTTCCATAACGGGGACCGCAACAGCCGCTATTACATTTACGGTTGCGGAAATCCTGATTCTGGCGGGGGATTATACCCTATCAGGATTATCCGGTTTGGTCGTTGGCAGAATGTATTTTCAGCTTGTTGAAATAAGTGCACAGGGCGGCCAGTTTGTCGGTGAACTGGCAAAGGTAGGCCATGTTGCTAGTACGACCATTACGATTGACCGTGATGTATGGGCGCGTGCAGAAATAAAAGTATTATCAGGAGTAACAGCCGATAGTGTGTGTTATCCCATGCTAAATGCGGGAACCACAGCATTACCGTGGGAGCCCTACACAGGCAGCGCACCCTCCCCCAGCCCGGAATATCCGCAGGACATTATCAGCACAGGGACGGTCAGCACAGGGGCGCAGTTGTTAAATGCTGACACGATTGTACAGGGTATGATTAGTACTGAAACAGGAGCAGAAAGCGAATCATCCGTTTTTGTCCGTAGTGATTATATACCAGTTAAGCCGGGAGATTATATATTAAGCGGTGATGGGTTAAAGCCATATTTTAATCATGTTATGTACTTCAGCAAAGAAAAAGTAATACTAAGCAGTTTATCAATTAAACCAACTAACGGGAAATTTACAGTCGCAGATGAAACCGCATATATCAGAATTAGGTTTATATCCAAAGATGGTACAAGTGGAACGGTGACACCATCTGAGGTTGCCGCATTGAAACCTATGCTCAATACTGGTGACACCGCCTTACCATGGGAGCCGTACACTGGAGGCAAGCCGAGCCCGTCGGTGGAGTATCCGCAGACGTTGGAGGTGGGGGTGACAGGGGCGCAGTTATTTTACAAATCTCTTGTGACGTTACAGGGGACAGGTGCAGAAGCTGATATCACGGACAAAAGAGCCATTAAGATTACTTACACAAGAGCTAATGGCGGAAAATATGCAGGATTTATTGTGGACGATAAAATTAATATTATTGGTAAGACATTAACAATATCGTACAGCGGTATCGTATCAAGTAAAAGTGGTTTGACGCCCGGTATCAGATTGTACTGGATAGACAATAATGGATCCGTATTGTCCTACGTGGTGTATGTAAATAAATCTCCCACTACAATTACAATAGAGGATCCTCAAAATGATATGGCTACAAAATTGGCATTGTTGTTGTATGCAGATATCGGTGACGCGGCCGTCGTAAATGATTATGTAATATATAAGGATATCATGATTAACGCCGGAGACATCCCGCTCCCCTGGGAGCCATACATGGGTTGCCAAAATGCCGCCATCACCCTGACCGAACCATTACGCGGGATTGAAGAGTACCGGGACCGGATCATGTGCAGAGATGGCGTGTGGGGGATTGAACGGTGTGTTGGTGTGGTGGATAACGGGCAATGGAAGAAAATAAATGTAGTATCAGGAAGCGCCGGGCATAGATTTGTATACGATGCAACAGATATGATTGAAAAATTAAATTGCATGGTTATGTGCACTAAATATACAAGACGACCAAATGGGTCCAGCTTTAGCAATGCCGGCGATTACATGGCGACAGATGAGCGAGGAAAAATTTTTATTCGTACCCTCAATCCTGATTTCGAAACAATCGAAGCATTTAAGGAGTTTATGGCCGATGCAATCACCATCTATCCCCTTGCCACTCCCACCTGGGAGCCCTTCCCCGACGCCACCCAGCAGGCCCTCAACGCCCTGACCACCTACGCAGGCACAACGCACTTAACAATCACAGCAGGCGGCCCGGCTCCCACGGTCACCCTGAATTATGTCAAGGACACCCACAAGGCCCTCGAGCAGTGCCAGGAGGCGGCCAAAGAGTACACCGACAACCAGATAGCGGCAATAGTAGCAGCCCTGCCGACAGCGACGCAGGCGGCTATTGTTGATAACCAGACAACCAGATTATTACAGGAGGTATGAGATTATGAGTAACACAGTGATTTACACGTTGATGGAGAGTCTTATCAGCAAAAAGTATTATTCCACCAAAGAGGAGGCCACGGACAAACTGGGGGTATACTTTGCGTTTGATATGATCGACGCAGAGCAGATGACCGAGCTTGCCTTGCTGGCCGAGACGGTGTACGCGCCGCCGGTGACAGAGCTAGATCCGGAACCCGTAGACCCAGAAACACCAATAGAATAAGGAGGACGAAACTATGTTAAGAAACAAGCCAGACATGAACTATAAGACACCCGTACCCTATGGCCCAGCAACCGGAAAAGAGGATCCCGGCCGGCAGCCAGTGATTGCAGACACGCCGTATGAGGGAGATTACAGCCCGGATCATAAGCAGTTTAAGGCAGGCCATGTGCCGGGCGGCCCGGGGCATAAAGATTGTGAGCATGAATAAAGAGAGGTAAGCGGTGTGGAAAGATACGATGTAA
>URNT01000049.1 GCA_900549235.1 uncultured Clostridium sp. | reverse complement strand
CGTGGCTCCATAGATCATTCCTATAGCATTCTGGCAAGAGGATTTCGTGTTGCATTTCGTGTTGCATAACATGGAAAATTAGTATTTTTGATAGAAAACCATACATAATTTACATACTGATTTTTCCATGTAAAATAAAGGTTTTTAAAGAATTTAGCATAAATGCGTCCTTCGGTTTTTCGCTGACTATTGGGGTTCGATTCCCCTCAGCTCCATCGTAAAGGCTCAGTGTTTACTGAGCCTTTTCTTTATCCTGGCTTACAGCCAGGCTTTTTTATTGCAGAAAATAACATAAAACTCCACACAAAAAGTGCTTGCAGCAAAATTTTTATTCTTTTAGACTATCAGTAAAAGAAGGAGGAGCACATATGTATCATCTGCGTTTAAAGGGAAATCATTATGAAATGGGGCTTAAGAGGGGGAGAATCTTTCAAAGGAGCGGCATCACATTTCCCCTGCATCTGGATGCTTTTCAGCTGGAGCATGGGAGAAGAAGTGAGGGGATTTTAAGGGAAATTTTCCCGGAAGTTTGTGAGGAGGTAAGAGGGGTCAGCGATGCGGTTGGCGCGGATTATCACAGCTTTATGGCATGGATGCTCTGTATGGGTTGCTGTATGTATAATCTGGAGGAAAATATCCCTGTGGAGGTCAGAGGCTGTACGGCTTTTGCCTGGTCTGTGGATCACCAGGTGATCTACGGAAGAAACAATGATCTCCCCCCCTTATTTGAAGAAAGGCTGTAAAAGCGAACTCTACGCGCCGGAAAATGGCAGCCGGTTTCAGATTACTACATCTTCTTTTATAAATGGCGAGGAAGGGATCAATGAGCATGGACTGGCGGTGGCTATGACCTTTGTCATGACAGAGCTGGAGCAGATACAGGCAGGCCTTAATTCCTGCTTTATTGTAAGGTATCTGCTGGAAAAGGCAGACAGCGCAGAAGATGATGGCAGTGGAGTGTACCCCTGATAAAAAGCAGATCAGAGAAGCCCTGGACCTGGATCGCGGCAGAGTTCTGTGTATCGTCAACAGCTTTACATCAGAGGCAATGAAGAAATACGACGCGGCCCGGGGAAATGACTATGGCTCCAGGCTGCGCTATGGCACCGTTATGAATCACTTTGACAGGCTCATAGAGGGAGACCGGCTTGAGGACGCCCAAAAGCTTTTAAAGGGAGAATATGGTTTTATGTGTCAGTATGATGACGAGCCCGATTTTGAAACTGTCTGGAGTTCTGTATTTGATCTGAAATCCCGGATAATATACCGGGCAGAGGGGGACCCTAGAAGAAAGAAATTCATAAAAGACAGCCGTCTTTACGACTGCATGAAAAAATGAACCTATGTTCCCAAAATTGTCAGCGATCCTTAAGAGAAAAGAAATACCCTTCCCGCCATAATATGGTAATATAAAACCATGAAGAGAGCCCTTCGGGGCCCGGCAAGGAGGATATGATTATGAGACTAAACTACAGATACGGACTATGTGCGGCTGCGGTCATTGGCACGGCAGCTCTGGGACTTGGAGGCTGCGGGGCAGCAGCGCAGCTTCCCGATACGATTAAGGTGCAGAACGTAGAAAATGGAGAGAATCAGATTACGGTCAGTGGCCAGGAGGAGGTTAAGGTAGTTCCTGATATGGCGGAGATCGTGTACCGGGTGTATACACAGGCGGCTACAGCAGCAGAGTGCCAGACGCAGAACGGTGAGTCTCTTGACAAGGCCCTCGAGACCCTTAAGGGGCTGGGAGTAGCAGAGACCTCTATACAGACCTCCTCCTATGGGCTGAACCCTATCTATAACTGGGATTCGGGAAGACAGGAGATCACCGGCTATGAGATGGACACTCGGATCACCGTATCAGATATCCCTATGGACCAGGCAGGGTCTATTTTATCAGAGTCGGTTCAGGCCGGTGTGAATCAGATCGATTCGGTGAGCTATTTCGCGAGTAATTATGATGAAGCCTACCAGGAGGCTTTAAAGGGCGCCATGGCATCTGCCCAGAATAAGGCCCAGGCTCTGGCAGAAGCCAGCGGCAGGGAGATCGCTCAGGTGTCCCGTGTAGAAGAGTATGGGTATGATCCTTCGGTGCGTTATTCCGCTTATAACGCTGCCGGGTCAGCAGCAGGAGCATCGTCTATGATCAGAGCAGAGGCAGACATGGCAGTCATGCCCGGCCAGGTCAGCGTTGAAGCCAGAGTGACAGTGGATTACGCCTTGAAGTAACCATTTTTACATACTCCATAAAAAATGCCCTCAGAGGCCGTTGGAAGGCTTTCTGAGGGCATTGCGGTTTACTGCTTTTTATCTCTTGGAAGTGTCACATTCAGAAGAATAGCAACGATAGTAGCGATTACAACCGGAGACTTACCGAAAATGGTAGTAACCCAGTCCGGGAAGGAAGCCAGGGAGGCAGAAGCCTGGGATACGCCCATGCCCAGAGCTGCCGCAAGTCCTACAATGGAGGTATTGCGGTAGTTCATGTCCTCTGTCATAACAAGCTTGATACCGGTCATGGCGATGGATGCGAATACAGATACGGTGGCGCCGCCAAGGACTGCGTAAGGAATGGTTGTAAGCAGCGCGGAAAACTTAGGGAACAGTCCGGCTACCAGGATGATCAGGGCTGCAAGGCCCAGGGTAACGCGGTTTACAACCTTTGTCGTTGCTACGATACCTACGTTCTGGCTGTAGGTAGCAGTAGGAAGACAGCCGAATACAGCGCCTACCATATTGGAAAGACCATATCCGATGATAGCTCCCTGAAGCTCATTGGTGGTTGGTTCACGGTCAAGACCGCCTGCGGTGGTAGCAGAGAAGTCGCCGATGGCCTGAACGGAGTTGATCACAAAGAGAAGTCCGATGGCAACACAGGCAGAAGCCTCAAAGGTAACGCCAAAGTGCATCACCTGAGGAAGCTGGAGGATTCCGGCTTCTCCTACGCTCTGGAAGCTGACCATGCCAAAGGGGATAGAGAAGATATAACCGGCGATCATACCGATCAGGATGGAAGCCAGCTTGAAAAAACCTTTTCCAAAATGATTTAAAATGGTAACCACAGTCAGGGTAAAGATAGCGACTACCCAGTTCTGCCACTGTCCGTAGGTAGGCTGTCCGGTTCCGCCTGCCATGTAGTTGATAGCGGTAGGATACAGAGACAGACCGATGGTAAATACTACGGTTCCTGCAATCAGAGGAGGGAAGAATTTGCGGATTTTCTTGATTGTAAGGCCGACGATGATGGCACAGACACCGCCGACGATTTGAGCGCCCAGGATGGCCGGGATGCCGTACTGCTCCGCGATGGCCTGCATACTGGGAACATAGGCAAAGCTTACGCCCATGATAACAGGCAGAGCGGCTCCTAAGTGTAAGCTGTTCCTGTTTCCGATGGGGAAGAGCTGGAGCAGGGTGGAAAGAGCGGAGATCACCAGGGAAGCCTGGATCAGAATTACTTTATCTGCGGTATCGATGCCGGCTGCGCCGGAAATGATGATAGCGGGGGTAACACAGCCCACGATCATGGCAACTACATGCTGAAGCGCCAGAGGGATGGCCTGGCTCATTTTTGGTACGCCGTCCAGGTCAAACAGGGATGCATGCTGCTTTTGAGTATTCATATCAGAACGCCCTCCTTAATATAATATGAAAATTTGCATGCGAAAACTCTCTGTACCTGCTGTTAAAGCATACGAACAGAGAGTCTGCAGAATATGAAATTATGCTAAGTGGATATGGGTACCGGTCTTGCCCTGGATCCCGTCCTTTGCTTTCTCAAGCAGCGTAATAAGAGCTGTGCGTCCTGGTTTGGACTCAGCAAATTTTACAGCCGCCTGAACCTTTGGAAGCATGGAGCCGGGAGCGAAATGCCCCTCCTTGATAAAGGTTCTTGCTTCTTCTGTGCTCAGGTCATTCAGCCATTTTTCTTCCGGCTTTCCGAAGTTGATAGCTACCTTTTCTACTGCAGTAAGGATAATAAGGAAATCAGCATTTAATTCCTCAGCTAAAAGCTCGCTGGCAAAATCCTTATCAATTACAGCGCTTGCGCCCTTTAGGTGATTGCCCTGACGTGTAACGGGGATACCGCCGCCGCCGCAGGCGATCACAAGCTGTCCGGAATCAACCAGAGAACGGATGGCGCCGATTTCTACAATCTCAGCGGGCTTTGGAGATGCGACCACACGGCGGTAGCCTCTGCCTGCATCCTCCTTCATGATATAGCCATACTTCTCCTCGGCGATCTTAGCCTGCTCCTGGGTCATAAAGTGGCCGATTGGCTTAGAAGGAGCGTCAAAAGCAGGATCATCCGCGTCTACACGCACCTGAGTTACCATGGTTGCTACCGGAATATCATAGATCTCGCGGTTATAAAGTTCTTCTCTTAATGCGTTCTGCAGGTCATAGCCGATATAGGCCTGGCTCATGGCAACACAGACAGAGAGAGGAGTGTTGGGCTGATTTTCATTTTCACGGCTTAAAGCAGCCATGGCGTTGTTGATCATACCAACCTGAGGGCCGTTTCCGTGAGCTACGATTACCTCACAGCCTTCCTCGATCAGGTCAACAATGGCTTTTGCAGTGATCTTTACTGCAGCCATCTGCTCTGGAAGTGTATTGCCAAGGGCATTGCCCCCCAGGGCGATTACAATACGTTTTTTCTTATCCATAGTGATTTCCCCTTTTATGAATTTCCCTGTGAGAGGGAACAAAAAGGGCTGCTGGACCTGGTCCAACAGCCCATGTGATCAAATAATTATAGATGATTATTTGAAAACTCTTGGTGTGCCTCTGTCCTCTAACTTCTTTAAGATGTCAGCAGGATCAGCGAACTTAGCCAGCATGATCATAGCTGCGATTACATATGGTTTGTAGCTTGCTTCTTTGTACAGAGGATCACGGTAACGGTCAAATACAGTAGCCTCAACCTCGCCGTCCTTGCAGCTTACATCGTTGATGTCAGCTGGCAGGCAGTGCAGGTACAGAGCCTTACCTTCCTTGGTAGTAGCCATCAGCTCTTCTGTACAGCACCAGTCCTTGTGCTCTGCGTTCTGAGCTAACAGTTCCTTCTCAAGAGCCTTGATGCCTTCAGAATCGCCCTCAGCATACAGGTTGGTTCTCTTCTCCATGGCAGCGAATGGAGCCCAGCTCTTTGGATATACAATATCAGCATCCTTAAACGCGTCAGCCATGTCATGGGATACACGGAAGGATCCGCCGCTTTCCTCAGCGTTCTTCTTAGCAACCTCTTCAACCTCTGGCATGATCTCGTAGCCTTCTGGATGAGCCAGAACAACTTCCATACCCATACGTGTCATCAGGCCCACAACACCCTGAGGTACGGATAATGGCTTGCCGTAAGAAGGAGAGTAAGCCCATGTCATAGCCAGCTTCTTGCCCTTCAGATTTTCTACGCCGCCGAACTCATGGATGATGTGCAGCATATCTGCCATACACTGAGTTGGGTGGTCGATGTCACACTGTAAGTTAACCAGAGTTGGCTTCTGCTCCAGGATGCCATCCTTGTAGCCCTGGGTAACAGCGTCAACAACCTCATGCATGTAAGCATTTCCCTTGCCGATGTACATATCATCACGGATACCGATTACGTCAGCCATGAAGGAGATCATGTTAGCGGTTTCGCGAACGGTCTCACCGTGAGCAACCTGGCTCTTGCCCTCGTCTAAGTCCTGAACCTCAAGACCTAATAAGTTGCAGGCAGAAGCGAAGGAGAAACGGGTACGGGTAGAGTTATCACGGAATAAGGAGATGCCAAGCCCGCTCTCAAATACCTTTGTGGAAATGTTGTTCTCTCTCATGAAACGCAGAGCATCAGCCAGAGTCCATACAGCCTCTAACTCGTCATCTGTCTTTTCCCAGGTCAGGAAGAAATCGCCCTCGTACATTTCCTTAAAGTTTAAAGAGTTTAACTTGTCAATGTAATCCTGTAATGTTTTCATGGTTTTGGCTCCTTTATATTTTAGTATTTTTTTTGATTCGTAGGATTGCCTGGCCCGCAGTCCTCCGGCAGCTTTCAGCAGCAGCTGCCGGACTTTCTACAGGTCACTAGGACTTCATGGAAAAATGGTTTATTCGAATATTAGTTATTTGCAGTAAACAGTTGGCAGTGCTGCGTAAACAGCTGCACAGGTAACAAGATCCTGCTTCCAGGTCTTCTCGTTTGGTGCGTGAGCCTGAGCCTCAGCGCCTGGGCCAAAGCCGATGCATGGGATGCCATTGCGGCCCATGATGGATACACCGTTGGTAGAGAAGGTCCACTTGTCAGTCAGAGGACGTGCAGTTCTCATGGCCAGAGTCTCCTCAGCGCCGATTCTTGCCTCGCCGTACAGATTCTTGTAGGCTTCCTCAAGAGCTTTGGTTACCTTGTGATCTTCCGGAATTACCCATGTTGGGAAGTAGCACTCGATTGGATATACCAGTCCCTTGTAGGATGGACGGGAATACTCGTACATGGATACGGTTACGTCATCGCCGTACTTCTGAACAGCCGGAAGAGCGCGGATCTCGTCTAAGCAGCTTTCCCATGTCTCGCCTGCTGTCATACGGCGGTCAAGAGATACGGAACAGGAGTCAGCTACTGCACAGCGGCTTGGGGAGGTGAAGAAGATCTCGGAGGTGGTAACAGTACCGCGTCCTAAGAAGTTAGCCTCCTTCCACTGTGGGTTGTACTTCTCATCTAACATCTTAACAAGGCCCTTAACTTCCTTATCGTCAGCAGCGTCATTTTCATTCAGTGCGCGGACATCCTGAAGAATGTCAGCCATTTTGTAGATTGCGTTGTCACCGCGCTCAGGAGCGGAACCATGGCAGGAAACGCCCTTCACGTCGATACGGATCTCCATACGGCCTCTCTGTCCGCGGTAGATACCACCGTCAGTTGGCTCTGTGGATACAACGAACTCAGGACGAACCTTGTCTTCGTTGATGATGTACTGCCAGCACAGACCGTCGCAGTCCTCTTCCTGAACCGTACCAACTACTAATACAGTGTACTCATCGCTTAACATGCCCAGATCCTTCATGATCTTAGCGCCGTAAACAGCAGATACGATACCGCCGCACTGGTCAGATACGCCGCGGCCGCCGATCTCTGTCTCATTCTCGTAGCCCTCGTATGGATCAAAGTTCCAGTTGTCTTTGTTTCCGATGCCTACTGTATCGATGTGAGCGTCAAAGCCGATGAGAGTCTTGCCGGTTCCCATGTAGCCCAGTACGTTGCCCATTGGATCGATCTCAACCTTGTCAAAGCCCAGCTTTTCCATCTCCTCAGCGATGCGGTCGATGTGAGCCTTCTCGTCACAGCTCTCGCCTGGGAATTTAACGATGTCCCGTAAGAATTTGGTCATATCTGCCTGATAATTCTGTGCTGCTTCTTTAATTTTCGCGTAATCAAGATTCATTTTTATCATCCTCCATAAATAGTGTTCTGAGTTAACAGTGCTCGATTATTTGTCAAGGCCTTTCCAGACGATGTTCTTGTAGCGGTCCGGATCGGTATCGCCCTCTGTGGAGAAGAGCAGTACCCTGGAATCTGCTGTCAGGCCGATGTCATTTCTAAGATCAGCGTATTCATCCATGGTCATCATGGCAGCCAGCGCGCCGAATGGAGCGGCACCGGATTCGCCAGAGGTAACAGGCGCGTCGCCCTTAACAGGAGCAGCCAGCATACGCATACCGTTTGCAGCTACCCAGTCCGGAGCAGCGATGAATACTTTTACATGGTTCTTTAAAATATCCCAGGAGATGGTGTTTGGCTCGCCGCAGGCAAGACCGGCCATAATGGTCTCCATGTCGCCGTCTACGATGCGGATGTCACCGTCGCCGGCAGCAGCGCCCTTGTACAGACAGGCAGCGGCCTCAGCCTCTACTACAACGAATACAGGTGGGTTGTCAGCATACAGGTTGGAGAAGTAGCCGACTACCGCGCCAGCCAGGGAACCAACACCTGCCTGGACAAAGATGTGGGTTGGACGTTCGCAGCCGTATTCATTTAACTGCTCGCCGGCCTCCATAGCCATGGTGCCGTAGCCCTGCATGATCCATGCGGGAATCTCCTCGTAGCCGTCCCATGCGGTATCCTGTACGATCACGCCTCTTGGTGTCTCGTCGGCTTCCTTTGCTGCCAGACGTACACAGTCGTCGTAGTTCATCTCCTGGATGTCAACCTGAGCGCCTTCCTTTGCGATGTTCTCAAGACGGGTTTGTGTGGAGCCCTTTGGCATATGTACAACAGCCTTCTGTCCAAGACGGTTTGCAGCCCATGCAACGCCGCGTCCGTGGTTGCCGTCGGTAGCGGTAAAGAAGGTTGCCTGGCCGAATTCCTCTCTTAACTGGTCGGAGGTCAGTACGGAATAGGGAAGCTCAGATACATCTCTGCCTGTCTCCTTGGCGATGTAGCGGGCCATAGCGAAGGAACCGCCTAATACCTTAAACGCGTTGAGACCGAAACGGTAGGACTCATCTTTAATGAAAACTTCCTTTACTCCCAGATACTCAGCCATGTGGTCCAGCTTTGTAAGGGGTGTCTTGCTGTACTGAGGGAAGCTTTCGTGGAAGGTGCGTGCCTTCGTGATCTCGTCTAATCCCATAACCGGCAGGTTTTTATCATCTGTCTTTGGCATATGATTCACTGCCCACTGAATCTTCTGATCCATGATACATAATCCTCCTCTTTGTATGTGTGTGAAAATGGGTTATCTGTTTTTTTCATCCGATGACTTGCGGCTGTTCACATCGATGTAGCTGTACAGAGTGAACTTTGAAATACCGAAATACTTGGAAACCTTGTCACCTGACTTGGTAATAAGAAAGGCGCCTGCGTCATTTAAAAACTGGATGGCTGTTACCTTTTCTTCTTTGTTCATCAGGGCGGCGGGTTTTCCTACCAGAGCCACTGACTGTTCGATCAGCGTATCTAAGAGATCGTTTACGTTATGAACGATGGGTTCGGGCTGCTGCTTGGCGTCTGCCTGGGGTTCGGTATCGATCAGCGCCTTAATGGATCGTTCGATGGTCATAAGACTGGTGATGTCATAATTAATGGATAGCAGGTAGTCTACCGTATTGCCCTCAGGCTCCCGTATATAAAAGGTACTGGACTTTAATATCTTGCCGTTGGATGTCCGTGTCAGATATCCAACGTGGTCTTTTAAAGTAGCCGGATCCTTTTGCAAGGTTTCAAGTACGACCTTTGAGGGGCCGTCGCCTTCCTGACGGTTTGTTACATGACCGTTATTGATATGTACTACCGAGTGCTCCAGGTCGTGACGTTTCAAGTCGTGGATGACAATCTCACAGTCGGGTCCGAACTGTCTTGCAAGGCCGTCGGCTAGTTGCTTGAGCAGGTCCAGGGTGTAAGCCATAGTGAAAACCTCCTTATGTTTCGGACTCATATGTTATAGTTACTTTGTACAATAAACATTTCGCAAATCCTGGGCGTCTTGTTTATGATTCCATCATATCACAAAAAAATGGAATTGCAAGAGGTTTTTGCAAAAAAATTTTGTATAACTAAAAAAAATTGTATTTTGGGCTTGCAAATGGGGGTATAAGGTGTTAGTATAAAGCTACAGAGAGTTCTTTTTATAACATTAACTCACCTGCGTAGTACGCGTGGAAGAAGAAAGAAAAGGAGAAGATCGGATATGCTTATCATTGGAAACGGACGCATGGCAACAAGAGACGCCAGCCAGCCATTTTTTGAGAACGGGGCAGTAGTGATTGAGGGGACTACCATTAAGAAGGTAGGAACACTGGAGGAGATCCGAAAGGAGTTTCCGGATGCCGGGTTTGTAGACGCGAAGGGCGGTGTGATCATGCCTGCCTTCATTAACACACATGAGCACATCTACAGCGCCATGGCAAGAGGCCTCAGCATCAACGGATATGATCCAAAGGGCTTTCTGGATATTCTGGACGGCATGTGGTGGACCATTGACCGCCATCTGACCAACGAGCAGACACGCCAGAGCGCCAGAGTTACTTATATGGACTGTATTAAGAACGGCGTTACCACAGTATTTGACCACCACGCAAGCTTTGGTGAGATTCATGACAGCCTGTTTGCCATCGAGGACGCCGCAAAGGAGTTTGGACTGAGAACCTGTCTGTGCTATGAGATCTCTGACCGGGACGGTATGGAGAAGGCAAGGGCCGGCGTGATGGAAAATGCAGCCTGGATTAAGCACGCCCTGGCAGACGATACAGATATGATCGCCGGTATGATGGGTATGCATGCCCAGTTTACCATCTCAGATGAGACCATGGAGCTGGCGGCAGCCAACAAGCCTGAGGAGGTGGGCTACCACATCCATGTAGCAGAGGGCATTGAGGATCTGCATGACTGCTTAAAGAAATACGGCAAGCGTATCGTAGACCGTCTGATGGACTGCAATATCTTAGGAAGCAAGACTCTTCTTGGCCACTGTATCTATGTAAATCCTCATGAGATGCAGCTGATCAAGGATACGGATACCATGGTGGTACATAATCCTGAGTCCAACATGGGCAATGCCTGCGGCTGTCCTCCGACTATGGAGATCGTACACAGAGGCATCCTGACAGGACTTGGCACAGATGGATATACCCAGGACGTTTTAGAGTCTTATAAGGTAGCAAATGTGCTTCACAAGCATCACCTGTGCAATGCGAACGCAGCCTGGGGCGAGGTTCCTCAGATGCTTTTTGAGGGCAATGCGAAGATCGCCAACCGCTACTTTAAGAAGGAGCTTGGCGTATTAAAGGAAGGCGCCGCTGCGGATGTAATCGTAACCGATTACATTCCAAGAACCCCCATGCACGCAGGCAATGTAAACAGCCATATCTTATTTGGCATGACCGGCCGCAGCGTTGTAACAACCGTCTGCAACGGCAAGATTCTCATGAAGGACAGAGAGCTGATCGGCATCGATGAAGAGAAGGTTCTTTATGATGTAAGAAAGGCAGCGAAGGAGCTGGCTGATTCTATTAACGGTTAATATAAGGAGGATAAAAATGAGCGACATTATGACACCAATCCCATTTGGGAAACTGATGAACTGGATCCTTGAGGAGCATAAGGCAGGGGCTGTATTTGGGATCAAGAGACCATTTATCGCGGATCCTGAGAAAAATTATGAGATCTTCGGCAGAAAGCTGGAGACTCCCTTCGGCCCGGCAGCAGGTCCTCACACACAGCTGGCACAGAATATTGTGGCATCCTACGCTGCAGGCAGCCGTTTCTTCGAGTTAAAGACTGTTCAGAAATTAGACGGAGAGGATCTTCCTGTATCCAAGCCATGTATCAAGGCTGACGACGAGTGCTACAACTGCGAGTGGTCCACTGAGCTTTACGTTCCCCAGGCATTTGACGAGTACGTAAAGGCCTGGTTTGCCTGCAAGGTGATCGCGAAGGAATACGGCCTGGGCGCCATGGACGGCTTCCAGTTCAATATGTCCGTGGGCTACGACCTGGAGGGCATTAAGCTGGAGAAGATTGATAAATTCATCGAAGGGATGAAGGACGCTTCCCAGACTCCTGTATTCAACGAGTGCAGACAGTGGCTCCTTGACAATATGGACCGCTTTGAGAAGGTGACAAAGGAGGACGTTGAGTCCATTTCTCCAAATGTATCCAACTGCATTACCCTGTCCACTCTTCACGGATGTCCTCCGCAGGAGATCGAGCGGATTGCAAGACACCTGATCGAGGAGAAGCATGTACATACCTTTATTAAGTGCAATCCGACTCTCTTAGGTTATGAGTACGCGAGAAAGCTGATGGACGACATGGGCTATGACTATGTTGCCTTCGGTGATTTCCACTTTAAGGATGACCTTCAGTATGAGGATGCCATCCCTATGCTTAAGCGGCTGCAGGCTCTGGCTGACGAGAAGGGACTGGAGTTCGGTGTTAAGATCACCAATACCTTCCCGGTTGATGTAAAGCAGAATGAGCTTCCAAGCGAGGAGATGTACATGTCAGGCAAGTCCCTGTATCCTCTGTCCATGTCCGTAGCTATGCTCCTTGCAAAGGAATTTGACGGAAAGCTCCGTATTTCCTACTCCGGCGGAGCGGATTACTTCAATATTGAGGACATTGTAGATGCAGGCATCTGGCCGGTAACCATGGCTACCACCATGTTAAAGCCAGGCGGCTACCAGAGATTAGAACAGATCGGACAGATCTTTGCAAAGAAGGACGCTGTTTCCTTTACAGGGGTAGACGCCGCCAAGGCAGCAGCTCTGGTTGAGGCTGTAAAGACAGACAAGCACCATGTAAAGGCTGTTAAGCCTCTGCCATCCAGAAAGATTAACAGACCAGTGCCTCTGACTGACTGCTTTATCGCTCCCTGTCAGGAAGGCTGCCCCATCCATCAGGATATTACCCGCTATCTGCAGCTGGCAGGAGAGGGAAAATATGAGGAAGCATTAAAGGTTATTTTAAATAAGAACCCCCTTCCATTTATCACAGGAACCATCTGTGCCCACAACTGTATGAGCAAGTGTACCAGAAACTTCTACGAGGAGTCTGTTAATATCAGACGCACTAAGTTAGAGGCGGCAGAGGGCGGCTTTGAGGCCGTGATGGCTGAGCTTAAGAAGCCTGAGATCACTTCTGATAAGAAGGCAGCGGTTGTAGGCGGCGGCCCAGCAGGACTGGCAGCAGCATTCTTCCTGGCAAAGGGCGGCATGAAGGTAACTCTGTTTGAGAAGGAAGAGAAGATGGGCGGCGTTGTCCGCAACGTGATCCCTGGCTTCCGTATCCCGGACGGCGCCATTGACAACGATGTGAAGCTGGTTGAGGCCATGGGCGTAGAGCTTGTAAACGGCAGAGAGATCCAGTCTGTTGAGGAGCTTAAGAAGGAATATGACTATGTAGTTCTGGCAGTGGGCGCTTCTGAGAAGGGTGTTCTCACTCTGGAGTCCGGCGAGACCATGAACGCCATTGACTTCCTGGCTGCGTTCAAGGCAACCGGCGGCAAGGTAGAGTTAGGAAAGAATGTAGTCGTGATCGGCGGCGGAAACACCGCTATGGATACAGCAAGAGCAGCTAAGAGAAATGAAGGCGTTGAGAAGGTATCTCTGGTATACAGAAGGACCAGACGCTATATGCCGGCAGACGAGGAAGAGCTGGTAATGGCAGTTGAGGACGGCGTAGACTTCGCAGAGCTGTTAGCTCCTGTTAAGCTGGAAAATGGTTTTCTCTACTGCAAGAAGATGGTTCTGGGCGATATGGACGCCAGCGGACGCCGGGGCGTGGTTGAGACAGACGAGGTTGTAACCGTACCGGCTGATACTGTGATTGCTGCAGTAGGCGAGAAGGTTCCGGGCGCGTTCTATGAGGCAAACGGCATCGCTCTGGACAGCAGGAGACGTCCTCAGGTAAATCAGGAGACCCTGGAGACCTCTGTTAAGGGCGTATACGCGGCAGGAGACGGCCTCTACGGCCCTGCAACTGTTGTAGAGGGCATCCGCGACGGCAAGAAGGCAGCTGAGGCAATTATCGGAAGAGATCTGTCTGAGGATATTTTTATGCAGGCTGACGCTGAGACTGTATACGGACGCAAGGGCAGACTGGCTGAGGAAGATAAGGCTGTATCTGATTCCTCCAGATGTCTCTCCTGCAGCAGCTATTGTGAGAACTGTGTTGAAGTATGTCCAAACAGAGCCAATGTGGCTCTGAAGGCAGAGGGAATGGATAAGCACCAGATCATTCATGTAGATTATATGTGTAATGAGTGCGGAAACTGCAAGAGCTTCTGCCCATGGGACAGCGCTCCATATCTTGACAAGTTCACCCTGTTTGCAAATGAGGCAGACATGGAAAACAGTAAGAACCAGGGCTTTACCGTTCTGGACAGAGCAGCAGGAACCTGTAAGGTAAGATTGGCCGGCCGTGTGATTGATTACACCATTGGTACCGCAAATGAGGACGTACCGGAAGGAATCGCAAAGATCATGGCAGCAGTTGTTAAGGATTACGCTTACATGCTGTAAAAGCGGATCAGATAAAAGGCACATGTGCGGATGAATTTGCCCGGCAGGGCGGACTGTCAGAGGTCCGGCCCCTGCCGGGCAGATGCCGCACTCTTTTGTTAAATTTATAACATTATTCTCGGACGAGAATAAAGACCAGGGGAGGTGCTTGACCATGGCAAGAGAGAAGACCAGGCGGGTGGTATTTACCTTTCATACCACCACCCAGGCAATAAAAATGGAGCAGTCCGCCAGAGACCAGGGAAAGCCCGGCCGCCTGATCCCTGTACCAAGGCAGATCAGCTCTGGCTGCGGTATGGCCTGGAGTGCTCCGGCAGAGAACCGGAGAGAGCTGGAGGCGTTGGTGCAGGAGCTGGAGATCGAGATCGAAGAGATACGGGAGTTGTACCTGTAGCAAAAAAGGAGAAGATGATATGGCACAGAAGCGTAATAAAAAAACAGCCGTTGTGCAGTGCGCGGGGGGCTGTCATGCACAGGAGGGACTGTGCAGCTGGGGATGTACGGGCTGCGGCAGTTGTATTGAGGCCTGCCGCCTCCATGCCATTTCCATGGGGGAAAATGGTGTTCCCTCTGTGAACCGGTCTGTCTGCGTGGGCTGCGGGCTGTGCGCAAAGGCATGTCCTAAGGGGCTGATCCGCATCACCGGCCCGGAGTTTAATATTTATCCGGCCTGTGTAAATGAAGCTCCTGGGGCAGAGACGAGAAAGGCCTGCAGCGTGGGCTGTATCGCCTGCGGAATCTGCGTGAAGAACTGTCCGGTGGGAGCCATCCATCTGGAACATAACCACGCGGTGATCGATGAAGGAAAATGTATTGCCTGCGGTATGTGCGCGGTGAAGTGTCCAAGAGGGATCATACTGGATGCCGACGGCATTTTCACAGAAAAGGCATAACGGGAGAAGGAGGCAGACATGGGAGAAAATTATTGTTTTACAGTGAATGGGATTGTGCGCAGCACCAGTGAGGATAAGCCTCTGCTGCGCTATCTGAGGGATGATCTTCATCTTCATTCGGTGAAGGACGGATGCAGTGAGGGCGCCTGCGGCACCTGTACTATCGTGGTAGACGGGAAGGCCGTAAAGTCCTGTGTCCTGACCACAAAAAAGGCAGTGGGAAAGAACATTTTAACAACAGAGGGCCTGACAGAGAGAGAAAAGGATGCTTTTGTGTATGCCTTTGGATCTAAGGGCTCGGTACAGTGCGGCTTCTGTATCCCAGGTATGGTGATGGCAGGAAAGGCCCTTCTTGATAAGGTGCCGGATCCCACAGAGGAAGAGATCAAGGTGGCCTTAAAGGGCAATATCTGCCGCTGTACCGGTTATAAGAAGATCATCGAGGGCATCCAGCTTACGGCAGCGATCCTGCGGGGAGACGCGGAGATCGAGGATGGCCTGGAGGCAGGAGATGAGTACGGCGTTGGAAAGAGGGCCTTCCGTGTGGATGTGCGTGAGAAGGTTCTTGGCTATGGCGAGTATCCGGATGATGTGGAGATGGAAAATATGGTTTACGCCTCCGCTGTCCGTTCTGCCCATCCAAGGGCAAGGGTTCTGGATATTCACGCGGAAAAGGCTCTGGCCCTTCCGGGTGTGCTTGCGGTGCTGACAGCAGAAGATGTGCCCAACAACAAGG
Source organism: uncultured Clostridium sp. (assembly GCA_900549235.1). GTDB lineage: Bacteria > Bacillota > Clostridia > Lachnospirales > Lachnospiraceae > Enterocloster. The sequence goes on along the minus strand of URNT01000049.1, from coordinate 6,618 downwards.
TAGGCCATCTGCAGCATGACTGGGATGTAATGATCGCAAAGGGCGATATTACCCGGTGCGTAGGTGACGCCATCTGCCTTGTGGTGGCCGAGACCAGACAGATCCTTGAGAAGGCAAAGAAGCTGGTTCAGATCGATTATGAGGTATTGCAGCCTGTTACTTCCATTAAGGAGGCCATGGCAGAGGATGCGCCCTCTGTCCATGAAAATGGAAATCTGTGCCAGAAGCGCCATGTGACCCGCGGAGATGCAAAGACGGCTCTGGCTAACTCTAAATATGTGGTAACACAGAGCTACCGGACTCCATTTACAGAGCATGCCTTCCTGGAGCCGGAGTGTGCGGTGGCGTTTCCGTATAAGGATGGCGTGAAGATCTATTCTACGGATCAGAGCGTTTTTGATACAAGACATGAGATCGCCATTATGCTTGGCTGGGATCAGGAGCGGATCGTGGTGGAAAATAAGCTGGTAGGCGGCGGCTTCGGCGGAAAAGAGGACGTTTCCGTTCAGCATATTGCGGCTTTGGCGGCTATTAAGGTAAACCGACCGGTGAAGGTGGTATTTTCCAGGCAGGAATCCATAAACTTCCATCCAAAGCGCCATGCCATGGAGGGGACCTTTACTCTTGGCTGTGATGAAAATGGTATTTTCACAGGTCTTGACTGTGAGATTTATTTTGATACAGGTGCCTATGCGTCCCTGTGCGGGCCTGTTCTTGAGAGAGCCTGCACCCATTCTGTAGGGCCTTACTGCTATCAGAATACGGATATCCGGGGCTTTGGCTATTATACCAATAATCCGCCTGCAGGGGCTTTCAGAGGCTTCGGCGTGTGCCAGAGTGAGTTTGCCCTGGAATCCAACATCAACCTTTTGGCTGAAAAGGTGGGTATTTCCCCATGGGAGATCCGCTACCGCAATGCCATCGAGCCGGGCAAGGTTCTGCCAAACGGACAGATTGCTGACTGTTCCACTGCCCTTAAGGAGACGCTGATGGCTGTGAAGGAGGCCTATGAGAGCCATCCGGGACGGGCCGGTATCGCCTGCGCCATGAAGAATGCCGGTGTAGGCGTGGGACTTCCTGATAAGGGCCGGGCAAAGCTTGCGGTCCATGAGGGAATCGTGGAGCTGTACTGCGGCGCTTCGGATATTGGCCAGGGCTGCGCTACGGTATTTATCCAGATGGTGGCAGAGGCCACCGGTCTTGGTCGGGGACAGGTAAAAAATATGGGCTGCAACTCAGAGATCGCTCCTGACTCTGGTACAACCTCAGGCTCCCGCCAGACTCTGATCTCAGGTGAGGCAGTGCGTATGGCGGCTGCGGATCTGAATGAGGCGTTAAAGGAAGCCGGCGGCGACCTTTCTAAGCTGGAAGGAAGGGAGTTCTTTGCAGAGTTCTTTGATCCTACCGACAAGCTGGGGGCAGATGTGCCCAATCCAAAGAGCCATGTAGCGTATGGCTTTGCCACCCATGTGGTGATTCTGGATGATGACGGAAAGGTGAAAGAGGTCTATGCGGCCCATGACTCTGGAAAGGTGGTTAACCCCATTGCCATCCAGGGCCAGATTGAGGGCGGCGTGCTGATGGGACTGGGCTATGCCCTGACTGAGGATTATCCCTTAAAGGATGGTGTGCCTCAGGCCAGATATGGTACCCTGGGACTGATGCGTTCGACCCAGATTCCGGATATTCACGCCATTTATGTAGAGAAGGATGAGCTCCTTCCATTTGCCTACGGCGCGAAGGGAATCGGTGAGATTGCCACCATTCCAACGGCTCCGGCTGTTCAGGGGGCTTATTATGCCATGGATCATGTACTGAGGACGAAGCTGCCGATGGATGGAACATATTATCGGAAGGAAAAGTAAGAGGGATTCCGGAGGGAGGCGCGCCTTTCTCCGGATCCTTGCGCTTTGATCTGCCGCCGGTAGGGGCGGGGATCTTGAATGGAGGAAGAGAATGAAACAGATCATAAAAGGAGGAACCGTAGTAACGGGAAGCGGAAGCTTTCAGGCGGATGTGCTGATTGACGGGGAGAAGATCGCGGCAGTGGGGACACCGGAGGAGATGGACCGGCTGGCAGGTGGAGAGGCCCAGGTGCTGGACGCACAGGGCTGCATACTGTTTCCGGGCTTTATCGACGCCCATACCCATTTTGACCTTCATGTGGCTGGTACGGTGACGGCGGATGATTTTGAGACAGGAACGAGAGCGGCTCTCAGGGGCGGCACTACTACCATTGTGGATTTCGGAACCCAGTATGCGGGAGAGACCCTGGCAGAGGGCCTTAAAAACTGGCATGAAAAGGCAGACGGAAAATGCTCCTGTGATTACGGCTTCCATATGTCTATATCAGAGTGGACGCCTGAGGTGAGCCGGGAGGTCCAGGATATGATGGACGCAGGCGTTACCTCTTTTAAGCTGTATATGACCTATGATATTCAGGTGGATGACAAGGCGATTTTTGAGATTTTAAAGCGCCTTAAGGAGGTTGGGGGCATTACCGGTGTCCACTGTGAGAATACCGGGATGATTGCCGCCCTTCAGGAGGAGGCGGTAAAGGCCGGGCGCATGGGCGTTGCAAGCCATCCGGCGACCCGTCCGGCGGCGGCTGAGGCCGAGGCCATTGACCGCCTGCTGCGTCTGGCTGAGGTAGTGGATGTGCCGGTGATCGTGGTGCATCTGACCAACAAGGAAGGCTATGATGTGATCATGGAGGCCAGAAGGCGGGGGCAGAAGGTTTACGCTGAGACCTGTCCTCAGTATCTTCTTATGGATGACAGCCTGTATGAGCTTCCGGGAATGGAAGGGGCCAAGTATGTGTGCGCCCCGCCTCTCAGGAAAAAAGAGGATCAGGAGTGTCTGTGGAAGGGATTGGCAGATGGAACCATCCAGACCGTTTCCACCGACCACTGCAGCTTTACCACCGAACAGAAGGACCTTGGAAAGGATGATTTCCGCAAGATTCCAGGGGGGATGCCGGGAGTGGAGACAAGAGGCACCCTTCTTTATACCTACGGCGTAGACGCCGGAAGAATCTCCAAAGAAACCATGTGCCGGGTGCTGTCTGAAAATCCCGCAAAGCTCTACGGGCTCTATCCCAGAAAGGGCGTGATTGCGCCGGGAAGCGATGCGGATCTTGTGATCTTAAGGCCAGGAGTAGAGGACGTGATCACCGCCGGGGATCAGATCCAGAATGTAGATTATGCTCCCTTTGAAGGCACAAGGGTAACCGGACGGATCGAGCAGGTATTCTTAAGAGGCTGCCATGCGGTGAAGGACGGACGGGTTGCAGAGGAGAAGAAGGGAGTGTTTTTGGAGAGAGGGAAGTATGAGCTTTGAGGCTTGGAGGATGAAATAATAAAAGACCCATCAGCATGCTTGGCGGCTCCTGATGGGTCGAGAGACGATTGCGAAAGCAATCGTTAAGTAGTCCTGAGGCGGCATCAAGAGATGGCCGCTTTTTTTACCCCTTTTCACCCCCGGGTCTCCTGGAAACTCCACGCTTTAAGGAACTTTTTACCAAAACAGTGATTGAATAAAAGGAAGGGAGAATTTATAATGGAACCATGAAAGCATAGAGAAACCAAAGTGAGGAATGAAGATGAAGGCAAAGAAGACACTGAAGGAAATTGCAGTGGAGGGGGTCTACAGAGATATAGAGGAGGGGATTTTTAAACCCAATGATATTATTACGGAGGGAGAGATCATTGAGCGGTATTCTATGAGCAAGTCTCCGGTGCGGGAGGCGTTGATCGAACTGTGTAAGGATGGAGTGTTAAAGAGTATTCCCAGGGTGGGGTATCAGGTGGTGCAGATTTCACTGAAGGAGATCCTGGATCTTCTGGAACTGCGGATCGATGTGGAGACAGCGAATATGAAGCGCCTGGTGCCAAAGATCACGGAGGAGGATCTGGTACTTCTTCGAGGGCTGGATACCATTGTGAAGAAGAATCATGAGCGGATGGTGGCAGTCCACTGGGACCGGAATACGGATTTCCACCTGAAGCTGTGTGAGCTTGGGGGCAATGCCTACCTGTGCCAGGTGATCGAGACGGCGCTGCGCAGGTCCTGCCAGTATATTGCCCAGTATTTTCAGACAGCCTGGAAGAAGGATATGGAGTCCAACAGCTATTTCCACAAGGCTATTCTGGAAGCTATGGAGGCGAAGGATACGGAGCGGGCAGTGGAGATGCTTCAGAAGGATATTTTAAACGTAAAGATACAGATTCAGGAAAATTATTTTATATAGAGTTGCGGGATGGCGGTATGTCACGTAAGGAGAGGGAAAATGAAAATGAAACGGAACATATGGTTTTTCTGTGCCGGAGTCATGGCGCTGACAGCGGCTTGCGGCAGGATCCAGCCTGTGGATCAGACCACGCCGTCCCAGATGGAGGAAAGCATCACAGAAGGGGCGGCAGATATAGAGGAGAAGCAGACGGAGACTGCGGAGGACTCCCTTCCGGGAAGAACGGGACAGTTTGGAGATTCCTGGATCCTTCCGGAATCAGCCCGGCAGCTTTATGAGGCAGAGGAGCTGGCTGTATTAAGCCCTGTGGAGCTTCGGATTGCCAGAAATGAGATATATGCCCGACATGGACGGACATTTAAGGACAGCGATCTCCGATCCTATTTTCTGGAAAAGGACTGGTATCAGCCCATGACGGAGGGAGACTTTGATGAGTCAGTGCTGAATGAGACAGAAAAGGAGAACCTGCTCCGGATTCTGGAGGCGGAAAAGAAGGCAGAGACCCTTTCCTGCCCACAGTTTGCCAGGGAGGAGTATCCCAAGGTAGACGGCTCCACAGCAACCCTGCCTCTGTCCCAGGCGCTGTACCGCCTCTCCACCGGGGCTTCGGCAGAGGAAGCGGAGAGGGACATTGCCCACAATAAAACATCAGCGGCCTATTACAGCCTGCAGCAGGGGGGAGAGTACGGGGCGTCTCTGGTTCTTGCCTATGCGCCAAGCGATGAGTATCTGAAGGAACTGGAGAAAGCAGGGAATCCCCTTCTGATCCAGCCCATTGGAAGGGATGCCCTGGTATTTATGGCAAATGCCTCCAACCCGGTGGAGAGCCTTACAGAGGATCAGCTTGCAGGGATTTATTCTGGCCGGATCACCAACTGGAAGGAGGCCGGCGGCAGGGATCAGGAGATCTGCGCCTTCCAGCGTCCGCCCCGTTCCGGCAGCCAGAACCTGATGGATTCCCTGGTGATGCAGGGGAGGGAAATGGCCCCGGCTCCGGAGAACTACATTTTCAGTGAAATGGGAGAGATCCTGGATGCCCTTTCCTCCTACGACAACAGGGGAAATGCGCTGGGATATTCCGTTTATTTCTATGCGAAAAATATGTACGAAAAGCCGGAACTCTGCTTTATGTCTGTAAATGGAATCCCTCCTTCCAATGAGACCATCCGGGATGGCAGTTATCCTTATATAAGTGAGTTTTATGCCGCCATCCGCCGGGACGAGCCGGAGGGAACACCGGCCCGCCAGCTTTTTGACTGGCTTACCACAGACAATGGCCAGGCTCTTATCAACGGCCTTGGTTATGTAGGGCTTCGTGAGACAGAAAAGGCCCTTCCGGAGTATCTTACAAGAGATCCGGCCCAGCCGGAGGCCAGACTGGAGCTTAAGGAGGGAATGGCCCTGGCTGTAAATGGAGATTCATTTTCAGGAGAAGCCGGACTGTATCTGCTGGATGGGGCCTTAAAGGAGACGGACTTTTTCCCCGGCATCCGCTATGCGGGAGATGCGGATCTGTTTCTCTGCCCGAAGGAGGGCTGCCTGCCTGTGCTGGATCAGGAAAATGGGAAATTCGGCGTGTATTCCCTGAAGGAGAGGGCCTGGGCAGAGGAGCCGGTGTATGACTGGACAGAGGCAAATGAAAACGGCATCCTGCTGGAGCGCTGGCAGGAGGATCAGGAAACCTATCTCTGCGTGTTTGTGGATCATCAGGGAAGGCGGATCGCAGAGGGGGAAGAAGCCGCAGTAAGAGCTGCTTTTGAGAAGGGCCTTCCTTCCAGGGCAATGGGTGTGGAGGAATTTGCCGCTATGTTTCCTCAGCTTCTGGAACAACATGGAGCGGAAGGGGATGATATACAGATGTGGTATCCCATGTTCGACGGGATTGTCTATGTGAAGCTCCGAAAGGGAAATACAGACTATGTATATGACCTGGCAGGAAGGTATCTGTGCACCATAGAAGAAGACAGTCTTCCGGAGGGGCACAGGGAGCTGTGGGATACCTTGAGGGATTTGGGAAATGGCCGGTACGGACTTTTGGTGGATACGGAAGATGGCCAACAGTATCTGCTGATCTACCAAAATGGCACAGAGCAGAAGCGCATCCCTTTAGAGGGCTGGCTGTTTGAAACCGGAGACGGCTTTTATGCGGTGTATGCAGGAAGCTATGTTAAGGTCTATGATCTGGAGGGAAGGCTCTGTGGGAAATATCTGTCAGCAGATATGAAGGATGATTGAGGATTTAGAGTAAAATGGACACAGGATTGGTGAAATAGCTGCCGCCTGTGTCTTTTATTGTGGGAAAATAAGAATAATTCGTGAATTGAAAAAGTAAAGTCAGTATGAAAGACTTAATTCCACATCCCTCTAAA
>URNT01000048.1 GCA_900549235.1 uncultured Clostridium sp. | reverse complement strand
CTCAAGCGCGAGGATTATAATATCAAACCTCGCGCTGAATGTCAATAACTTTTTTAATATTTTTCAAAAAAAATTTCAGAGGGTGAAAAACGTGGATCAGTTCCCGCTTTCACTCCAACTCAAACGCCCCCGTATAAAGCTGATAATACGTCCCCTTCTTTTCAATCAGAGCCTCATGGTCTCCCCTCTCGATAATGCGGCCATGGTCCATTACCATGATGACGTCGGAGTTCTGGATGGTGGAAAGGCGGTGGGCGATGACAAAGGTGGTGCGCCCCTTCATCAGACGGTCCATGCCTTTTTGTACCAGCCGCTCGGTTCTTGTATCGATGGAGGAGGTGGCCTCATCCAAAATCATGGCCGGCGGGTCGGCCACAGCAGCCCGTGCAATGGCAAGGAGCTGTCTCTGGCCCTGACTGAGGGCGGCCCCCGCTCCGATGAGCATGGTTTCGTAGCCTTCGGGAAGGCTCATAATAAAGCTGTGGGCATTGGCCAGCCTGGCGGCTGCGATACACTCCTCGTCGGTGGCGTCCAGACAGCCGTAGCGGATATTGTCCATTACCGTACCGGTAAACAGGAAGGTATCCTGAAGGACGATGCCAAGGCTGCGGCGGAGGTCTGCCTTGCGGATCTTATTGATATTGATGCCGTCGTAGCGGATCTTGCCGTCTGCAATGTCATAAAACCGGTTCAAAAGATTGGTGATGGTGGTCTTTCCTGCGCCGGTGGAGCCTACAAAGGCCAGCTTCTGCCCCGGCTCAGCGTACAGGGTTACATTGTGAAGTACAGTTTTATCCGGCGTATAGCCAAAATCCACGTCAAACATACGGATGTCTCCCGTCAGCTTTGTGTAGGTCAGGGTGCCGTCATGGTGGGGATGTTTCCAGGCGTACAGGCCGGTGCGCTCCTTTGTTTCCGTCAGAATTCCATTTTCCTCCCGTACATTTACCAGGGTTACATAGCCCTCATCCGCTTCCGGTGCCTCGTCAATAAGCGTGAAAATGCGCTCGGCTCCGGCCAGGGCCATTGCTACCATGCTGATCTGCTGGGAGATCTGCTGGATGGGCATGGAAAATGACTTTGACAGGGAGAGAAATGCCACCACCGTTCCTGCTGTGATGCCTCCCATGCCATTTAACACCATATATCCCCCTGCCGCTGCCAGAAGCACATACTGCAGATTTCCAATCTGTCCCAGAATGGGCATCAGGATGTTGGCATACCGGTTGGCCCGTCTTGCATCATGGTATAACTGGTCATTTTTCTCCGCGAAGCCGTCCTTTGCCTGTGCCTCGTGGCAGAATACCTTGATCACCTTCTGGCCTCCCAGCATTTCCTCGATATAGCCGTTAATCTGTCCCAGGGAGCCCTGCTGGCGGACAAAATACCGGGTGCTGGCTCCGCCTACGGCCCTGGTTACAAAAAGGATCAGGGCCGTAACCACCACTACCAGACCGGACAGCAGGATGCTGTAGCGGAGCATGACGGCAAAGGCGGCCAGAAGGGTTACGATACAGGAAAATAACTGAGGCAGGGCCTGGGAAATGAACTGCCGCAGGGTATCGGTGTCATTGGTATAATGGCTCATAACATCGCCATGGGTATGGGTGTCAAAATACCGGATGGGAAGCTGCTGCATATGGTTAAACATATCGTCGCGGATGGATTTTAGGCAGCCCTGTGAAACCCGGATCATCAGACGGCTGTAGGCCAGGGTGCAGAGCACGCCTCCAAGATACACCAGAGCCATCAGGAGCAGGAACCGAATCAGCCCTCCAAAGGCCGGCTCCGCCTCCAGAAGCAGAGGCGTGATATAGCGGTCTACCAGAAGCTGGCTGAAAATGGAGCCGCTTACATTTGCAAGGGTAGACAAAAGCACGCAGAAGCAGGCCATGGCAAAAATGCCTCTGGCGTGGCCTGTTATGTATGAAAGCAGCCGTTTGATGACTGCGCCCTTTAATTGTTTCATGACTCATTTCCTCCCTTCTGCTGAGAGTCAAATACTTCCCGGTAAATCCGGCTGTTCTTTAACAGTTCCTCATGGGTGCCTGCCGCCTCGATCTGTCCGCCGTCCATTACAAGGATCATGTCCGCGTCCTCTACAGAGGAAATACGCTGGGCAATGATGATCTTGGTGGTGTCAGGAATTTCCTCTCTGAAGGCCCTGCGGATCAGAGCGTCGGTTTTGGTGTCCACGGCTGAGGTAGAATCATCCAGGATCAGGATCTTCGGTTTTTTTAACAGGGCTCTGGCAATGCAGAGACGCTGCTTCTGCCCGCCGGAAACATTGGTTCCGCCCTGCTCGATATAGGTGTCGTACTGATCCGGAAAGGCTTCCACGAACTCAGAGGCCTGGGCCAGCCTGCAGGCATGGATCAGCTGCTCGTCTGTGGCGTTTTCATTTCCCCATCGGAGATTTTCCTTGATGGTGCCGGAAAACAGCACATTTTTCTGAAGAACCATGGCAACACTGTTTCTGAGGGTATCCAGATCGTAGCGGCGCACATCTACGCCTCCTACCGTTACCCTTCCCTTTGTTACGTCATAGAGACGGGGGATCAAGGATACTAGGGAGCTTTTTCCGGTTCCGGTGCCGCCGATGATGCCCACTGTGGCGCCGGAAGGGATGGTAAGCTCTATATCCCGCAGACAGAGGGCTTTTTCATCCCCTGCATAACCAAAATTCACATGGTCAAACCGTATGGAGCCGTCCTTTACCTCCATAACCGGGGATTCCGGGTTTTTCAGACTGCTTTCCTCTGACAGGGCCTCGCTGATCCGTTCGCCGGATGACCGGGCCATGGTGATCATCACCAGAACCATGGACAGCATCATCAGGCTTGTAAGAATCTGCATGGCATAGGTGATGAGGCTGGTCAGCTGTCCTGTGGTCAGCAGGGTACCGCCGGAAAGGACGATCATCCTGGCTCCGGTCCAGAATACCAGAATCATACACAGGTACACTACAAACTGCATCAGCGGCGTATTGAGTGCCAGATACCCCTCTGCCCTGCAGAAAATGCGGTACAGCCCTTCTGAAACCTTCTGGAATTTTTTCTTTTCATGCTCCTCGCGGACGAAGGATTTCACTACCCGGATGCCGCTTAGATTTTCCTGCACCACGCCGTTGAGCTCGTCATAGGTGTGAAAGACCTGTTCAAAGTATGGATGGGATTTCAGTACCAGCCAGGCCAGACCGCCCCCCAGTACCGGGATCATAATCAGAAATAAAAGAGACAGCCGGGGGCTGATGGTCACGGACATGGCCAGTGAAAAGACCAGCATAAGAGGGGCCCGGACCGCGATACGGATGATCATCTGGAAGGCATTCTGCACATTGGTCACATCTGTGGTCAAACGGGTCACAAGCCCGGCGGTGGAAAAATGATCGATGTTCGCAAAGGAAAACCCCTGGATATGAAAATACAGCTCTTTTCTCAGATTGCGGGCGTAGCCGGCGGAGGCATCGGCCGCCAGGGTTCCGGAAGCAAGGCCAAATAAAAGTCCGAGGACCACACAGAGAATCATCCACAGGCCCAGCTTAAGGACTGCGTCCATGCTGCCTCCGTATATGCCCTGGTCGATAATGTCTGCCATCAGGAATGGAATGATGATCTCCATCACCACCTCCAGGCCGGCAAAAACTGCCGTACCTATGGCTGCTTTTTTATATTCGCCTACACTGCGTAATAAATATTTCAGCATGATAGTCTGCTCCTTTCTTTTGTAGATCGCTTTCTTTCATCGGTAACAGCATACTTCAGATTTCCTTGTAAGTGAATTATAAATATGCTATTATTAATAGAACAAATCTATCAATCAGCCGGGAGGTCTTATATGAATACCATGCAGCTGGAGTGCTTTCTTGCGGTGGCAGAGCACCTGAATTTTGCCAAGGCGGCGGAAAAGGTCTGTATTTCCCAGCCCTCTGTTACCCACCAGATCCACAGCCTGGAGACGGAGCTTGGAACAAAGCTGTTTCACCGGTCTACCCGCAGCGTGGAACTGACGGAATCGGGACTTGTGTTTCTGGATGACGCGAAAAATATCCTTGCGCTGTCCAGGCGGGCCAAAAGGCGGTTTGCGGATCCTGCCGGGGCTGATGTGCTCCCCTTGAATATCGGGTACAGCGGACTTACCCAGATGGCCCTGTTTCCGGATATTTTAAGCCGTCTGATCCGCATTTTCCCCAATCTCCATCCTTCCTTCCACCAGATGCCAAGAGCTCAGATCTTTGCCCGGATCGAGGAGGGGGATATAGACATCGCCCTTGGAATCCGGGAGGAGCAGCCGAAAAAAGGGGGACCTGCCTATCTGGAGCTTGGCCGGACCCAGGTATGCTGTGTGTGCAGGCCGGATCATCCCCTGGCCCTTCTGCCCTCGGCCTCCATGGGAGACATCCGCCCCCACCGGCTGATCCTGTACCGGCCTGAGGCAACGGATTCGGAGACAGCGGCCCTGCAGCATGAGCTGATGGCGGAAAAGCCCCTTTCTGATCTTTATTTCTGTGAATTTGCGGAGGACGCCATGGTGCTGGCAGAGGCGGGGCTTGGGGTATCGGTGCTGCCTGAACTCCTGACTGCCAACCGTCAGGAGCTGGTGGTGGTTCCTATACAGGATGTGAAGGAGCTGTCTTTTGGATTGTATTATAAGAAGGGACATGGAAATAAGGTAATAAAGGAATTTATACGGGCCGCAAAGGATGTGAAATGGTAGATTCCATATAAAAGGGAGCATATTTCCCGGAAACCATCTGATTTCCGGGAAATATGCCCCTTTCTGGTTTGTTTTATTACTGAAGATTGATAGCGATGGCGATGGCAATGGTTGCTGTTCCCATCAGGAAGAAGAAGCCCTGCATCTTGATCTGGAACTTCGCCCATTTGCCCCAGTCGATGTGAGCAACACCAAGGACGCCGATCAGGCTTGCGGATACCGGAGTAAATGCGTCTACGAAGCCTGCGCCCATCTGGAAAGCTAAAACGGCGATCTGGCGTGATACTCCTACCAGATCGGCAAGAGGTGCCATAATCGGCATGGTAAGAGCTGCCTGGCCGGAGTTGGAGGTCACAACCAGGTTAAACAGGCTCTGGAACACATACATGATCTCCGCACCGATGAAAGCCGGAACACCGTGAAGGGCATTTCCAAGAGCATACAAAATGGTGTTTAATGTAGAAGGTACGTTTGCGTCGGAGCCGCCCAGTACAAGGAGGATTCCCTTTGCCATACCTACTACCACGGCAGTGCCCGCAAGGTCTGCCACACCGCTCTGGAAGGCAGAAGCCATTTCATTGACCGTCATGTTGTTGAGCTTGAAGATAATGGCGGTAATACCTGCCGCAAAGCCCATCACAAAGAACTGAGATGCAATCTCAGGGATGTAGTAACCCTTTTTGGTTACGCCCCATACGATCCAGATCAGAACGGCCAGCATTTCCAGGAGCACCAGCTTATGCCCCAGCAGGAACTGAGGTGCCTGCGCGTTTACAGTGCTCAGCTTGTCCCTGAAATAGGCGTCTGTCTCGTAGGCAACGGACCTGGAAGGATTTTTGCGGATCTTCTCTGCGTAAACCATCATATAGCTGGCTGCCGCAAGGGTTACGATCACCCACATAGCCAGACGGAAGCCTGCGCCGGAAAGGACGGGAACTCCCGCGATACCCTGGGCTACGGCCACAGAGAAGGGGCTCATCCAGGATACGGCATTTCCCACCTGGGAAGCCACATAGGTTACGGTTACCGCGATAATGGAATCATAACCCAGAGCGATCACAAAAGGTACCATGATCATGGCGAAGGGGATACACTCCTCTGCCATACCGAAGGTGGCTCCGCCCAGTGAGAACATAACAAAGAGGATGGGAAGAGCCAGGCGCTCCAGTCCCTTTGTCTTGCTGATAAAGGTATAAATACCCGCGTCTACCGCGCCGGTTTTCATGATGATGCTGAAGGAACCGCCTACGATCAGGATCAGGGCGCAGAGTCCCACTGCAGAGCCGGAACGGTCGCCGGATACAAGCCCCTCAAATACATAGTTCAAGAAGCCGAAGCCTCCGAAATCCTCTGTACCCCAGATCTTTGCTGTTTTGTGAAGCTTTTCGCTGGTATCGTAGATGGACTCGCCGTACTGCGCATAAAGCACATCATCGGTCAGCCCCAGCTCGTCCAGCTGAGCCTGATCCCACTGGGATGAATCAGTTGTCAAAAACTGATCCAGAGCCTCCTCGTCTACGCTTAGGGACTCCATCAGTTCTTCGTCGCCGCTAAGCTCCGTAAGGAAGCCCTTTACGGCCTCGGTGTCCAGGTTGTAGCTGTAGCGGAAGGTGTCCGCCATCAGTACGGTCTTTGACTTGACTGCTCCGTTGGAATCGGTGTATTCAACGGTATGGGTGCTGAATTTGCCGGCAGGGATCAGGAACGTAAGAAGCCAGCACACCACTACCACAATGAAAATAATGGCATAGGTGTGAGGCGTCTTCATCTTCGTGAAGTCCTTTTTTGGAGCACCGGCACTTGTCTGTTTCTTTGATGACATTTGTGTATACTCCCCTCTGTGTATATTGTGGTATATTTATTTGCCCATATATTGTACACGAATGTATAAGAATACACAATATAAAAATTTAATACATTTTTGAAAAATGCTGCAATCTAGAATGCAAAGGAAAAATCCGGTCAGATACGGAGAATGCGGATGCCTTTACAGTCCTTCATGTTGACCACTGTGTCCTTTGGTGCCTGTATGATAACAGATGCGGCGCAGATGACCTGCTCCAGGTTCAGGGTAATGGAGGAATCTACTTCCAGCATAGGGTCTTCGTCATCGGAGCCTTCAAAGGACAGGGCAGTCCGGCGCAGGGTCAGGGTGCAGGGTTCTCCATTTCCCTTGAACAGGGACTTTTTCGTCAGATGCTTAATATCCGCGTCCTCAAAGGTCAGCTCTCTGAGGGGGAGATTGTTCTGCATCAGCTCCTCCCTGCCGTACTGGTAGGACAGCAGCATGGTCATGTCCATAAATGTGCAGTTCTTTAAAAGAATACCCTCTCCTTCTCCCCGGATCACGTCAGGGCGGATGGAATAATATTTAAACACAGCATGGGTGTAATAGGTCATCTCGGAACGGTGGGGATACAGTCCCGGCCCCTTAAAGGTACAGTGGTCGAAGATCATGTTTCGTCCGCCGATTCTCAAGGCATTGCAGGCGGTATTGAAAAAGCAGTCTTTTACATAAAGATTCTCTATATCATAACCGGCTACGCAGTCATCTCCAGTGTACAGGCGGCAGCCGCTTACATTGATGCCGGTGCAGTGGTGGAAATTAAAACCGTCATGGCCTGCAAGAACGGTTACCTGACTGATGTCCACTCCCTTGCAGCTGTCAAGCTGGTGAGACCAGTTGGCGCTGTCTGAAACGGTGTATCCCTTTAAGGTTACATTCTGGCAGCTGCAAAAAATCATGCCCATAGGCCCTCTGAACCCTTCTTCTCCGTCCGGATCAAAACAGTCCTGACCATTGATCTCTGAGCCGGGTTCGCCGATGATGGAGACCTGCTTCTCACCAAAAGCGCAGATGATCCCATAGATATAATAATCCGGCAGGTTCCATAGGGTTTTGTAGTGCTCGTCCTCCACATAGCGCAGGGTGGTGGGGACTTTAAAATCGGTGTAATCCCGGAAGTCCCTGCTTCCATACAGCTTCGCCCCCTCCATGAGATGAAGGGTCATATCCGAATATAAGCGGATACTGCCAATATGATAGGTTCCTGCCTGGACCTGCAACTCGCCTCCTCCCATGGAGTGAAGATGGTCGATGGCCTTCTGGAAGGCTTCTGTCTGAAGTTCCTGAGTATCTGGACGGACGCCGTAAGCAGACGCCTGTAAAATTGTAGTTTCCATTATACAATCTGCCTTTCCTTTCACTTTTTTAGAAAAAGTTCTCTCCACCGTCTGTTTCGTCCCCGGTGACAGGAGCCACCAGAAGATTGATCTCCTGGGCCTCTCTGATCTTAGCTTCGATCTGCCCGTCGCTTAAAGCCTCCGGCTCCAGCAAAAGGCCGATGACCAGCCCCATATTCATACCTGCGATGAGCTTTATGTTTTCATGCCCTGTCAGAGTGGTCATACCGTTGCAGACACTGCCTCCCAGCAGGTCGGCAATGACGATATACTGAGTGTCCGGATGGGATACGGCTTCCCTCTCCACTGCGTCAACCATGGGCTGGTAATGCTCTCCAGGCATCATGCCAAAAAAGGTCAGATCCTCCCGCTCTCCTATGATCATCTGAACGGAATGGCACATTCCGGATGCCAGCATTCCGTGGGATACAAGTATGATTTTCTTATCCATCTTTCTTTTCTCCTTTTTCTGTTTTTGGGGCTTTCGCAAATAATTCCAGCTTCGCAAACAGATCCTCCAGGATCATACGGTTGTTCAGCCGGTCATAGACCCGGATCTTTTTTCTTCCGGGAACCTGCAGATACCGGCACTGCCCGTCAAAGTCCGGCGCTTCTATTTCTCTGTAGCAGCCCTTCTGTTCGTCTAAAAGCACTCCTACTGCCCCGGAATCCCCAAGAACCCAGCACTCCGGGTTGATCCAAGGCTTTTCTTTTATATATTTACTGGCAAATTCTTCCAGCTGACTGTAAAGGTACGCCCCCAGAGGGCCCATAGGAGCCACCCTGCAGGCCAGCTCTGCCACAGACACCAGGGTAGTCTTGTAGGCGCCGCTTGGAATCTGCCACAGCCTGACTCCTGAGGCGAATACGGCTCTCGCCGCCAGCAGGTCATTTTTCAGGTTACATTCTTCACTTCCCTCAGGATACCGCCCTCCGCCTACCCATATGGCAGTCAGGCGGCTGCAGATCTGAGGATAAGCTAAAAGAGCCGCCGCCAGATCCGTAAGGGCTCCTATATTCAGCACATATAAGGGGCGTGGATCCTCCTTCATGGACTCCTCAGCAATCAAGCTGGCGCCAGGACTCAGCTGTGGCTCCTCCAGACACTCCATTTTCTGATCTGCCCCCAGGACAATGGGGTACTGTCCGCAGGTTCCCGTCAGCCAGGCCAGAAGTTCCATTTCTTCAAGGGATTTTTTATTGGTTCCCCGCTCCCGGAAATGTCCGGCTACCATGCCCTTTATCACAAAGCGGCTTGTTAAAATGGCGTGGACAAGGGCGTACTGATCGTCGGCCTCATTTTTTGCGTCGCTGCAGAGGATCACTCTGAATTTTTTATGCTCTGGTATCCGGATCATCCTCATACCTCCATTTTTGTAATGTGTGCTCTCGGAATCTCTTTGTGCTCAGATTTGTGAGATGATTTTTTGCCAGCTGTGCACAAATTTATGAGGCGTACCTGGAAGGTACGTTGATTAAATTTGTGTGCGGATGGCGGAAAATCAGCCGCAAAGATGAGTGCAAGGGAGATTCCGAGAGCGCACTAAAGTATACTGTGTTCCGTAAAAATCGCCGGTTCCCTTTGGAAGCGCCAGACCAATGTGCATCAGGGAGGAACCGGTCCGAAGCAGGGCCGTTCCTGACTCCTGATCCTGTACCTGATAGGTGAAAAGGGGATCAAGGCCGTACAGCCTTAACCGCCCCGGAACCGTATTGGGACGGGACAGGATACGGACATAGCTTACCACAGCCTGTTCCCTGTTCTCTGTCACATACATCCAGGCACGTTCATTTCCGGCGCTCCTCAGGCGGTACAGATCGCCCTCCTGTATAATAGAACGGATTTCCTTGTAAAAATGGATCTGGCGGCGTATCTCCTCTTTTTCTTCCTGGGCCAGACCCGTCAGATCCAGCTCGTACCCCAGATTTCCTTCCATAGCCGTTACCCCCCTGACGGAAAGAGGGCTAAGCCTTCCGGTCATATGATTGGGGCTTGCCGATACATGGCATCCCATGGATACAGCCGGGTAGACCATGGAGGTTCCCGTCTGGATCTCCAGCCGCTCAATGGGATCGGTATCGTCGCTGGCCCAGATCTGGGGCATATAATAGAGGATTCCCGGATCAAAGCGTCCCCCTCCTCCGGCACAGCCCTCAAACAGCACGTTCCGGTGCTTCTCTGTCAGTTCCTCCAGTATCCGATACAGGCCCAGGATATACCGGTGTCCCAGCTCCTTCTGGCATCCGGCCCCCAGCGCGGAGGAATACCAGTCTGTTATATTCCGGTTCATATCCCATTTTACATAGGTAATAGGGGCGCTGGAAAGAACTCTGTCTACGGCTTCTATTATGTAATCCTGTACTTCCCGGCGGCTTAAGTCCAGCACCAACTGGTCTCTCGCAAGCTGAGGCCTCCGTCCCGGCACCTGGATGGCCCAGTCAGGGTGGCTGCGGTAAAGACAGCTGTCCGGCGATACCATTTCCGGTTCAAACCAAAGGCCAAATTCCATTCCAAGGCCCCGTATCTCCTCTGCCAGCTCCTTTAAGCTGCCTCCCAGCTTTTTCCGGTTTTCCGTCCAGTCTCCCAGGGAGGAATCGGCTCCATTCCGCCTTCCAAACCAGCCGTCATCCAGCACAAACATCTCTGCCCCTGCACTGGCCCCTTCTTTTGCCAGAGCCAGAAGGGTTTCCTTATTAAAGTCAAAGTAAGCCGCCTCCCAGCTGTTTAACAGCACCGGCGGCGTCCTTCTCTCATGGCTCCTTAGCAGACAGGCTCTGTAGAGCCGGTGAAAGCGGTGGGTCATCTCTTCAAGGCCCCGGTCTGAATGGATGAGAACGGCCTCCGGGCTGTAAAAGCTCTCTCCCGGCTCCAGCCTCCACGAAAAGCCTTCCGGCTGGATTCCTGCCATGAACCGGGTATTCTGATGCATATCCACCTCTGCCTCACAGAGAAAGCTGCCGCTGTAGACCAGGTTCACAGCCCATATCTGCCCGTCTCTCTCCTCCAGCCCCTTTTGGGTCAGAGCCATAAAAGGATTCTGACCATGGCCGCCTGCGCCTCTGGTGCTTCCCGTCTGGAAGATTCCCTGGCAGAGGGGAAGGCTGTTTCTGGTACACTCCCTTCCCCAGGCTCCGGTAAGGGTCACAGCCTGAAGGCCGTCCTCCATAAGGCTGACGCAGGCTGACATCAGCCTGTCTGCGGTAAATGGCTGATCTCCCTTATTTTCCACCCTGACAGACTGGGTCATGGCATCCAATTTCTCAAATATACCAAATTCCAGGGTAAGGCATACCTGCTTTACAGAATCTCTTAAAAACAGCCGGAACGCTTCCGCTCCAGAATCCAGCAGGGTGGGAAGTCCGGGAAGCTTTTCCTTTTTCTGCCGGAGCTCATAGCCGTCAAAACGCAGATCTGTGATCCGGCTGCCATCCTCATAACAAAAGGAAAAGGCCGGAGAGCGGAGATCCGGATTTCCCCAGCCCGGATATAAAACCGGATACTGTTCCAGGCGGAAGGCGCCGTCCCCGTCTGTGCCGCACAGATAGCTGGCCTTTTTTATGTCCTTTATCATATATCCAAAGGCATCTCCTTCTACCCGGCTCCCCCAGTACAGATCCATCACATGGCCGGTCTCTGTCACATGGAGGATCCTGGAGGTGTGCCGGGTCTTTAGATGAAAGGTCCGGCCATGTTCAAGAATTTCTATCATAAGTGCTCCTTTTTATCCTTCATTCTGGTAAAAATCTGTAAACAGCACTGTCATATCCCGGTTAAAATGATCCACTGCTGTTATCCCCACTACAGCCCCTGTATAAGCCCAGCCCTCTGCATGCTCATCACTTAATATTCCTGTGTCCAGCACCGGCCCTGCAGGACATAAGGGCCCGCCTCCGGCTCTGAAGTAAAACTGCAGCCGTTCCTGGCTGACCCGAACCTGAAGCTCTACCTCCTGAGCTTCCTCTGGAAGATAAATATACTTCCCCTCAAGAGGCTCATAAAAATGAAAATTGTCATTGCACAGGATATTGACCATCCGCTGCTGTTTCGCTTCATCAAAGCCTGTATACAAGTAATAAAATACCTTCGTATTATAGTAGCAGACCAGCCCCGCCGTCTGGGAATAGTGAACCGGTGCCGCCTTCACTTTTGTACCTGCTGTAAAGGACACGCTCTCAAACCGCCTGGCTATCAGTGACTGGTGAAACAGGGAGGTAAGGGATTCCCCTGCTTTCATCCGAAGGCCCTGGCTGATTAGCTCTATCTTTGTTTCAAAGGGTGTTCTAAGAGACAGCCATTCTTCCCGCGCAAGGTCTGTTCCGGGGCGGAAGTCTGTATGATACCTGCGAGGCGAAGGGAAATCCGACCGCTGAGATGACTCGCTTTCAGCCGGCCCCTCTACCTCTGTCAGAGGCACACAGCTTCCCTGGGCCATCCTGGGCCATCCATCCTCCGTCCAGACCAGCTTCTGTAAAGCCGTTTCCCTTCCCAGGACACACACGTCCTGGTTCTTTAGATACCGGGCGCAGAGATGGGTCATATACCACTCCCCCTGCTCTGTTTCCACAAAATTCCCATGGCCGGATTTTTTAAGAGGCGTATCCTGTTCCCATGAGGTAATCAGGGGATGGTAAGGCGATACCTCATAGGGCCCCCACAGGTCTCTGGAACGGGCCACGCAGATGGAATGGTGGCGTCCTGTCCCTCCTTCCGCCGCAATGATATAATAAAAGCCGTCTTTTTTCATCAGATGCGGGCCTTCTGTCCCTCCGGTGGGACTGCCTTCAAATATCACCCTGGCAGGGCCTGTCATCCCTTTTTCAAAGTCAAATTCCTGAAGCAGAAGGCCGTTGAATTTTTTATGGCCCGGCAGGGGCCTGGGATCCCACTGGGGATTTAATACATAGTGGCGGCCATTTTCATGAAACATAGACGGATCAAAGCCGGAGGCATTTAAAAACACTGGCTCGCTCCAGGGGCCATGTATGTCCTCCGCTGTCACCACATAATTTTCCACATCCTTAAAATATCCGTCAATCTGGCGGCTGATGGTGTAGATCAGATAAAACCGCCCGTTATCATAGGAAAGAGCCGGAGCCCATACCCCGGCAGAATCCGGGATCCCCCGAAGCTCCAGCTGATCTAAAAGTCCTCCGGCGCAGCTCCAGTGAACCAGATCCTTGGACTCATAAAGAGACACAGACGGAAGCCACTCAAAGGTGGAGGTAATCATATAGTAGGTTCCCTCTGCCCTGCAGATGCAGGGATCCGGGTGAAAACCTGTAAGCACTGGATTTTGTATCAGCTGTCTCATCCTTCCTGCCTTCCTTTTCCAATAAAATGATAGATGGCCTCCGCAAAGCCCCCGGAGTCATTGTCACCGGTGATGTAGTCTGCTGCTGCCTTTGCCATTTCTGCTCCATTGCCCATGGCAACACCTATCCCGGCCGCCTCAAGCATTTCCAGGTCATTTTCATTGTCTCCAATACACATCACCTGCTCCATGGGGATGGAAAGATACTCTGCCAGAGCTCGGACACCACTGGCTTTATTGCATCCCCTGGGCGTTACGTCTACAAAACAGGTATCCGACTTTGCCACATGAAACAGGCCCGACTGAAGGAGATCCTGCCTCAGTTCCTTAAAATGAGCCTCATCCACCTCTTTTAAGGCAATCTTTAAGATCTCCCCGCTGTGCTCTCTGGCCAGCCGCCTCAGTTCCTCATAGTCCTTGCAGTAAATATAATCGGAGCGCAGGCTTCCCTTATCGATCAATTCCTTAAGGCTCCTGGAAATGCTTCCGTTTGTGATATTAAAGCTGGCAGAGGACAGAAAGATCTGGCTGTTATAATACTCAGCCCGCCGGATCACCTCCATAATCAGGCTTTCCTCCATCACCGCAGTGTGAATGGCCCTGCCTCCGCACAGAACCAGCGCGCCGTTCAGACACACCGCCCGATCTCCGGTCCCCAATTCCTCCATCAAAGGCTTCATACCGATCACAGAACGGCCCGAAGCAATGGCCGCCGTCACTCCCTGAGACATGGCGTAACGGACCGCCTCTATATTTTCCTCCGGCAGCTCTTTTTTGCTGTTTAATAACGTTCCATCTATATCAATGCACAATAATCGAACCATATCCTCATTCCTACCAGATCAGAAAGTCTTTGTCCAGCAGACGCAGCACCGCCTCTATGAAGAAATAATCTCCGTAAACAATCGGTACATGGCGGTCATGGCTGGTAGCGTAGGAGCCGGAGCCCATCTGGACAATGGAATCCTTCTGAGGATCCCAGCAGCAGAACCGCTCGTCAGTTGCCTTTAAGATGCGGATGGCGGCATCACGGTAAAAGTCTGCTTCCGCCTCCGGTACCTGGTCTGCGATCTCCAGCAGTCCGCACGCGGCGCACACTCCTGCGGTGGAATCCCAGTAAACAGGCTCCTTTGGTGCTCTGAAATCCACCAGGGCCACATGGCCGGTCTGGTCTGTCTGGGAAATAAAATAGTGAGCCACCCGTTTTGCCGTATCCAGATATTCCATCTTTCCTGTATGGCGGCAGCTTAAGGCAAAGCCGTAGATGGCCCAGGACTGGCCTCTTGACCAGGAGGAGCCAGAGGCATAGCCCTGCCCGCCAGGCGTTTCAAGAAGCTCTCCTGTGGCAGGATCCAGAACAATGATATGATTGCAGGATCCGTCAGGACGGACGGTGTATTTCATAATGGTGTCCGCATGGTCCATGGCCACATATTCAAATCTTGGATCCTTCAGTACGTCTCTGGCCCAGTAAAGAAGAGGGATATTCATCATACTGTCTACGATCACCCAGCCGGAGCGGTCCCTGTTCCAGGAGCGGATAAATTTTCCCCTTGGATTATAGCGGCCTGCCAGAAGGTGGGCGGCGTGAAGGCCCCTTGCCTTGGAACGCTCGCTTCCTGTAAGACGCCAGTCTGCCACCGCGCTGTGAAGCCACATAAAGCCTACGTCATGGTGAAGGCCGGTATAGAGGTCAAAGGCCCGGTCCAGCTTTTTCTCCACTCCTTCTGCCGCCTGGCGGTAGCAGTCCTCTCCGTCTGCATGATACAGCTGCCAGAGCATCCCCGGCCAGAAGCCGTTGGTCCACCATACAATGTCTGTTTCTGCCTTATCCTCTTTGTATACGCCCTCCTCGGCAATATATGGGATCTTATCCCCAATCCGCCCGCATTGGGCGTACATTTTTTCCCGGATCCTTTCATAGGCCTGCTCTGCCCACAGGCGGTCTTCTTCATTTAAGTGCTTCATCATTCACCTCAATCACTAAAATTGCTTAAACAATCGTCCTTTATCTCTCCAAACAGAGCTTCATACCGGCGGCGGTACTGGTCCCGGCGCTCCGGAGCCAGAACGCCGTCCATGGCGGACAGAATCCTCCTG
Source organism: uncultured Clostridium sp. (assembly GCA_900549235.1). Taxonomy (GTDB): domain Bacteria; phylum Bacillota; class Clostridia; order Lachnospirales; family Lachnospiraceae; genus Enterocloster. The sequence continues at coordinate 7,692 of URNT01000048.1, read as the reverse complement.
CATTTTTCTGCCTCCCTGCAATGGGAGTAGTAGTCAAAGCCCTGAGCCAGAAGGCTGGATTTCTGAAAGGGAACCGGAGAAAGCTTCATACAGGTATTGAACTGGCGTGTCACCGCCCCAGTCTGTCCCTGCTTCATATAGGCATTTAATTTCAGGCTTTCCCGTGTCAGCTCCGGAAGGAGAGCCCTGGCGGCTCTGCTGTCCGCCTTCTTAAAAAACAGCTCATATTCCTCTCTGTAAAGAGCCTGATACATGGAAGTAAATATACGCCGTTTCGCCGCGGCTGCACCAAAGGCGGCGGCTGCCATCAGGGCCGTCAGTACGGCCGCCATGCTGAATCCGCTCATATCTCTGTCCCTTTCCTGTATTTCCTAAATATTTTCCCGTTTATCCGCAGATTCCCAGTACCGTTAAAATCACAGAAGCGGCAAACATAACAAGCAGCAGACGTACTGGGTTATTTTTCTTTCTCAGGTAGAAAAATGCTGCCATGGTAATCCCAAGAGGAAGCAGTCCCGGCATGATCTGGTTCAATACTCCCTGAAGGTCAAATACAGTGCCGCCAAAGTCCGCGGTAAAGGTGGTCTTAAAGCTTACATACTGGGCCGTCATGGCGCCGGTCATCAGAAGGCCCAGAACCGCAAAGCCCTTGGTAAATGCCTTTAAAGCGCCGGAAGCCAACGCATTGGCAATATAGGTGCTTCCAAGCTTCAGTCCCATCACTGCCCCGAAGTAACGGATCAGCATATTCGGAATGTTGTAGGTCAGTGCGAATAAAATGGGGCCCAGCCAGGAGCCCATCTGGGAAAAGCCCAGGGCGATACCGGTTGCGATGATTCTTAAAGCGCCAGAGTAAATAGAGTCGCCGATTCCGGCAAAGGGGCCCATAAGAGCTACCTTTAATGCCTCGATGGAGGAATCGTCAAATTCCTTTCCTGCATCCATGGCCGCTTTTCTCTCCTGTTCCATGGAAATGACCAGAGAGAAGATAAAGGGCGACATACCGGGAGTTGTATTAAAAAAGTCCTGATGGCGCTCCATTGCTCGATAAAATTCATCGGTTCCTTTTCCGTAAATATCCTCCAGATAAGGGATCATGGTCCAGCCGAAGGTGGTTCCCTGCTGCTTTGTATAAGAGGTACAGAACATCAGCCACATGGATCTCCAGAATACGGAACCTGCAAGCTTTTTTGAATTAGTCATTGAAAAAATCCTCACTTTCATCTAATGTAGCTGAGGCTGCCATATTCTGCAGCTTCTGCTCCTCCCTGACTCTCTGAAGCTCTCTGAAAATGATCAGAGCCGCCAGCGCTGCTCCGATAAAGGAGATCTGTACCAGAGATAATAAAAGGAAGGCGCCCATGGCAAAGCCGATAAAGTAATAGGGGCAGATTTCCTTGCTCCATAAGGATTTTAACAGCAGCGCCATACCAAGAGCCGGAAGCATGGTAGAAGCTACGGTCATGGACTTCTGTACCCAGTCAGGAATGATCTCTACAAATGCCTTTACTGCATCTGTACCCACATAGATACAGATAAAGCCCAGAAGGAAGTAGCACAGATGAAAGCCTGCAAACTGCATGATCCATAAGCGCTTAAAGCCCTTAATATCCCGGTCAGCGATTTTTTTCTCAAATCTCGGTACAATAGAGGTAACCACAACCTTCATGGAAGAATAAAGCAGGGTTCCAAGAGCCGCCAGAGGCAGGGCCAGGGTAATGGCTGTTGCCAGATCTTTTCCCAGAAGCAGGGCAAAGGCCGCACCAAAGAGAGAACCCAGGGTAAAGTCGCTTGGCATAACGCCGCCCAGACTTACATTTCCAAGGAACACCAGCTCTAACTGGGCCGCCAGGATGATTCCCTCCTGGGGATGGCCTAAAAGAGCTCCTAAAACAGCTACACAGAAAATAGGTCTTTGGAACATGGTGTTTCCGTACCAGTCAAAAAATTTGGTAAACATCAGTACCAGTCCCACAATGATCGCATTCATTAACATGGTTTATTTTCCTCCCAACAATTTCATAAAGTCCGCTCTGGCGTCACTGGGCAGGGGCTGATGGATTACTTCAAGGCCCAGGCCAGACAGCTTTTCCACAACCTCTTTGTCATGGTCTGTTACATATACGGTCTCTGTCACCTTTGTTTTGGAAGCCAGGCCGCCTCCCCCGATCCGTCCGTAGTTTGCCACATTTACCACCGGCTTTTCCCTGATCCGCTCCGCTACCCGTAAAAGATCCTCCGGATCGTTTGAGATAACCAGGATCTTCATGGCTGCGGCTCTCTCGTCATTAAGAATCTCCACCGCCTTGTCAATGGTAAGGATAGCCGCTTTTATCCCTGCCGGAGCCGCCATTTTCAGGGCGCTTACCTGGATGGCGTTGGCGGCAATGGTATCACTTGCCACAATGATCCTCTGGATCCCCAGCTCCCTGGACCACATCACTGCCACCTGTCCGTGGATCAGGCGGTCATCCACACGCATCATTTTGATCATTTTCATTTCCCTCCTGAAGCATTTTCTTTTGATGGCCTTATGGTAGCACAGAAAAATCCGGGGCTCAATGGGTCCGGGAAAGGGTCTAAAAATGCCTCCTGTTTTTCTTAAAAAAGCTCCTGCTGCTAAAAAAAGACCTTCCTCCTGCCGGATGAAGATCTTTTTTCGTTGATTTCTCTTTTATATTGTCTGGAAGGGCAGTCGGCAGATGACGATGGTGCCCACTCCCTGGGTGCTCATGATCTGAAGGCCGTATTCTGCCCCAAAGCTCTTTCGGATCCGGTCGCAGGTATTTTTAAGTCCTACATGCTCCCAGCCGTCCTCTGTCCGCACCCCGTTTTCTTCCTTTTCAAGGCTCTTGTTTAACCTTTCAAGGGTTTCTTCGTCCATGCCCACGCCGTCATCCATTACGGTAAGCTCCAGGCAGTCCTCCTGTACTGCCGCCTGGATCCGTACCGTTCCCCCTTCCTTTTTTGGGCGCAGCCCGTGGCGTACTGCATTTTCCACTATGGGTTGAAGGCTCAGCTTGATGATGGACGCCTCCAGGGCCTCCGGCTGGGCGCTTACCTCCAGTTCAATCCGATTCTCATAGCGGATCCGCATAATGTAAAAATATTCCCGGATGTTTTCAAGCTCTCTCTTTAACGGCACCCGGTCGCTGTTACAGCCGATCAGGTATTTTAACTGCTTTGACAGGCTTTCCACCATTCTTGCGGTCTCCGTATCCTCATGCTCCAGGGCAGTCATACGGATCACCTCCAGCGTATTGTATAGATAATGGGGCTTGATCTGTGATTTTAAAGCATCCAGTTCCGCCTCCCTCTGGCGGATCTCCGCCACATATACCTTTTTAATGTAGGTTTCAAGCTCCGCTGCCATATCATTCAGCCCCTCTGCCAGCATACCGATCTCGTCCTCTCTCCCGCCTACATCAATACGGCTTTCCAGATCTCCCTTCTGGATCTTCATCATCCCTTCCTTCAGCTGCTCCACCGGACGTCTGAGCCGCCGCAGAAAAAAGGTATAAAGGCATACCAGCAGGAAAAATGTGCCTCCCAGAAAGAGATACACATAGCGTCTGGTACCCTCCAGATTCTGCATCACTGCCGCCTGGTCCGCCCTGGCTACCGCACTCCAGCCGCAGCCTTCCAGCCGTTCATACACCACATACGCTCCGTCCTTTAAAAATTTTCCTTCCGTTCCTTCCATCTGCTGTATCAGGGCGTCTCCGTCCTCTAAAAGGGCACCGATTTCCTGCTCCTTTGGGCTGTAGATGCAGACACCATTTTCATCTATTATATGAAAGGTTTCATTTACCCCCATATCCAGATCCTGGAGCAGGGAGGAAAGCTTTCTCAGATCCACATCCAGATACAGTTCCCCCAGGCTGGTGCCGATGGTCTGAAAGGAGGTCAGATCCCGGTAGCTTCTGCGGAAGGTGATAACCGGATTTTCAGAGCCTGGAAAATAATTATCCCGGTGGGTAGGAAGGATGGAAAAGCTCTCCTTAGTCTCTCCTTCCTGATTGGTCCAGGCGAGAAAGGCGTCCTCCTCCAGTACCTTCTGGGTATTTCTGGTAGCATAATAAAGAGGGCCATTTTCCTCTTTAAAATAAGCGGAGCGGATGCGGCTGTCTCCGTCCAGCATTTCATTTAACAGGAGGCGGACCTGAAGCTCCCTCTCTCCCCGGTTCATCTGCCGGTCCAGTAAAAGCTCATATAAAAGACGGCCGTCTTCCGCATCAATATCATAGATCCGTTTGGTCTGGCTGCTGCATTCCTCTACCATTTCATCTGTATTGTTGGCTGCATATCCGGCCATCCTGGCCATATCCTCTAAAACCACCTGCTCCATATTTACCTTAAACCGGACAAACAGCAGGGTTCCGGCCAGCAGCAGGGGCACCAGACCAAGGCCGATAAAGGAAAGGGTCAGATTAAAAAAAATGCTTTTTCGTCCTTTGCTCATGGCTTCTCCCATCTCTGTATCAGAGCATCTGCCAGACTGCTGACAGGTCTTCTGCCCCATAAGGCTTCCAGAAGGATTTCCTCATAGTCAGCCACAAACCCTTCTGAAACAGTCATATCCTCCAAAAATTTTCCAGTCCGCACCGGCTCCTTTTCAAATGCCTGCTCCATGATCTGCTGGTTTATGGTGTCCGGCATCTGTACTTCCCTTAATACAGAGCTTTCCGCATTCATAAGCTCCAGAACATCCTCATAGACGCCTTCAGAATAATAGTAGGAGAGAAATCTGGTCACAGCCTCCAGCTTTTTCTCATCCTGACCAGTTTTTGCGGAAATCCCCCATTCCACATTGCTGTCCATCATAGCGTAGACAGTACCGTCCTTTCCCGGCAGGAAGAAAAATCCCAGATCCGCAGACGCATTCAGATTTTGGATCTGGGGCAGCATCCAGGGGCCGGTGTAGACCATAGCTGCCCGGCCGGAGGAGATTTCCTGGGCGGTCTGGCTGTCTGATAAAGACTGGTATACCGAGGGAATATAGCCATTTCTGGCCAGTGCCCTAAAATCCGTCAGCATTTCCTCCGTCCGCTCTCTGGTCCACTGTGCTCTCCCATTCTGAGAAACGATGTAATTCTGGAACAGATAATTTCCCCAGAATTTCATATGCCAGAGATCTGCCGCTCCCAGGGCCAGAGGACGGTATCCCGCCTGCTTTACTGTCTCACAGATCTCCAGAAATTCTCCATAGGTCTCCGGCTCCTTAAGCCCCAGTTCCTTAAAAATGTCTTTATTGTATATGATCCCCAATGTGGTAGTAAACCTGGGAACGCCGTAACAGTCTCCATTGTACATGGTTTTTGTGGCTGTCAGGCAGCTGATCTCCTCTGGAATAGGGCTTAAAAGCCCGGCCCGCACCAGTGTCCCCGTCTCGCGCAGTTCCACAATATCATAAAATTCCTCCTGAGCCGCCAGCACCTTAAGGCTGTCGATATAGGTCCGGTTCCTTATCTCCGGCATATTGTAAAGCTCTATATAAATATCTTCATTTTCCTCCATAAAGGCTTCTGTAATCTCCTCAATCCCGCTTTTCCATTTCATATCCCCTGCGGAATAAACAAGGCGGATCTGAATCCGTTCCTGATCCGACTCTTCTCCCTCCCTGCGGCTGCAGCCGGACAGAAAAAGAGCGGAAATCAAAAGGGCCATAAGCAGCCATGTTCCTGCTGGTCTCATCTCTCAGTTTAAGTCCTTTCTGTATTCATTTGGGCTTTTTCCAAAGGCCGCCTTGAAGTTTTCGTTAAACTGGCGTACATTTTTATAGCCCACTGCCTCTGCGGCCTCATATGCCTTACAATCTGTATGTTTAAGAAGTCTTGCGGCCTCCTCCATCCGAATATCCGTCAGATAATTCTTAAAATTGGTGCCTGCATTTTTCTTAAAATAGCTGCTGAAATAATAGGGATTCATATTGGCAAAGGCGGCCATGGATTCCAGTGTCAGGTTTTCCCTGTAATGCTGGCTTATGTACTGCTTGATCCGGGCCAGTTCATTGCGCTCACTGTTTCCGGCGCCCTGGCGCACCGCTAAAAACAGCTCCTGAAGATAATCCGAAACGCAGGCAGCGGCATGGCGGTAAAGAGATTTCAAACGGATCTCCTCTCCCACCTGCTCTCCCTTGCGGCGGTAAGAGGCATCGATCAGATAGTGGTCGATCAGGGTCTGAGTCACCTCTGTAACCAGTAAAATGCAGCGGTTCACAGCCGCGAAACGGTTTCCAAAATGAAGGCTTCTGATCATGGAAAGCACCGCCTGGATCTCATTTTCTATGGAATGTCTGCAGGACAGATACCCTTCTATAAGCGCCTCCACACATTCCTTATAATCCTCAAAAGAGTTCTTAAATTCCTGTTCCGTATGGGAATACCAGATCTCATCTTCTTCCGTAAAATAGAACAGCTCCAAGGCAAAGCGGCTGGTTTTATACACCAGCTGCAGGGCCCCTATCTCTGCTGTTCGGTCTCCGATCCCGGTCTTAACCACCATGGGCTGTCCCTTGATCATCCCTTCTTTTAAGGCCCGGATCCGCCTTTTCAGCTCACTCTCCTCTGTTCCTGGATCCAGTGTAATGATCACATAGCAGGTGTTTAAGTCCTTTTTTATCACAAATCCCCATCCCTCCTCCTCCAGCTTCTTTTGAAGGCGGTTGTAAGCGGCAAACTTCTGCAGTTCCTGGAGCTTGATATTTTCCGGAGCCTGGCGGGTAAAGTAGATCCGGAAGGCCGCTCCCACAAATTCCTTATGGGCCACATCAATATCCAGAGCCTCAAACTGGTGGTACAGGTCCTGAGGCACATACTCCTGATCTCCATTGATCTTCTGGAAAATGCGGGCCAGCTCATTTTCCTCCTCCCCTGTATCCAGGATGCTTAAGCGGCTTTTTTCATCAATCTGGCTTACCGCCTTTTTAATTGCCTGCTCTAATTCCTCCTGCTCCACCGGCTTTAAAATGTAATCCACAGCCCCGTAGGTGACTGCCTTTTTCGCATAGGAAAATTCCTGATAGCCGCTGACAAAGATCACCTTTGTGCCGATACCAAGCTCATTTAACCGGTTTAACATATCCAGGCCATTCAGCTTTGGCATGGCAATATCTGACACGGCCAGATCCGGCTTCTTCTCCAGGATCAGCGCCAGGGCTTCTTCCCCATCCCCGGCCTCTCCCACGATCCGGATCCCCATTTTCTCCCAGTCAATCAGTTTTTTCAGTCCTTTTACAATGATGGCTTCATCATCTGCTAAAATTGCTCGCAGCATGGTTGTTCTCCTTTTGTATTTCTTGTTGTCTATTCTTTCTCAGGGTTCGGCTGTAGGAGGGATGATCTGCGGAAGTCTGTGTCACTGCAGACAGTTCACCTCTCTTTATCATACATTGGATCCGCTCTGCGATCCAGCCGTCGCTGATAACTGGATGTGTTCGATCAGCTTTCCGTTTACCATGGCTCTGAAGGGGGCGTTCTCCTTTTTCAGGTGATTGGACTTATATACTAACACCAAGTTTAACCGGTTGTCTAATACTGATTTAGTTGACACATTTCCCTCAAGGATATCACTGACTATGCCGCCATCTCCAAAGCCTCATAATACTGCCTGCGTTTTATCATAGGAGGAAGGCCACCATTGGATGAGCAGATCCTCCGGTTATTCCAGTAACTGAGGAAGTATCTCCAGATG
>URNT01000047.1 GCA_900549235.1 uncultured Clostridium sp. | reverse complement strand
GATAGAGCAACGGCCTTCTAAGCCGTGGGTCGGGGGTTCGAATCCCTTCAGGCTCATTGAGCGTAAGCTCTAATTGAATAATGGTGGGTATGGCGAAGTTGGTTATCGCGCCAGATTGTGGCTCTGGAGGCCGAGGGTTCGAATCCCTCTACTCACCCGGTATCCTCTCTCTGAGTATCGGAGAGAGGATTTTAACTATAATGGGCCGTCGCCAAGCGGTAAGGCACAGGACTTTGACTCCTGCACTCGAGGGTTCGAATCCCGCCGGCCCAGGCTTAAGCAAGCCGGAAACCTATGATGTTTGTTGGGTTTCCGGCTTGTTTTTGTGAAGAGCAATAAATAATGATGCATGATATTTATGATCAGAAAAAATGGCCACGTTTTTCCAAATCCCCAATAATTTATAAAATAACTATAAATCGAACACAAAATCCCCACATATTTTCGCTATGATAAAAGGCAAGGGCGATTTTAGGAACACATTGCCTTTAGAAAGTGAGCAGGACCGTGTATGACCAATGAACAGTATTATGATCTGATACAACCCTATGAGGATGCCAGGCGGATTCTGGGGACCCGTCTGGAGGTGCTGAGCCACAGCCTTTATCACGATAAGGAGGCCTACGGGCCCATCCACAATATACAGAGCCGGATCAAGGAGCGGGTCAGCATTGAGGAAAAGCTGGAACGGCTGGGTTGTTCGGACAGTATATCGGACGCCAGGGATTTTCTCCAGGATATTGCCGGAATCCGGGTGATCTGTTATTTTGTGGAAGATATTTACAATTTATCTTCTATATTAAAGAAACAGCAGGATCTGGTGATCATCAAGGAAAAGGACTACATCTGCGCGCCTAAGAAAAATGGATACCGCAGCTACCACCTGGTTCTGGGTGTTCCTGTGTACTGCATCGACGCTATGGAATACTTCCCGGTAGAGGTGCAGTTCCGCACCATGGCCATGGATTTCTGGGCCAGTATGGAGCACCGGGTGTGCTACAAAAAGCAGCCGGAAAACAGAGAGCGGCTGCAGAGAGAGTTTGAGCGGTATGCAGGGGTGCTGAGAGGGATCGAGGAGGAGTTTGAGGGATACAATGAGAGAAAGAAATAAATAACAAAAAACCTGAAGATCTAAGTCTTCAGGTTTTTAATATGCGCCAGAGAAGATTCGAACTCCCGACACTACGGTCCGTAGCCGTATGCTCTATCCAGCTGAGCTACTGACGCATCTTGCTTGCTGCTGTGTTGTGTACCTCAGCAACGAAACTTATTATACGGGATTACTCAGAAAATGTCAACACTTTTTTTGAAAAAATTTAAAATGTTTTTTTCTATGATTTTTGTGATAAACATGTTAAAATATGCCTACGATGCAAAAGATAGGAGAAGGCAGTATGACATCAAAGAGATTATCTGTACCAGACCTGCTTTTAGTAGGCTTCACATTATTTTCCATGTTTTTCGGGGCGGGGAATCTGATCTTTCCGCCGTCGCTGGGAGCACAGGCAGGGACTGTTACCTGGCAGGCTATGGGGGGATTTCTCCTCAGTGCCGTAGGGCTTCCGGTTCTTGGAGTGGCGGCAGTAGCCTTATCAGGAGGGCTGCCGAAGCTGGCTGGCAGGGTCAGTCCGGGATTTGCCTGGCTTTTTACCCTGCTGATTTACCTTTCCATCGGGCCCGGCCTGGCGATTCCAAGGACGGCAAGCACCTCTTTTGAGATGACGGTTCTGCCTGTGCTAACAGAGCTGCACATTTCCCTGGGAGACAGGCTTTTTGGCACCGGCATTACCATGCAGACAGCGGCTCAGTTCGCGTATTCCGCCCTGTTTTTTTCTATTGCTATGGTGGTGGCTTTTAAGCCGGAGAAGCTGACTGAGTGTCTGGGACGGATCATGTGTCCCACTCTGCTGGTGCTTATTGCGGTTATTTTCGCAGGCTGTCTGATCTGGCCCATGGGGGCCTATCACAGCCCGGAGGAGGCCTACAGCAGCGGTGCCGCGGTAAAGGGCTTTTTAGACGGGTATCAAACTATGGATACCATTGCGGCTTTGAACTTCGGTATTATCATTTCCATGAATATCCGGGCCAAGGGTGTAGAGGAGGAGGCCTCGGTGGTAAAGGAGACCATCAAGGCTGGTATTCTGGCGGGGCTTCTGATGACAGCGGTTTACAGTGCTCTGGCTCATATTGGCGCACCAGTAGGCGCCAGCGCCGGAGAAGGGGCCAATGGAGCCAGGATCCTTACCTATGTGGCAGGCGCCCTTTTTGGAAGTGCCGGGCAGGTGATCCTGGGACTCATCTTTTTTATTGCATGTCTGAACACCTGTATCGGGCTTTTAAGCTGCTGCAGCGAGTATTTTACCCTTCTTGTGCCGAAAATCGGCTACAGGGCATGGGTGGCGATTTTTGCGGCAGTAAGCCTTGTGATCTCAAGCGCGGGTCTGGATACCATCCTTACATTTTCTGTACCGGTGCTGAACGGGATTTACCCGGTGGCCATTATCCTGATTGTCCTGGCATTTTTAGATCCGGTGCTGGGACGGTTTAAAATGGTATTTCCCTGTACTGTTCTGTTTACCGGTATTGTAAGCGTGGTAAGCGCCCTGGAGCAGGCGGGGATCCTGATCCCCGGCATACAGACGGCGGCCTCCTGGCTTCCTGGCTACGGGGCAGGCCTTGGCTGGATGGTTCCAGCTCTGGCGGGGATGGTTCTGGGAGTGGCAGCCGGAAGAAAGGAATAACAGACACATGACAGAATCAAAATGGATGCTTCACGCAAAAAAAGCAGATTTCAATGCTCTGGCCTGTACCTTCGGCATCAGCCCGGTGACGGCCCGGATTATAAGAAACCGCGATATAGAAGGCATGGAAGGCTTTAGGCGCTACCTGGAGGGCGGTCTTGGGGAGCTGTATGATCCGGAACTCCTGCCGGATATGAACCTGGCAGTGGATATTTTATTTGGAGAAATAGAAAAGAAAAGCCATATACGGATTGTGGGAGATTATGACATAGACGGTGTCTGCTCTACCACCATTCTGTATAAGGGTCTGACACGCATCGGGGCCAACGTGGATTATGTGATCCCGGAGCGTATAAAAGACGGCTATGGCATCAATGAAACCATTATACAGGAGGCAAGGGACAGCGGCGTAGAGGTGATCCTTACCTGCGACAACGGCATTGCTGCCATCAGCCAGATCGCCCTGGCAAAGGAGATGGGCATGACAGTGGTGATCACAGATCATCACGACATCCAGAAAGAGGAACTGCCGGACGGTACAGAACGGGATCTGATGCCTCCGGCTGATGCCATCGTCAATCCCAAGCGCCGGGACAGCCGCTATCCCTTCGGGGAGATCTGCGGGGCCATGGTGGCATTTAAGCTGATTCAGGTTGTATTCAGGAGAAAACAGATCCCGGAGGAGGAGTGGCTGGAGCTTTTAGAGCTGGCGGCTATTGCTACAGTGGGAGATGTGATGAAGCTGAAGGATGAGAACCGGATTGTGGTAAAGGAGGGCTTAAGGCGCCTGGCCTTTACGAAAAATCTGGGCCTTCAGAAGTTGATGGAGAAAAATGCCCTGGACCCTGCTGCCATGACTGCCTATCATATCGGTTTTGTCCTTGGCCCCTGTTTAAATGCCAGCGGCCGCCTTCAGACTGCCAGGCTGGCCATGGAGCTTCTGCTGTGCAAAAGCCCTGAGGAGGCGGACCGGATGGCAGAGGAGCTTAAGGAGCTCAATGACCAGAGAAAGGATATGACCCAGGAAAATGTAGAAGCTGCTGCTGCCCAGGCAGAGTCAGAATACAGCCGGGACAAGGTTCTTGTTATCTTTCTGCCGGACTGCCATGAGTCTCTGGCCGGGATCGTAGCCGGGCGGATCAGGGAGCGGTACAATAAGCCTGTATTCATTCTCACAAAGGCAGAGGGCTGTGCCAAGGGCTCCGGCCGCTCCATTGAGGCCTACCATATGTTCCACGCCCTGGTGGAGGTGAAGGACCTTCTGCTTAAATTCGGGGGTCATCCCATGGCAGCAGGTTTTTCCCTGGCAGAGGAGGATGTGGACGAGTTCCGCCGCCGTCTCAATGAAAATGCCGCTGACCGGCTTACAGAGGAGGATTTCATCCCTAAAATATGGATCGATGTTGCCATGCCCTTTGAATACATAACAGAGGATTTCCTTCAGGAGCTGGAACGGCTGGAGCCCTTCGGCCAGGGAAATGAAAAGCCCCAATTCGCCCAGAAATCCATGTATATCCGCAGCGCCCGGGTCTTTGGAAGGAACCGGAACGTGGTAAAGCTGTCTCTGGTCAATGAGAGAGGCTTTGCCATGGACGGAATCATTTTTACAGAAGGGGATCTGTTTATGGAGGAAATGGGAGGAAGCCGGGAGATAGATATTATTTATTACCCGACGGTAAATGAATACAATGGAAACCGGAGTCTGCAGGTTGTGGTGAAGAATTGGAAATTCCGGTGAAAGAAATAAAAGCTTACATAACGCCTGAGATGGATTGGATCTCAGGCGTTATTGTATTTTGTCTTATGACAGCCTCAGGGCCCACTCCCTGCAGTTCCACACATCTGTCACAACTCCTTCATAAAACTCCGGCTCGTGGCAGATCAGCAGGATGCTTCCTTTGTAGGCCCGAAGTGCCCGTTTCAGCTCCTCCTTGGCATCCACATCCAGATGGTTGGTGGGCTCGTCAAGGAGCAGTACATTGGTCTCCCGGTTAATGAGCTTGCACAGCCGTACCTTGGCCTGCTCGCCGCCGCTTAAGACCCGCACCTGGCTTTCGATGTGCTTGGTAGTAAGGCCGCATTTTGCCAGAGCGGAGCGCACCTGATACTGGGTATAGGATGGAAATTCTTTCCAGATCTCCCCCAGACAGGTAGTGGTATTGCCGGGGGCCATTTCCTGCTCAAAATAGCCAATGGACAGGTAATCGCCCAGTTCCACGCTTCCGCCAAGGGAAGGAGTCAGCCCCAGGATACTCTTTAACAGGGTGGTTTTTCCGATGCCGTTGGCACCCACCAGGGCGATTTTCTGGCCCCGCTCCATTAAAAGATTCAACGGCCGTGACAATGGCTCGTCGTAGCCGATGATCAGATCCTTTGTCTCAAAAATACATTTTCCCGCAGTACGGGCTTCCAGAAAATGGAACTCAGGCTTTGGCTTTTCCTTCGCCAGCTCGATGACCTCCATCTTATCCAGCTTTTTCTGGCGGGACATGGCCATATTCCGGGTGGCCACCCGGGCCTTATTTCTGGCAACAAAGTCCTCAAGCTCGGCGATCTCCTGCTGCTGGCGCTTGTAGGCGGCCTCAAGCTGGGCCTTTTTCACCGCGTAAACCTCCTGGAACTTGTCATAATCCCCCACATACCGGTCCAGAGCCTGATTTTCCATATGGTAGATCAGGTTAATGACGCTGTTGAGAAATGGAATATCGTGGGAGATCAGGATAAATGCGTTTTCATACTCCTGAAGATACCGTTTCAGCCACTCGATATGCTGTACGTCCAGATAGTTGGTAGGCTCGTCCAGAAGAAGGATGTCCGGCTTCTGAAGAAGCAGCTTTCCAAGGAGCACCTTGGTTCTCTGGCCGCCGGAAAGCTCCGTTACGTCCTTATCCATACCAATCTCGTGCAGGCCCAGGGCCCGGCCTACCTCCTCTACCTTGGAGTCGATGACATAAAAATCATGGGCCATAAGAAGGTCCTGGATGGTGCCCAGCTCCTCCATCATGGCGTTCATCTCCTCCTCATCCGCCTCACCCATTTTGTCGCAGATCTGGTTCATCTGTTCTTCCATTTCAAATAAAAATCCGAAGGCGCTTTTTAATACCTCCCGGATGGTCATGCCCTTTTCAAGGACCGTATGCTGGTCCAGATAGCCTACGCGGACATTTTTCGCCCACTCTACCTTGCCCTCGTCCGGCATCAGCTTCCCTGTGATGATATTCATAAACGTAGACTTTCCCTCGCCGTTGGCGCCGATGAGCCCGATATGCTCCCCCTTTAAGAGGCGGAAGGAAACGTCCTGAAAAATGGCCCGGTCCCCGAAGCCGTGGCTCAGATGTTCAACATTTAGTATGCTCATGATAAAAACTCCTTTATATACTGTAAATCGCGGCTGTTATTATTCTACATGAGGGAGTGGATTCTGACAAGTGAAAGAAAGAGGAATGTGAGGCGGCGGGAGGGGAAGTTTATTTTCGCGGATTGCTCTTATCAGAAAGGCGATGAGTGCTTTCTATGAAAAATATTTTACCATATGAACATATGTTTTTCAATCTTTATCTCAAAATGATATATTAGCCTCACATGTTTCAAAATTGGTCACAAATAACCTCTTTACAGATTTTACGAAATGTGTTAGTCTTTTACACAGACAGATGAGGGAGTAACTTAACACACCCGTTCCGCAGAGCAGATGTGTAAGATAAGTCAACAACCGGCGTCCACATTGCCTGGCTTATTTTGAGATGGTGAGACTCATATACATACGGCGCTGCTGTTTGTATATGGGTCTTTTTGTGTATAATACTCTTATCATCACATAAACAAAAGCGAACAAGGAGGAAAATGAAGTGAAAGAGTACCTGTCAAGTGTGGAAGACGTACTGAAGGAACAGTCCGTAGATGAAAACGGCCTGTCGCAGCAGGAGGCAGCCCGCCGCCTGGAAAAGTTCGGCCACAACAAGCTGGCTGAAGGGAAAAAGGATTCCCTTTTAAAGCGTTTTCTGGATGAATTAGCAGATCCCATGATCATTATCCTGATCGTAGCTGCTGTGATTTCCGGTATTACTGCTTATTACGAGGGAGAATCCTTTACCGACGTGATCATCATCATGGCCGTTGTTATCATCAATGCGGTTCTGGGCGTAGTCCAGGAGAGCAAGGCAGAAGCTGCCATTGCCGCCCTGCAGGAGATCGCGGCCGCTACCAGCAAGGTCATGCGTGACGGAAAGCAGGTTACATTAAGAAGCGAAGAACTGGTTCCCGGCGATATTGTGATCCTGGAGGCGGGAGATTCCGTACCTGCCGACGGACGTATCATCGAGTGTGCCAGCATGAAGATTGAGGAGGCCGCCCTTACCGGCGAGTCCGTTCCCGTTAATAAAATCGTTCAGATTCTGAACTTAGAGGGGGAGAAAGACGTACCTCTGGGCGACAGAAAGAACATGATATACATGGGCTCCACCGTTGTTTACGGCCGAGGCAAGGCTGTAATCACTGGAACCGGTATGAATACAGAGATGGGTAAGATCGCAACTGCCCTTTCTGAGGCAAAGGATGAGGAGACGCCTCTTCAGATCAAGTTAAACCAGTTAAGTAAGATCCTCACTGTTCTGGTAGTTGGTATCTGTGCCGTGATCTTCGCGGTGGGCCTGATCCGTGCCAATACCTCCGGCGGTATTACAGGAGATACCATTTTAAGTACATTTATGGTCGCTGTTTCTCTGGCCGTAGCTGCGATCCCCGAGGGACTGGCAGCCGTTGTTACCATCGTACTTTCCATTGGCGTTACCAATATGTCAAAGAGAAACGCCATTATCAGAAAGCTCACTGCCGTAGAGACATTGGGATGTACCCAGATTATCTGTTCCGATAAGACAGGTACTCTGACCCAGAACAAGATGACTGTTGTTGAGCATGCGGCAGATGATGAAAAAATGCTTGAAATTGCCATGGCTCTCTGCTCCGATGCAGAGCTGGATGCAGATACAGGCGAGGCAGTAGGCGAGCCTACCGAGTGCGCTCTTGTAAATGACGCCAACAAAAACGGTATGCCAAAGCCGGAGCTTAAGGCTCAGTATGAGAGAATCGGAGAGGCTCCCTTTGATTCCATGCGTAAGATGATGTCCACTGTACACCGCTCTGCTGATGGGATTATCCAGTTTACAAAGGGTGCCCCTGATGAGATCTTAAAGCGCTGTACCAGAGCTCTTGTAAATGGCAGGATCGTTCCTATGGACGATACCCTCCGCCAGGAGATCATGAAGAGCAACAAGGCTATGGCAGACCGGGCCCTCCGCGTGCTCTGCGGTTCCATGCGCCAGTGGGATGCGGCTCCTGAAAGCTGCGAGCCGGAATATTTAGAGCAGGATCTGATCTACCTTGGTCTTTCCGGTATGATCGATCCGGTACGTCCTGAGGTAAAGGACGCCATCGCAGAGTGCCGCCAGGCCGGTATCCGTCCGATTATGATCACCGGCGACCACAAGGATACAGCTGCCGCCATTGCTATGGAGCTGGGAATCATTTCCAGTGCTGATCAGGCTATTACCGGCGCCCAGCTCAATGAGATGGATGACAAGACCTTCAACGAAAACATTGAAAAATATTCCGTATATGCCCGTGTACAGCCGGAGCATAAGGTTCGTATTGTAAATGGCTGGAAGGCAAAGGGCATGATCACTGCCATGACCGGCGATGGTGTAAATGACGCTCCTTCTATTAAGAGTGCTGACATCGGCGTAGGTATGGGTATCACCGGTACAGACGTTACCAAAAATGTTGCTGATATGGTTCTGGCAGATGACAACTTTGCGACCATCGTTTCCGCAGTAGAAGAGGGAAGACGTATTTACGCAAATATCCGTAAGGCTATCCAGTTCCTTCTTGCCTCCAACCTGGCAGAGGTTCTGTCCATTTTCTTCGCGACCCTGATCGGCTTCGTGATCCTGGAGCCGGTACACCTGTTATGGATCAACCTGATCACTGACTGCTTCCCTGCACTGGCCCTTGGTCTGGAGCAGAGCGAGGCTGACATTATGAAGCGTAAGCCAAGAGATCCAAAGGAAGGCATTTTTGCCGGCGGTATGGGCTTTGACGTATTCTTCCAGGGCTTTGTGGTAACGGTGCTGGTTATGATTTCTTATCTGGTTGGACATTATATTGAGAGCGGTGTCTGGGAATTTGTAAACAGCCCGGACGGAACCACCATGGCATTCTTAACTCTGTCTATGGTTGAGATCTTCCATTCTCTCAACATGAGAAGCCGCCGCGGTTCTATCTTTGCGTTAAAGACACACAACAACTTCCTCTTTGGCGCAATGCTTGTGTCCCTGGTTCTCACCACGGCTGTCATCGAGGTTCCTGTACTGGCAGCAGCCTTTGACTTTACTCCAATCGATCTGCATGAGTATGCAGTGGCTTTAGGACTTGCCGTACTCATCATCCCGATCATGGAGATTGTAAAATTCATTCAGAGAAAAATGGGTGTATAATTGAGAGATCCCGGTCAGAAATGGCCGGGATTTTTTACTAGAGCAATTTTCAAACACGCTCTAGGCATCTATGTCGCTTTATGTTATACTTTGGGGTAGAAGGGAGGCATTTCGATGGATAAGGTGATTACGATCAGCCGTGAATTCGGCAGCGGCGGCAGAGAGCTGGGGGTGAAGCTGTCGGAGGCCCTGGGGATCCCGTTTTACGACAAGGAACTGATTTCTATGGCGGCAGAGGATATGAATGTGGCGGAAGAAGCATTTCGCTACTATGACGAGCATATTGTAGTGAGAGACCCGCTGGACCGTGAGTTTTACCGCGCGTTTTCCGACATCTACCAGGTTCCCATGTCAGACCAGATCTTTGTGGCCCAGTCCAATGTGATCCACCGTCTGGCGGCCCATGGCCCCTGTGTGATCGTGGGACGCTGCGCGGATATGGTGCTGGAAAACAGCGTGAACCTGTTCATCTATTCCAAGATGAAAAACCGGATCAGCCGGATGGTGGAGTTAGAGCCTGGTGAGGATGAACGGGAGATGGAGCGGCGTATCCGGGAGGTAGACAGAAAGCGCCGTGATTATTATCAGTATTATACCGGCAACACCTGGGGGCGGGCCCAGAACTACCATCTGTGCCTGGACAGCGGCCTGGCAGGAATTGAAGGCTGCCTGCAGGCGATACTTGCATATCTTGGGGAAATCCCCCCTGTTTCATAAAAATAAAGGGCAGAGTCTGGAGGAGACTGGTTCCATCTACTGCATTCGCCCCTGTTTCCTATACGGTGTGGGGGATTACGTTACCGGGCGCACCAGGTATGGGAGGAATGGGACCGTTTTACCTTTGACAACATCTGCAAAAGCTCCAGTGGCGCGGTGGAGGCAACACCGAAAACCGTGGTATGCTGCTGATCCTGTCTGCCTGCAGCTGCCGCACGGAAAAGGGGCGGTTTGTGGCTGTAGCCAGGGAGAAATCCATTTCTCAGAAATAATATCCGTTGCCCCCGCCGGAGGGCTATAGTATAATAGAGGCGAAGCCATTTTTCAGGCAAAAATGAACCTACGGAGGAGGATAAAAATGAAACAGGATATGATTGTAATTCTGGATCTGGGGAGTACAGAAAACACGAAGCTGGCCAGAGACATCCGCGAGATGGGAGTTTACAGCGAGATTTATCCCCATGATATAACGGCAGAGGAGCTGAAGGCTCTGCCAAATGTAAAGGGCCTCATCATCAACGGCGGCCCAAACCATGTGGTAGACGGTGTGGAGATCGATGTAAATCCGGAGATCTACGGCACAGGCATTCCGGTGCTGGCAGCTGAACATCCAAAGGCAGAGGGACATGGCGCCCAGGCGATGCTTGCGTCATGGGAGGGAAATGAAAATGCGCTACGCGCCTTCGTTTTTGATACCTGCCAGGCCCAGGCTAACTGGAATATGAAAAATTTCATCGCTGACCAGGTAGAGCTGATCCGTCAGCAGGTAGGAGATAAAAAGGTTCTGCTGGCATTGTCCGGCGGTGTGGACAGCTCTGTGGTAGCGGCCCTTCTGATCAAGGCTATCGGCAGACAGCTTACCTGCGTCCATGTGAACCATGGCCTGATGCGTAAAGGCGAATCCGAGAGCGTTATTGACGTATTCAAGAATCAGCTGGACGCAAATCTGGTGTATGTAGATGCCTCCGAGCGTTTCCTTGGAAAGCTGGCAGGAGTTGCAGAGCCGGAGCAGAAGCGCAAGATCATCGGCGCCGAGTTCATCCGGGTATTTGAAGAAGAAGCAAGAAAGCTGGAGGGAATCGATTTCCTGGCACAGGGAACCATCTACCCTGACATTGTAGAAAGCGGCACAAAAACCGCAAAGGTAGTAAAATCCCACCACAATGTAGGCGGCCTTCCCGAGGATCTGGATTTCCAGCTGGTAGAGCCCCTGCGCCAGCTTTTTAAAGACGAGGTACGGGCCTGCGGCATCGAGCTTGGCCTGCCCCACAGCATGGTATACCGCCAGCCATTCCCCGGCCCCGGCCTTGGGGTGCGCTGTCTTGGCGCCATCACAAAAGAGCGTCTGGAAGCTGTAAGAGAATCCGACGCCATTCTCAGAGAAGAATTTGAAAAAGCCGGCCTGGACAAGACTGTATGGCAGTATTTCACTGTAGTGCCTGATTTTAAATCCGTGGGCGTCAGAGACAATGAGAGATGCTTTGAGTACCCGGTTATTTTAAGAGCGGTTAATACTGTGGACGCTATGACGGCGGCTATTGAAAAGATCGATTATGAGGTGCTTTTGAAGATAACGGACCGGATTCTGAAGGAAGTTAAGAATGTGAATCGGGTTTGTTATGATTTGAGCCCGAAGCCTACGGGGACGATTGAGTGGGAATAAGTTGAGAAGTCGAAAAAATCCAGTATTTATGCGGGTTTGCGGCACTTTCAAAAGTCTTTTGATAACAAATTGATAACAGTTGCATAAGAGCCATTATTCTTATAATCCAGTGGTTTTATGGTTAGAGAATGATTGACAGGCGGTTGTGCAACAAAGCGTTCAGAGCCATACTCGGAAATATTGCATATTTCCTTGTTGTGGCGTATTCGCCAAATGAATGTATGCAAATATATGTTTATGAGTGCAAGCACTCAACGCATATATTCGCAACATTCGCTTGGCTTTGAACGAATCCATATTATAAAGCCCTTAGCTGTGGGTATGAAACTCATGGCTAAGGGCTTTTTGTCGTTGTATTTGAAACGGTTTTGCTAAACGCATAGATAGTAAATTAAGCTTCGTATTGTCATTTTGAAGTTGTAATTGCTGACAAGTATATTCCCTGTTTTTCCGCTGGAATATAATTCAAAAGTTACTTTGGTGTAATCCATTCTTTCAATGGTTATTTGTGTTGTTGGAATACATTCTCCTAAATCGCATCTGATATAAAGGGTGTCATTGATATTTAAGTCTTTATAAGTGGATTTAAGTTCCTTGGAAATTAAAGAGAGTGAGCCGTTATCACCAATTTCATAAATAACTTTATATATTTCGATATTTTTAATTCCATAAGGTGAAGATATGGAGAATTCTTCACCAATATCATCAATAATGACTACATTATCATTGTCATCAATATCGAAATCGGAGTTGAATGGTACTACTTTGAATTTTTCATACCTTGTATTTTTGGTTACAAAAACCTTCCAAATGTGCCCGATAACATAAAGAATGAACAGTGTGCAAGTAATAATTGAAGATATATTTGAAATGATTTGCCACATACAATCCCCTACCTTACATATTTTTAAATGTCTCGATGAATGCGTCGCTTAATTCCTGTGATGGCACTTTCGCCCATCTTTGTGTGGTATCGAACTTCGGATAGTGGTAACGCCAGTTATCGTATTCTTCTTTGCTGATTTCTTCGGAAGATAACTTGTCCGCCTGTTCTTTCCAAGTATACAGCATTTTCAGTAGTTCGTGGGCGTCGTTTCCTTTGTCCCTGTTGACTTTCAGACAGACTTCTCCGTCTGCTTCGCTGACAGTCAGACCATATAAATCTTCAAGGGTAAACAAAGTGTGCATCAGCCCGATATAGCTGTCAATGTCGGGTACATCAAGGGCATGAGGGGAAACATCAAGTGCCTGTGCCAATGCAGCAGTAAGTTCCGCTTTTGGTTTTCTTGTGCCTGTTTCATATTGTGCTAAACGCACATCGGCACTTCGCTCAGGAAAGCCGACAATCGTACCAAGATATTTTTGTGTCATTCCACGCAGAATGCGGAAAAAATGTATTCTCTCTCCAATCGCCATAATCATCGCTCCTTGTATATGCAGTGTAATCAGTATAGCAGATATGTTTAGGCGAAGTCAAGATAATACAAAACAAAAAAGTTTAATGTTTTTCCGAAAACCACTCGACACAAACAAATATGCTTAGTATAATGGGTTCAAAATTAAACAAATAAGTCTAGAAAAAGAGGAGGGCAATCTATGGAGAACAAATTTATTCGTGCCGAAGAAGTGGCACAGGAACTAAGCGTATCAAAGCCTTATGCCTATAAGTTAATCCGGCAGTTGAATGAGGAACTGAAAGCCAAAGGTTTTATTACGATTACAGGGCGTGTAAACCGCCAGTATTTTTATGAAAGGCTCTACGGAGCAGGAAAGGAGGAAAAGTAATGCCGGTATTTAAGAATGAGGACAATGGAACATGGTATGTGATGGCAAGGTATGTGAACTGGAAAGGCGAGCGTAAGCAGAAATGCAAACGTGGTTTTGCCACCAAGAAAGAAGCTCAGGAATGGGAGAGAATGTTTCAGTTACAGAATGCGTCTGACCTTGATATGAGCTTTGAAGCCTTTACCGAACTGTATATCCGGGATGTGAAAACCCGTCTGAAGGAGAACACGTGGCTGACAAAGGAGCATATCATCCGCACGAAGATACTTCCGTATTTTGGCAAGTTAAGAATCAGCGAGATTTCCACAAAGGAGATTATCACATGGCAGAATGAACTGCTTGCCTATCGGGATGAGAAGAAAAAGCCATACTCACAGACCTATCTAAAAACGCTGCATAATCAACTGTCAGCCATATTTAATCATGCGGTACGTTATTATGAGTTGCGTTCCAATCCTGCCGCAAAGGTGGGAAATATGGGAAGTGAGGAACACAAGGAAATGCTGTTTTGGACAAAAGAAGAATACAAGAAGTTCTCTTTTGAGATGATGGACAAGCCAGTTTCCTTTTATGCTTTTGAAATGCTTTACTGGTGCGGTATCCGAGAAGGGGAGCTGCTTGTACTGACCGCAGCGGATTTTGATTTTGAGAAAGAAACGGTCAGAATTAACAAATCTTATCAGCGGCTACACGGAGAAGATGTGATTACTACACCGAAAACAAAGAAAAGCAACCGCATGATCAAAATGCCGAAGTTCCTTTGTGAAGAAATGCAGGAGTATCTGAATATGCTCTATGGATTGAAGAAGAAAGACCGCATTTTTACAGTTACCAAAAGTTATCTCCATCACGAGATGGACAGAGGGGCAGAAGCCGCAGGTGTAAAGCGTATCCGCATTCACGATCTCAGGCACAGCCACATCAGTTTGCTCATTGATATGGGATTTTCGGCGGTGGCGATTGCAGACCGTGTGGGGCATGAAAGCATTGACATCACTTACCAGTACGCCCATCTGTTCCCGTCAAAACAGACGGAAATGGCAGATAGATTAGATGATTTAGGGAAAGGAGAGATTGCAAATGTCAGCTAAGAACAGGGATAACAAAAACCGATGGAGAAACATCACAGTAGGATTTCGGGTATCTCCCGAAGAAAATGAACGCATCAACAAGGCGGTTGCCTTATCGGGGCTGCCCAAACAGGAATACTGTTACCGCCGCTGTCTGAATCAGGATGTGGTGGTACAGGGGAATCCGAGAGTGTATAAGGCACTCAAACTGGAACTTGCCGCTGTCCTTACAGAGTTAAGGCGGATTGAAGCAGGGAACAGCGTGGATGAGGAACTGATAAATGTAATTGAACTGATTGCCATTATTCTTGGCGGTCTGAAAGGAGAGGATGAGAATGGAGAATAAAAAAGAAAAGACTACTCCGAATGTATCTGTTGGCGCAGATACGGAGCAGCCAATTCAAAAAATCGCTGAAAATAGTATATCCGAGTATGAGGAAAATATCAAGAGTTTTGAGGAAATGCAGAGAGAAATGCAGTTGAGTTTAGACCCCTCCTATCTCAAAGCAGTTTCCATGAATGAACTGTTTGACACCCAGTACCAGAGCAAGCCGCCGTTGATCGACGGTCTGCTCTACCCCGGAACTTATATTTTTGCAGGTTCTCCAAAACTGGGAAAGAGTTTCCTGATGGCACAGCTTGCCTATCACGTTAGCACAGGCACACCGCTTTGGAATTATACAACCCGAAAGGGAACGTTACTGTATCTTGCCCTTGAGGATGATTACCGCCGCTTACAGGAACGTTTGTATCGGATGTTTGGAACAGAGAGTGCGGACAATCTTTTCTTCTCTGTTTCCGCCAGTCAGCTAGGGAAAGGGCTGGATGAACAGCTTGCAAGGTTTGTGGCGGAACACGCAGACACAAGGCTGATTATCATTGATACGCTCCAAAAGGTGCGGGAAGTCGGCGGAGATAATTACAGCTATGCAAACGATTATCAGATTATGGCAAGGCTGAAAAGTTTTGCAGACGCCCACGGTCTTTGTATCCTGCTCGTACACCACACAAGGAAACAGACGGCGGATGATAAGTTTGATATGATTTCGGGAACAAGCGGACTGCTCGGTGCGGCGGATGGTGCGTTTCTCCTTCAGAAAGAAAAACGGACAGGCAATGCCGCAACTTTGGAAGTATCGGGCAGGGATCAGCAAGACCAAAAACTGTATCTTAATCGCAACACAGAAACATTGTTGTGGGAGCTGCAAAGGGCAGAAACCGAATTGTGGAAAGAACCGCCTGAACCTTTACTGGATGAGATTGCTGAACTTGTTATGAAGGATATTTCTTCTTGGGAAGGCTCGGCAACGGAACTGGTTTCTCTGATAAAGGTAGAAATTCAGCCCCATGTCATCACACGAAAACTGAACGTTCTTTCAGGGAGGTTGTATGCGGAACATGGCATTTATTATAAGAACAACCGTACCCATGATGGAAGAAAAATACGGTTTTGGAAAGATGATACGGAAACAGCGTGACAGTTGGTGACGGTTGTGACGGTATTTTTGACAGCGGGGGTGGTATCGAAATAACCGTCACAACTGTCACATACCGTCACGGAGAGGATGGGATATGATGAGAAATGTGCAAATATCACAGGAATTATTTATGCAGCTGCTCCGCTTTCACTTGATGGAAGATGAAAGCTGCGAGGAAGAAATTAAGAAGGAGTTGGAGAAAAAGTTGGACAGGATGGTCATGCGTGACTTGTTTGGAAAATCAAAAACTGCACCGACAGAGGAAGAACGGGAACAGGCAAGAAAAGAATATTTGGACAGGCGGGGAGTGTTGGAGAGTTTCCGTTGGTAATTCTTCCTTGATGATAAGGACAGGGGTGTGCCACACCCCTGTAAATAACAGACAAGACAGGAAGTGGATATAAATTCAAATTCATTGTGGAAGGGAGAGAGGTGGATGTTAAAGCAGTTGGAAAGAGAAAGCAGAAATGTAAATGATTTATTTTATGAGATGGAGGGCAGACAGATACAAAAAATGAACAAGGTACTGGCAGGCGTAGAACTGACAAAAGCAGAGGAAAGAACCCTGATATGGCTTGCCGGATGGGAAGAAAGTACTGTAGATAATCTTCTGTCAGTCATAGAAAAAGCAGCCTGGATACGGGCAGAGAAAAAGGGCGGATACGCCCATAAATCTAAGCGTGAGTCCGAGAAGTAATCGGATTGTGCGAAATAAAAATAAGCCCTCGGCGTTTGAGAGCGAAATACACCCATCGCACAAACTTCGTTTATGCTCTGCGTATTTCGCCCTGCCGGGAACTGTACCGCCGACAGGCGGATAAGTTCGTAAACAGGTGCCTATGCACCTACTCACAGCAAAGCCGGCGCAAGTCGAGAAAGGAGGATGCTCATAGGCAGACATTCATTTATCAGACAAAGTAAGCTGTCCAATGTGGCAGGAAGGATTGATTATATCTCTAATCCGAAAAGACAGGAATATCTCTATGCGACCTATCAGACAGAAGGGGCAACACCTGAATTTTGGAAAAATCTTGCAAGAGAAAATCAGTTGGATTTTAAGGCAAGCGGATCGGCAGGGAAATGTATCGAAGGGCGTGAGTTTATTATTGCACTTCCCGAAAGTTTTGTTCAGTATAGGGCAGGCGATGTGGTAAGACTTTTTACGGAGACTTTTCACAAAAGATATGGTGTGGAGTGCAGCGCAGCCCTTCATCATAACAAGACAAAAACGAATTATCATATTCATTTGGTATTCAGCGAACGGAAAATGTTGGAGCAGCCCGAAGTGAAGATTGCCACCCGAAATATGTTTTATGATGAACAGGGAAAGCATAGACGTACGAAAAAAGAGATTTTAGACGAGCATGGAAATATCCGAGCCGGGTGCAGCATTATCCCGAAAGGGGAAGTATATGAAAGCCATATCTTTACAAAAAAAGAGGAATGGTTTAAGAATAAAGCTTTTACCAAAGAAGTGAAAGAACTGTTTACCGATACAATCAACTGCTATGTAAAGGAAGAATCAGAAAAACTTTCTGTATTCCAGCAGGGCGGTGTTTATTAGGCAACGAAGAAAATCGGAAAGAACAATCCGAAAGCAGAGGAGATAAAGGCAGACAATGCGGCAAGGCAGGAATGGAATCGGACAGTTGACGTGGCATTAGTCGAGGGTGTTCCCGAAGAGGATATTTTGAAAATTAAGCAGGAAAAAATCACAGACAAAACGCTACAATCTATCAGGACATACGGTTGGCTGCCGGATATGTTCCGTCAGATTATCCGAGGTGCGAAAGAGTTTTTGCAGGAAGTAATTTTCAAATTTAAACTACCGCCGAAACCTGTACCCAAGATTGACTTGCAGGAGTGGAAAGATATGCAGAAACTCATGTATGAATTACAGGGGCAGTCAAGGGAGATAAAACGCACACAGCAGGATATTTCTTCTTTGAAAAAGCAACTGTCAGAGCTGCGAGGGCTCTTTAAAGGCAAAGAGCGAAAATCTCTGGAAGGGAAAATTGAATTGTTAGAGGATTTGGAAAAGCGTCTGCACAAGAGTTTGGAACAGATAGTAAAACGGGAAGGCTATCCCAATGTGCAAGCCTTTCAGAAGGTTTATAACAAGGCAGAAGAATTGATTATAGAATACAACGAAGAACTAAGGGCATGGAAAAATCAGACGGAACAGAAGAAAGAAAAACCGTTAGAACAGCCGAAAAAAGTGAGTGTACTAGAAAAGCTGCACCGCTATCAGCAGGAAGGCAGACAGCAGCCGAAACGGTCAGTTAAGAAAAAATCTATGGATAGAGAACGATAAGAAAGGTGGAAACGATTATGAAGAAAACAATATTTGAAGAAATGGGCGGCACTTATATCAGACATGGGGATTATCTTATTCCCTGTCTTACCTTGCCAGAGGAAGAACAGAGATTTATCGGCGTATGGGGACAAAGACATTTACGTTATCTGAAAGAATATCGCAGGGGTGTATATCTGAATATGCTTACAAGCGGCAGGCTGAATGATTATTTGGCTGATATAGAGGAACAGGCACAAGAACGCTTTGAAAGGATTGTAGAGCAGATGAAACAGGCACAGGGGATTACGGAACAGTTAAAGGCAGAAAATCAGATGGAATGGGTAGCGAGAATGAACAATATACAGGCGTGTGCGAGGGAGATTGTGGATACTGAGTTGATTCGTGTGTAAATACAGGTGGCAGAGAGAGTAAAATTTCTCTACTATTTTTTAAATTTACCATTTATTTTCCAGACCATTAAGGATTATCGAGTTCTTGATAAAAACAAATGTAAAGTTGATGAAATGTATTGAAGTGATGATAGAAAATGTATATAATAAAAAATGATTAAGCAACTGGAAAGATAGTTAAGGATAAAAATAGTATGAAGATAAGTTATAAAAAGCTTTGGATAATGCTTGTTGAAAATGATATTTCACAAGTTGCATTTCGAAAAGATTTAAATATAGCATGTGGAACGATGACAAAGTTGCGTAGAAATGAGGAAGTCGCTTTATCAGTTCTTTTGCGGATATGCGAGTATTTTGATTGCAATATTGGGGATATCTGTGACGCAGTACGTGTAGAGACAGAGTAGAGAATATATTTTGATGGAGGAAAGAGAAATGGCGTTTTGTACTAACTGTGGACAAGAACTTACGGAAGGTGCTAAATTTTGTTCGAATTGTGGAATGACTACAAATAATATACCGAATAATATGAGCAGTCAAAGGAAGACGGTTTTTGAGGGGGAAATGCATAAATGTCCTAATTGTGGGGAGGTTTTAAAATCTTTTGCTTCATCCTGCCCTACTTGTGGATATGAAGTTAGAGGAGCAAAATCTTCACAATCTATACACGAATTTGCATTAAGAATTGCAAATGCTGAAACAGATGCACAAAAAATTAGTGTTATACGTAGCTTTCCTATTCCTAATACAAAAGAGGATGTTCTTGAATTTATAATTCTTGCAGCGACAAATTTTAATGCGGAGCAAAGTTTATCTGATAATGGAATAAAAAAAGATGTATCAGATGCATGGTTTACCAAGATAGAACAAAGTTATCAGAAAGCAAAATTATTATTTTCTGGAGATAAAGATTTTTCAAAAATACAAAGTGTATATGAGCAAACTTGTAATCAAATTAGGTTGTCAAAGCAAAATGTAAAGAAGGGTACATTCGCCAATGCTATATTACATACAATTGGTTTGTGGAGTGGCTTGATTATTTTTATTATAGCATTTTTCTTAGATATTTTTACATATTTAGATACATCAGTTTTCCATCTTGGAGGTGGCATAATAATGATTGCTGGTGCTTTTATGATAGGAAAAAAATCTAAGGCATTTTTTGAGGCTGGAATTGGGGTTATGTGCGGATTATTTGCTTTGTTATTAGGAACTCTTTTGCAAGAAACATTTTTCAAAAATGGTTCGGCGATGGTTCTTGCAGGAGGCACCACTTTGATAATTGTTATTATACGTTTGGTAACAACCACTCTTAAGAAATAAGGAAGGAGAAATATAATGTTGTTTGGAAAAAATAAGCAAGGAGGCTTTATGGATGAAATACGCTGTGATGAACCGTCGTATTTGATTTGGAAGTGGCATCCAGTAGGATCACAGCAAGGAGATAATAAAAGAGAAAACGCAATTCGCTGGGGATCTTCTTTGCGGGTAAAGGATGGAGAAGTTGCAGTGTTTGTATATAAACAAAAAGATGGTAGTATGCAGGATTTTATTGTTGGACCATTCGATCAAACAATAAAAACAGCAAACTTTCCTGTGTTTGCAAGCATAGTAGGATTAGCTTATGATGGAGGAACTCCTTTTCAAGCTGAAGTATATTTTATAAATCTTGCACAGATTATACAGGTTAGATTTGGTGTCCCTTTTTTTGATGTGTATGATCCTAGATTTGATGACTTTGGTGTTCCAGTAGCAGTTCGAGGTACAATTAGTTTTAAGATTGGTGATTACCGAAAATTCATTAAGTTACATAGGCTGAATAACTTTAGTCTTGATGATTTTCAGCGACAGATTCGTGATATTGTAATACGATATGTAAAAGATACCGTTGCGAATGCACCGGCAACAAACAATATTCCACTGGTACAGATTGAAACGAAAACGGCACAAATCAATGATTTAGTGGAATTATATATAAGAGAAAGATTAAAGGAAAATTTCGGAGTTGATGTTTCGGGAGTTGACATAGCTGCTATTGAACTTGATAAATCAAGTGATGGATATAGACAGCTCATGCGTGTTACAAAAGATGTTACTTCCGCAACTGTTCAAGCAGAAACTGCTGCAAAAGTTAAAGATATTGCAGATAAGCAGCATATTGAAGTTGAGCATTATGGAGAAAGTTTACGTATCCAGCGAGAAGAAGCACAGTATGCTCAGCATAAACAAACGCAGACTTCAAATTTGGGGGCTTTCCAAGTTGAAAAGCAAGCAGAAGTTGGTGTTGCAGGTGCAGAAGCTCTCGGACAGATGGGGGCAAATGGTGCAGGGAATATAAATTTAGGTGGAAATGGTAGTGGAGATGGATTCAATATGGCTGCTATGATGGCAAGTATGGCAGTTGGTGGTGCGGTTGGACAGAATATTGCAGGTTCAATGAACAATATGATGTCTGGCATAAACCAGCCAACTCAAAACGGAATAACACCACCTCCAGTACCTAATGTAATGTACCACGTTGCAGCAAATGGACAAGCAACAGGTCCATTTGATTTTAACACTTTAAAACAGATGTCAGCAGCGGGGACGCTTACAGCAGATAGCTTGGTGTGGAAAGCAGGTATGTCCGAATGGGTGAAAGTAGAAACCGTTGATGAGTTGAAAAGTCTGTTTGTAAATAATATACCACCTATCCCGCGAGAAGATTAGAAAAAAGGAGAATGAAAATGATAAAGAATGGAAGACCATATAGTATTGAAAATGGAAGTATTGATGATGCTTTGTTTACAGATCATCCTAAAGAAGAAATTGATCTGGTTTGTGAATGGATTAGGAGCAATTTTATTCGGATAAAAACTCCTAACTATGATAAAACAAGTTATGGATTAAAACATATATTAGAGCGAGATACGGGGATTTATTTGACGAACAATGAATTTAAGGATGCTATGTTAATGTGTGAATATGAACCAGTTAATCCGCAAGAACTTAATTGGAATTACTGTATTAGTAAAAAATCACCGGCATTTAGGAATAAGTAGGGTTAGGCAGAAGAGGAAATACTTCTATGAAAAATATGAAAATAGATGCTAATGGAACGGAAATCAGAGTAGTTGGTGATGTTGTAAACGAAGATGCGTACATATCATTGACAGATATTGCTAAGTATAAAAATCCAGACAACGCATTTATTGTAGTTGCAAATTGGATGCGCAATTATTCCACTATTTCATTTTTGGGGTTATGGGAACAAATTCATAATCCGAATTTTAAACCTATCGAATTCGATAGGTTTAAAGCAGAATCGGGAGATAATGCATTTACACTGACACCACAGCAATGGATAAAAGCAACGGACGCAATCGGCATCGTATCAAAATCAGGACGATATGGTGGCACTTATGCCCATACGGATATAGCGTTTGAGTTTGCTTCATGGATTTCGCCAGAATTTAAGCTTTATATCATTAAAGATTATCAGCGATTAAAGAAAGATGAAGCAGATCGGTTAGCGATTGGATGGGATGTAAAGAGAGAACTTTCAAAAATAAACTATCGTATCCATACAGATGCAGTAAAAGAATTTTTGATAACTCCCACGTTATCTCCGCAGGAGATGGCATATACATATGCTTCTGAAGCGGATATTTTAAATATGGCTTTGTTTGGAAAAACAGCAGCACAATGGAGAAGTGAAAAAGGAATAAAAGGGAAAACTCCTAATATCAGAGATTTTGCTTCAGCGGAAGAATTGGTTGTGCTTATCAATCTGGAAGATACGAATGCAGATTTGATAAGACGGGAAGTGCCTAAAATTGAAAGGCTGAAAATATTAAGGGAAAAGGCGTACAGGCAGTTGGAACTTCTTAAAAAGAACCAAGACACGATTCAGGCGTTGAAGCAAAATTTGATTGAGGATTCAAGAGAAAATAATTAAGAAATGGAGATTTAAGATAAGGGAGGTGCAGGACGTGCCAACAGAAAATTTTACAATAACCATTCAGGGAGATAGCGAAGGATATGTAACCTTCGAGTGCCCTTATTGCGACTCAGAATTTAAATTGCAAGCTGGAGAATATCAGAATGACGAGGAACCTTTTAAAGAATTGTTTTGTCCATATTGCGGTCTGGCAAAAGAGAAAAATGAATTTCTGTCATCAGATGTAATCGAGCAGGCGCAGGCAATAGCTTATAATCATATGGTAGAGGAATTGAACAAGACTTTTAAGAAAATGCAGAGGTCAGTTAATCGTTCCA
The DNA here is from genome assembly GCA_900549235.1 of uncultured Clostridium sp. Classification (GTDB taxonomy): domain Bacteria; phylum Bacillota; class Clostridia; order Lachnospirales; family Lachnospiraceae; genus Enterocloster. Next base: position 287 of record URNT01000047.1, on the reverse strand, counting down.
AGAGTCTGATAAAAATGGACTTTAAGCCACTGAAAAAGATAGCAACAAAAGAATTAAAGGATAAAGATACTACGGAAACAGAGTTTACTTGTTCTTGCTGTGGTCGCAGAGTGAAGGTGCTTTATTGTGCCGGAGCGGCAAAGGTATTTTGTCCGTACTGTGGGGTGGATATATGAATAGATTAGAATTAAGAAAAATGAGTTTAGAATTTCGCAGATTATCAAGTAATCTGCTCAGACTGTAGACAAAGTCCCGGCATTTGCCGGGTTTTTCTACATTTATAACCG
>URNT01000046.1 GCA_900549235.1 uncultured Clostridium sp. | reverse complement strand
AGGGCTTTGTCCGTGAGATCATCAGCAAGATCCAGACTATGCGTAAGGAAGCCGGCTTTGAGGTGATGGACCACATTGCGGTATACCAGGATGACAATGATGTGATCGCGGAACTTTTAAAGAATCATGCAGACGAGATCAAGACAGAGGTTATGGCCGATTACATTCACTTAGGTGAGACAAATGGCTTTGTCAAGGAATGGAGTATCAATGGGGAAAATGTAATTCTTGGCGTTGCGAAGGTAATGCAATAAAAGGGAGTAGAAAGGCATATCAGGAGGTTAAGGCCAATGAAAAGCAATAAAGGATTTGACAAGGAGACATTTAAGCGCAGTGTGGTTTACAATGTGAAAAATATGTTCCGCCGTACCATCGACGAGGCAACCTCTCAGCAGGTGTTCCAGGCAGTGGCCTATGCGGTAAAGGATGTCATCATTGACGAATGGATCGCTACTCACAAGGTGTATGAGAAAAAGGATGTTAAGACGGTGTACTACCTGTCTATGGAGTTTTTGATGGGCCGTGCCCTGGGCAATAACATCATCAACATCTGCGCTCAGAAGGAGATCAAAGAGGTCTTGGATGAGCTGGGCTTTGACTTAAACGTAATTGAGGACCAGGAGCCGGATGCCGCTTTAGGCAACGGCGGCCTGGGCCGCCTGGCTGCCTGCTTCCTGGATTCTCTGGCAACTCTGGGCTATCCGGCATATGGCTGCGGTATCCGTTACCGTTATGGTATGTTCAAGCAGAAGATCGAAAATGGCTATCAGGTAGAGGTTCCCGACGAGTGGTTAAAGGACGGCAACCCATTTGAGATCCGCCGTCCGGAGTATGCGGTAGAGGTAAAATTCGGCGGCTATGTGCGGATTGAAAACAGAGGCGGCGTGAACCACTTTGTACAGGACGGCTATCAGTCTGTAAGAGCCATACCATATGACCTGCCTGTGATCGGCTACGGAAACAACGTGGTAAATACCCTGCGTATCTGGGATGCGGAGCCTGTGAACACCTTCAACCTGGACTCCTTTGACCGGGGCGATTACCAGAAGGCAGTTGAGCAGGAGAACCTGGCAAAGACCATTGTAGAGGTTCTTTATCCAAACGACAACCACTACGCAGGCAAGGAACTGCGCTTAAAGCAGCAGTATTTCTTCATTTCCGCCAGTGTGCAGAGAGCAATCAGGAAATACAAGGAAACCCATGACGACATCCGTAGATTCCATGAGAAGGTGTCATTCCAGTTAAATGATACTCATCCTACAGTAGCTATTCCTGAACTGATGCGCATCCTTCTGGATGAGGAGGGCCTGACCTGGGAGGAGGCATGGGAGGTAACCACAAAGACCTGTGCCTACACCAACCATACCATTATGTCCGAGGCTCTGGAGAAATGGCCTATCGAGCTGTTCTCCCGCCTGCTGCCGCGTATCTACCAGATCGTGGAGGAGATCAACCGCCGCTTCATTAACCAGATCCAGGCTCAGTATCCTGGCAACCAGGAGAAGATCCGCAAGATGGCGATCATCTACGACGGCCAGGTGAAGATGGCATATATGGCTATTGCGGCCAGCTTCTCTGTCAACGGCGTTGCCAGACTCCATACAGAGATCTTAAAGAATCAGGAGTTGAAGGATTTTTATGAGATGATGCCTGAGAAGTTCAACAACAAGACAAACGGCATTACACAGAGACGCTTCCTCCTTCACGGCAATCCGCTTCTGGCTGACTGGGTAAGCTCTAAGATCGGAGATGAGTGGATCACAGATCTGCCTCATATCAAGAAGCTGGAGATTTACGCGGAGGATGAAAAGTGCCAGCAGGAGTTCTTAAATATCAAGTACCAGAACAAGGTACGGGTGGCAAAGTATATCAAGGAGCACAATGGCATTGATGTAGATCCAAGATCCATCTTTGATGTACAGGTAAAGAGACTCCACGAGTACAAGCGCCAGCTGATGAATATCCTTCATGTAATGTATCTGTACAACCAGTTAAAGGATAATCCGGATATGGATATGATTCCAAGGACCTTTATCTTCGGCGCCAAGGCTGCTGCAGGCTATAGGAGAGCCAAGCTGACCATCAAGCTGATCAATGCGGTAGCAGATGTGATCAACAACGATAAGTCCATCAACAATAAGATCAAGGTGGTATTTATCGAGGATTACCGTGTATCAAATGCAGAGCTTTTATTTGCCGCGGCAGATGTAAGCGAGCAGATCTCCACTGCCAGCAAGGAGGCCTCCGGTACCGGAAACATGAAATTTATGTTAAACGGCGCCCTGACTCTGGGAACTATGGATGGCGCTAATGTAGAGATCGTAGAGGAAGTAGGCAGGGATTACGCCTTTATCTTTGGTATGTCCTCTGACGAGGTGATCAGCTACGAAAAGAACGGCGGCTATTATCCAATGGATATTTTCAATAACGATCAGGAAATCCGCCGGGTGCTGATGCAGCTGATCAACGGCTACTACTCGCCTGAGAATCCGGAACTGTTCCGCGACATCTATGACTCACTGCTAAATACGAAGAGCAGCGACCGCGCGGACACTTACTTTATACTGAAGGATTTCCGCTCCTACGCAGAGGCCCACAAGAGAGTGGACGCAGCCTACCGCAATGAATCTTGGTGGGCAAAGGCAGCGATCTTAAATGTGGCCAACAGCGGAAAGTTTACCTCTGACAGAACCATTGAGGAGTATGTAAGAGACATTTGGCACCTGAATAAGGTAACAGTTGAGCTGTAAGAAACAGCTTTGATGTAAATAGTTGCTCCGGCTGCCTTCTATACAAAGGTGCCGGAGCATTTTTGGAATTTTATTATGCTTGCGGCAGGAGGAATAAGACATGAAGATACGTAACATTTTAGCAGAGGGAAGGCCTACCCTGTCTTTTGAGGTGTTTCCGCCGAAAACAGAGGATGCCTATGATTCAGTAGAACGGGCCGCTTCAGAGATCGCCCAGCTGAAGCCATCATTTATGAGCGTTACATACGGAGCTGGAGGGGGCACCAGCGATTATACGGTAGAGATTGCTTCTGCTATCAAGGAGCGTTATCAGGTGACGCCTCTGGCCCATCTGACCTGTGTTTCCTCGACCAGAGAAAAGGTTCATGGGGTCCTTGAGGAGCTGAAGGCAAAAGGGATTGAAAATGTCCTGGCCCTCAGGGGAGATATTCCAAAAGATGGAAAGACGCCGGAGGTCTATCATTACGCTTCTGAGCTGATCCGGGAGATCAAGGAGGCCGGAGATTTCTGTATCGGCGCGGCCTGCTATCCCGAAGGTCATGTGGAATCCGCAAACAAATCCATTGATATGGACTATCTGAAGGAAAAGGTAGAGGCAGGCTGTGATTTTGTGACTACACAGATGTTTTTTGACAACAGCATCCTTTACAGCTACCTGTACCGGATCCGGGAGAAGGGGATCACTGTGCCTGTGATTGCGGGCATTATGCCGGTGACCAACGCAAAGCAGATCAAACGGATCGTCCAGATGTCCGGCACCTGTATGCCTTCCCGGTTTATGTCCATTGTAGATAAGTTTGGAGACAATCCGGCGGCTATGAAGCAGGCAGGTATCGCCTATGCTACGGATCAGATCATCGACCTGCTGGCAAACGGGGTCAATGGCATCCATGTGTATTCTATGAATAAGCCGGATGTGGCAAGGAAGATCCAGGAGAATCTGTCAGAGATTTTAGCATAAAGGAGAGAAATGTCACATGGAGGCAGAGCAGATCGACAGACGGGAGATATACCGGTATTTGGGGTATAAAGCGGGGCAGGAGCCGGAGGCGGCAGTGACAGCCATGGTGGAGAATGCAGTGAACGATCTTATGAGGGAGGTTTCTCCAAAGTGTCTGCACCAGACTTATCCGCTGAGGCTGGGAGAGGACAGTTTCATCGATGCCTCCTGTTTTCAGACCAGGAGCCGGAATCTATGGAAAAATCTGGCAGACTGTGAACAGCTGATCCTCTTTGCGGCTACCCTTGGCACAGGGGCGGATCACCTGATCCAGAAATACACCCGTCTGGAAATGAGCCGGGCGGTGGTGCTGCAGGCAGCTTCCGCAGCCATGATCGAGGCCTACTGCAACCAATGCTGCCGGGAGCTTTCCAGTCAATATGAAACAGAAGGCTGGTATCTCAGACCCAGGTTCAGCCCGGGCTACGGGGATTTTTCCCTGGAGTGCCAGAGTGCCCTGCTGGGAGCCCTGGATGCGGGGAAATGGATCGGCATCAAGCTGACAGACAGCTTGCTTATGATGCCTTCAAAATCGGTGACGGCGGTTATGGGACTGAGCAGAAAGCCTTACCGCTGTGAGGTAAGGGGCTGCGAAGCCTGCAGCAAAATGGACTGTGCCTACCGGAGATAAGGAGAAAAAAGATGATACGTTTTAACTGTGATTACAGCGAAGGCGCCCATGAGCGCATTTTAAAGAAGCTTCTGGAGACCAATCTTGAGCAGACCCCGGGCTATGGGGAGGATCACTACTGTAAGGAAGCGGCTGACCAGATCCGAAAGGAAATCGGGAAGGAGGACGCGGCGGTTCATTTTCTGGTAGGAGGGACCCAGACCAATATGACGGTGATAAGTGCCGCCCTGCGCCCTCATCAGGGAGTGGTGGGAGCGGAAACGGCCCACATCCATGTTCACGAAACTGGTGCTGTGGAGGCTGCCGGCCATAAGGTGCTGGCCCTGCCTTCAAATGACGGCAAGCTCCGGGCAGACCAGGTGGAGAAGCTGTGGCTTTCCCATATAGAGGATGACAGCTTTGAGCATATGGTACAGCCCAAGATGGTCTATATTTCCCATCCCACAGAGCTTGGAACCATTTATACCAGGGCGGAACTTCAGAACCTGTATCAGGTATGCCGCAGATATGGGCTTTACCTCTTTGTGGACGGGGCAAGGCTGGCTTACGGCCTGGCAGCTGAGGGCAATGACGTGGATCTTAAGACCCTGGCTGATAACTGTGATGTATTCTACATCGGAGGAACCAAGGCAGGAGCCCTGTTTGGGGAGGCGGTGGTGATCACCAATGAGGAACTGAAAACAGATTTCCGCTATCATATCAAGCAGAGAGGCGGGATGCTGGCAAAGGGACGTCTTTTGGGGATTCAGTTTGGAGAGCTGATGAGGGACGGGCTGTATATGGAACTCGGGGCTTACGCCGACCGTCTGGCAGAACGGATACGCCAGGCCTGCAGGGAGAAGGGATATTCCTTCCTGATGGAAAATACCACCAATCAGGTTTTTCCTGTTATGCCGGAGGAGGTTCTTGCCCGGTGGAAGGACCGGTACAGCTATACGGATCAGGGACGGGTGGGTGAGACCCACAGAGCCATCCGTCTGTGCACCAGCTGGGCTACCCGGCCGGAGGATGTGGAGGCACTTGTAAATGACATTTTAAACAGCTAGAGGGCAGACAGATGAGAAATGATATTTTAAAGGAAATGAAGGCGCGCCGCCTGTTCTGCGACGGCGGTATGGGAAGCCTTCTGCAGGAGAGGGGACTGAAAGCCGGTGAGCTGCCGGAGCGGTGGAATATAGAACGGCCCCAGGTGCTGCAGGACATCCACCGGGCCTACCTGGAGGCAGGGGCGGATATTATGACCACCAATACCTTTGGGGCCAACCGTTTAAAATATGGGGATGAGTTGGAGGCCATCGTAGAGGCTGGGGTAAAAAATGCCAGAGCAGCGGTAGACGAGGCCGGACACGGCTTTGTGGCTCTGGATATGGGCCCTACGGGAAAGCTGTTAAAGCCTCTGGGGGATCTGGATTTTGAGGCGGCAGTGGAGCTTTATAAGGAGACAGCCGCTGCCGGTGCAAGGGCCGGCGCTGATCTGATTCTGATCGAGACTATGAGCGACAGCTATGAATTAAAGGCGGCAGTGCTGGCAGCCAGGGAAGCAGGGATCTGCCCTGATACCGGGAAGCCCCTTCCTGTTTTTGCCACAGTGATCTATGATGAAAAGGGCAAACTTCTGACTGGCGGCACCGTAGAGTCTACGGTGGCTCTGTTAGAGGGGCTTAAGGTAGATGCTCTGGGTATCAACTGCGGCCTTGGGCCGGTGCAGATGAAGCCTATCTTAGAGGAACTGCTCCGTGTTTCTTCCCTGCCGGTCCTGGTGAATCCCAATGCGGGACTGCCAAGGAGCGAGGGAGGAAAGACGGTTTATGATATTAATGCCGCTCAGTTTGCTGAGGTTATGGAAGAAATTGCAGCCATGGGAGCTGTGATTGTGGGAGGCTGCTGCGGCACCACCCCGGAGCATATAAGGGAAACAGTAAAGCGCTGCGCCTCCCTTCCAGTGAAATGGCCGGAGCCAAAACACAGGACAGTTATTTCCTCCTACTCCCAGGCGGTGGTATTTGAGCGGAGGCCGGTGATCATCGGCGAGCGTATCAACCCTACGGGAAAATCCAAATTCAAACAGGCCCTGAGAGACCATAACATGGAATATATCCTGCGGGAGGGTGTGAATCAGCAGGATAACGGTGCCCATGTGCTGGATGTAAATGTGGGCCTGCCGGAGATTGATGAGGCCGCTATGATGGAGGAGGCGGTACGGGAGCTTCAGAGCGTTATTGACCTGCCTTTACAGATCGATACCTCCAACCCGGAGGCCATGGAGCGGGCCCTTCGTGTATACAATGGAAAGCCTCTGATCAACTCGGTCAACGGCAAGGAAGATGTGATGGAGCAGGTATTTCCTCTGGCTGCCAAGTACGGAGGCGTCATCGTGGGCCTGTGTCTGGATGAAAACGGGATCCCGGAGACGGCAGAGGGACGGATCCAGGTAGGAAAAAAGATCATCCGCCGGGCGGCGGAGTATGGCATCGGGCCGGAGGACATTATCCTGGACGGCCTTTGCATGACTGTAAGCTCTGACAGTAAGGGGGCTTTGGTGACCCTGGAGACCCTGCGGAGGATCCGGGATGAGCTGGGAGGAAAGTCCATCCTCGGAGTATCAAACATTTCCTTTGGACTGCCCCAGCGTGAGATCATCAACGGCGCCTTCTTTACCATGGCGATGGAATGCGGGCTGAACGGGGCCATTATTAACCCCAATTCCGAGGCTATGATGCGGGCCTATTACAGTTTCAATGCCCTGATGGATCTGGACCCCCAGTGCAGTGAGTATATCAGCATCTACAGCGGCCAGGCTGCGGGACTGGGACAGACGATAAGGCCCGGCGGCGGCCAGACCGGGGCTCCAGCCCAAGGCGCCGGGACGGGTCTTGGCGGGGCTATCGAGCGGGGCTTAAGAGAGCAGGCGGCAGAGGTGGTTTCTGCCCTTTTAAAGGAAAAGGACGCTCTGGGAATCATCAATGATGAGATGATCCCGGCTCTGGACCGTGTGGGAAAGGGCTTTGAAAAGGGAACTGTATTTCTTCCCCAGCTTCTTATGAGCGCCGAGGCGGCCAAGGCGGCCTTTGAGGTGATCAAGTCTGCCATGGAGGGCAGCGGCCAGGTGCAGGAGAAAAAGGGAACCATAATCCTTGCTACCGTAAAGGGAGACATCCACGATATTGGAAAAAATATTGTAAAGGTGCTGCTGGAAAATTACAGCTATGAGGTCATCGACCTTGGAAAGGATGTTCCGCCGGAACGGGTGGTAGAGGAGACGGTGGCAAGGAAGGCACCCTTAGTAGGCTTAAGCGCCCTTATGACCACTACTGTACCCAGCATGGAGGAAACCATCCGCCAGCTGCGCCTTTCGGCTCCCTGGGCTAAGGTTATGGTGGGCGGGGCGGTGCTGACCGAGGAATATGCCCGCACCATCGGAGCGGATGCCTACTGCCGGGACGCCATGGCATCGGTCCACTATGCCGGAATTGTCATCGAAGCCTGAGGATTTCCAATAACCTCCAGTTCCATTTGCTGAAAAATGTGTTAATATAGTTTTGTAACAAAAAAGAAACAATTTTGTAACAAAATTGACAACATGAAAGTGAGGACAAAACTATGTTATCTGTTTCAGCAATGACACTTGCCGCTATGATGGGATCTGCCTGCGGTACCAATATGGCTAACCTTAACAACTGCAGCGCCGCTCTTTTAAACAACGGAGCATGTCAGCAGGGCATCTACTGTCAGCAGGACAACTGCCGTGGAAGCCAGGATCTGGACTGCCTGTTATCCCAGCTGGGTGCGAGCCAGGGACAGTGCAAGGGGTTCTAAAAAAGAGGAACATATTTTAAAATGAAGTGAAATGCCATACGGAAATATCTAAAATAAATTTATAGGTATCCGCCATATCCAGATTGATATGGCGGATATTCATGTTGTGAAAATGAATATATAGCGGATGATATTGATTACATAACCGATGACGAAGAAGCAGAGCGCAAAAAGCTCAAACGGGAGCTCGGGTAGAAGTCCTTGCACGATTGGCGGATTCTGCCAGAACGCAGCGAGATTTTGAAAATGTTATCGCATGGTGGGACAGGCTGGACGCTAACCGGGAGCGCCGGGAACGTTATCATGAACTCAGCAGAAGCGGTGATGATGTTCCTCTCAATTACGGTGCGTCTGTCAATGAACTCTTTTTCACGGATATGCTGAACAATGTACTGGAAAAGCAGCTCCGCAAAGGGGATTTCATCGACATCATTTTCTACTGCCCTTACGACATCCACGAGCTTGTAACGGAGGAATATATTTCCAGAATCCTCCGGGAATTGAATGAGGAACACAAGGAACTGCTCTTTCTCTGCGCTGTCCAGCTGTTCAGCTCCACCCGGATCGCTAAAATACGGAAGCAAAGTGACCGGAACATCCGCAAGGTGCGGAACACGATGCTCAAAAAAACACGAAAAAAGCTGCTTGACGCCCTAACGGAAAAGGCGAAAAAGCAGCAGCCAATGACTCTATTGGAGAAAGATTTTTTAGAAGAATCTGGAATGGAGATTGATTCCGGGGAAAAGAAATCGTATAATGGATAATATAAAACAGAGTTATTTGGGTTACAATACATAGTGGAGGGTGACAGAGGATGACACTCTGTACCTCACGCCCACAAAAACTGCGCAGCCGAGTATCTATGATCCGCTGGCCGAGTATCAGAGGATCGTGCTGGATGCCATCAATATCGGACGTATGGGGATGAGCAAGAAACCGGATGCCGAAATTCAGAAGGCTATCCAGCAATTTACGGTAAGATACGGTTTGTTTGGACTGATGACTGCGCTGCCTACCACACCAAACTTTATGGAATATGCGGAGCGGTATGACTGGATGAAGCAGCAGTTCATCGACTGGGCGTTTACCTACATCAACAGTTTCCTCTACTACGAGGACTATGATACGCTGAATGATGAAACCCGGCAGATGATGCTCATGTGCGGTAAAGTAACACACAAAAATTTGATAGACAGCCATCCAACTATTTCGAGTATTACTCCATTGAGTTATTGAAAAATTTGCAGTATGATACTGTCATGGAGGTGATAGGCTATGAAAATGCGTGAAGAATTTACCTGCCCTTTAGAGCTTGTCCACGACATGATTAAAGGCAAATGGAAACCTATCATTTTGTGGCGACTGCGGTTAGGGGCAACTTCACTTGCTAAGTTGGAAAAAGACATTGACGGCATTACGCAAAAAATGCTTTTAGAGCAGCTAAAGGAACTGATAGACTATGGATTTGTAGAGAAAAAATCATTCGAGGGTTATCCGCTTCATGTAGAATATTCTTTGACAAAAAAGCAGGGATATGAATTGTTGGAGGCCTTAAAAATTATGCAGCATATTGGCATTGAATATCTCAAAGAACAGGGCATGGAGAGTGTGTTAATTGAAAAAGGTGTCGTATCAGAATGATACCAACAAAAAAGTGGGTAATTTACTTTTTACCTCTATGTGGTAGTATTTTCTTGAAAACAAACCACATGGAGGTATTTTTTATGATTGTTACAAGTACAGGAATTGTTAATGGAATGATTCAAGACCAGTTTGGTGGTCGCGGAATGCAATTTAATGAGAATGGTGTACCAACCTATTCTCTCCCTCTAAAAATTGAAAATGTACCAAAATGCACACATTCATTTGCGCTTGTTTTGGAAGATAAGGACGCATACCCGATTACGGGCGGTTTTGCATGGATTCACTGGTTAGCTGCCAATATTACACGCCATGAATTAAAAGAAAATGAAAGTCAAACCGCAAAAGATTTTGTTCAAGGTTGTAACAGTTGGACAAGCATACAGGGAAATAATCAAAGTAAAGAACTGTCAAGTTTTTATGGAGGAATGACACCGCCAGACCAGGCTCACATTTATGAATTACATATTTTTGCATTGGATAAATTATTAAATCTAGCTTCTGGATTTTATCTCAACGAGTTGTATCGAGAAATGGACGGACACATTCTGGAGACATATACGTTAAAAGGTATATATAACAAGGTATGAAATTCCATCCTATAAAAGTCGGGGGACGTATTTATAAAACAGTATTCGCAGTATTTGTGTGCTTTTTAATTGATACAATTCGTAACGCTGGTACTCCATTTTATGCGGCTATAGCTGCCATTCTTTGTATACAGCGGAGCCAAGATGAAAGTTTTCAACAAGCAAAAAATAGAGAATTTGCAACTATAATAGGTGGTATTTGGGGAATGCTTTACTTGCTTTTTGAAAGGCATATTTTTCACATTTCCATTGAAATATTACGTTATGCGGTACTATCTCTTTTGCTTATTCCAATTATCCAGTTTTCTCTTTGGATACAACAAGAAAAAGGTACATTTCTCATGTGTGTAGTATTTCTTTGTATTACTGTTACCCATGAAAGAGATATAAGTCCTATACGATTTGTGATTGACCGTATTGTAGATACAAGTATTGGTATAACAGTTGCGCTTGTTGTAAATATGTTATCATGTAAAACATGGTTATCTAAGTAATAGCCAAACCAGCCGAGCCAGTCAACGGCAAGTAAATGGGCTGCGCCCACCGTTGACAGCCCCGCCTGCCTTTGCTGTCTGGCAATCAAGGAGCGACAGCCTAACTGATATGCTCCCTCTATGAGAGACAGTGAAATAAAATACTGTCAAACATGGAGGGAGCATATCATTCCGCGACGCTCATTTCATTCCCTATCACTTCGTAAATGTTGATTATCTGTGCGGAATTTTGGTATCTATCTAAAATTTGCCGTATTTCATTATTTGTCGTTTGGTCTTTTACAGAAAATAAGTCATAACCATTTTCAGAAAACGCAACGATAGCAGAATATTTCCCTGTGATTAAATCACTTTTAACTGTGTCAACGTTGGCGTTGCTTATATCAATACCGGGCGTATCTGAAAGCCTGTTTATAACCAATGTAGCATATTGCTCATTGATAACCCCGATTGTGAAACTCGGGTGGCTAATGTTGTTTGCAAAAATCCCTAAAATTACGACTAATATAGGAATGGCAAGATTAGCTATAAAGGTAGCGCGCCTATTCCAGTTTCGTTTGAAACAGTATTTCATAATATTTAGAATATTCATTAGACAAACGCCTCCTTTTTGAAGTGCTTTGTTGTAAGGAAAGTGAATATTATCCCTACAATAAAGAGTGCCGCGCTCACACCCAAAAGAATAGTGTTATCTTCCATGTACAGGCAAAATATTATGCCTTTATTTATCCATGTCAGCGGCGACAGATTGATGATAAATGACAGTACCGGATTGACAGGAGCAACTGGAAAAAATGCGCCACCAAGAAAGCCGAAAATAACAATCGGTAAATTCAGAAAGTTTTGGATAACAGTGAAACTTTTAATTGCAAGTCCAAAGAATCATCCTAAGGGAAAATATCTTTGTGGTTATCAAAAAGGTAAATGGGATAAATTGCCAGCCCTATATCAACAGATGTTGGATTATGCTAATAAAAATAATTTACACCTTACTGGCTACGCTTACGAAGTTGGTTTGAATGATTTTGTAATTTCTGATGAAGCTGATTATATTACAAAAATTATGATTAAGATTAAAGAAACCTCTTGACTTTACAGTTAGTGTATAGTTTATACTTTTTTTGTACTAAGATACAAGGAGATGAATTTTAATGATGAAATTATTACTACTGACAGGAATTGTTCTTGCAAAAGTTTTAATAGCCAAAGGTGTGGCATTAGTGTTTATTATATTGTCATTTATATTCAAAGGCAGGCAATTACATAAATCAACACTTGAATGGGATAAATATTTCTTGTCGCTAAATGATGCTTTTGTAGACAAATATACGAAAATTATTTACATAATATCGACTGTATTATCTTCCTGCGTGATGTTCCTATTGTTTAAATTTTTTGATTTCCAATATCCAATATCTTTAACATTCATCATTTTAGCGGTTTGTAGCTTAATTTCATGGTATAGGTATCACAAAAACGGAAAAAGTTACATAAAATCAAGAGTTTATGAGATTAAAGAGTCAACAAAATCTGAAAATGTAAGCAATAATGTTACTCCTTAAAAGTTCTGCATTGTCAGTTTTTAGGCGAATTACAATTTCTACATAAAATTGAATACAGCAATATTTTAGCTTGTACAAGCACTGTGTTTTGTGCGGGCTTTTTTCTTGCTTTGTTTGTGCGGATCATTCAAAAGCCTGGACACGACCTTTTGATAGCAAACAAACAACAGATATAACAGATATTGATGCTGCCATTTTAACGGATCACATGATGCTGCAGGCAACGGAATTAGGATTGGGAACAGTTTGGGTATGTTACTTCAAGCCAGACATAATCAAGAAAGAATTCCAATTACCAGAAAATTTAGAACCGGTTAACATATTGGTTACGGGAAAGAAGAGCCAGCAGATCCAGAACGCCATTTGACTACCCGTATCCCGATAGAAGAATTGGTTTCCTATGATTACTTATAGAACATGAAATAGGTATATGTGGAAATAATGCAGCTGCCGAATCAATCGCTTGAGTTTGGGAATTCAAGCGATTGATTCGGTATATAGGTTACCTATAAAATTATAATTATGATGAAAACGGGAACCAGCATCCATATGACTAAAAGCCAGGGGAATTTCCGTCCTATGAACCAGCCAATGAGGATATCAATCAGTAACATCGGGATTAGAAGCAGGCAGCCGGGAATCAGCAGAGTTTCCCAGTGATACCAGTGAAAAAATCTTCCGTAAAATACAGCGGCCAGAAGGAATATGGCAGCTATCAGAAGGAGTGATCCTACAAAGGCTGCACTGCATCGAATGAACGCGTAAATCAGTGGATTTACGGGTGTAGCATGGGTGATTACAGATGTTCTCTGTTCCGATTTTGAAAAGAAGAATGACAGAAAGAACAGGGTGCCAATCCATAAAAGGGGTAGGAGCCGAAGAAGATAGTCACAAAAACTTTGCACAGAAAAGGGAGCCGTCTGTTCGATTCCTAAAAGCGTTACCTGATTTAAGATCTGCCATCCGGTAAATAGAATAACGGCCAGGATACCAACAAAAAATTGATTCCAAAGAAGCCTTTTTAATTCGTAAAAAAAGATTCTAGTCAAGATTTAAATCCTCCTCTGTCAGCCCGCAGGCATCTAAAAATTCCTGTTCAGTCAAGTAGGGGTACATGGGATCCACTTCCCGGTTAAAAAGCTGGTACAGAATCTGATCCATCGCTTCCTCGCCGCCAACAAGTTCTTCTGCTTTTAAAATTTTTAGAGGCATTTCATTGTAGTACCGCATGGTAGAGAGTTGGTTGGAAATGTCCAAACGTTTTTCTTCTGGCAGTGCCTCCAGGTATTGGGGATTGCGGATGTAAAAGTTATTGTAATAGTCATCAACTGCTGTTTGCCATTGGTCAATGTAATGTTCTTTGGCATACGCGTCTCCGTAAAGATCTTTGATGATCCGGTATGTGGTATAAACGGTTAGTCCTTCCGCAGACCAGGCACTGTCTGGCTGGGAGACATCGAACATGGATCCAAGTCCCCACCACTGATGAACCATTTCATGGATCATGACTTCTCCGGGGATTGCACCTTTAGCGGAATCATGCAGATTTTGGGCAGTAAAATCCTGTTCATCTACCAGACTGACACCGGAACGTGCATATCCGCCATTAGCGATACGACCTTGAATTAGTTTTAAAGAGTCGAAAGAGAAGAACTGGGGCATTCCATAATGAGAGGAGCAGTATTCCATAACTGTTTGGATTGCTTCTGCGGCATTGGCTTCTTCCATGATCGGCTGGTGCTTACGACCATAATAGAACTGAATTGTTGTACCCACAGCTTCAATATCCTGGCGGACATAGTCTCCTGCATAGAGAATACCACGGTTGTCTGTATCTTCAATTCGCCATGTAATGGTTCCGTTGTCATGCTCTGCTTCTTTTTTTGCCTCGGCTAGTCCAAACGGGATTACAGTCATGGTGTCTGGAAGAGTAATATCTGTGATGGAAGAAAACGTACCATCTGCAGTTCCTGCATTCATGATTACAGGAGCCAGAGCCTGATTTTCCAGACATAAATACTTTGAGCTGATCTCCGGTTTTCCCTGCATGGTTTCCATGAGATTCCAGTCCTGTGGGAATCCATGGTAGTCAAAACGAAGATCAATGGACTCAAGAGCAGGGATCGTGACATTTAAAAGTGCCATATTGGATTCCTGATAATCGTCAATTTGGAAAGGCACAGGCTGGCCATTGGCCTGGACAGAATTTACCTTATAGCCGGGATTGACTGCAAATGCCACCTCTTGCTCTGTTCCTGTTGTATTTTCAATTTGGAAGGATGCAGTGCCGGATACGGTTCCCTTGGAAAGATTGGGATGGACATCTGTGACCCTTTTTTCACAGAACACTCCCTCCAGGTAGGGAATTTCAAAAAAGGTGGTGGCAGACAGATTCGGATTGCTGTGATCCAGGAATGGCTGAAACTTATATAAAAAGCCGCAAAAAGCAAAAAGGCAGACTGTAATCATGGGACGCCAGAAGCGGCGGATACTGTACTTCATGGAACCCAAGGGACCTTTGCCATATTGTCGAATACACAGATAGGATAAGAGCCAAACTGCTGCCGCGCCTATGATCCAAGTAAAACGCATATAAGCTACCGAACGGAAGATACGGAAATTTGTAAAATCATCTGAGATTGCCCATACGCAGGGGTTGAGCCAGCACAGCTGCCAGTTGTCTTTCCAGATGGTCAGGCTCAGTCCGGCCAGGGCAGCCAGTATGACGATAGACAGATCCAGACGGCGGGTGAACTGATATGCACAAGAGGACAACAGGATAGCAATGGGTATGGCCATTCCCATAAATAAAAAGTAGCACAGGAAATAGGTCAGGCTATCAAAAACGCTTCCAGAAGCCATCATGGTAAATGGCATCCAGATAGCTACAGTGATACTCCATGTTAAACCAGCAGTACCTATAAGAGACAACAGACGGATACAGGAGGCGGTTAGGGGAGAGACAACCGAATAGAGGAGAGTCTCCATTCGCCCGCGTTTTACCCGATCCCATTCCCAGACAGTCAGGAATGCAAACAGAAGGCTGGAAAAGATTCCGGCGGCCAGGGATGGATTGGCCAGATAGGTCCCCAAAGTGGTAGCCTCCGTTGGTTGATATAGAAACAGACCCATGACAGGGGAAAGAACGGTAAGTCCCATAATCAGCCAGGTTAGAGGCGAACGCAGAAGACGCCGGAACTCTAACCAGAATAAGGAAAAGATTCTCATCGCAGTTCCTCCTTGGAGATCAGATAAAGGTAGGCGTCTTCTAAGGTGGGTTCTTCGGCGTGAGCGTAAGAGGGAAGTGTTTCCCATACCCCCCTGCAGCGTACCCCGAAAGCAGTATTGACACGGCTTGTAATGTGAAGACCCTGCTCATGGGACGTGTCCTGTTCAAAAAAGGTGCCTACGTGTCCAGCGGCGAGCCGGATCAGGTCAGACGGTGCTCCAGTAAAGAGGATGGAGCCGTGGTGGATAACAATCAGCTGGTCACAGACAGACTGTACATCCTCGATGATATGGGTGCTTAAAAGTACCAGACGTTCCTGGGCAGCCTGGGAAAATAAGTTGCGGAAGTGGATCCGTTCTTCTGGATCCAATCCTACGGTTGGCTCATCAAAAATCAGGAGTTTTGGATCGCCTAAAAATGCTTGGGCAATTCCAACCCGCTGACGCTGACCGCCGGACAGGGTTCGGATCCGGGCATTGGATTTTTCCGTAAGGTTGACTTCCTGGATCACTCTAGTCAGAATGGTTTTTGTGTTGGATAATCCCTTTAAGGCAGCCATATAGTCCAGGAACTGATAAACAGTCAGCTCTTCATAAAGTCCAAATGTCTGGGGAAGGTATCCCAAGTGGCTTTTTAACAGATGTTCCTGTTTCAAAAGTGGCTGTCCATCTACAAGGATACTTCCGTTTGAAGGAACCAAGGCAGCTGTCAGAAGCTTCATCAGTGTGGATTTTCCAGCACCGTTTGGTCCCAAAAGTCCGATCATGCTGGGAGCTTTTAGTTCCAGACTCAAATTTGAAAGAGCTTGTTTCCCATTGGGATAGGTCATACTTAAATCCTGAATGCGAATGTCCATGTTGTTATATCCTTTCGTTTTTAGATTCCTGCATTTTTAGGTTGGACAGCTTTTGTTCCACCCTGCATTTCACATCATCACTCAGTGGGATGGAATCAGCGGCAGCCTTTAACTGTTCTGCAATATAATCATCCAATGGATCCTGACCAGGAATATAGTTGGATGGAATGGTATTTGGGTTTTCTTTTGTCATAAGCGGCCTCTCTTTCTGTTGGTATTTTATATCAGAGTTCCATGATCCAGTTTCAAAATGTGATCCGCTGCCTGAGCGACTTCCCTGCTGTGGGTAACAACGATGACACATTTTCCAAGCTCATAGGCTGTTTGTTTTAGGAGTTCAATAATCTCTCCCGTTGTGGTTTCATCCAGGTTCCCAGTTGGTTCATCAGCAAGAAGAACCTTTGCTTCACTGGCCAGAGCACGGGCAATCGCCACTCTTTGCTGCTGACCGCCGGATAACTGGAGGACATTCCGGTTCCAGGCATCCTGTGGGATATTTACTTTGGTGAGAAGTTCTCTGGGATCTTTGGTTCCGCCCAGCTTTACGTTTTCCTGAGCGGTAAGATAATCAATCAGGTTATAGTTCTGAAATACCAGAGAAATATGGTGTCTGCGATGGAAATTAAGTCCACATTTTTGAATATCCTCCCCATCGTATTGGATTACTCCTTCGCCAGGAGTGTCCAGTCCGGCAAGAAGGGAGAGAAAGGTGGTTTTTCCGGATCCGCTGGAGCCTATGATGGAATAAAATCTGCCCGCTTGAAATCCGGCGGATATTTGGTGCAGCACAGGGATGTTTTTTTGTGTTCGGTAAGTATAACTTATATGGTTTGCTTCCAAAATCATTGCAGGACCTCCTAACTCATTTCGCTCAAAATTTCTCTTGGCTTTTTGCGGAACATCGTAATTCCTGCAAGAGAAACAGATGATAAGGTTAACAGTGTGATGCTGATGCCATCAGCACAGAACATGGATGAGGACAGAGATATCTGTACATCCGTTACTGTCAGCTCTGGGGCAACATATTCAGTCTGTATTTGATTTGCCGTTTGATCTTCTTGAAGCTGTGCCTGTTGTTCCTGTTGAACGACCAGGTATTCAGCCGCAGTTTTGGAAACCATGGGAGCAGCCAGAAAAGAAAGGCTGACGGCAATCATTCCGATGAAAAAGGCTTCCAGAATCATTTGAAAAAGGATTTCCAGCTTTGAGATTCCTAAGGACATCAGGATCCCTATTTCATGGGTTCGGCTTTTCATCCAGAAAACAAAAATAAGGGATAAAATAATGAAACTGGCACCAGCAATAATGAGTAAAAGCATTTGGCTGATATGCTCCAGGTCATTAAAATTGGATGCCATAGTATCCAGATTTCCATTGTTATCAATCAAATCATACCGTTCCCAGTTGATGTCAGTCTGTTGGATTCGTTCCTTTACTGCTTCGTATTCATCGACCCGTTCAACTTTGAAATAGGCTTTTTCAAACAGTGGGGAATCCTGTTCCGCTTTTGCCGGAAAGTCCAGATTTGTAAAAATAATGTTTTCGGAGCGGTAGGTGTCGCCGGACATATAAGGAGTCATAGGTTCCCTGACCTGGTAGATACCTACAATCTCTGCATATTGGATTGGACCTTCCTGCTTAACAGGGGAAAAGCCGATCCCGTCACCGACTGTAAGATTATTTAAAAGGGCAAGTTCTTCTGATATTACGCAGACATCCTGGTCTTGGGGGACAGTCATACGCCCATCTTTTATGGTTACGACTCCATTTAAGACATTAGAATCCAAATTCATCGTGCGGTTGCCTACCAGGGAAACACCTTTAGAATCATAGGTTTGATCTTTGTCCGGATCTTCAATTCGGGAAAAGCCCTCTGGCTTTACAGGAGTTGGAACCGTTGTAATATTGTAATCAGAGATTCCGGAAGCAGCAGCTATTTTTTCAATGTCTTCCCGGACGAGGGATTCAAAAGAATGATCCGTCCACACATATCCGGAGGGCTGTCCATTGCTGATGATCGTTTCTGCATGAACGCCTTGATAACTGCCGCTTTGTCCGACTCCGAACGTTTCTTCGATTGCTTTAAATGCTTCCTGAAGACGTTTGTTTCGATTTTCCGGGTTTCCTTCTAACAGGAAACCGGCCCCGATTGCCTGCCGGGTGCTGTCTTTTGCTGCAATATTAGCAGAGCGGCTTGCCATACCAGACACAAACAGAAGACTGATCGTACCGATTACAAGAAGCAGAAGGATGCTTTTGACTGGTTTTCTGAGGCAGGATCGGATGGCTCTTTGAAATAGATTCACATTATCCCTCCATTCTGGATAAGATATCTTTTGGGTTGGTAGTTAAAACGGGAACCAGGGACAGCAGCACTGCTGTCAAAATTACCAGGCTGCCAGTTGCAAACAGAATGACAATTTCTTTCATCTGAAGGCTTGGTGTCATGACAAGTGCGAGTTCCGAGGCTGAAAGGATGGCCTGCACTACATTAGCACTGAGAGTTCCAAGACAGCACGCCCCTATGGCAGCCAGGAGAAAGATCATGACAGATTCCAGAAAGGTCTGGAGAAAGATGGCTCCCTTTGACTCTCCAAGACTGATGAGTACAGCCATTTCCCTCTGACGGCTTCTCATCCACATACACAGAAGCAGAGAAACAATAACGGTTCCGGACAAAAGTGTGAAGGTCATCATAAGTTTTGTAATCCGAATGATCTGTTCCAGAGGGGCTTTCATCTGCTGGTATAAGAGATCGGAGGATGTAACCTCTGCCTTTTCTCCCAACAATTCCTGCAGTTTCTCAGCCAGAGTCTCTGTCTGCTCTGGCTGATCGGTATAAACAATCAATCGGTTAAACCGATCGGCACCAAATAGGGTTATATAGGATTTGGCATCGATAAAAATCTGATTTTCGATACGGTACAGGGAATCCAGAGTATTGTCCTGTTGGTGTTCATTTCCGGAAAGAAACAGGCCACAGACGGTTGGGGAAATGGTTTTTCCATGTTCATTTTCCAGACGAATCCGATCTCCGATGGAAATACCATTGATTGTGGCAAATGTTTCATTTATGACTGCACTGGAATCAGACTGCGGATTGATCAGTTTTCCACCGGTCAGGCGATAGTTCTGTGTGGCAAAGGGGCCATCTTTTTCTAAATCGTCATAAGCGGTTAAACGAATCTGTGAATTTTCCGGTTTCTGAGAATCACTGGCTGTAATGGGTAAGAAATCGGAAAGATAACCTGGGCTTTCTGCATGACGGTTCAGGAATGTGACATGAGGCAGCTGTGCTGCAGCAGAAATATCCTGACTGGAAAGCTGGTATGTATCCTGCGTGATCTCACAGACTGCTTTCGCCTTTGATTTTTCCTGCATAGACACTTTGGTTGTTTGGGCGGCATGAAGAATCATGACAGTGCCGAGGATCATACTGTTTACCAGTAAAAGGATCAGAAATAATAAAACAGTTTTTGAGCGTTTGCGGAACAGGTATAAGCAGGCTCTGTGATAAAATGACATGACAGTTCCCTCCCTGCTTATTCGTAACGGATCAGGAAAATCTGCTTGGCAAGAATCGCTCCGGATTCGTCTGCTTCACCATAGACAGCGATAGATGTTTCTTTTTTGATATCTGCGGCACTTGCGGTTTCCAGTGCAAGTGCTCCGGTAGATTGGTTGATGCGGGCAAGCTGGAACGTGCAGTTTTCCAGATAGTTGACAGTAAGGAGATTTTCCGCATTTTCTGAATCAACGGCCATGATGGCAGCCCCGGCATCTGTTGTTGAGAGCGGGTTAAGGGTCAGACCTGTATCAGAAAAAGCAGTCACCTCGCCAGAGACAGTGGCAGAATTCAGTAATTCTTCTGCACTGGCAGGCACATTGTTCGGATGTGTTTCCGAGGATTCCTGCTGAGGTTGTTCTGTCTGGGGCTCAGACACAGTATTGGTTTGCTGCATTTCGGTTTCTGTCTCAACGGGTTGATTCTGAGGTTTACTCTGACACCCGGCCAATGAGAAAATACATAAGAGAGTTGCGAATCCTACTGTTATTTTTGTGTGTTTCATGTGATATCCACCTTTCTGTTATTTCTATAAGGCTTGAAATGCCCATAGATTACTAATTTGATGTTCCAGTGTTTGATAATCCCAAAGTTGATTGCTTCGCTCTTTACTGTTGGGATCCTTTATGATAAATTTTCCATCCTTGAGTCCCGTGATAACAATGAAATGTCCAGTTGTTGTAAAATCACCGGGACGCATACTGCAGATGATTGGCTGTCCAGATGACAGGGCGTTTTCCATTGCGGATTGAGAGAGGGTCAATTCTTCTCCGATAATGCCGAAATGGGATGCACCATCGCTCATCAGAGACCAGCTGGTGCCCGAATCTGGGGCATAATACCCTTGCTGCGTGGCATAGCTGGCTATTGTATAGGGGGTAATGGTGTTTTTGCCGGTTAGACCAGCAATTACCATAGACAGGCAGGTAGGACCACATCCGTTTACCGCTATTACATCGTCTCCATAGAATGCGTATCCCCATCGTGGATCGTATTGCAGAAGGAGCGGATAGGTTCCAAGTTTTACATCACCGATGGTATCAGAGAAAACCTCTCCTTTTTTATTGGGATACTCCAATACAAAGTCCAACATATCCAGATTTTTGGATAACATTTCGAGGAGTTCGGAGGGGTATTCCTGAAAGTGATCGATAATGTCCTGTATTTTTGGCTCCTGTTTTTTCAATGTCTGTAAGGTCTGCAGCAGATCCGCATCCGTAGAATTTTCTATCGGAGTATCGGATACATTGCCATTTTGATCTGCTGCCATGATTATATAATCAGAATCTGAATCAGATGGTGGGGAAGAGCGGCTCCTGTAAAAAAGACGGACAGCACATATGCTGATAACCGAAATAAGTACCAGGCCTAATATTATACGGAAAATGTTTCGACGATTGTGTTTTTTTCGCCGTTTCCGAGGCCGTTGTTGACATAGCAATTGAATCCCTCCTTTGCTGTTTTCTGCATACCATTTTATTCAAAAACTTATCTAAAACTCCTCTAAGAAAAAGAAAGATTTTGATGAATTTTTAGAGGACTTTTAGAGATTTTCCCTGGTATATTTGATATACTGAACCGTGAAAAAGAAAGGGATGATTTATTGTGAAGATACTCATATTGGAAGATGATATAGAGCTGAGTTTGGCAATGAAGCAGGAACTTTTGAGAAATGATTATATGGTGGACTGCTGCCATGATGGGGAAACAGGGCTTCTCTACGCACTGAATGCAGAATTTGGATATGATCTGGCCATTGTTGACCGGATGCTGCCGGTCATTGATGGTCTGACAATTATTAAAGCCATGCGTAAAAAAGGAATTTCGGTTCCAGTAATTATTATTACAGGAATGTCCTCTATTGATGACCGGATTGATGGTCTGGATGGAGGAGCAGATGACTATCTGGTCAAACCGTTTTATATCCGTGAACTATTGGCAAGGGTACGGGCTTTGACCAGAAGACCTCATGAAATGAAAGAGCAGGATATTCTTTCTTATCAGGACTTAAAGCTGGAACGCTCCAACCGGAAACTTGAGGCCAATGGAAAGGAACTCCTGTTGACAGCCAAGGAATCGGAACTTCTGTACACCTTACTCAAATCACCGGAAACGCTTCTGACAAGAGAACAGCTGGTTCTAAAAGTTTGGGGAACTGATTCAGACATTGAACCTGGAAATGTAGATAACTATATTTCCTTTCTCAGGAAAAGGCTAAAGCAATTAAACAGCATATGTGAGATTAAGAATATTTATGGAAGCGGATATCAGTTGAGGTGCAGCCTATGCTGAACCATTTATTTCAAAAACTGCACCTGTTTTTTGTTATGACAATCATGGTAATTGTTACGGGCGTGATTGGATTATCCTTTTCCAATCATGTAAATGCAAGCGAGGCGGCAGAAGTAACCTTTTTACAGAGAATGACAGCGCTGATCGTTAATCAGCTGGAGGAAGAAGGGGCGAATGCAAAAGAAGTTCTTTCTGCCTATGAAAAAGATATGTCTGTATCATCAAAATTGACCGATGCATATGGAGAACTTCTCTACGAGAGCAGAACTGGTTTAGAGGATATTGAAGGACAGCTGAACAATGTGGGAATGCAGATTGTTACCTATTCGGCAGAAGAGGAAGGCAATCAGGCCAAACTTCCAGCTGTGGAAGGAATGGTTGAGATGAAAGGAAACCATTATGAGAGGTATCTGATTAACCTGGCCCATTTTACTTCCGAAGATGATACAAACAATTCATTGACTCTGGTTTATGAGCAAACGCCTATATTTCAGATGTTTTTGGAACAGCTGCCGATGTATCTGGCAATCTGGATTGTCACACTGCTTTGTGTCAGTCTGGTCAGCCGCTTTTTGCTGAAGAAAGCCTTGGAGCCAACCGAGCGTGTGATGCAGAGCCAGAAAGAGTTTGTTGCTTCTGCCTCCCATGAATTGAAAGCACCATTGGCTGTGATTGTGGCAAATGTGGAGAATATGCAGCATGAAGCACAAAACGAAGGGCTTCAGGGGAATTTAAAAGTCATTGATTCGGAGTGTATGCGTATGTCCCGTTTAATTAAGGATATGCTTCTTTTAGCGTCATCGGATGCGGAAAAGTGGACGATCCATACTTCTGAGGTCAATGTGGATACGCTGCTTATTTCTTTGTATGAAGCCTATGAACCGCGGTGCATGAAAAAGAAGATAAAATTGACTTTGGATCTGGGAGAAGAGTTATTTCCAGTTATTATGACAGACAAGGAGCGATTGTTCCAGCTGCTCAGTATCTATCTGGATAATGCACTGCATTATAGTCCAGAGGGAAAAGAAATCCAGATCCGGGTGGATATGTCTTCAAAAGAACTGACGTTCTGGATTGTAGATCATGGAATTGGCGTGGAAGAAAAGGACAAACCATTTATCTTTGACCGGTTCTACTGTGCAGACCAGTCTCACACAGATAAATCGCATTTTGGACTGGGGTTAAGTATTGCAAAAGAGCTAGACCGGATGCTGCCGGGAAAGATTGGTA
>URNT01000045.1 GCA_900549235.1 uncultured Clostridium sp. | reverse complement strand
AAAATATAACAGTTATTAAATTTCTTAAAACAGGTGAAATCTCAATCGGAATTTGCTTGTGTATTCTCAGTTTGTTGGATACAATAATACTGAGAGCATGTTCATAAATGGAAAAATGGAACAGAAAAGGATGGCAGCCGTGGAAGAGAAAATGATGCGACGAATCAACAGAGATGCCCTCTTTTCAGCAGAATCGGGAGATTACCGTATTCCGATGGAGCCGGAAGCCTGTGAGGACGTACTCCTCCGTATGCGGACGGCAAAGGGCAACGCAGAGCATGTTTATTATGTAGAAGACGGAGCAGAGGTGGAGATGGAAAAGACCATGTCCGACGAGCTCTTTGATTATTATGAATATGAGATTACAGTAGGCACCGATCAGGTACTTTATCACTTTAAAGTGACGACGGACCAGGATGTCTGCCTTTATAATAGGCTGGGCGCTACCGATGAGGATCAGGAGTGCTTTGATTTTAAGATCACGCCGGGATTTTATACACCGGACTGGGCCAAGGGAGCGGTGATGTATCAGATCTATGTAGACCGCTTCTGCAATGGGGACAAAACGAATGATGTGGAGTCCTGCGAATATATTTATATCGGAAGGCCGGTGGAACGGGTCGAGGATTGGAACTCGGCGCCGGCAGCCATGGATGTGGGCCGTTTCTACGGCGGGGATCTGCAGGGTGTGTGGGATAAACTGGATTATATCAAAAGCCTGGGGGTAGAGGCCATTTACTTAAATCCTGTTTTCGTATCCCCCTCTAACCACAAGTATGACTGCCAGGACTATGAACATATTGATCCCCATTTTGCGAAGATCGTAAAGGACGGGGGAGAGCTGGTGAAGCCGGAGGCGGAGGATAACCAGGAAGCAGGGCGCT
The DNA here is from genome assembly GCA_900549235.1 of uncultured Clostridium sp. GTDB lineage: Bacteria > Bacillota > Clostridia > Lachnospirales > Lachnospiraceae > Enterocloster. The sequence continues at coordinate 23,899 of URNT01000045.1, read as the reverse complement.
ATGTGATCCGCAGCGCTGCCAAGGAGAATCTGGAGGCCAGCGATGCGTTTTTTGCCCGGTTTATGGAGGAGGTCCATAAGCGGGGGATGAAGGTGATCCTGGATGGTGTGTTTAACCACTGCGGTTCCTTTAACAAGTGGCTGGATGCGGAGCAGATCTATGAGCATTCCGGGGACTATGAGCCGGGGGCATTTATTTCAAAGGACAGTCCCTACCGCAGCTTTTTCCAGTTCCATGATGAGAGGGATGAGGCGTGGCCCTATAACCGCAGCTATGATGGCTGGTGGGGGCATGATACCCTTCCCAAGCTGAATTATGAGCAGTCTGAGAAGCTGGTGGAGTATATTCTGAATGTAGCCAGAAAATGGGCATCTCCGCCCTATTCCATCGATGGCTGGCGTCTGGATGTGGCGGCGGATCTTGGACATACGGCTGAGTATAACCACGAATTCTGGCGCAGGTTCCGCCAGGCGGTAAAAGAAGTGAACCCGGAGGTGCTGATCCTTGCGGAGCACTATGGGGATCCTTCCAGCTGGCTCCAGGGAGATCAGTGGGACTCTATTATGAATTATGACGCCTTTATGGAGCCGGTGACCTGGTTCCTTACGGGGATGGAGAAGCACAGTGACAGCTATAACGGCGGGATCTGGGGAGATGGAGAGGCATTTTTTAATGCCATGCGCTACCATATGAGCCGGATGCAGACTAATACGGTGATGACAGCCATGAACCAGCTTTCCAACCATGATCATTCCCGGTTCCTTACAAGGACCAACCAGATGGTAGGACGGATCGGCTCCCTGGGGGCCGAGATGGCCTCAGAGGGAGTCAAGACCTGCGTACTGAGGGAGGCGGCGCTGATCCAGATGACCTGGCCGGGAGCGCCCACTATCTACTATGGGGATGAGGCGGGGCTCTGCGGCTGGACTGATCCTGACAGCAGGCGTACCTACCCATGGGGGAAGGAAGATCTGGAGCTGATCGAGTTCCACCGGTATCTTACAGGTATCCGCAGGAGGAACCCGTCCCTGCGGCTGGGCGCTGTCAAGCAGCTTCTGGCAGGCCGCTATCAGATCGCCTACGGCCGTATCCATGGCCCCTACCAGGCAGTAGTTGCCATCTCAAACGATCCGAAAATGCGGACCATGGAGATCCCTGTATGGCAGCTGGGCATCACAGACGATATGATCCTCGGCCGGCCCATCCTTACCACGGAGGAGGGGTACAATGCCGGCGTGCTTTTGTACCGGGTAAAGGACGGGATGCTAAAGCTTAATATGCCGCCTTACAGCGGCGCGGTGTTTATCTCGAGGCCGGAGGAGTTTTATCCGGTGGTGGATTCGTGGTTTGCGCATGAGGAGGAAGAAGGACAGAAGTAAGATTTTTTCCTCCTGCAGTAAAATAAAAAAATCTTCGGTCCAAAAACCGAAGATTTTTTGTTACAACCTCCACCAAATTGTCTTATCCCTAAAGGATTCAATAAAACCATTTCTCTGCAAAACACGTTGAGAGGAAAAAAGTGTCTATTTCTGTTTCTGCAATCATATGTTTTACACTTGCTTGTTTTTTCTCCCACGCGCAAAATGCTTCAACAGCTTCTGTCATATACCCGAAATGTTCATGTGTTTTTCCCAATCCATACCCAATCTCAGATTTTCTTATCTCTGCACAGAGTATATTTAATCGTAGTAAATGTTCTTGACAAAAATTTGGAGTCTGAGTACAATAATCCTAGAAACAAAGAAACTTGGAATCTAGGATAAATTATTATAAATCTGCATATAATACGAAAGGCGGGTGTGGGGAATGTCAACAGCAATTATGAAAGGCCGTATTCCTATGGAAATGAAGAAAGTCAGTATCTCGTCAAAGCGTCAGATTACGATTCCGAAAAAGTTTTTTACCATGCTGGGATTTGATACAGAAGCTGAGTGTATGGTGCGTGGGAATGAATTGGTGATCCGTCCGGCAAGGGTCAATTCGGGCGGAGAATTTGCAGAGCAGATACTGGCGGATTTGATTGGGCAGGGGTATAGTGGAGATGAACTGCTTGCCAGGTTTAAAACCGCGCAAAAAGAGGTGCGCCCATCGGTAGAGAGAATGCTTGCCAGGGCAGAAGAGGCTGCTAATTCAAAAGCAGAGTACGCTACTTATGAGGATGTCTTTGGGATGGAGGAAGAAGAATGACAGAAGTAAGATTTCTTCCTCCTGCAGCGAAATTTCTTAAGAAGCTGAAAGATAAGAAATTAAAAACATTGTATCAGGAAGCAGTTGATAGAATCTGTGAAAATCATTTGGTGGGAGAGCCAAAGACCGGTGATCTGTCTGGTGTATATGGATATGATATTTACTATAATAGGACAAACTATGAATTGGCATATACGGTTGAATATCTGGAGGATAAAATTATCGTTGTAATCATGGCTGGAACCAGGGAAAATTTTTATGATCAGTTGAAACAGTATATGAAGAATAAATAATGTGCAAAATAAAAAAATCTTCGGTCCAAAAACCGAAGATTTTTTATATGCCGCAGACCGGAATCGAACCGGTACGGGTATCACTACCCACGGGATTTTAAGTCCCGGGCGTCTGCCAGTTCCGCCACTGCGGCCTATGCGCTGTATGGAACGCAAATGGGCGAAGGTGGATTCGAACCACCGAAGCTATAAGCAGCAGATTTACAGTCTGTCCCCTTTGGCCACTCGGGAATTCGCCCTAAATAATTGCTTTTACAAGCAGTGATTATGATAACACAGCAGTTGGAAAAAATCAAGAGGTTTTGGGATGAAATTTGTGGCCCTATATGCAAAAAATGTTTTCTCATGGACGAATGGCGGCGGATATGGTATACTTACTAAGATAAGCGTATTCTATGTTTGGATACGGCAGGAAGCAGACTTTCAATTAATCGGAGGGAAAGATGAAAGATAAAGAAAGGATGCGGGGGACGTTCCGCCTTTACCTGCAGTGGCCGCTGGTATTGTCGGTTCTGTGGATCATACTGACTGCTGTTGTGGGGACGGTCTCTCTCCAGGCGGGTATCATTGTTTCCGTATTTACCCTGGTGTACATCGGGATCGCGCTGTGGCTTTATTTTTCCAGAAAACGGGGGATTCTGGGAGGACTGATCGCCTTTGCTTCTTCCTATGAGGAGGGAAGGAACAGCCTGATGCAGGAAATGCTGATCCCTTATGCGGTGACAGATGATACGGGACGGATCCTGTGGATGAACCGGGAGTTTGAAGCGGTTTTCGCAGATGACAAGATAACTCCCCGGAATGTAACGGCCATGTTTCCGGAGATAACAAAGGAGCATCTGGCTACACAGGGAGAACTGATCAGCGTACACAGCTCCTTTGGAGAGAGCAACTACCGGATTGACTTAAAAGAAATGAAACTTGACGGCCTGGAAAACGAGGGTGCCTGCGTCACTGCGGTATACCTTATTGACGAGACTCAGACTCTTAAATATATGCAGCAGATCCATGATCAGAAGCTGGTAGCGGGTCTGATCTATCTGGATAATTATGATGAGGCGCTGGAAAGCGTGGAGGAGGTGCGCCGCTCCCTGCTGACCGCCCTGATCGACCGTAAGATCAGCAAGTATATATCCGGAATGTGCGGCATTGTAAAGAAGCTGGAGAAGGATAAATATTTCTTTGTGATCAAGCAGCAGTATATCGTGAAGCTCCAGGAGGAGCGTTTTTCCATTTTGGAGGATGTGAAAACAGTCAATATTGGCAACGACATGGCTGTGACCTTAAGTATCGGTATCGGCATGAACGGCGAAAGCTACAGCCAGAACTATGACTACGCCAGAACCGCCATCGATATGGCCCTTGGACGGGGCGGCGACCAGGCGGTGATCAAGGACGCGGATAAGATTCAGTATTACGGCGGCAAGGCCCAGCAGATGGAAAAGACCACCCGTGTGAAGGCCCGTGTGAAGGCCCACGCCTTAAGAGAACTGATGGAGAACAAGGACCGCCTTCTGATCATGGGCCACAGGATGGCAGATATAGACTCTTTTGGCGCGGCTGTGGGAATCTACCGCATTGCCATGTCCATGAACAAAAAGGCCAATATCGTGGTCAATGAAGTAACCTCCTCCGTCCGCCCCATGATGGAGCGCTTTGTGGGGAATCCGGATTATCCGGAGGATATGTTCCTGACCGGCAGGGAGGCGGCTGATTTTGTAGACGGCGGCACTATGCTGGTGGTGGTGGATGTGAACCGGCCAAGTATTACGGATGAACCGTCCCTGCTTAAGCTGGTGCGGTGCATTGTGGTGCTGGATCATCACAGGACCAGCAGCGAGATCATAGACAATGCGGTGCTTTCGTATGTAGAGCCCTATGCTTCCTCTGCCTGTGAAATGGTAGCGGAGGTGCTGCAGTATATCGCGGACGGCATCAAGGTGCGCCCGGCAGAGGCCGATGCCATGTATGCAGGGATCGTGATTGATACCCAGAATTTTACAAATCAAACAGGGGTACGCACCTTTGAGGCAGCGGCATTTTTAAGAAGGAGCGGCGCGGATATTACCAGAGTCCGCAAGCTCTTCAGGGAAAATATGAATGACTATCAGGCCAAGGCAGAGGCAGTGCGGGCGGCAGAGGTATATATGGATGCCTTTGCTATCAGCGTGTGCCCGGCAGAGGGCCTTGACAGTCCCACCATTATCGGCGCCCAGGCGGCCAACGAGCTTCTGGAGATCCGGGGCATCAAGGCTTCGGTGGTGCTGACGGATTACAACGGCATCATTTATTTTAGCGCCCGTTCCATTGACGAGGTGAATGTACAGGTGATGATGGAGAAACTGGGGGGCGGAGGACACAGGACCATTGCGGGAGCTCAGATGAAGGGCGGAACCGTGGAGGAGGCCAAGACCCGGCTAAAGGAAGTGATCCGCCAGATGCTGGAGGAGGGGGAAGTCTCATAAAGGAGGCGGAACCATGTTTCAGTGTGAATAAACAACTACAGAAAGGAATGACATAAAATGGAAATCGTATTATTAGAGGACGTAAAGGCATTAGGCAAAAAGGGACAGATCGTAAAGGTAAATGACGGCTACGCAAGGAACTTTATTCTTCCTAAGAAATTGGGCGTGGAAGCCAATTCCAAGAACTTAAATGACTTAAAGCTGCAGAAGGCAAATGACGCGAAGATTGCCGCAGAGCAGCTGGCAGCGGCTAAGGAACTGGCTGAGAAGCTGGAGAAGTCCACAGTTACCCTGGCGATTAAGGCCGGCGAGGGCGGAAGGGCATTCGGCGCCGTATCCTCCAAGGAAATCGGAAAAGCCATCAGTGACCAGCTGGGCCTGGAGGTGGATAAGAAGAAAATCTCTCTGAATATCCCAATCAAGTCCATCGGAAGCTTTGAGGTGGCTGTAAAGCTCCACAAGGATGTAACTGCAAAGCTGGCTGTTAAGGTTGTTGAGGCGTAAAACAGGAGGGTAATATGGAAGAAGCCCTTATAAAACGGGTGCTGCCTCACAGTCTGGAAGCAGAACAGTCTGTTATCGGCTCTATGCTGATGGACAGGGAAGCTGTGATCGCTGCCTCGGAGATCGTTTCGGGCAGCGATTTTTATCAGCAGCAGTACGGCATTATGTTTGATACCATGGTGGAGCTGTTCAATGAAGGGAAGCCGGTGGATCTGGTGACCCTCCAGGACCGATTAAAGGAAAAGGACGTTCCTCCGGAGGTCAGCAGCCTGGATTTTGTGCGGGACATCATTGCGATGGTGCCCACCTCTGCCAATGTAAAGTCCTACGCTTCTATTGTAAGTGAGAAGGCAGTTCTGCGCAGGCTGATCAGGACAACAGAGGAAATCGCCAATACCTGTTATGCGGGAAAGGAGCCTCTGGAAAATATACTGGCAGATACGGAGAAATCTGTGTTTAACCTGCTTCAGAACCGGGGAGGCCAGGAGTTTGTGCCTATTAAGCAGGTAGCTATCAATGTCCTTGAAAAGATCGAGGACGCTTACAAGAACCAGGGTACGGTAACAGGCGTGCCCTCCGGGTTTATCGACCTGGACTATAAGCTGTCCGGGTTCCAGCCATCAGATTTTATCCTGATTGCGGCCCGTCCCTCTATGGGTAAGACGGCTTTTGTGTTAAATGTAGTAGACCATGTGGCAGTCCGCAGAAGCCTTCCTTGTATGGTATTCAGCCTGGAGATGTCAAAGGAGCAGCTGGTAAACCGTATGCTTTCCATGGAGTCCAATGTAGACTCCCAGAAGCTGAGAACCGGTACGCTGACAGATTCGGACTGGGACGCGGTGGTGGAGGGAATCGGCGTGATCGGAAATTCCAAGCTGATCATCGACGATACACCTGGTATTTCCATTTCCGAGCTGCGCTCCAAGTGCAGGAAGATGAAGCTGGAATATGGTCTGAGCCTTGTGATCATTGACTACCTGCAGCTGATGAGCGGCAGCAAAAAGGGCGGCAATGAAAATCGTCAGCAGGAGATCTCAGACATTTCCCGTTCCTTAAAGGCACTGGCAAGAGAACTTCATGCTCCGGTGATCGCCCTGTCCCAGCTGTCCCGGGCCTGCGAGACCCGAACGGACCACAGACCCATGCTTTCTGACCTTCGTGAGTCGGGGGCCATCGAGCAGGATGCGGACGTGGTTATGTTCTTATACCGTGATGATTATTATAATAAAGATACCGAGCATCCTAATGAGGCTGAGGTGATTATTGCAAAGCAGCGTAACGGCCCCATTGGTACGGTAAATCTGATCTGGAAGCCGGAGTACACCAAGTTTGTGAATGCGGTAAGGCCTCAGAACGGGGGAAATCAGGAGTGATTTTATGATACGAAAACAGACACCTGGGGACAGGGACCAGATCGCCCGGATCTGGCTGGATACGAATCTTAAGGCTCATGATTTTGTTCCCGCGGCCTATTGGAAGGGGAATTTTGAAGCAGTAAGGGAAATGCTTTCTCAGGCGGAGATTTATCTTTATGAGGCGGAGGCTGAAGGCGGGATTCTTGGCTTTATGGGACTGGATGGAGATTATATTGCAGGGATTTTTGTCTCGGAGACTGCCCAGTCTAAAGGGATTGGAAGTCAGCTGATCCAGTTCGCAAAGAGCATAAGGAACCAGCTGGAGCTTAGGGTTTATGTGAAAAATACAGGGGCCATCCGTTTTTATGAACGGGCCGGCTTTCAGATCAGCCATGAGGGCACAGACGAAGCCACAGGGGAAAAAGAGTATTTTATGGTGTGGAAACAGTCATAATGCTCATTCTCAACGCATACATTAAAGTAAAGGCAGGACATGCCCGCTTAATGTGAAGGAGAGAAGAGCTATGGATGAAGTACATTATCTTATATCGGATGCGTCCAAAAAGGTCGATGTGGAGGCCCATGTATTAAGATACTGGGAAGAAGAGCTGGAACTTGACATTCCCCGCAATGAAATGGGGCACCGGTATTATACGGATCTGCATATCCGGTTGTTCCGGCAGGTGAAGGGACTGAAGGAAAAGGGCTATCAGTTAAAGGCAATCAAGCAGGCTTTAAATCATGTGATGAGCCAGGGAGAAGGGCAGTCTGAGCTGTCAGATGAGGTTCTGGCAAGGGATATGGACGCGGCCCTCAGGGATTTTAAGGAGGAGGAAACGGGAGCGCTGGCTGCGGTGAAGCAGGAGGTTCCCGGAATCCCCATCGAGGAAAAGATGGCCCAGTTCCAGCAGATTATGAACCTGATCGTAGGACGGGCCCTTGAGGTAAATAATGAAAAGCTGAGCCAGGACATCAGCAGTCTGGTAAATGAAAAGATGGGACGGGAGCTGGAGTTCCTTCTCCAGGCCTCTGAGCAGAAGGAGGAGGAACGGTTCCGCCATTTGGACGAGACCATCCGCTCCTGCCAGAAGGACGGCCAGGCAGAGGCCGCCGCCGCAAAGATCCCGTTCTTCAAACGGCGCAGATTCGGTCGCAGCGGAAAAAAACTGCGGGACGCACAATAGAATATAGATGGAAATGGACCGGGAAAAGGGGTGATGGGAGCTGCTTTTTCCGGTTTTTTTGGTGGATTTTAAGAAGTAAAAGCTGAGATCAGTCAAGAAACGGACCAAGAACTGAACATTAACCAGGAGGGCCATATAGAAATCTTAAAATTCCTGTCGAAATTCCCCGAAATATATGATAAAATGAATGTGATTTTATGTCATCCGTATTTACAGACACATATTCAGGAAGGAATTATATTTCATGGATTTAAAGTACAGATATAAAAAATATATCAGATATGGAGTGGCGGCGGGGATTATTTCTCTGTCAGCGGCTCTGGGGGGATGCAGTTCGGAGCCGGCGGCGCCGGTGAGCCGGGAGGCTACGCCGTCGGAGGCCATCGAGATCCCTACAGTGGCAGAGACCATTGCCCAGCTGGGGCTTGACGGACAGATCCTGCCGGATCTGGAGGATCTTGACCTTGGAGACGCGGAGCCGGCGCCTCAGTATCTGCGTATCGGCGTCCGCCATGAGATCGTAAAGAAGCTTCAGCAGCGCCTGATGGATCTGGGTTTTATGGACAATGATGAGCCTACAGATTATTTTGGGGAAATGACCCAGCAGGCGGTAAAGCATTTCCAGAGGCAGAATGAGCTTCCTCAGGATGGGATCGTGGGAGACAACACCTGGAATGCCATTATGTCGCCGGACGCCAAGTATTATGCCGTATCCAAGGGAACCCAGGGCGACGACATCCTGAGGATCCAGCAGCGCCTGTATGAGCTGGGCTATCTGGCTACAGCAGATCTTGTGACCGGTAATTTCGGCGATTCTACAGAGGCCGCTGTGTTAAAGCTCCAGGAGATCAATGGCCTGGAGGCAGACGGAAAGGTAGGACAGAAGACCATTAACCTGCTTTATAGTGATGAGATCAAGCCCAATTTCCTTTCCTACGGAGAAAAGAGCGAGGTGGTACTGGCCTGCCAGGAGCGTCTGAAAGAGCTGGGCTACCTTACCACTACACCTGACGGAGCCTATGGCCAGGATACCGTAACAGCAGTCAAGCAGTTCCAGGCCCGTAATGACCAGGTAGTAGACGGTTATCTGGGCCCATCTACCCGTATGGTATTAAACAGCCCTGAAGCAAAGCCAAATGGCATGATGTTAGGTGAGCGGGGCGACGCTATTACAAGGGTACAGCAGCTTTTGAGCAAGTATGGCTACTTAAGCTCTGCCAATGTAACCGGCTATTACGGTGAAATCACAGAGCAGGCGGTTAAGAACTTCCAGTCCCGCAACGGCCTGACAGCAGACGGTCAGGTGGGAATGCAGACCATGGCAAAGCTTACCGGGGATAATGTAAAACGGGCGGCAGCCGGTTCCTCCGGTGGCAGCACAAGCGGAGGAAATTCCGGAAACTCCGGCGGATCCGGCGGTTCCAAGGGCAATACAGCAAAACCGCCGTCCAGTCAGACAACGCCGGCAGTACCGTCAGGAAGCGGCGGTGTATCCACCTTGATCTCCGTTGCGTCCTCAAAGATCGGAAGCCCATATGTATGGGGAGCAAAGGGACCAAACTCCTTTGACTGCTCCGGCTTTGTATACTGGTGTTTAAATCAGGCGGGAGTAAGCCAGAGCTACCTGACCTCCTCCGGCTGGAGAAATCCGGGACGTTATACAAAGATCACCAACTTTAACTCCATTCAGGCAGGAGACATCGTGGTGGTAAAGGGTCACGTAGGTATTGCGGCCGGCGGCGGTACCGTCATCGACGCGTCCTCAAGTAACGGACGGGTGGTACACAGAAGCTTAAGCCAGTGGTGGGCTAATAACTTTATCTGCGCGTGGAGGATTTTCTAAGATGCGCAGCGAAGTTATTTTAAGTCAGAAAAAGAAAGGAAAATAACTCAATGCAGACAATTCTTGTATGTGATGATGATAAACAGATCGTTGAAGCCATCGATATTTACCTGACCGGAGAGGGATTCAAGGTGATTAAAGCCTATGACGGTTACGAGGTACTGGAGTATCTGGAGAAACAGGAAGCAGACCTTCTGATCGTGGATGTGATGATGCCGGGGCTGGACGGCATCCGCACCACCTTGAAGGTAAGGGAGACCAGCAGCATTCCCATTATTATCCTGTCTGCCAAATCCGAGGACGCGGATAAGATTCTGGGCCTGAACATCGGGGCTGATGATTACATAACAAAGCCATTTAACCCTCTGGAGCTGGTAGCCAGGGTAAAGTCCCAGCTGCGGCGCTACACCCAGCTGGGGAACCTGACCCAGCAGTCGGAGGGCCAGGTCTACAAATGCGGCGGCCTTCAGATCAATGATGACAACAAGGAAGTGACTGTAGACGGAGATCCTATTAAGCTGACGCCTATTGAGTACAACATCCTTCTTCTGCTTGTAAAGAACGCAGGAAAGGTGTTTTCGATCGACGAGATCTACGAGCAGATCTGGAATGAGGAGGCCATCGGCGCGGACAATACAGTAGCAGTCCACATCCGCCATATCCGCGAGAAGATCGAGATCAACCCCAGGGAGCCCAAGTACCTTAAGGTGGTATGGGGCGTAGGCTACAAGATAGAAAAGCAGTAGGTGGTTTTATGGATAAAGCCAGAATCAGATTTCAGAGGAAGAAATTCCTCCTGACCATCCTTCATATCATTTTCGTGGCCATGACTGTTCTTGGAAGCAGCGTCATGTACCTGAACGCCAATTATGGAAAGGGGATCCGGTGGATCTACGATTCCGCCTATGAGGATTCCCAGGCCTTCTGCGACCAGCTGACCAAGGATATTGACAGTATATTTACCTATGTGGGCTACCGTGGGATGTTTGAGACAGACGGCAGGCTGGATATGAGCAAGAAGATCGTAGGCATCACCAACGGGCCGGATGTGGAGGAGACCTACACCCTGGAGCAGATCGTAAGCTATGCAAAGACCAGGGGATATTATCTGGACGAAAATTTTGAGGTGGCAGGGGTTCCTATGTCCATGGAAGATGACGATCCGGATACGGTAGAGGAGCTGACAGTGAATTTCCAGAGCTACAATCCAGAACTGAATGTGGAAAATCTGGAAACCCGCATGACCAAGGAGGAGCTGGCTCTTGACATCCTGAACAATCTGGGAGCCTATTATAAGATTTATTATAATTACATAGAAAAGCAGACTAACCTCCATTTCCGGATCGAATATGAGGATAATGAAGGAAATAAAGAGGTGTTTGCAAATGATGTGGACCATACTGTTGATGCCCTTAAGGCAATGGGAAAATACCTGTATATCCGGGGCGACAGCATTAAGATCGACAGCAATCTTGCGTCAGTTCCTGTAAACTGTGCCCCCCTCCTTGAGATCTGGAATCCCAATGACAACGATAAGAATTATATCGTGCTGGCGGTGGATACCTCCTACCCCAATACAGACTTTTATTCCAGGGAGGCGGCTGAGTTTAAGCAGGCCAGGGATCTGTTTATCTGCGGAATGGGCGGTGTGATCCTGGGCGTAATCGGCGCTATGGCTACTCTGGCGGGCCTTCTGATCCTGTCAGGTCATGTGACAGAGGGAAGTGATGAGATACGGCTTCACCCCATTGACGAGATTTATACGGAGATCTGCGTGCTTTTGTGGGCGGTGGCTACAGCGGTGTTCCTTTACTTCGGGCGCTATGTAGGCATACGGCTTATGAGCCTGTTTCTTATGGAGGAGCAATGGCCCTACTGCAATAAGATCATTAAACTGGTGATCATCTACGCCAGTACCATGCTGTGCGTATTTGCCATGGTCCGCCGCTACAAGGCCAGGACTTTGTGGAGCAGAAGCATTGTGAAACGTGCGATCAATGCCTCCAGCTCCTATGTGGGCCGGGCGGCCTATGCGGCAGGCACCTGCTTCTGCTTCCTGATGTTTTTAGGCTTCAATGCGGTGATGATGTGGGGTATTTTGTTCCTGTTTGTCGCAAAGGGAGAGAAGCTCAGCTATCAGATCCTGTTTTATGCGGCGATCCTTCTGCTGATCGGAGTGGACGGCTGGACCTTTCATCAGATGTTTAAAAAGGCAGTACAGAGGGATCTTCTGGACAATGCTATCAGCAGCATTTCCAAGGGAGATACCGAATACCACATTGATACAAAACAGCTCACCGGCAAAGAACAGACCATGGGTGAGCATATTAACAATATCAGTCTGGGTCTGGCAAGTGCCTTGAAGGAGCAGGTGAAAAGCGAGCGGCTGAAGGCAGATCTGATCACCAACGTATCCCATGATATAAAAACTCCCCTCACATCCATTATCAACTATGTGGATCTGCTGAAACGGGAGAAGATCGGAAATCCAAAGATCGCCGCCTACTTAGAGGTGCTGGATCAGAAGTCCCAGCGTCTGAAAACCCTGACTGAGGACCTGGTAGAGGCCTCCAAGGCCAGTTCCGGCAATATGAAGCTGGAGGTTTCCGACATCAATATCGTAGAGCTGGTTCACCAGACCAATGGTGAGTTTGAGGAACGTTTTGCCATGCGGCGCCTGGAGCTGGTGTCTGAGCTTCCGGAGGAGGCGCTGATCATCCGGGCTGACGGCCGGAGACTGTGGCGTGTCCTTGAAAACCTTTACACCAATGCGGTGAAATATGCCATGGAGCACAGCCGGGTCTATGTGGATCTGAGAGAGCAGGATGGCTGTGCCGTATTTACCATTAAAAATGTATCGGAAAACCCCCTGAACATCAGCCCGGATGAGCTGACCCAGAGATTCGTCCGGGGCGATGTGGCCAGAACCACAGAGGGAAGCGGCCTGGGGCTGTCCATCGCCCAAAGCCTGACGCAGCTTCAAAATGGCGTGTTCCAGGTAAACATAGACGGAGACCTGTTTAAGGCCCTTGTATCCTTCCCACTGGAGCGAAAGGTGGTGCGCAGGGAAGCAGAGGTTCAGGAACCCGAAGAAAAAGCCCCCGGAGAATAATCCCGGGGGCTTTTTCTGAACCTTTTCATAATGTGTAAGCAGATTTTATTGATACTCAAATACGTTAATCCAGCTCTCCAGCAGTTCCTTTTCCTCAGGACGCTTGTAAGCCAGCTGCGCAGCAGCTACAACAGGAAGCCAGCCCTGTACATAGCGCTTTTCTGTACCTGTCTTTTCACAGAACAGATCCATGTACATCTCGGCTTTTTTCTTGTCCTTTAAGCTGAGCAGAAGGTATGTTCTTGCTACATCGGCACTTGCATTGCCCTGGGAAGCATGAACCCAGTCAATGACGTACCATTTTCCATCGTCCCCAACAATAATGTTGGAGGGGCAGAAATCGCCGTGGCAGAGCTTGGTATGTTTGGGCATTCCGTCCAGTCTGGTCAGAAGTTCATAACGCATGCTGTCATCTAACTGCTCTTCGGATTTGAGAGCGCGGATGGTCTTTTCCTTTAACTTGTTAAGGAGGGGGCATGCCTGAGCGTGGATCAGAAGATGAAGATCTACCATCTGCTCCATATATTCGCCGACCTTGTCAGGATTCTCATCCATCAGCTGCTCTAAGGTCTTGCCTTCCACAAACTCCTTGATAATGGACCATTTACCGTCTACTACTGTTACCCCCAGAACCTTAGGAACGTTGAGGGGCTCGATGTCCTCTACACGGGCGTTGCATAACGCTTCGTTGAGAACCTCGGCTTTTGGAAATCCCTCGCAGAATTCCTTGATGGCAGTGTTTCCGTCACGATAGACGGATTTCTTTTCGCTGCTGGAAATTAATTGTTTTGCCATAATTATACTCTCCTTCCACACATTATAAACGGTGCTGCGACGGGGTTGCCATCGCACTGCCTTTATTCTACTACAACCCGTCCAAAAAGTACATACCCAATTTGATAAATTTTTAACGTACTTTTGGCTTTATCTGTAAAAATTTTCCTTATAAGCTCTTCGGGATCAGAAACGGAATACAGCAGTGCCGTAGGCTGGAAGAGGGTAGGAAAAGGAGTAGGGCTGGCCGTCACATTCGCTCTTAATAGAGAGATAGCCTGGCATTTCACTGGTTTTATAAGCGCCGTGGCTCTGGTCTAAGAGGAGGGTGAATTTCCCCTTTTTCGGTACGCCCACCCGGTAGTCCGGACGTTCTACAGGTGTGAAATTAATAACAAAAAGAAGGCTTTTCCTTCCGGTTTCATCGCGGCGAATAAAGCTGAAGATACTCCGGTCGCCGTCATTGGCATTGATCCACTGGAAACCGTTCCAATCGTTGTCCTGGCGGCAGAGGGCGGGATATTTTTTATAAAGGTGGAGAAGATCCCGCACATAATTCTGAAGGCTCTTATGGCTTTCCTCATCGGTCAGATACCAGTCCAGAGACACCTTTTCATCCCACTCGTGCCACTGGCCGAAATCCTGTCCCATAAACAGCAGCTTTTTGCCGGGATGGCCCATCATAAAGGTGTAGCCGGCCTTCAGGTTAGAAAATTTATCCTCCCCAAGGCCCGGCATCTTGTTGATCATGGAGCATTTCAGATGAACCACCTCGTCGTGGGAGAGGACGAGAATGTAATTCTCACTGGTAAAATAAGTAAGGCCGAAGGTCATGCGGTTATGGTTGTATTTGCGGAAATAGGGATCCAGCTTCATGTATTCAAGGAAGTCATGCATCCAGCCCATGTTCCATTTGAAGGCAAAGCCCAGGCCGTCCTCTTCGGGGTGGGCTGTAACCTTGGGCCAGGCGGTGGATTCCTCAGCGATCATCATAGTTCCGTGGTTGCGCCCCTGGACAACGGTGTTCAGATGCTTGAAGAACTCGACGGCCTCCAGGTTCTGGTTGCCGCCGTATTCATTGGCTGCCCACTGGCCTTCCTGGCGTCCGTAATCCAGGTACAGCATGGAAGCCACTGCGTCAACACGAAGGCCGTCCACATGGTACTGCTCCACCCAGTAGAGGGCGTTGCTGATAAGGAAATCCTTTACCTCATTTTTGCCGTAGTCAAATACCTTGGTGCCCCAGTCAGGATGTTCGCCCTTTCTGGGATCCGCGTATTCGTAAAGGGGCTGTCCGTCAAAATCAGCCAGTCCGTGGGCATCTTTGGGGAAATGGGCGGGCACCCAGTCCAGGATCACGCCGATACCGTGACGGTGGAGATAGTTTACAAAATACATGAAGTCCTTTGGCGCACCGTAACGGGAGGTGGGAGCAAAATATCCGGTCACCTGGTAGCCCCAGGAGCCGTCATAGGGATGCTCCGCAATGCCCATCAGCTCCACGTGGGTATAGCCCATGTCCTTTACATAGGCTGCCAGCTCATGGGCCGCCTCGATATATGTATAGCAGCCGTCCTTTTCCGGCCGGTCCTTTTTGCGCCAGGATCCCAGGTGCACCTCATAGATGCTCATGGGCTGCTTCTGCACATCTGCCTGGGTGCGCTTCTCGATCCAGGTCCTATCCGTCCATTTGAAATTTTCAATATCCGCTGTAACGGAAGCCGTGCCGGGGCGGTACTCGGCACTGAAGGCAAAGGGATCTGCTTTATAAAGAATCTTTCCGGTGTCCGTGGTAATGGCAAACTTGTAAAGCTCTCCTGTTTTCATGCCGGGGTTGAAATATTCCCAGATGCCGGAGTCGGAGATCCGGCGCATGGGATTGGCTTCCGGGTTCCAGCCGTTAAAATCGCCCACCAGGTTTACCTGGGCCGCATGGGGCGCCCATACGGCAAAATAGATGCCTTCCTTTCCCTGGTAGGTTTTAGGATGCGCCCCCAGCTTTTTGTAGATGTCATAATGAGTTCCGGCGCCGAACAGGTAGCAGTCTAAGTCGGATATAAAGCCGGTAAGAGCCGTTTTTTTCTTCTTTGAGGTCTTAGGAGCAGCCTCAGATGTTTTTTTGCGCACTGTCATATCAGTTATCCCCCTTAATCATAAGGACAGCCCCCCGGTTGCCCTTTAATGTAATGTGGAGCTTTCCGTTCTCGATGGGAACAGCAGGAGAATCCTCCTCTGTCAGTGTGCTGCCGTCAAACACCATGACCGTCTCCCTGGCCTGGACTGGTACGGGGATGAACAGGTCAGCATCCTGATCATCATTGTTTACAGCAGTGATCATCACAGAAGCTGTTCCGTGTCTCGCGAAGGCGTACTGGCGGTTGGTAAGCAGCAGTTCCTGGTAGCGGCCGTTGTGGAAGGCGTCATGGGCTCCGTGGAGCTGTCCCAGAGCTGCCAGCGCGTCAGTAAGCCCACAGTGCAGCTTTTCCGCGTCTTCAATGTGAATAGCCGGACGGAGCATATCGTCGCAGGTACGGGTTCTTTCCCCCTCTATGCCCCACTCGCCGCCGTAATAGATGGAGGGAATGCCGGGAAGGGTCATCAGGCACAGATAAACTGGCAGCAGGTGCTCCTTTTTCCTGAGCTTGCTGGCGATCCGGTCCTCGTCATGGTTGTCAACAAAGGTATAAAGCTGGCGTCCAATGGCTTCCAGACGGCGCACATTGTGAGCGATCTCAAAGAAATTGTGGTCGTTGAAGCCGGAATACAGGCTTTTGTGCAGCTCATAGTTGGTAACAGAATGAAGCATCTCCGGGTTGGCCCAGCGGCTGTAATCCCCATGGATTACCTCGCCCATGAGCCAGAAATCCTCCTTCATGGACTCTGTTTCCCGGCGCAGATCCTTCATAAAGCCGAAGTCAAGGACATTGGCACAGTCCAGGCGGATGCCGTCGATGTTAAATTCCTGGACCCAGAAGCGAATCACGTCAAAGAGGTACTGCTTTACCTCTGGATTCTGCAGGTTCAGACAGGGGAGCTCAAAATGCCCCTGCCAGGCATCATAGCCAAAGGGATCCCCGCAGGGGCTCTGCCAGCCGAAATTTACCCCTCTGTACCAATCCTTGTAGGCAGAGTCCCATTTTTTATCCTGAATGTCCTTAAAGGCAAAAAATTCGCGGCCAGTGTGGTTGAATACGCCGTCTACCACTACCCGGATCCCGGCCTGGTGGCACAGCTCTACGAAGGCTTTAAAGCTTTCATTGTCTCCCAGGCGGTGGTCTACCAGCCTGTAATCCCTGGTGTCATAGCCATGGCTGGTGGATTCGAAAAGCGGGCCTATGTATACGGCGCTGCAGCCCAGATCCCGGATGTGGGGGATCCACTGGTCAAGCTCCTTAAAACGGTCTGTCACCTCTGCCGCGTCATTGTGCTTGGGTGCTCCTGTCATGCCCAGGGGGTACATATGATAGAAAACGCCCTTCTCATACCAAGTGCTCATGCTGTGGTCTCCTTGAAAATAAAAGTTTTTCTATAAATCCATGGGGAAAGTGCCCCATGGAGGTAATTCGTTGTTCTAAAAGGCTTTAGCCATCTTCCTGGCTCTTGAACTTTCTTAAAAGGAACTGATAGCGCAGCTGGGCCGCGTTCAGTTCATAGATATAGCAGTCGATCAGAGTGGGGTCCACCACCTGCTCAAAATGGTTCCTGGCGGTGTCAATGGCCCGTCTGGTAAAATCGATCTCAGACCGGAGCTGGGACCGCAGGATCAGCTGGTCGGGTCGTGGCCGGTCGGCTGTATCCTTTGTATGGCCTGTTCTGGCCGCAGCCGTTTCTCCGGCTGCCTTAAATAATCGTAGCATATGGCTCATCTCCCAGATATTGATAAAATTAGTATATCTGGAAAATGGCATTTTATACATAGGCTCTAATACAAAAACTCCTCCAGACGGTAGCCAAGCTCCATCAGGGTCCGGTTCGTCTCCCGGAGAGTCAGATAATAATAGTTGGCTGTGCCCTCCTGACGGACGCCTACCAGTCCCGCCTCCTTAAGGATCTTCAGATGGTGGGAGATGGCCGGACGGGACAGGCTGGTGCGCCTGGTGATCTCATTTACATTCAGCGCGTGGTCCTCAAACCGGGCCGGGCCGGGGGAGTGTCCTGAGCGCAGGGCTTCACCGGTGAGAACCTCTATAATAGAAAGCCGCATCTCGTCGCCCAGGGCGATAAACAGCGGCATGCAGGAATAAAACTGCTTCTGCAGCTCCTCGGCGGTGGTCATCCCTTCATTCCTCCTTTGGTTTAAATTTTTGAACCAAGTATATTTTATCATTAGGGAGGGGATTGGTCAAGGTGAAAATTGGGAAAATGGTCTAAAAACATTTGAAATAGGGATTGATTATTGTAGAAAGTGGTGAAATGGAGCGGTGGAAGCCTTTTTAAAAAGAGTTATCAAAAAAAGTTAAATTCCCCTTGACATTTCCTCCAAAACCCCTCATAATGTAACCACATCCAGAGACATTCGTTTCTGTCTGGTCTATATTCACGATGCCTGTTTCAGGCGAGGGATTCCACGTTTTGCAGTTTGCGGTATGTATTACAGAGGGGTATTTTGCGGCCCTGTGAGAGAAGGGAGATGGTAGAAATCAGCTTTTTTTGGGAGCTTCCGGTCTGGATTGCGCTGGGAGTGTGCGCGGCGGAGGATATTCGGAGGTTCAGGATTCCCAACAGGGCGGTGGCCCTGGGGATGGCAGTCTGCTTTTTGGGAAGCGCGGCGGCCGGATGGACGTCGGGTGGCCTCTGGGGTGCGGCGGTGTCGGGAGCCTGCTTTTTGGGGCGGGCAGCCCTGGTGACGGCGGCGGCATTTCCGGCGTATATGCTGGGGATGACGGGAGCGGGAGATATTAAGGTTATGGCGTGGCTTGGGGCCTGGATGGGCCTTTGGCCTGGACTTCTGGCCATAGGAACGGGTTTGGTTCTGGGAGCGGTTCTGGCTCTTGGGAAGCTGCTGTATCAGGGCAGTATGATTCACAGATTTCTGTATTTGAAAGCCTATATCGGGCAAATGATCCAACAAAAAATCATAATCGCATATTATAACGAGGGCCGTGACGGCCATAGCTCTGTGATCCCTCTGGGGGCGTGCTTTTGCGTGGGGGCATTCCTTGTAAAAATGTGGAGTTAGAAAAAATATGTCCTGGATGAAAACAGGAAAGAGGGGATGAAATGATAAAAATAATGGCGGTCTATGATGAGGACCCCCTTTATGCCAGGCGGCTGGCCGATTATGTGAACCATAGGGAAAAGCTGCCCTTTACGGCAATGGCATTTTCGGGGCTGGAGGAGCTGGAGGCTTATGGGAAGGAGCATGAGATCGAGATCCTTCTTGCGGGAGAACGGGCCATGGCCCAGATCCGTGAGCACCAGGGAACCATAGGGGCCAAACAGGCTATGATACTCTGTGAGGGAGAGCTGGCCCAGAAAAAAGAGGAAGAGGCCTCCATCTACAAATATCAGTCAGGGGACTGCATTATGCGGGAGGTTATGGCCTGCTACTGCAGCCATCCGGTGGAGCCGGGATTGGCGCTTTTGTCCTCCCGGGCAAAGGTGCTGGGGGTATATTCTCCGGTGAACCGGTGCGGAAAAACCTCCCTGGCCCTGACCATAGGCCAGGTATTGTCAAGGAGTATGTCTGTGCTGTTTATAAGCCTGGAGGAATTTTCCGGCATTTCAAGGCTGGTATGGGATCAGCCCTGCATCAGGGATCTTTCTGATGTACTGTATGTGTACAAGCAGGGAGCCTTTAACTGGATGAAGCTGAAATCCATGATCTACAGCCAGGGAAGCCTGGATTTTATTCCTCCCTCCCGCTACGGCGAGGATCTGGATCAGCTTCCGCCGGAGGAGCTGGCCCTGCTGATCGGACAGATCGCGGCAGAAAGCGGATATGACCGTCTGGTGGTGGATTTAGGACAGATGGGACGGGGGGCGAGAGTCCTTCTGGATGTGTGCGACGTGGTGTACATGCCGGTGTTGGAGGACAGTATTTCCTCAGCAAAGACAGAGGCTTTTGAGGAGTTTTTACAGGCGGCGGACGCGGGACGCATACGGGACAAGCTGCAGAAGCTGCGGCTTCCTGCCTTCCAGATGTGGGCAGGGAATCAGGAGGGCTATATGGAACAGCTTTTATGGGGAGAGCTGGGAGATTTTGTAAGGCGCCTGCTGGGAGGAGGACTGCCCGGTGAGGCCGGGATGTAAAGGAGGGGAGATGGACAGAGGCAGTATACGGAGCGCGCTGAGAGAGGAGCTTTCCTCTATGCTTCAGGAGCAGCGCCATATGGAGGACGAGGCCCTTTTAGAGCAGATCGACCAGGCTGTGTGGCAGAAGGGACAGGAGTCCTATCTTCCCTTAAAGGAACGGATCTGGCTGAGAAACAGCCTTTATGACAGCTTCCGCAGACTGGATATTCTGCAGGAGCTTTTGGACGACAGGCAGGTAACCGAGATCATGATTAATGGGGCTGGAACGGTATTTTTAGAGCGCAGGGGTGTGATGGAGCGGTGGCAGCGTCGGTTTGAGCGTCCGGAGCAGCTGGAGGACATTATCCAGCAGATCGTAGGCCGTGTAAACCGGGTGGTCAATGCTGCTTCTCCCATTGTAGATGCCAGATTGGAGGACGGCTCCCGGGTTCATGTAGTGCTGCCGCCGGTGGCCCTGGACGGGCCCGTTGTGACCATCCGGAAATTCCCGGAGCCCATCACCATGGAAAAGCTCATACAATTTGGAGCAGTCAGTGAGGAGGCGGCGTCATTTCTTAAGGGAGCGGTGGTGGATAGGAAAAATATATTCGTCAGCGGCGGCACCAATTCGGGAAAGACCACATTTTTAAATGCCCTTTCCTCATTTATTCCCAAAGATGAGCGGGTGATTACCATCGAGGACTCAGCGGAGCTGCAGATCAGTCAGGTACCCAATCTGGTGCGGCTTGAAACCCGCAATGCCAACACGGAAAATGAAGGGGAGATCAATATGAGCCAGTTGATTAAGGCGTCTCTCAGGATGAATCCCAGCCGGATCATTGTGGGAGAGGTGCGTGGGAAGGAGGCTCTGGATATGCTTCAGGCCATGAATACCGGGCATCCAGGCTCCCTTTCCACCGGCCACGGCAACAGCCCGGCGGATATGGTAAGCCGCCTGGAAACCATGGTTCTTATGGCGGCCAGTCTGCCCCTGGAGGCTATCCGGAGCCAGATCAGTTCAGCTCTGGATATGATGGTTCATCTGGGGCGGCAGAGGGACGGAAGCAGACGGGTTCTGTCCATTGTAAGGATTGGAGGGATCAGAAATGGGAGGGTGGAGCTGGAAACGCTGTATCAGTATGACCAGAAGGCGGGGCAGCTTAAAAGGGTGCAGTAAAGAAACGCCGCCTGGAGGCGACTATCATACCTACTGTCTCAGCTGTAGAGAATGGCTTCGCTACGGGGCCCAGGGAGCGGCAGTAAGTGCCTTGACGGCCTATGCCTTTTACCGCAGTCTGTGGGCTTTTTGGGTTCTTGTTATTCCAGGGGTTCTGTACCCTCTTTATAAGCGAAAAAGCCTTCTGAAGGAGAGAAAACGGAGGCTGACCCTGCAGTTTAAGGAGGGGATCCTGGTGCTTTCGTCCTTTCTGAGCGCCGGATATTCTCTGGAAAACGGGCTTTTTATGAGCGTGGGGGAGCTGGAGCTTTTATATGGATCAGAGGGGATGATCACAGAGGAATTCAGACGGCTGGCGGCAGGGGTAAGGATGAACCGGCCCGCGGAGGCCCTGCTTATGGATTTTGGGGAGAGGAGCGGGCTGGAGGATGTGGAGTATTTTGCCCAGGTCTTTTCCTCAGCCAGGCGGAGCGGCGGGGAGCTGGTGGAGATCATTCGTCATACGGCAGGGGTGATCCGGGATAAGATCCAGGTGCAGGAGGATATTCATACCATGACAGCGTCCCGGATCTTTGAGCAGAAGCTTATGAACGGCCTTCCGATCCTGATCGTCCTGTACATTGACATGACCTCACCCGGCTTTTTCCAGCTTATGTATACAACCTGGATGGGGCGGATGGTGATGACGGCCTGCCTGGCAGGCTACGCCGGAGCCATCCTGCTTTCGGAGCATTTTTTGAACATAGAAATATAGGGGGTGAGAAATGAAATGGACGAAGAAACAAAAACAGCAGGCCCTTTGCGCCATATCCGGCTTTCTGCTGTGGGGGGCGGCCTGTCTGGGAGCCGGAGACGGAGGCCTGACAGAGGGCTATCTTCTGCGGCGGGGAATGAAGGGCGAGGGGGTACAGCAGTATTCCCTTGAGGCGGAGGGCCCTGGAAGGGAGAAAATCCCTGTGGTGGCAGAGCTGGAGGAGAGAGCTTATAAAAGAGAGGAAGCCAGGGCTGTGTACCGGCAGCTTCTGTCAGAGCTTCCCCAGCGGATCCTTGGGGAAAATGCTTCTCTAAAAGAGGTGAGGACGAATCTGAATCTGATTACCTCCGCAGAGGAGCTTGGTGTAAGCCTCAGCTGGCATTCGGAGAATCCGGAGCTTGTAGATTCCTTTGGCACTGTCTGCAATGAGGATCTGGATGAAAATGGGAAAAATGTCCTTCTCCAGGTACGCATGACAGACGGATTGTGGCCGGAGGAATATGAGCTTTCCCTCCGGATCCTTCCGCCTCTTTTAACAGAGACAGAAAGGCTGGCTGCAGACTTAAACGCTCTCATTGCCAGAGAGGAGGAACGGGGACGGGAGGAAGAATGGCTCCGCCTTCCTGACACTCTGGAGGGGCAGTCTGTTACATACAGGGAAAAGAAGGAAAATGAGTTCTGGATCCTGCCTGTACTGGGGATCGTGGGGGCGGTGCTTTTAGAGGGAAAGGAAAGAGAGGACGAAAAACGGTATGAGAAACAGCGGAAGCAGCAGATGCTTCTGGATTACTCGGAGGTACTTTCCCGGCTCATTATATTTTTAGGAGCAGGCATGAGCATACGGACGGCCTGGTGCAGGATCACCGGAGATTACAGAAGGGCGGTGGAACAGGGCCGGCGGAAAAAACGGCATATATATGAAGAAATGGACATGGTAAGCAGCCAGCTTGCCAGCGGTGTGCCGGAGGGCAGAGCCTTTGAGGAATTTGGCAGGCGCTGCGGCCTGCAGCCTTATATGAAACTTGGCGGCCTGCTGGAGCAGAGCCGGAAAAATGGTTCAAAAAACCTGAGAGATACCTTAAAGCTGGAAATGGCAGACGCCTTTGAACAGCGCAGGCAGCAGGCCAGACGTCTGGGTGAGGAAGCAGGGACTAAACTTTTGCTGCCCTTATTTATGCTGCTGTCGGTGGTGCTGGTAATGATCGCGGTGCCGGCGCTGATGGGCTTTCAGGGATAATGGAGTACATAAAAAGAGGAGGAGAGCAGATGGAATTACGCAGAAGAATCAAGGAATTTGCAGTAGAGGAGCAGGGAGTGGGAGTAATCGAGCTGGTGCTGATTCTTGTGGAAATATTTACCCTATAATTTACTCTATATATGGTGTGAATATAGTATAAAAAGTGGAAATAAAGTAACGGTATAGACAGGAGTGTATATGAAGTGTGATAGTGATTGCAAGATATATGTAATTAGATATTTTAATGTATTGTTCTATTTATTTGCTGAAGCAGAAATAGATGATTATAAGATTAATATATTAGGCGAGCGCATAGGTAGTGGTATTTCAATGAAAATGAAAGATGTTCATTGGTGGTGTATTAGGCAGAATATAAAGTATAGGGTGAAATTCAAGTACCGTAAAGAGTATCCAATACGAGCTAATATATGGAATTTTTATTCATATTGTAGATTTTGTTTAGAAATAAACAGAGAAAAGAATGTTTGTAATTAAGTATAAGATGTTGAATATTTAAAATTGCTCTCGCAAGAAATTATTGATATAATAAAAATTAACATACAGTTCAAAAGGAGGGCATATAATGTTGCAGGATATTATATCTGGTGAAATGAGTGTGAAAAATATAGAGCAAGAAATCATTAATGCAGAAACATTGGAGGATTTACTAAAGTGTTTAGAAAAAATAGAAGAACAAATTTGGAATAATAAGGAATATGAAAAAGTGGGTTTGTCAAGTTTTTTGTGTAAGTTTTAAGAAAAATTTTTGGGGAGGGAGAA
>URNT01000044.1 GCA_900549235.1 uncultured Clostridium sp. | reverse complement strand
TGCCCTTGTTTCGGCTCGTAAGGGCAAAAACAAGGGCAAACAGATAAGGTTTGAATGAAAAACAGGCGTGAAGCCTTGAAAAATCAATGGTTTTTGAGGATTAGATAGTTAAATTCTAATTTATAAAACGTTTCTATCCCAATCCCATCTAATTCTGTTCCTATATAACCATAGTTTTTATTCCCATATAATCCTATAACAACCCCATTGTCAAATCCAGGCAGGCCACCACAGCAATTATAGTTAAAACCAGGCGGTGTATTTTTTCTTTCTTCATAACATTCATTTTTCCTTCTCCTGTCACAGCAAAAGGGGCAGACAAACCACCGTCCGCCCCCTTTTTTACAGCCTATCAGCCTCTTAATTCAATTCCAAGTTCCTTCAGGCCGTTTAATATCTTATTCATAACTGCGGTTACTTCCTTCTCCTCCAGGGTATGATCCTTGGCCCGGAAGGTAATGGAGTAGGCCACTGACTTATAGCCCTCCTGCACCTGAGAACCTTCGTAGATGTCAAAGAGATGGTATCCTTCTAATACCTTGCCGCCTCTTACCTCCAGCACATCCTCGATCTGGCCTACCATGACTGCCTTCGGAACCACCATACTGATGTCGCGGGTTACAGCAGGGAAGCGGGCAATGCCGGTGTACTTGCGGTCGAAGGTGGTGAATTCCATGATCGCAGGCATATCGATCACTGCTACATAAGCCCGGTCGCCGATCTTATAATTCTCAGCTGCCTCAGGATGAAGCTCACCCAGATAACCGATGACAACACCCTCGTATACGATCTCTGCCTTCCTTCCCGGATGGAGATAAGGATGTCCGCATACCGGATTATAGTGAGGCTTCTTACGCATTCCCACCTTGTCAAAGAACTCCTCTACCACGCCCTTCATGGTGAAGAAATCACCGCTTCCGTACATACCAAGGGTAAACTGCATCCGCTCCTCCGGAAGCTCAGTCAGCGGAAGTGCCTTTGGAAGATATACATTTGCAAGCTCATAAAGGCGTACCTCTTTGTTTCGGCGGTTATAGTTGGTGGACAGGGAGGTAAGCATACCATTTAAAGGCAGGGTCCGCATCACGCTGTAGTCCTCGCCCAGAGGATTGGAAATGCTTACGGTCTGACGCAGCTTACTGTCAGCCGGAATCAGCAGCTTATCAAATACCTTCGGACTTTCAAAGGAATAGGTCATGCCCTGGGAGAAGCCGCAGAACTCAGCAATCTCTCTTGCCATTTCCTCGATCTGAAGCTTATAGGACAGCTTTCCTGTGGTTGCCTCGCCGGAAGGAAGGGTGGTCGGGATCTTGTCATAGCCAAAGAATCTTGCCACCTCCTCTGCTATATCTGCCATACGCTCCAGATCCTGACGCCAGGTAGGGGCAATCACCTCTCTGGTTTTCGGATCGAAGCCCAGGTCAATGGCCTTAAAATAGGAAAGCATGGTTTCCTCAGAAATGTCTGTTCCTAACAGGCGGTTGATCTTTTCCGGGTCAAATGGGATTCTCTTTTCCGTCTTTTTAACCGGATACAGGTCGATCATGCCTCCTACTACCTCGCCGGCTCCCAGTTCCTCGATGAGCTGGCAGGCCCGGTTTACTGCCTCCTCAGCTGTATTGGGATCCAGACCCTTTTCATACTTGCCGGAGGCATCGGTACGCAGACCCACCTTTTTGGCGGAAAGACGGATATTAGTTCCGTTAAAGCAGGCGGACTCAAATACCATGGTCTGTACACTGTCTGTGATCTTGGAGTTTTCACCGCCCATAATGCCGGCAATGCCCACCTCCTTCTCACCATCATTGATCATCAGAATGGTATGATCCAGCTTTCTCTCCTGTCCGTCCAGAGTCTGGAATACATCTCCGTCCTCGGCGCATTTTACTACGATTTCATGGCCTGCAAGCTGATCGTAATCAAAGGCGTGCATAGGCTGTCCATACTCTTCCATTACATAGTTGGTAATGTCAACAATGTTGTTGATAGGGCGGATGCCGCTGGCAGCCAGACGGCGCTGCATCCACTGTGGAGAGGGAGCCAGCTTGATATTCTTAACCATTCTGGCGCAGTATCTTGGGCACAGCTCGCTGTTTTCCACACGCACCTTCAGATAATCATTGATATCCTCGTCATTTCCCGTTGCAGTGATCACTGGTGGCTGAAATGGCTTTCTAAAGGTAGCGGCAGCCTCTCTTGCAATGCCTACCACGCTGTAGCAGTCAACACGGTTGGAGGTAATCTCATACTCAAATACCACGTCTCTCAGCCCCAGGATTTCCACCGCGTCACTTCCCGGAACACTGTCCTCAGGCAGCAGATAGATACCGCTTTCCGGCGCGTCCGGGTACATCTCCCTGGATGCTCCAAGCTCCTCTACGGAGCACATCATACCAAAGGACTCTACCCCTCTTAACTTGCCCTTCTTAATCTTAATGCCTTCCTCTGGAAGGGGGCCCCCGTCATGGCCTCCTGCTACCCGTCCGCCGTCCAGTACCACCGGAACCTTTGCTCCAACGGACTCAGGAGTAATATTGGGAGCACCTGTAACGATCTGTACCGGCTCCTCTGCTCCTACATTTACCTGGCACACCACCAGCTTGTCTGCGTCGGGATGGCGCTCTACTGAAAGCACCTCGCCTACCACGATCTTTTCCAGATTTTTATCCAGACAGGTATATCCCTCTACCTTGGTACCAGTTAAGGTCATGGCATCTGTATACTCCTGAGCGGTTACGTCCAGGCCGGGAACATATGCTTTAATCCATGATAATGCTGTGTTCATCTTGTTTCTCCTTTTGATTCATTCTGTTAAAACTGCTTCAGGAAACGAATATCATTTTCATATAAAAGACGCATATCGTCGATCTCGTACTTTAAAAGGGCGATACGCTCAAGGCCTACGCCGAAAGCAAAGCCGGAATACTCCTCCGGATCAATACCGCACATCTCCAGCACATGGGGATGTACCATACCGCAGCCTAAGATCTCGATCCAGCCGGAACCCTTACAGAAGCGGCAGCCGGAGCCTCCGCACTTAAAGCAGGTTACATCCACCTCTGCACTTGGCTCTGTAAATGGGAAATGGTGCGGGCGGAACTTAACCTTTGTCTCTGGCCCGAACAGCTCTCTGGCAAACTCTGCCAGGGTTCCCTTCAGATCTGCAAAAGTAATATTTTTATCGATCACAAGTCCCTCGATCTGATGGAAGGATGGGGAATGGGTCGCATCTACTTCGTCGGAGCGGAATACGCGGCCCGGCGCGATCATACGGATGGGAAGTTTTCCTTCTTCCATGGTGCGGACCTGAACCGGAGAGGTCTGGCTTCTTAAAAGGATATTTTCATTGACATAAAATGTATCCTGCTCGTCTCTTGCAGGATGTCCCTGAGGAATGTTCAGCTTCTCAAAGTTGTATTTATCATACTCTACCTCAGGTCCTTCCACTACCTCGTAGCCCATACCGATAAAGATCCGCTCTACCTCCTCTAAGGCAATGGTATTCGGATGACTGTGGCCTACGTTATTTTTCTTAGCCGGAAGGGTTACGTCGATCACTTCCTTTGCAAGCTGCGCCTCTCTGGCTTTCTTTGCAAGAATGGTCTTTGCCTCCTCTAACCTTCCCTCGATGAGGGTTCTGGCCTCATTGACCATCTGGCCTACCTTAGGACGGTCCTCAGGAGCAACGTCCTTCATGCTCTTTAAAAGGTTGGTCAGTTCGCCCTTCTTGCCAAGATAGGACACCCGGATGTCATTTAACTGTTCCAGCACGTTGGAAGCTTTGATCTGCTTTAAAGCTTCTTCTTTGATTCTCTCTAACTGCTCTTTCATGGCTTCTCCTTTTCCTTTCAAGTGGATCTGGGTGGAGCGGCAAAATAAAAAGCCCCGTCTCTTCATCTCTGAAGGGACGGGGCATCAACTCCCGCGGTACCACCCTGGTTCCGGTACAGATCTAAGTATACCGGCGCTTGATGCACGTAACGTGTGCCTGCGTCACAGACTACTGTCCTTCATCTGTGCGGCTCTGGTGGGAATTTCAGTTTCTTATGTGGACCTGGGCAGGCTTTCAGCCGGTGGCCTTCCCTCTCTGACGGAACATAAGTACCTACTGTACACTTTCATCGCCTTTGGATATAAAATCTATCTACATTCTAGCCACATCTTCAAAAAAAGTCAAGCCTTTCTGAAGAAAGCTTTTGACTTTATGGCCGCTTCCCTATAAACTGGATGGTATCTGAAACAAATGAAAGCCATAAACGAAAGGATCCGCCTATGACATTTACCTATAATCTCCCCTGCTTTGACCTGGATATGACCGCCCGCTCCGGCCAGTGCTTCCGCATGGTACCCCGGCCTGACGGCTGGTTCCAGGTCATCAGCCAGGGACAGCTTCTGCGCCTCTCTCAAGAGGGCTCTTCTATCACCTTTGACTGTCCGGAGGAATCCATCTCCTTCTGGCTCCACTATTTTGACTGCAGCCGTGATTACCAGGCCATCCTTGACTCGGTAGATCCGAAGGATCCCTACCTTCTGGCCGCCTCCAGGGCCGGACAGGGCATCCGCATCCTTCATCAAGACCCCTGGGAAATGATCATCACCTTTGTGATCTCACAGCAAAAGACCATACCAAAGATCCGTGAGCTGGTCGAGGCCCTGTCCTCCCGCTTCGGCTCTCCCATACCAGGAGCGGAGGGTTGTTTTTCCTTTCCGACTCCCAGTCAGCTTTCAAAAGCCTCACTGGAGGAGCTTCTGGCGCTGAAGCTGGGCTACCGGGCAAAATACATCCACCGCCTGAGCCAGGAGGCCTATGAGGGCATCCTTAACCTGGAATATCTGAACACCCTTGCTTATCAGGAAGCCATGGACTACCTCACCGGCTTTTACGGCATCGGAAAAAAAGTGGCAAACTGCATCTGCCTTTTCGGTCTCCATCATATCGACGCCTTTCCGGTGGATACCTGGATCCAGAAGATCCTGATGGAACATTATTATGACGAAAACCGATATAAAGGCCTGCCCGCCTCCCGCCTGTATGACGCGATGATCCAGGAGCATTTTGGCAGATACATAGGCTGCGCGGGGATTATGCAGCAGTATATCTTCTTCTACGAAAGAAGCATTGTCAATCAGAAGGGCTGAAGCTCCGGAATCGGCTCTTCTGCCAGGCACCGCCGGATCCCTTCTGCCGTATCACAAAAGCGGATCCCCTCCGCCTCCAGCTTGTCCGTATTCATCATCAGGTTCCTGGGGCTTAGGGAAAACCGCTTGGTGTCCTGGCACAGCAGTCCCTCCGGAACCTGGCCGCCCCACAGGACCCTGGCAAATAAAACAGCCGTATCAAAGCTGGACAGGGAATTTTTGCTGCCAAAATTGTAGATGCCCGCAGGCAGGCAGAGGGCAGATTCCATATTTCTCACCACCTCCCACACATAGGTCAGCCCTCTGTGGTCATGAACCGGGAAAGAAATGGATCTGCCCTCTTTGTAGGCCTGTATCAGGGACCGCAGTAAATTAGAGCTTTCCACCGGCCCCCGGCCCGGATAATCGTACATCCAGGTAAGGCGCAGAGCCACACTGTCATCCAGATACTGGAACATCAATTCCTCTGCCCGCTTTTTATCCCTTCCGTATACGCTGGAGGTGCGGCGCTCCGTTCCCTCTCTGCTGGGCTCTCCTGCCTCCGCCTCTATGTAGATCTGGTCGGAGCTCATGAAGATCATCCTGCTCCCTGTCTCCCTGCAGGCTCTTGCCAGATTGGCAGTCCCATGTACATTAACCTGCTCTGACAGCTCCGGCTCCTGCTGGCACCTGCCTGTATTGGAAATAGCTGCACAATGCAGAACCACATCCGGCTTTATCGCCTTTATAAATGCCTTCACCGCCAGCGAATCCTCGATAGCCAGCTCCTGGTGGGTCACTCCGATGGCTTCATAACCTTCTCTGCTTCCAAAATATTCAAAAAGCCGGGATCCTAAAAAGCCTCCCGCCCCTGTTATCAGTATCCGTTTCAGCATAAAATTGTAAAACCTTTCCTGTGTATAACTTTTATTATACCCCAGGGAACCAGCAGAATCTTTGCGATTTTCTTAATTTTTCCCATGTCTATTTTTTAAAATCGCTCCCTGCATATAAAAAGGAGCATAGCCCTCTGACTATGCCCCGCTGTGGGTTTCCTATTTGAAAAGACCTTTCTTTTTAGGCTTCTCTTTCTTCTCCTCTTCCTCGCTGGTAATGCCGTTCATGGCATCATCAAACCGGCGCAGTGCCTCCTTCTGAGCCTGGTTCATACGCTCAGGCACCTGTACCACCAGAGTTACATAATGATCGCCTCGTACATTGCGGTTGCGCAGGGAAGGAACGCCCTTTCCTCTCAGACGCACCTTGGTATCGGTCTGTGTACCTGGTTTTACCTCGTACTCCACCTCGCCGTCTACGGTCTTGATCCGGATGGTACCGCCCAGGGCCGCCCTTGCAAAGGAAATAGGTACAGTAGAATAAATGCTGGTATCCTGACGCTTGAAGATGGGATGCTGGGATACCACTGCCTCTACCAGAAGGTCTCCTCTCTCACCACCGTTGACACCCGGCTCGCCGCCGCCTACCTGGCGTACCGCCTGGCCATTGTCGATACCGGCAGGAATGCTTACCTTAAACTTCTTGCGCACCGTCTTATAGCCGGTGCCGTAGCAGTCAGGGCACTTCTCCTTAATCACCTTTCCGGTACCGTTACAGTCCGGACAGGTCTGTACATTCTGCACCTGGCCAAAGAAAGACTGCTGGGTGTACATGATCTTTCCCTTTCCGTTACACTTGGTACAGGTCTGTGGAGTAGTACCGGCCTTGGCGCCGCTTCCGCCGCAGCTTGAACAGGTTTCCTTGAAGTTGATCTCGATCTCCTTTTCACAGCCGAATACAGCTTCCTCAAAGGTAAGGCGCACAGAAGTCTTTACATTTGCCCCTCTTGCAGGGCCGCTTCTGCCTCTGGAGGATCTTCCGCCGCCGAAAATATCTCCGAAAATGTCCCCGAAAATATCTCCCATATCGCCGCCGAAGTCAAAGCCGCCAAAGCCTCCGCCGTATCCGCCTGCGCCGCCGGCTCCCGGATCAAATGCAGCATGGCCGAACTGGTCATACTGCTGACGTTTCTGCGGATCGCTTAACACGCTGTAAGCCTCAGAAGCCTCCTTAAATTTTGCCTCTGCCTCCTTGTCGCCTGGATTGGCATCGGGATGGTATTTTTTGGCAAGCTTCCTGTATGCTTTTTTCAGCGCGTCATCGTCTGCATCCTTAGGCACGCCCAGGACCTCATAGTAATCTCTTTTACTCTCTGCCATGTTGTTTACCTCATATATCTTTATCCGTCATAAAGGGATCAGAGCCGGTTCCCCGGCCCTAAATCCCTGTTCAAGCAATCTTATACTTCCTTGAAATCAGCGTCAACCACGTCATCATTTGCGCTGCCTGCGGCGCCGCCCATATCCGGGCCTGCACCTGCACCGGCTGCCTGTGCCTGCTCATATACCTTTGCAAACAGCTTCTGAGCACTGTTCATCAGCTTCTCTCTGCCTGCCTTGATGTCCTCTACCTGGGCATCGGTCATCTCCTCTACGGGAGCCCGGTTGATAGCTTCCTTTAAGGCATTTAAGTCTGTCTCTACCTCAGCCTTATCGTTGGCGTCGATCTTGTCGCCTACCTCCTCCAGGGCCTTCTCAGTCTGGAATACCATGGAATCCGCGTCATTTCTTGCGTCGATGGCTTCCTTACGCTTCTTATCCTGTGCCTCGTACTCAGCTGCTTCCTTTACTGCCTTCTCGATGTCGGAATCAGACATATTGGAGCCGGAGGTAATGGTGATATGCTGCTCCTTGCCGGTGCCAAGATCCTTTGCGGATACATTTACAATACCATTGGCGTCGATGTCGAAGGTTACCTCGATCTGAGGAACACCTCTTCTTGCTGGCGGAATTCCATCCAGACGGAACTGTCCCAGAGTCTTGTTGTCTCTTGCGAACTGACGCTCACCCTGTACAACATGAATGTCAACTGCAGTCTGGTTATCAGCAGCGGTAGAGAAGATCTGGCTCTTCTTGGTAGGAATCGTTGTATTTCTCTCGATCAGTCTGGTAGCTACGCCGCCCATGGTCTCGATGGACAGGGAAAGAGGAGTAACGTCCAGAAGAAGAATGTCTCCGGCGCCTGCGTCGCCTGCCAGCTTGCCGCCCTGGATGGCTGCACCGATGGCAACACACTCGTCAGGATTCAGGCTCTTGCTTGGCTCCTTGCCGGTCAGCTGCTTTACCTTATCCTGTGCGGAGATCATACGGGTAGAACCGCCTACCAGCAATACCTTCCCAAGCTCAGAAGCGGTGATGCCGGCATCCTTTAATGCGTTCTGTACCGGAATAGCGGTGCGCTCGATCAGGTCATGAGTCAGCTCATCAAATTTGGCCCTTGTCAGGTTCATGTCAAGATGCTTTGGTCCCTCTGCGGTTGCAGTGATAAATGGCAGGTTAATATTGGTAGTGGTAGCAGTGGAAAGTTCCTTCTTTGCCTTCTCAGCTGCCTCTTTTAATCTCTGAAGAGCCATCTTGTCAGCGGACAAGTCTACGCCCTCTGCCTTCTTGAACTCAGCGATCATCCAGTTTGTGATGGCGCTGTCGAAGTCATCGCCGCCCAGACGGGTATCGCCGTTAGTAGACAGAACTTCGATTACGCCGTCGCCGATCTCAATGATGGACACATCGAAGGTACCGCCGCCTAAGTCGTATACCATGATCTTCTGCTCTTTTTCATTGTCCAGACCGTAAGCAAGAGCGGCTGCAGTAGGCTCGTTGATGATACGCTTTACATCCAGGCCTGCGATCTTGCCTGCATCCTTAGTTGCCTGGCGCTGTGCGTCGTTGAAGTATGCAGGAACGGTGATAACAGCCTCTGTAACGGTCTCGCCCAGATAGCTCTCTGCGTCTGCCTTCAGCTTCTGAAGGATCATAGCGGAAATCTCCTGAGGAGTATATTTCTTTCCGTCGATGTCTACCTTGTGATCCGTTCCCATGTAACGCTTGATGGAGGAGATGGTCTTGTCAGCGTTGGTAACAGCCTGACGCTTTGCAGGCTCGCCTACCAGTCTCTCTCCTGTTTTTGTAAATGCCACTACAGATGGAGTGGTCCTTACGCCCTCTGCGTTAGCGATAACAGTTGGCTTTCCGCCTTCCATTACAGCAACACAGCTATTTGTTGTACCTAAGTCAATACCAATGATCTTGCCCATAGTTTTTTCCTCCTGATTTATTTATATATGGAAATGTTGATAATATACGTTGGTAAAATGCGAGGGGATTCCTGGCTGAGGGTGTGGTAAGGTGGTCGGCAGCCGGGGTGTTCCCTCAACTAAGCTCGTGAGAAGACCTCGCTAAGGTTCGGGAACGACTTTCGCACTAAGTTCGGGAAAGACCTCACTAAGTGCTGGGGATGTTCCCTCAACTAAGCTCGTGAAAAGACCTCGCTAAGGTTCGGGAACGACTTTCGCACTAAGTTCGTGAAAGACCTCACTAAGTGCTCAATGTCAGTTTGCCACCTTGACCATACTGTGTCTTACAATACTCTCTCTATACATATACCCCTTCTGCAGTTCCTCTGCCACTACATTTTCTCCCAGGCTCTCATCGTCTATATGCATCACTGCATTGTGGAAGCTGGGGTCGAATTGCTGGCCTATGGCTTCGATGGGTTTTACGCCGGCTTCTTCCAGTACCTTGCAGAACTGCTTGTAGATCTTTTCCATCCCCTCTGCTACCGGTGTTGTCCGGTCTGCTTCCGGGATAACGGCGAGGCCCCGTTCAAAATTATCGATAACAGGAAGGATCCGCTCGATAATATCCTTTGCCCCCATCTCATACATGGTGGATTTCTCTTTTTCGGAGCGCTTGCGGAAGTTTTCAAACTCAGCCATCTGGCGTTTTACCCGGTCTGTCAGCTCCTCGATCTTTTCATCTCTGGGATCCTTCTTTTTCTTAAAAAATCCCTTCTTTTCCTTGGAAGCTTCTCCTTCCTCCGGGGTACCCTGGCCCTCCTGGGCTTCTTCAGGAGCAGCTGTTTCAGGCTGTTCCTCTGCCTGGCACTCTGCCTCCTCCTGTGCCTTTACTTCCCCGTCAAATTCTTCTGTTCTCATATCTTCACTCACAGCCTATCACCTTTCATCCTTTTTAAATGCAACATCCAGCTGGTTCATCAGGTTCCGCAGGGTACCCAGCACCTTTTCATAATCCATACGCTTGGGGCCTATGATACCGATGGTGCCCCGAAGTCCCCCGCCCAGATCATAATTGGCTGTCACCACGCTGCAGTCCTTCATGGACTGTACTGGTGTCTCGTCGCCGATATAAACCTGGATGCCTGTGTCTCCCTCTGTGTTGGCATTGATCTCTGAGACAAATTCCTGCAGCACTTCCTTATGCTCCAGAGTACCGATCAGCTGACTGGCCTTCTCGCCCTCTGACAGCTCCGGATACCGGAAAATATTGGTAGCGCCGCTGGTATAGATCTGAAGGTCCTCTTCTCCTGCCCGGATGGCTTCCGCTACTTCATTTAAAACCAGCTCCACCACCTGGCTGTGGATCCCGGCATCACCCTTCAGCCTGCTGATAATATCCAGATTGATCTCCTCAATGGTCAGCCCGTTCAGGCTGCTGTTAAGCAGGATGTTCAGATTCAGCAGATCCTCATCTCCCAGATCCTCCGCAATATTGATCATAGTGTTTTTCACGATATTGCCTTCTACCACCACTACCACCAGAAGCTTATTCTTCTCCACCCTGGAAAGCTGGATGAACTTAAGCTTTGTCTTATGGTAGCTTGGGCCGCTGATCATAGCTGCATAATTGGTGTTCACTGCCAGAGCCTGGGCCATCTTCTTAAGGACCAGCTCCAGCCGGTCTACCTTCTGGACCATCATCTCCTTAAATTCTGTGACCTCTTCTTCCTTTTCAGTCATGATCTGGTCTACATAGAAGCGGTAGCCCTTATCAGAGGGAATCCGTCCTGCTGAGGTATGGGGCTGTAAAATGTATCCCATCTCCTCTAAGTCTGACATCTCATTACGGATGGTGGCAGAACTGAGCTTTAACTCAGAATACTTGGATATGGTCCTTGATCCCACAGGCTCGCCTGTTTCAAGGTAGGTTTTGATGATCGCTTTTAATATGGTAACCTTGCGGTCGTCCAGCTTCATATCCATCCTCTGCACTCCTTCCTGATCTGATGCTGCTTCTTCTTTTTGTTGTTAGCACTCAACTCGTCGGAGTGCTAATATCTACAATCCATAATATATTCCTTCCAGGCTCATTTGTCAAGAGATAATTGCAAATTCTTTTATTCCCTGGGACTTTTTATGCTTTTGTAATATTTTATTAACCTTTTAGCTTGACAAGTAACATTTTTGTAATATAATAAGGTACAGAAATAAGCACCAGATAATCCTATTTTTACAATATTTTATTGCGAGGTATATGATTATGATGCGTTTCATCCAAAAAGCCTTCCTGATGTTCTGTGCTGCAGCCTTAAGCCTGTCAGCCCCTGTAAGCACCTTTGCTTCGGAGACAGAAGGACCGGGAGCTATAGAAGAACATGCCGAGGAGCCTGTATCAGATGCGGCCGACGCGCCTCTTTCTGTTGTCTCACTGGGCACCTACCGGATTACAGGCTACTGCGGCTGTGAAAAGTGCTCCGGCGGCCACACTCTCACAAGTTCTGGTACCGTCCCCACTGCCAACCACACCATATCGGCAGATTTAAGCCAGCTCCCCTTAGGCACCAGGCTTATGATCAACGGACTTGTCTATACCGTAGAGGACGAAGGCTCCTCTGTCCGGGGCAATGTTCTCGATATTTACTACGATTCCCACGAGGAGGCCCTTGCCAACGGCGTCTTTGAGGCAGAGGTATTTCTTTTAAATGAATAAACATATGATACGGATCCAGGCTGTTTTTCAGCCCGGATCTTTGTATTTTAATAGGTACAAAAGGCAGATTTGGCGGTAAAAAGCAGGTTTTTCCATATTTTTCCTTGACATCAAAGAAAAATTATGTTAGAACCTAACTTGTTGCTCATTTATTACAAAAGTGTTACATATTGTTTATTATATGTTAAAAAATGATGATGATTATGAACTGAGCAATTTAGGAGGAATGATTAATGAAATTCAGACACATATTGACTGGAGCATTGCTGACCGTCATTTTACTTTCTGCCACTGCCTTTACTGCATCCGCAGCTGTTGCTAAGGGACGGTTTGAGACGGTGGACGAGACCTCTATAAAGGGCTGGGCATTTGACAGTGACCGAACCGAAGAAGCACTAAAGGTGCGGATCCGCATTACTAACGAGGACACCCAGGAGGAAGTGTTCAGCCAGACTCTCACTGCCAATGAGTACAGGGAGGAGCTGGCCCAGCAGAATAAGGGGAACGGCTGCTACGGCTTTACTCTTTCCATTGACTGGAGCGCATTTCCGGAGGGCCGCTATCTCATCGAAGGCTCCGCTGAGGGACGGGCATTTTCCAACACACGAAGCTACACCAACGGGGATCCCGACGCCAGCGCGGCCCAAGAAGCCCAGGAGCAGGCTCCAGGACTGATCCCCCTTGGCACCTTCAAGACTACTGCCTACTGCCCCTGCAGGGGATGCTCTGAGGGCTGGGGACGCCATACCAGCACCGGCGCCATCGCTACCGCAGGAAGAACCATTGCCGTAGACCCCAAAGTGATCCCTTACGGAAGCAGGGTGATGATCAACGGTGTGGTATACACAGCCGAGGATAAGGGCGGCGGCGTAAAAGGCAATCATATTGATATTTTTTATGATACACACGCAGAAACAAGGGTTCATGGAACTCAGATGGCGGAAGTATATCTGGTTCAGGCATAAGGGAAAGGTCCTGTAGGAAGCGGCATGATTTCGGTCATACCGCTTTTCCGTTTTCGTCTTTCTATTTTATATTCTTCTTTCCTGAAAATTCGTCTGAATCTGTAATCACAATGTTTTCTTCTGCCTTATCACACACATCACTCCTTGGCAATCTCCACAAGCTCCGTCCCCTTATAAAAGAAATCCAATATCCCTTTATAATCCTTCCCTTCCTTCGCCATTCCCTGGGCACCGTTCTGGCTCATGCCTACGCCGTGGCCGAAGCCGCCGCCGTAGATATGGAAGGAAATGCTGCCGTCCTCTGAGGTCCGTTTATCAACAGATATAAAGGCACTTGGCAGGGAGGCGCTGCCGTCCATGGTTGTTTTGTCCTGCCGGGTAATGACGGCTTCCTTGCAGCCTAAGGTGCTGCGGATGGCGCTCTGTCCCTTGATAACGGTGCTGCCCTCGGTTCCCGACACCTTCATTCCGGTGGCAATACCTCCGGCTCCCCGTCCTGTGATCTGAAGGTCCGTCACCTCTCCAATTCCGGCGATTTTTCCGGAAAGGGCTGAGGCCGGGATCTCTGTCTCCCAGCGGAACATGGGGAAGGAGGAATCATAGGCAGCAGCGTCTTTCTTGCGGATATAGGAATCAAAGCTGTCATTGTCATCCTCGTCAAGCTCTTTTCCATTGCTCTTGATCTCCATGGCCCTGAGATAGGGAAGAGCCGCTCCGTCGCTGCCCCACACGCTTCCATCTGCGCTGCGGCCGCAGGAGGTGGAATAATAAAAGGCCTCTGCCGGCTTTTCATTGTAAAAGAGCATCTTGCCGTAAGTTTCCTTTACCGCCCGGTCTGTCCGCTCATTGGTCTGGGTATTGTTATAGACCTGGAAATTGGTGCTGTCATCTACATGAGCGCCGTACTGGCTGTAGGTGTTGCCCATGATCTGGCGGTAAGCGTAGGTTCTGGCGCAGACTGCCTGGGCCTTTAATGCTTCCATCTCATAGGACGGCGGCATCTCGCTGGGCACCACCTTGGTCAGGTAGTCCTCCAGGTATAATTCATTTACAAGCACCAGCCCGCCTTCCTCTGCCTTGATCTCCAGGCTTCCGGTATACACCGGCTGTCCCTGGCTCCGCTCCACCGAGCGCAGGGTAATCCCCTCTGCCTCGTCGGGGATCAGAACCATACGGCCATGAGACAGGCGCTCATCCTCCGGCGTAATGGTAAGCTCTGTGCCTGCTTCCAGGCGCTCCTGCTTGATTTCTCCCCCTGCCGTTTCGTATTCCACAGCGGCACCGCAGTTCAGCAAAAGATCGGCAGTCTCATGGAACAGACTTTGGAAGCCGGTATTCATAAGAAGGACCCGGATGGTCTTTGCGTCAAATTCATGCTCTAACAGAGCGGCGCAGAGCATACCGTCCGCGGCTACAAATTCCTGAAGGTCATAGCCTACCAGAATGTCGCTGGGTTTTAAGACCTTAAAATCGCCGTAAACCTTGTATACATGGAAATTTTCAGACAGAGGAAGCTCTCCATATCCCTCGATCTCAATGGTCTGATCTGTTACAGACAGTACCTTTCCGCTGATCTTCTCTTTTTTGATGGTCACCTTTTTAAGGACTCCGTCTGTCAGATGGAGGTCTGCCAGGTTATGGGACAGATCTGCCTCCTCACCCAGCCTGCCATTAACAGGAAATTCCCGGTAAAGAGTGCCAAGATAGGCCTGGAAGGTGCGATTGTCTGCCTCTGCCAGCCATACATTCTCATAAACCACTTCCCGGCTCACCAGCTCCCGCATGGCGATCATCTCACCGTCTCTTGCCAGAAAACGGATCTCACAGTCAATATAAGAATCCAGGGCCAGTCCCCTGAACCCGTAGTTACCCTTTGTGGTGTAGGCTGTCCAGCTGGCTGCATCTGGGATATTGGAAGGGGTGCCGTACAAAACGGCGTCAATCTCCTCCACTGCTCCCTCCTTGTCCGTTTCCTTAAGGATCTGATCGTAAAGCTCCCACCACTTATCCTCGGGATAAGCATTTTCCCGGTTCTTCTTTGTAAGGGACACATGAGTTTTTAAGCGTCTTGACACCTGCTCCGCCATGTGGGCCGCCTCCTTATAGGTCAGCTTATCCTGGGCAGATGCCAGGGTGGCAGGGGTCATGGACTCATCCAGATAACCTTCATCATAGAGGAGATCCATATATTTTACAAACCAGTTGTCCTTTTCCTTTTGAGAAAAATGGGAGGTTTCCCGCTCTCCGGCCTTTTTCTCACAGTCTTCCTGGGAGGTCAGAGCCAGGGCCAGGGCTTTGCAGGCCTGGGCTCTGGTGATCCCTTCTCCCAGAGGCTCCAGGTACACGATCAGAGCCATCAGCACAACCACCACAGACACAACGCCAGCCACCCACAGGATCATCTTATTTTTCATAGGCTACGCTCCTGTCAGAAAATTGGGGGTAAACGAAGTAAAGCAGCGAGAGACCCGCTGCTTTTATCATCTGTGACCCCAAAATGCCGTCTCTTACTTATTGACGCCTAGCAAAGCTAGGTGGGCAACCTCACTTAAGCATCTGCCTTCCACTCAAATCGGAGGCCTGACATCCGCTTAAAAATATTGGAATCCCTATTGTCTAATGTAGGTTCAAAATTGGTAAGAGTATCGAACATCCCAGGAAATCACAGGTACTTCGTTTATTATGGTGTTATTATACCCCAAAGCCCGCTCTTTTTCAAGATGAAAATGTTGAAGAAAATGGATTTTTTTATATGAGCGGGGAGAATGTTCCTTCCACATAGCCGCACAGTTCCTGAGGCGATAAGGTGACCTGGACGCCCCGCTGACCGGCGCTGACGGTGATGGTATCGTAAAGCTGGG
Organism: uncultured Clostridium sp.; assembly: GCA_900549235.1. Classification (GTDB taxonomy): domain Bacteria; phylum Bacillota; class Clostridia; order Lachnospirales; family Lachnospiraceae; genus Enterocloster. Next base: position 9,751 of record URNT01000044.1, on the reverse strand, counting down.
CTGTTTCTTCTATATAAGTAGGGAAATGCTTTTTCATGCCAATGGGGGAACAGCCGCCCCGGATGTAGCCGGTGATCCCCAGCATATCCTTCACATGGATCATTTCCACCTTCTTATCCCCTGCCGCCTTTGCCGCTTTTTTCAGATCCAACTCCTCATCTACAGGGATACAGCACACAAGATAGCCCTTTTTATCTCCCTTTAATACCAGAGTCTTATACATCTGATCGTGATCCACTCCCATCAGGTCAGCCGCATGGCTTCCGGACAGGTCATTTTCATCTACCTCATAGGTGCCCGGCTCATAGGAAATCCCAGCGGCATCTAAAAGGCGCATTACATTTGTCTTAACCATTGATCCTCACTCCTTTTCTCATACGCTCCCATCATACTCTGTTTCTTTTGGGGAGTCAATGAGTTATGAGTATTCACAAACCGGCAGAGCTGGGGTATACTAAAAATATAAACATACAAAGGAGTGAGCTTTTATGGAACGAAATGACATTCTGCTGATCCATGGCACAGATTATAAAGCAATGGCAAAGAAAATCTTAGAAGAAGCTGACGTAGCTTCTGATATTGGAGACAGGAAAAAGCATGTGGCCCTGAAGCCCAACCTGGTGACGGCGAAGGATCCTTCTGAGGGAGCCACCACCCACAGGGAGATACTGGCCGGAGCCATCGAATACCTCCAGGACCATGGGTTTTCTGATATTACGGTGATGGAAGGCTCCTGGGTAGGCGACCGGACCGGGGAGGCCTTTCGGGCTGCAGGCTATGACCAGGTATGCAGCCGCTATCAGGTGCCCTTTGAGGATCTCCAGAAGGATACCTGGAAGGAATATGACGCGGCAGGCATGAAGATCAAGCTCTGCGACAAGGCGGCGGCTGTGGATTATATGATCAACCTGCCGGTGTTAAAGGGTCATTGTCAGACCACCGTTACCTGCGCCCTGAAAAATAATAAAGGGGTGATCCCCAATTCCGAGAAGCGCCGTTTCCACACCATGGGGCTTCACAAGCCCATTGCCCACTTAAATACCATTGCCCGCAATGATTTTATCCTGGTGGACAATATCTGCGGGGACCTGGATTTTGAAGAAGGGGGAAACCCGGTGGTGATGAACCGGATTCTGGGCTTTAAGGACCCGGTGCTCTGTGATGCCTTTGTCTGTGAATCCATGGGCTATACGCCGGAGGACGTGCCCTATATCACCATGGCCGAAGCCCTTGGGGTAGGAACCACCGATACCAGACACGCCAGGCTCATTTATCTCAATGAACCTTCCCAGGCGGGCTTTCGGCAGCCGAAAACCAGACGTGTCCAGAACCTGGCAAAATTTGCCGCCCCAAAGGATGCCTGCAGCGCCTGCTACGGCTCCCTGATCTATGCCCTGGACCGGTTAAATGACACCGGCCGCCTGAGAAAGGGCCTTCCTCCCATCGCCATCGGGCAGGGCTACAAGGGCGAGGCAGGAGTCATCGGCGTAGGCCAGTGTACCTGCGGCTTTTCCTGCTCCTTAAAGGGCTGCCCTCCCAAGGCGGCAGACATTGCGGCCTTTTTATCAGAGCACTGGTGCTGAAGATAATGCCTACCGCCTGGAGTTTGCCTTCTCTACATGAACATTTTTCCCTTTGATCTTGGCATGGGACATGGCCTTTAATACGGCCTCGGCACAGTCGCAGGGCACGTCTACAAAGGTGTATCCATCGTACATATCGATGCTTCCCACCAGGCGTCCCGGAATACCGGATTCCCCTGCTACGGCTCCCAGAATATCCCCTGGAGTCACTCTCTGGGATTTTCCGATATTGATAAACAGCCTTGCCATCTTCTCACCGCCCCCAAGGACATAATCCACTGCCGCGCGGTCGGTGGCACCCTTTCTGCCCCGGCCGTAGGCATTTCTCTCACGTCCCCTGCTGCGGCCCCGGCCGAAGCTGTCTAAATCATCCAGGGATCTGGCCGGCTCAAAGCTGTCGATGATGTCCTCATTATCCTCGCCCATGCTCATTTTCAAAAGAGCAGCGGCCAGGTCAAGGGAGGTGTAGTCATCCTCCATCAGCTTTTTCTCGATGATATTGACCATCTTGGAAAGATCGGCGTCATTTAACAGCTCCTGCACCTGCTCCAGGATCTTCTCCGCCTTGATCTCCGTAATATCATTTAAGGAAGGAATGGCCTGGGGAATGATCTTGGTCTTGCAGTAGCGCTGAATATCTCTCAGCTTATAGACCTCTCTGCCTACCACCAGGCTGAAGGCCTTGCCTTCCCGTCCGGCTCTTCCGGTACGTCCGATCCGGTGTACATAATACTCGTCATCCTGAGGAATATCATAGTTAAATACAGCCTCAACATCACCTACGTCAATACCTCTGGCAGCCACATCGGTTGCCACCAGGATGTCTGTGCGGCCATTGCGGAAGCTGTTCATTACACGGTCTCTCTGCATCTGCTTTAAGTCTCCGTGAAGCCCTTCCGCAAAATATCCCCGTCCCTGAAGGGCCTGAACCAGCTCATCTACCTGCTTCTTGGTATTGCAAAATACAATGGACAGCTTGGGAGCGTACAGATCCAGAAGGCGGCACATCACCTCTACCTTATTCTTGGGCTTTACCTCATAATAATACTGGGTCACCTTGGGAACGGTCAGCTCCTTCTTCACCACCCGGACCGTAACAGGCTCATTCTGGAACTTCTTCGCAATATCCGCAATAGCCTGAGGCATGGTTGCAGAAAACATAAGGGTCTGGCGTTCCTCAGGAAGCTGGCTTAAAATGGTCTCCATATCCTCTAAAAAGCCCATGTTCAGCATCTCATCCGCCTCATCCAGCACAACGGTGTGAACGTGGTCTACCTTTACCGTCTTGCGGCGCATATGATCCATCACACGGCCCGGGGTGCCCACTACGATCTGGGTGCCATCCTTTAAGGAACGGATCTGCTTTACAATATCCTGGCCTCCATAGATCGGAAGAACCTTTACACCATGCATGAATTTCGCGAAACGGCGCAGCTCCTCTGCCACCTGGATGGCCAGCTCTCTGGTAGGAAGCAGAACAATGGCCTGGAGCTTCTTCACCTTCGGGTCAACCCGCTGGAGCAGAGGAAGGCCAAAGGCCGCGGTCTTTCCCGTACCGGTCTGGGCCTGGCCGATCATATCTCTGCCCTCCATCACCACCGGGATCGCCTGGGCCTGGATAGGAGAAGCCTCCTCAAAGCCCATCTCTGTAATTGCTCTGATAATACGCTCATCTAACTGTAACTCTTCAAACTTGACAATTTCCATAAATAAATCATATATCCTTTCTTCGTTAACACAGAAAACGAGAGGATTGCAGGCACGTCTCGGGCCCTCCATCCTCTCGCTTCGTACAGGTATTAACTATAACAGATATTTAGCTGGCTGTCAATGTAGGGATTTCGTCTTTCGCTCTTAACAACAACATTCTCAGTATGACTGGCTTTTTGTGCAGAGCCGGTATATATCTCTCATCTCTGCCTTTCCTATTTTCACAAAGTTACCTACCGGAATGGTATCTCCATATGTAGCCTTATCCGCCATTTCTTCAAAGGCATCTGTGGGAAGCCCTGCTTCCTCAAAAGTAAGAGGCATACCAAGCTGCCGGAAAAATGCTCTCATTCTCCGGATTCCCTCCAGACAAATGGCATCCTCCTCTCCATACGCCAGATCTACATCCCAGATCCTGACAGCAAACTGCATAAAGCGCTTTTTATCATGGCTGTATACATATTCCATCCAGGCCGGATATACGATGGATAAGCTGGCACCATGGGCAATGTCATATTTACCACTCATTTCCAGAGCAATCCTGTGAGAGGCCCAGTCCTGAACCCGTCCTGTATTCAAAAGGCCATTATGAGCCAGAGTACCTGCCCATACAATTTCTGCCCTTGCGTCATAATTCTCTGGCTCCATAAGTGTCTTGACGCCATTTGCGATTATACTCCTCAGAGCCGCTTCACACAGCCGGTCCGTAAGATCCACATGTGTTGTATTCGTAAAATAACGCTCCATAATATGGGTCATCATATCTACCACACCACATCCAATCTGATATGCCGGAAGTGAAAATGTAAGCTCCGGGTTAATAACAGAAAATACAGGCCGAATCAGATCCAGGTTAATGCTCTTTTTATACCATCCATCCTCATTTGTAATAACAGCACTAAGGCTGGATTCACTGCCGGCTGCCGGTATGGTGCAGACCGTTGCTGTCTTTAAGGTTCTTTCTGGAGTTTTCTTTCCCAAAAAGAAATCCCACACATCCCCGTCATAAGGCACTCCTACTCCGATTGCCTTTGCCGTATCAATCACACTGCCTCCGCCTACAGCCAATACAAAAGTGATCTGTTCCTTTCGGCAGATGTCAATCCCCTGTCTCACAAGTCCCAGCCTCGGATTTGGCTTTACTCCTCCAAGCTCCACTATATCAATTCCCTGCTCCTTCAAAGATCCACATACAGCATCAAATAAACCATTTCTCTTTATCCGGTCAGAGCCATATACCAGCAACAGTTTTTTACAGTCACTATATTTTCTTACTTTTTCTCCCACCTGCTTCTGGGTATCTTTCCCAAAAATAATTTCTGTTGTATTTGAAAATTCAAAATTAATCATTTCATACCTCTCGATACAATCTAGCTTTTCCTACGGAGCCGAACAACTCCATCTTTTCACGGATCACGTTTCTGGCTTCACAGATTCCAGGAGTAAAGACCTTAGCTGGAATAAATCCACCTGTCTCCTCTATCACCTGATTTACCTTTTTGAAAAATGCATATTTAAAATCACTGGAAATATTTACCTTTCGTATCCCAATCTGACATGCTCTTCTGATTTCTTCATCTGGATTATTACTGCCACCGTGAAGTACAAGAGGTACAGGAGAAGTCTTCTTTATTTCTTCCAGCAACTCTAATTGAAGCTTAGGAACAAATCCCTTGGGATAAATACCATGAGCGGTTCCAATGGCGACAGCCAGGCAGTCCACTCCGGTTTTTGTCACAAAATCTACCACATCCTCCGGATTTGTATACGTTACATGCTCTACTCCGCCTTCCTCTGAATTACTCATAACTCCTATCGTTCCAACTTCTCCTTCTACCGATACACCTACCATATGGGCCAAATCTGCCATTTCCTTTGTAAGCCGGACATTTTCCTCATAAGACAGCTCTGATCCATCCAGCATAACCGAGGTAAAACCAGCCTGAATAGCTTTCATACACTGCTCTATACTTTTTCCATGATCCAGATGGAGTACAAAAGGCACCCTGCTGCCTGACAGGCGTTCCCTCACATAGGTATAAAATTCCCTAGTGGCAAAATCAAACTCCCCCGGCGCCACCTGCACAATGGCCGGTGCGTCCTGTGCCTCCGCCTCTTCTACTACAGAACGAAACAATGAACTTTCCGTAGCATTAAAAGCACCTACAGCAAAATGATTCTGGTCTGCAATCTTAAGCATCTCTTTCATATTAACCAGCATATTGTTTTCCTCCCTCTTTATCAGAATGTCTCTATTTTAATATCACCACTATCATTATTTTCAGCTGCATCCATGGTATTTCCTAAATCTTCAAAGCTCTCGTCCTCCTCCGTAACCGGCTTTTTCAGCAACGAAAGAATCACACCTGTTATTACACTTCCAATAGCAAGAGCAAGACAGAATTTCATCGGATTGGTAAACAAAGGAACCGAAAGCATACCTCCATGAGGCACAGGGGATCCGCACCCCCATATCATAGATAAGCCTCCTGCTACAGCAGAACCGCATACGCAGGCAAATACCACACGGATCAGATCTCGTGCCGCGATGGGGATCACACCCTCGGTAATCATACAAAAGCCCATTGGAACAGCTGCTTTTAATGCTTCCTTCTCCGCTCTTGTGTATTTGTTTCTTGTCAGCAGACAGGAGATTGCAATTCCAAAAGGCGGAATCATAGATCCCACAAATTTTACCGCTTCCGGCTCTATAACCCCGTCGATCATCAGGCCATTTACAAAGGTAGACATGGTTTTATTGACAGGCCCTCCAAAATCGAAGCAGGCCATTCCTCCCAGAACAGCTCCAAACACAAATTTGGATCCGCTCTGCAGACTGGATATTGCCTCTGTCAAGGTTACTTGAAGCCATGCAAAGGGCTGTCCCACAACCGTGAACATAAGTACAGACGCAACCGCTGTTACAAGTACGGGGATCACCATAACCGGCATAAGCCCCTGCATTGCATTTGGCAGCTTTACATATTTCTTTACTGCCAGTACCAGATACCCCACCAGAAAACCAGCAACAATGCCTCCTATAAATCCTGCCTTAATCTCTGTACAGATAAAGCCCAGGATCAGACCGGGAGCGATGCCCGGACGATCTGCTATGGAATAAGCCACGCCTGCCGTAATCACCGGCACAACTGCCGACATTCCAAAACTGCCTGCTTTATAAAGATAATATCCAATCCCCGATGTAGAATTTCTCACATCCCCATCAATAAACTGCCCCAAAGCCATACAAAGTCCGGCCGCCACCACCAGGGGGATCATATAGCCAATTGCTGTAAGTACATGCTTTTTTATCACTGCAATAACACCGCGTTCCTTCATATCATTCCCTCTCCTTATTTCTTATTCTCTAATGCCTTTTCTACCTTCTCAATAAAGCCAATGGCATTTTTTATAACAGCAGCTGTTCCGACCCGTATCACCGGTTTCCCCTTAAACCGTTCTTCGCCGGATATCTTTACATCCACTGCAAGGATCACTACATCCGCTTCTGCAATCTCCTGTTCCGTCAGTCTGTACTCAGTACCGATAGTCCCCTGGGTTTCCACCCTGCACTCATGTCCCCTGGTCTTTGCTCCCTTAATCAGCTTCTCCCTTGCCATATAGGTGTGGGCAATTCCTGCCGTACAAGCCGCGATTCCGACTATTTTCATTTACATTTCCTCCTTCCTGTCAAACAGAGTAAAAATCTCCTCCTCGCTCTCCGTTGTTAATAATGTTTCTATTACATCGTCATCACAAAGCGCAACCGCCACCTGAGATAACAGCGAAACCAATTCTGAACGATCCTCGTTATTAACGGCAAACATAACAAATGCCCTTGTATCTCCTTCTCCCAGTGTTTCCCACTCAACTCCCTGATCTACTCTCCCAACAGCCATTGCCGTTTTCAGTACTGCGTCTGATTTCCCATGAGGAATTGCCACCTGATTTCCAATCCCTGTGGGCCCCTCACTTTCTCTCTCATATACGGCACAGATAAACTGCTTTCTTGAAGCCAGCACACCGGCATTTTCAAACATATCAGCCATTTCCTCAATGACCTCTTTTTTATTTCTGCTTTTCATATGCAGATTGATACACGACCGATTAATCACATTTTCTATGGTCATAGACATTACCTCCTCAAAATTGTATCAAGATCTGTCCTCATGATTGACTGCCTCTCTAATCCTCTGGTTCATAAGTCGGGCCAGTTCTCTGCCTTGATCCATAACCCGGATCATATCTACCTCCTCCTGACAGTCTATAAGATCCAGAAATACACTATAAAATTTAATTGTCTCCTCCTTCATCCCAGCAGCCTCATCCAGATTAAATGCCAGCAGAAAAATCACATCTGCCTCCCCATCCTCCTGCCACCAGATCGGCTTTTGCAAAACTGCCACTGCTACCGTAGGGCGTATCACATATTTTGCGTATCCATGAGGAATTGCCACCCCTTTCCCCAGAGCAGTAGGAGCTGTAATCTCATGCTCCAGTACAGATTTCTCAAATTCTTCTGTTACATATCCCGCATCTGAAAGCTGTTTGCAGAGAAAACGTATCAACTGCTCCTTGCCTTCTGCTTCCATATGAAGATGAATAAATTCTTCATAAAACAGATTTTTTTGTATCCGTAACTGACCGCAGGGCTGTTTTGTCCTCAGCTTTCTCCGCCTGACCTGTTTCATCTTATTTTCTACATTTTTGATGTCATACTGAGTCATAAGATGATCGACCACTACCACTTCCCTGCCAAAATATGGGCTTTTGATCTGTACGGTTGTAATAATCAGATCACAGGAAATACGGCTGACCTTTTTCAGATCCCTGACAGAAAGCACTTCTACGATTCTGATATCACTGATCATCCGTTCTAACTGCTCCCGTAAAAGCTGCGATATACCAATTCCATAATCACAGACCACACAGGCTGTCACAGCAGCCTGACTCCGTTCAATGGCACCGCCTAAAAGCAGAGCCAGGCTGCACATCTCATGCTCATTAAGTTCAAGGTTCAATTCCTTCTCAAAATAAACTCCGGCAGCATAGATCGCGGCAAATATATTGGGATATTTCTGCTTTACCTGTTTTAAAAGCGGATTTACCGTCCTAACGTTATATCTTAGTCTGGCAATCATAGAACGCAGCTGAAGAAACAAACATTCGGAAAAGAGCAGATCTGATCTCAGATTTACATTTACAATATCACTCATCAGGGAAATGAAACGAATGGTAAAGTAGCAAAGCTCCATATGATCTGCCTCACATTCCAGCATCTGGTCCATACTCCTGAACTTCTGTATATCTGAAATATCGATGACAAACTCAATAAATGCCTGCTCGCAGGGAGGGAGCTTGATCTGATATCCACGTTCTAATGCCTGGATTAGGCGTTTTTTGATTCGGCAGGAAAAACGGCCATCTACTTTGCACCGGCTGGGCTGCGGCATTGCTACAAACTGTTTTTTTCTGGATCTGACAATGCATAATGACAACAGAAAAAACATCTGTATATGGGCCTCATATGCAAAAGAAAAGCCGTAATACTCTTCCAGGGAATAAATTTCCCGGTTGACTCCGTTGGTGTCAAAGCCCTTAAGGAACTCTTCAATTAGGATATATTCTCCTGGCTGCCCCGTTCCCTGCCCTCTGTGAAACAACTCCTTTCTGCTCCTGTTCTTCATCAGCAGAAACAGTTTCCACATAGCCATACGCCACTGATATTCTTCATATCCAATCCAGAAGCCTTTTCCTCTCTTTTTTTCAAACTGGATTCCAAAGCCTTCAAACCATTCCTGCAGTTCGGGAATCAGACGCTCTGCTGACGAACGGCCAATATACAGTTCTTTTTGTATTTCTCCAAATCCCAGATGCCCTCTTGTCAAAAGAAGATATAAGATCTGACTTTTAATATCCAGCTGATCTGCAACCGGATTTTTTTCACTAAACAGCCTTTTCAGTTTTTCCCAGTCCTCATCTCCTACCAAAAGCCGTACTCCTTCATGAGGCTTTTTCTCTAACCTGCCTAAATTTTCCTGTTCTACCGCCTCCTGTATCACAATCAATTCATTGCGTATTGTTTTTACAGACACCTGCATTACACCGGAGATTTCCGAAACGGTTACAAATCCTGCCTGCTCATGAAGATAATATAAGATATCCATCTGTCTGCTGGTCACTTGTATCGTCTCCTTTCTCCCATGAATCCTTTGTTCTATATACACATTATAACAGTCTGCCATTCTTCCTCCGTTCATCTTTTTGACACATTTTATCAAAATGTTTCTGCTTTTTTGACACATTTCTCATGATCCATTTTCGGTTGTGACTATCATACAGGAATTACACAGTCTGTACAATGCAGGGGGCCTCTACGGTATCTGGTATATATTGGCAAACAAGTCAAGACCACCGGCTTAGCCGGTGGCTTGCTCTGCCCCTATAAGGGGCTCTTG
>URNT01000043.1 GCA_900549235.1 uncultured Clostridium sp. | reverse complement strand
CGAGAGTAAATTCCACCGCATAAGCGGACGGTGGAATTTACTTTTGAAAGTTTTACTGCAAAAAAATGGCTCCCTTCCCTCTTGACAATCCCCACTCCATCCCCTATACTCAAAAAAGAATATGAGAACTGAAAGGTGGCTAAAAGAAATATGATTATTAAATGATTGACGGGAAACAGATGGATGCACAGATGGTTTTATTTGCCATGCCTGTGTTTTTGTTTGCATTTCGTTCAGTCATTTGGGTACGGTCGTATTTCGGCGTCATCGGGGCCTTTAAGAGGGCCTTATTATCTGTGTGCCTATACATACCTCCCTTCTGGACGAGATGCGTTCAGGAGGGATTTTTTATGTTATTGAGAGCGCAGAATATTAAAAAAGAATACGGAATCCAGACGATTCTGGATATTGAGAAAATCGAGATACAGGACGGAGACCGGATTGGGCTGATCGGACGCAACGGAGCGGGCAAATCCACCCTTTTAGGGGTACTCTCCGGCCGGATCCCCTGCGATGAGGGAGTGATCCGGCGTGAGTGTGAGATCGGGGAGATCCTTCAGGAAATGGGAGAACCATCAGATGCAGGCGGAGCTGCCGCCAGGGCCGCGGACTGTGAGGGACGTTTTATCAGCCAGCTTGGCCTTAAGGACTCGGCAGTGAAAAGCGGCGGGGAGCGGATGCGCCTTGCCATTGCGGAGGCATTTTCGGGCCGCGCCCCTCTTCTCTTTGCAGATGAGCCTACTACCAATCTGGATGTGGACGGGGTGAAAAAGCTGGAACGGATGCTTGCCGGCTACCGGGGCGCTGTGGTTCTGATCTCCCACGACCGGATGCTGCTGGATTCGGTTTGTACCTGTATCTGGGAGCTGGAGGAAGGAAAGCTCCGGGTATTTGATGGCGGTTATTCGGCCTGGGCGGAGCAGAAAAATCGGGAACGGGAGTTTAAGGAGTTTGAGTACCAGCAGTATCAGAAGGAAAAGCACCGGCTTGAACAGGCGGCAGTTAGGCTTCGCGAGAAAAGCAGGGCCATGGCGAAGCCGCCCCGCCGGATGGGAAGCAGTGAATGGATGCTTTATAAGGGCATCGCTTCCGTCCAGCAGGGCCATGTACAAAGTAATAAAAGTGCCATTGATACCCGGCTTTCCCAGCTCGAGAAAAAGGAAAAGCCCGCCGAGCTGCCTCATGTGTCTATGAAGCTGCCGGAGGGCGGGCGGATCCGGGCGAAAGCTGCGGCTTCCATCCGGCACCTTACGGTGGAATATGAGGGGAGGCTGGTGCTGGCGGATGCGTCGCTTACGGTAGAGGCCGGGAAGCGCACCATCCTTACCGGAGCCAACGGAGCGGGAAAATCCACCCTGATCCGGGCGCTGATAGAGGGAGCTCCGGGCACATTTATCACCTCAGAAGCCAAAATCGGATATTTCTCCCAGGATCTGGACACCCTGGACCTGTCCAAAACGGTTCTTGAAAATGTAATGGCGGATGCCGCATTTCCCCAGCATATCTGCCGGGCGGTTCTGGCTAACCTGTACATGAGCCGGGCGGATATGGAGAAGAAAGCGGCGGTCCTTTCCGGCGGAGAACGGGTGAAAACGGCCCTGGCAAAGGTGCTGGTATCGGGCTGCAGCTTTATGATCCTGGACGAGCCCACAAACCATATGGACGTATATACCATGGAAGGGCTGGAGGCTCTTTTGTCCGATTATGACGGCACCCTGCTGGCTGTGAGCCATGACAGGCGGTTTACGGAGAAGATTGGGGATGTGGTGTATCGGGTGGAGGGTGGTGAGGTGGAGTAACTACTCCTCTCCCTTTATAAACATCATTCCCCCCGCAGCCAGTATCCCTCCGCAGCACACCCACACAGCCCTGAGCCCCAGGTACTTTACTGCCCCATTTCCCAGGACGGCTCCTATGGCAAATACTGCAATGAAAAAATAATACTGAAGGCTTTTCTTTCTGAACATAGGGTCTTTTGTGACTGTATAGGAATGGAGAAGATCGGTGGCACTGCGCAGGTTTCCGATGCACATGGTGGTTGCCATAGCATTTCCCTGAATCTTCCGGAAACTGTCTACCTGCATGGCGCAGGAAAAGGAGACCAGGGAGTTGGCAAGGATGTTAAGGGACTCCGGGATCAGTCCTACCGTGAAGAGGATCACGCACTCGATGGCCAGGATGATCTGGCGCCAGTGTATCCGTCTGTGGGGCTGGCACAGATGGCGGATCCTCTGGGCCAGGAAGATCCCCGCCCCAAAGGCCGCAATGGGAATAAGATAGCGCAGGGCGTCCTGAAAACGGCCCTCAGACGCATTGATCCCCATGAGAATGAAGTTGCCGGTCTGGGCATTGGCAAAGACGCTGCCCCTGCATATGTAGGTGTAGGCGTCCTGAAAGCCGCCTGTAAGAGACAGGAGGATACCCACCGCCATGGAATCTGACATTTGTCCACAATGAAATCGTTTCATCATACTCTTACCTTTCTCCACATTTTAAGCATTAGAGCGTGTTTGAAAATGGGCTCTAGTCAAGCCCATTATATACCACCTCTCCCAGATTTCCAGTATTTTTTTCTGATCACTTCATAAACTGGCTATTTAAGTGATTCCCGGATTGTAAAAATACCTTCTCCGTGTTAGAATACCTTACAATATGGAGTTTTCAGATACACACGCAAGGAGGACAGTTCATGGCAGCTTTGCCGAAGACCGGTGACAGGCTTTGGGGCTTCACCGTTACAGAAACAGGAACCATTGAAATGCTGGGCGCCCGGACAGTGGAATTTTATCATTCCCACAGCGGCGCCCGGCTTTTATACATAGAAAATGATGACCGGGAGCTTGGATTTAACCTGATCTACCGCACGCCCCAGGCGGACAATACCGACACCAATCATCTGCTGGAGCACCTTCTTCTATGCTCCTGCAGGCGGTATCCCAGCCGGGACGTATTTTTTGATATGGACAGCAAAAGCTATTCTACATTTATGAACGGCATTACGGACAATACCTACACCTGCTATCCCATCTGCTCCCAGAGCCAGGAGCAGCTCACCCGGCTGGCGGACGTGGTTCTTTCCTGCATGGAAGAGCCGGACGCCATGAAGGAAGAATCTTTCTTCCTGCGGGAGGGCCTGCGGCTGGAGCTTGAGGAGGAAAATGGCCCTCTTACCCTTCACGGAACGGTGCTCAGTGAGGACTGGGGCCACCTGACGGATCTGCTGGAAAATGCTGACAGCTTTATGGCCGGTGCCCTTTATGAGGGGCTTATCTCCTCCAGGCTTCTGGGCCGGCTTCATTATCATTATAAGGAGCTTACATTTTCACAGGTGAAGAAGGCTTATGAAGCCTATTATCATTATGACAACTGCCTGATGATCCTGTATGGGCAGGTGGAACTGGAGAATTTTTTACAGTTTCTGGATAAGAATCATCTTTCACAGGCTAAGGCAGGAAATGGCGGTATCTCTCCGGATGTATTTAAGGAAACAGCGGCTCCCGGCTTTAAACGGCTGTGCTGTGAAAGCCCCGCCTACGAGGGAGCGGCTGTAGAGCAGGGCGCTGTGATCGACTACGGCATCGACCTGTCCCACTGCTCCCAGGAGGAACTGATCCATTGGGATCTGCTGGCGGATTTTCTGAATCAGGAGGCTTCCATATGGTATGACTGTGCCATAGAACAGGGGATCAACCATATGATGGAGGTCTACACCGACACTCTGATCCCCTCTCCTTCTCTTCGGTTTCGGCTGAGAAATGGTGATGCCGGACAGGCGGAGCCATTTTTACGCTCCATTCAAAATACTCTGTCCATTCTTTCCAGGCAGGGAGCCGATCCGGTGCAGCTTGCCGCCTCATGGAAGGAAAACCGTATATCCGATCTTCTGACCAGAGAAGCCCCTCATCTGGGCTTCAATATTTCCGAGGAAATCGGGCATTACTGGAGCGTCACAGGCCGGACGGATTATTTTACAAAATATGAGGCCGCCTTTCAGCAGTTTTACGGCCCGGAGAACCGGAAAATTGTGTCCCGGCTGGCAAAGGAGGCTTTGGAACCGATAACCAGTGCCCTTGTGATCACAGTGCCAAAACCGGGACTGGCGGAACAGCTGGAAGCGGAACGGGAAGCCTGGCTGGAGCATAAGCTGGGAGAAATGTCCGTGGCAGAAAAACGGAATCTGATCACCAGAACCCATGATTTTCAGGAATGGAACAGCCAGGAGCTTTCCAATATGGACTTTCTCATTGAGCCCTCTGCCCTTCCTGAGCCGCCTGCCGCGCCGCCTGCCGCCTTACGCACGATCCATGGGATCCAGTTTTACGAGACCCCTTCCGGTGAGGGAATGTCCTCCCAGGAAGGCTCCCTTGGCAGCTATCAGCTCTATTTTGATATGAGCGGGGTGAAGCCGGAAGACAGGATGTATCTGACCATCTATCAGATGCTTTTGACAGAGCTTGATACAGAGCTTTATTCCTCTGCCAGACAGAAACAGCTGGAACAGGAATATCTCCACGACTGTTCCATCGACGAGGTGTACCCCGACGAGGAGGCAGGAGAAAACAGCCGCCCTATGCTGTCCGTATTCTGGAACGGGCTGACGGAGGATTTCCCGGCCAGTCTCCGATTTTTACTGCATATTATGGGGCAGGCAGATTATGAAAACCGAGAGGAAATGATCCGGGTTCTGGAAAAATATACCCCTGATTATGACCTGTCCAAAGGGGAGAATGCTTCTTCCCTGGCTTTCAGCATGGCGGCCGGATGCCTGAGGAGGGATGAGGCCTTCCACAACCTGTTAAACGGCCAGGATACCTACTATTTCCTTCAGGATACATTAAAACGGCTGAAGGAGGATCCGGATCATGTGAAAATGGTCTCCAGCAGGCTGCGGGAGATCGCCGATGAGCTTCTGACCCGGCACAGACTTATCTTTCTGGCAGCGGCGCCCGGGGAAGCACTGGAAGGAATCCGCAGGGAAGCGGCCGGAATCCTTGGAGAACTGCCGGAAGGCGGCAAAAGCTCCTGTGACGGCCGGGACAATGCCGGTTTATGGGAAACCTATCTGTCTCTGGAGCCCAAAAATATAGGCATCTGTACGGATGCGCCTTCGCAGGAGATACGGATGATGGGAAACCTTATGGCCTGTCCCGGCTTTAAAGGACGGTTTCTTCCATTTCTTCTGGCTGCAGGGGACAAATATATAAAACCGGCCCTGCGCTATCAGGGCGAGGCCTACGATGGAGGGATCGATTTTTATCTCACCTCCGATTTCTTCTCCCTGTGGAGCACCGCCGATCCGGAAGTGACCTCGACTCTCAGCCTGTTTAAACAGGCTGGAACGCGCCTTGGGGAACTGAACCTTGCAGAGGAGGATTTAAAGGGCTACATCCTCAGCGCCTACTCCCAGGCCCTGCCCCCCTCCGGCCGGTTAAACGGCGCCATGCGCTTTATGCGCCGGCTGGTGATGGGCCTTGATACAGAAGCACTGAACCAGACCGTTTCCGATATAAAAAATGCCTCCCTGGACTGCCAGAAAGAGGCGGCAGACTTTCTCTGCCGGGCCCTTTCCGGAGCGGCGGGGGCTGTGGCAGGAAATGAGCATAGTATATTGGAGCATAGGGATGGGGTAGATGTGGTTTTGAATTTGCGGGAGCGGCAGGTTCATAATTGACTTTCCTTTTTTCCTCTGCTAGAATGTAAACAAATGAACGTTTACCGCTGACCAATATGCGGTATATAAGTGGTTGGGTCGCAAATTTGGTCCTTCGCCGTAAGGCGGAGGATTTTTTTATAATGAGGATACATAGATGAAGAAAACGGGATTTTATATTATTAATACCGAAATTTACTGGACGATAATCAGAAAGTTATCGGTATGCTGAAACACGAAGTCCGTTTTACTCCGCCCCAGCCAAATGCAACAGCAATATTAGAGAAGCTGAAAAAGCAGAAGTAACCTTACAACATCATCCCCAATAGAAAGGACCCCTCACCCATGCTGACACTCACCGCTCCTAATTCCACCCACAAATCCCAATGGCAGGCCTACCTTACCGAACTCCAGTCTTTAAACGAACCCATCATTCCCGCCAGCGGCGGCGGCAATATCCAGGATTACGATGCATTTCTTTCCAAAACCGCCCAGTACCGCCGCCAGCCGGAGGATCCCCGTCTGGTGCCCTCTTCCCTGTTTTTTCTTATGGACGGGAAAAGGCTGGTTGGAATGGTGGACATCCGGCACCAGCTAAATGATGCCCTTCTGGCCTTCGGGGGCCATATCGGATATGGGATCCGGCCTTCCGAACGGGGAAAAGGCTATGGAAATACCATTCTTGCCCTTGCTCTGGAGGAATGTAAAAAACTGGGCATTGACCCGGTTCTGGTTACCTGTAAAAAGACCAATATCCGCTCCGCAAGCATCATCCAGGCCAATGGAGGCGTACTGGAAAATGAAATCAGCCATGATGGAGAATTGCAGCAAAGGTATTGGATTGAGCTTGGTTTATAAATTAGGTTGAGCCGGCAAGGAAGGCCATCTGCCAACCCCGCCGGCTTAAAATGCATCTATATGTAAAAAGCTCTGACTGCTTGTTTATGTTTAAAGTATACTGGTAAATTGTGACAGAACTTTGACCGCATCCTAAACACTTTATAAAGAATTTAAAGAAAACATAACAAAAGCTTTGAAATATCTTTTTTATTTCTTCTATTGACATATAATATTATATGACGTATAGTATAAATATATTATATAACATATAATATCCTACTATTTACAATATTATAAAGGAGAGGTGCTTATGGTGTTTAACACTGGCTCTGCTCTGTTGGATGCTATCGTACTGGCGGTGGTGTCCAAGGACGCGGAGGGAACCTATGGCTACAAGATCACCCAGGATGTACGCAGTGCCATTGATATATCTGAATCCACCTTATATCCGGTACTCCGCAGGCTTCAGAAGGAGGATTGTCTGGAGGTCTATGATATGGCGATCGACGGGCGGAACAGACGGTATTATAAGCTGACGGAGCAGGGACGGGTTCAGCTGAATCTTTACCGCGGAGAGTGGCATACTTATTCTCAGAGGGTGTCCCAGATTTTTAAGGAGGCTAAGCTATGACGAGAACTGAGTTTATGAAAGAGCTTGCATACCTGCTTCAGGACATCCAGGATGAGGAGAAGCAGGATGCGATCCAGTATTATAATGACTATTTTGATGAGGCCGGGCCGGATCAGGAGGAGGAGATCCTGAGAGATCTTGGAAGCCCGGAGAGGATCGCGGCTATGATCCGGTCGGATCTGATGGGAAATCTGAAAGAAGGCGGAGAATTTACAGAAAGCGGCTACCGTGATGAGCGGTTCAGGGATCCGGACCACTGGCTGGCAAAGCGGCTGGATCTGCCGGAGACGGCAGAAGAAGGCCGGAAAAAGGCAGACCGTGAGCCGGAGCCGTCTAAAGAGGAGGCAAAGGACTCCAAACCGTCCCGCAGCTACAATAAGCCTCTGACCATCGCCCTGTGCGCTGTCATTCTCATCCTGCTCTCTCCCATCCTTCTTGGAGTAGGCAGCGGGCTGGTCGGGATTCTGACAGGGATTGTGGGGCTGCTGATCGGACTGCTCCTCCTCCTTGGAGCCCTTGCAATCGGGGGCATACTTGCCGGACTGTGCCTGATCCCCTTTGGCCTGGTCCTTATATTTACAGAAGGGATTTTTACAGGCCTGCTGATTATGGGCCTTGGCATGGTGCTTCTGGGAGCCGGGATCCTGTTTGGAGCCATTTCCATTGTATTTTACGGTAAACTGGTACCTAACCTGCTGCGCCAGATCATCGATGCCGTCAACCGTCTCATTCACAAAAGGAGGAAACCTACATGAATAAATGGCTGAAGCGTTTTTCCATCGCAGGAATCGCATTGATCGGAATCGGTACGGTCACTGCCTCTCTGGCATTTGCCATGGGCGGGCGGCTCCACAGCTACCAGATCCTGAAAAACTACTCCCACTCCCGGCCCATAGAGGCTATGCCGGTGCCGGCTGAAACAAAATTAGCCTCTGAAACCTCTGCCCAGGCTCCGCCCCCTTCTGCTGACGACCAGCAGACCTACAGCTTCTCTCCCACAAGGGAGCTTCAGATCGATGCAGATGAGGGCGTGATCCAGGTGCTGACCTCATCGGATCAGTCTGAGATCACCGTTTCTGTAAAGGATCCTCAGGATAAGACCAAATGCTTTGTAAGGGAAGACAAGCTGAATGTAAAGCGGGAAAGCCGCAGCAGAGACGATCATTCCAATGAAAACAACAGTCCATATATCACCGTCACCATCCCGGCAGACCACTATTTTGACAAGGTGGAGATCGATACTGGCGTATCTTCCTGCAGCCTCACGGACATAAAAACCTCCAAACTGGAGCTGGAAAGCGGCATAGGAAGCATTTCCTTCCAGGGAACCGTTACCGGCGATATTGACGTAGAAACCGGCGTGGGGGAGGTTTCTCTGGCCCTTACCGGAAATCAGACCGATTATAACTACAAAATAGAATGTGGCGCAGGCACCATCTCCGTAGAAGACGATACCTACACCATGTCAAGCAACGACACTGACGTCAACAACCACGCCCCCTATACCATGGATCTGGAATGCGGTGTGGGGATGATCAGCGTAACATTTAAATAAGCAAAGGAGAATCCACTATGAAAACACTTCATCGTTCTTCCACAAACCGGGTTTTCTGCGGCGTATGCGGAGGCCTGGGAGAATATTTTAACGTAGATCCAACCCTGATCCGCCTTTTATGGATCATCCTGATCTGCTCCTTCGGCACAGGGATTGTGGCCTACCTGATCGCGGCCATCATCATCCCTCTTGACCGGGGCTGATGGAGAAGGAATAGGTAATATCCTTCTCACCGCTGATCTGAGCCTCCGGCTCCACATCAGAGCCCCAGCTGTCGATGCCGCCTACGCCCCGTACTGCCCCAAGGATGCATACCACTGTCCGCCTGGGAGGAGGAAGCTCCTCCTGGTGGGTAGCCTGCTCCAGCTCCAGGGCTGTATAAGGCAGGCAGGTAAAGGCAAATGGGGCTTCTTCCATAGTAAAACGGAGGGCCATTTTTTCCCCGTTCCATTCTCTTATGACAGAAAGCTCCTCTGTCTCCATATGCATTCCGCAGTCCTGAGGCACCAGATAGGGCGTCACAGGCAATCCCTGGATCTCATAGCATCCCTTTACGCCTCCGGCCATCCGGTCCGGGTAGGTCTCACCTGAAAGCCCCTTATATACATACCCTGATGCCACAGAAGGCATCACAAACCGCAGGCCAAAGACAGGAAGCTGAGGAAGCCCCTCTTTTCCTTCATAATGCACCTCGGTCCGAATCCGCCCGGACCCGTCTACTGTATAGGATACCCGCACCCGGGTCTGAGGCACCGTAGCGGTCCGGCAGGTAAACCGAAAGCATATCTCCTTACAGATAACTTCTTTTTCAAACCGGCTGTTTCCGGGCGCCAGAAAATCCTCCACCGGCTGTCCGTCCTGCCAGATTTCCACCTTTTCTTTCTCTGTAAACTGATCCGCTCCCATCCACATGGCCGAACGGAAGGGAAAATGATTTCCTCTGTCATTGTCCGTAACCGCCCGCCAGAATACCGGCCCCGGTGTCCTGTAAAGCCATTCTCTCCCCCGGATCACAAGGGATTCCAGTCCCCCGGTCTGATAGGAAAAAAGATAGTCAAAGCCATTTCCATGGACGCCGGCCACTACATCTCCGTATACCACCCTAAGCATTGAATCTGTATGCTCCATAATAATATCTTACCTCCTGCATTGCCGGCTTCGGCGTTCTGTCTGCAAATACGATTCCATTTCCTGAAAATTCATAATCGGACGGACGGTCATCAAAGTCCCCGCCGTAGCGGAGCACCTCCCGTCCCGTTACCGGATCCGTCACATAGAGAGCCTGATCGATATAGTCCCAGATATATCCCCCCTGATACTGCAAAAATTCATCTAAGAGCTCCATATAGGACTTCATGCCCCCAAGGGAATTGCCCATATCGTGCATATATTCGCAGAGGATAAAGGGCTTTTTCCCTCCCTGGCGGAAATAGTCACGGATGCGTCCGGGCGGGGCGTACATCTGGCTTTCCATATCAGAAATATCCTCATAGTCCCGGTTGTGGAACACACCCTCGTAGTGTACCAGGCGGCCCGGATCCCGCTCTTTGGTCCAGCGGTACATGGCCCTCATGTTCTCCCCTGCAAAGGACTCATTTCCCAGGGACCAGAACAGGATGGATACATGATTTTTGAAGGTTTCTACATTGGAACGCATCCGGTCCAGCACAGCCTCACGCCACTGAGGGATGCTGCCGGGCACATTCCAGGAGGGCTCTACGGCCCCCATCTTCTGCCAGGAGCCGTGGGACTCCAGATTTGTCTCTGCCATCACCATAAGCCCCGCCTCGTCGCACAGGGAGTACCAGGGAAGCTGATCCGGATAATGGCAGGTGCGGACGCTGTTGATGTGGTTGTCTTTGAGGCATTTTATATCATATTCCATATCCTCCGGGGTAATGGCGCGTCCTCTGTGGGGATTCCACTCGTGGCGGTTTACCCCGTTTATGATCAGGCGGCGGCCATTGAGCTGGATGATGCCATCCTCAAGGCTGATCCTGCGAAAGCCGGTTTTATAGGGAACCACCTCTTTCACCTGGCCATCTGCCCCGTAAAGGGTGATCACAAGCTGGTAAAGACAGGGGCTGTCGCAGTCCCAGAGGCAGACATCAGGAAGCTCTGCGGAGCCAAAGGACAGACTGCCCTCTAAGCCGCCCTCTGCCTGATCTTCACAGACAACCCTTCCCTCGGGGTCAGACAGCCGGTAAGCCGCCCTCCAGCCAGGCTCCAGGCTTCCGGAAACCTTAAGGATCAGAGAAAAGCTGCCTTCCTTCAGATCCTCCTTCACCTCCGGCACCGCCCACATATCCTCCACATGAAGCTCCGGCTTTCCATAGAGAGTTACATTTCTGAAAATACCGGAGAACCGGAAAAAGTCTTGATCTTCCAGATAAGCCGCCGTAGAACGCTTGTGTACCTCTACGGCAATTACATTTCCCTTCTCCCGGATATAAGGGGTCAGGTCAAAATGAGCCGGAGTAAAGCTGTCCTCGCTATAGCCTACAAACTGGCCGTTGAGCCACAGATACATGGCCTGCTCTACCCCCTCAAAGGAAATGCAGACCCGTTTTCCAAGGAGCCCAGGGGCCAGGTCAAATGTTCTGCGGTAAGAACCCACCGGGTTGTACTCTGCCTGTGAAAACTGCCCGGGACAGGGCTTACCGTTCCAGTAGGCGGGCCTTCTGTATACATGCCCCTCCCATGGGTACATGGTGTTGATATAGTGAATCCGGTCATAGCCGGAAAGCTCTATATGGCCCGGCACCTGAATGGTACCAAAGCCCGTTTCGTCAAATTTCTCCTGGTAAAAGTCTGCCGGACGCTCCCCGGCGCATTTTGACCAGGCAAAGCTCCATTCTCCGTTTAAGGACTGGTAAAGGGTCTCTCTCCCTTCCTTCCAGTCCCCTTCTGTCTCGTAAAACCGGTGATCCGAATGAGCCGGAAGGCGTCCTGCCTGGAACACCTCCGGGTCATCCAGCCATGTTAATTCTGGAATCATAATTTCTCCTCTCTTATTCCTTCACTGCTCCTGCTGCCACTCCCGCCAGAATATATTTCTGGAAGAAAATGTAAATCAAAATGGTAGGGAGCATAATAACGATAATCCCCGCCGCCAGAGTCTGCCAGGAGCCCTGCTGCGCATTGGCATAGTTCATAAGGAAGGTGGTCAGGGTTCTCAGCTTGTTTTTTGGCATGTAAAGGTATGGAATATACATATCGTTGATAATGTTAATGGCCTTGATGATGCACACCGTAGCCGTAGCCGGAGCCAGCAGCGGGAAAATAATCCTGGTAAACAGCCCGAAGTAGGAGCAGCCGTCTAACAGGGCTGACTCATCCAGAGACACCGGCAGGGTAGAGATAAACTGGCGGTAAATGTAAAGCTGCATCAGATCCGAGGCCACATAGATCACAATGGGGGCGCCCAGAGTATTATAGAGCCTGAGGCCGTTGATGATCTTAAACCGGGCAATCTCCGTTACGAAGGAGGGGATCAGCATACCGATGAAAAACAAGGCGATGATGAATTTCTTCCCCTTAAAGTTAAACCGTTCGATGATAAAGGCGGTAATGGTGCCGAACATGACATTAAAGAAAATGGATACCACCAGAAGGATCCCCGTATTCTTAAAGCCCACCAGAAGATATTTATCCGTCAGAACCTTTGTGAAGTTATCAAAGGTGATCCGGTCAAGGGCCGGAAGCATCAGAGGGGAGGTTTTCACCATATCCACCTTGGTCTTAAATGCCGCAAACAGCGTCAGCACGATAGGCGCCAGAACCACTGCCACCATGCACAGGCAGATCACCTGCTTTATAAGCTGTACCCATATCCGCTTTTTCATGGCCCTCACTCCTTTCCTCTCAAAATAATACCATGGATGATCTTATTCTGCACCACATAGATCAGCACGATCAGCACCATAATCGCCACCGCCATGGTAGACGCCAGGCCGAAGTTACTGTAGGTAAATGCCGTATCGATGGTATAAAGGGTGAAGGTAGAGGAAGCGTACCCTGGCCCTCCTGCTGTCATGACAAATGGGATGTCGAACACCTGCAGGGCGCCCCGGATATTGTCAAAGAGCACAAAATCCACCATCAGCATAATAGCCGGGATCTGTATGTACTTAAAAAGCTGCCAGGTATTGGCTCCGTCCACCTGAGCCGCCTCCGCCACATCCTGAGGAAGGGACTGAAGGGCCGCCATAAACAGGATCACATGATAGCCGCTGAACCGCCAGAGGGAAACGAAGGACAGCACATAATTGACGATCTTGGCGTCAGAAAGCCAGTTATGGATCAGCCCCTCCAGGCCCACTGCGGTTAAAATGGCATCAAAGGCGCCATTGATCGGTGAAAAGAAATAAGAAAAGGCATAGGAAATGGCCACTCCGTTGATGATATAAGGCATAAACACCATAGTCTTGTAAAATTTGGCCGCCCGCAGCTTTCCTGTCAGGAGAACCGCAAAGGCCAGCTCCACCGGGATCATAAGAAGATGCACAAAAAAGTATACCGCATTATTTTTTAGGGACAGCCACAAATCCTCATTGTGGAACATGGAAATGTAATTGTCAAACCAGATAAACTGGCTGGACGGAGAATAGCCGTCCCAGTTTGTAAAGCTCATCCGGATCAGATCCATGGCCGGCACTACCACAAATGCCAGCAGAAGAAGCACCGGGATCACCAGAGACAGCACGATGAACTGTCTTCTTTTCTTCGATAATGTACTCACCCTTACCACCCTTTCTATTAAATCGGGAGCTGCCGCCCTGACAGCTCCCAATCTGTGTTTCTCATATTTCTGAACATTACTGGATTCCCAGCTTCTCTCTTGCCGCCTTCCACTTAGTGTTCAGATCCGTCAGTGTCTGAGTCAGATCAAAGCCCTCTGTCAGCATCTGCGCGCCCAGCTTCTTGTAATCAAAGGCAGTCTCATTCTGGATGGCGGTAAAATCATCTCCGCCGCCGTCATACATAACCAGATTCATATCCGGGCAAAGCTCGTCTGCCTGTGCCAGAACAGGATCCTTCTCCTTGGGGAAATTGGTCATGGAGGAGGCTGAGGATACATAGTTGATATAGTCCGGATACCATGCATCAGAGTAGAACCATTCTACAAATGCCTTTGCAAGCTCCGGGTTCTTTGAGTGGGTGGTAACGCCCATAAAGGAGTCGCCCTGTACGATTACATTGTATGGATCGGACTCAGTATTTCTGGTGGGCAGATAGAAGGTTCCAAGCTCAGAGATATCCTCAGCGCCTGACTGGATATTCTGCAGTCCCCAGTCTCCAAGGGCGATGATGGCAGCCTCTTTTGCCGCAAACAGCGCGGTTACCTGATCGCTTCCCAGTCCCAGAGGATCTTTTCCGAGAGCGCCGGAGGTAAAGAGCTCATTCACCTTCTGGTAAGCCTTTTCAATGTCGGTTCCTTCAGCAAAAGGCTCATCCTGAGCTGCCATGGTATTCCAGTTCTGTCCGTTTCCTGACTCGAGGGCAGGCATAAATTCCATATAAGGATAATCAGGCCACTCATCCTTCAGACCGCAGGCAACTGCCATAAAATCAGGATTATCCTTTCCATAATAGTCCTGAAGGGTCTTTGCTGCCTCTACAAACTCCGGCCAGGTAGTGGGCACCTCTACGCCTGCTTCCTTAAACATATCCTTCCAGTAATACACATACTCGTAGCCGGAGGTCATGGGAATACCCAGGATTTTGCCGTCGATGGCATAGCCCTCTGCCAGTTCGTTGTTCTTCGCTGCCTCTGTGTCGGACAGGTCTGCCAGGTAATCCTTGAATCTGGAAAGGGTAAAGGGCTTATTGAACATAACATCCGGCAGCTGGTTGGCAGATGCCCTCATCTTCATGGCGTTCCAGTATTCGCTGTCATCCTTGATCTTTTCTACCTCGATCTCAGCGTCCGGATACATCTCCTGGAATTTTCCTACCATATCATTCTGCTCGATGAAATCATTTAAGTTGTTATCCCAGATAGTAAAGGTGATGGTGCCGGACAGTTCCTTTGCTGCCTCCGTTGACTCTCCTGCCTCTGCTTCTGTCTGGGTTGTACCCGTCTGCGCCTGTGTGTCTGCCGGTGCGTCAGAAGCCGTTCCTCCGGAGCAGCCCATTAAGGATGCCGCTGTCATTGCGCATACAGTTGTAAGAGCAAGCCATTTTCTGTTCTTCATTTTCATTACCTCCCGTTTTTTGCTGATGAGGCAAGTATATCCCTCCCGCTCCCCTTTTGGCTATGTCTTTTTTCTCTCATTTCTTGATATATTTTCAGATTGGGGAGATGGTAAAAGTTGACGGATGGTAAGAATTTGGGGTTAAAAAGTATGAATTAGGGGATTTTAAGGTGCTTTCCTATACTGCGCCGGACTCATCCCCACCGCCTTTTTAAAGATCCTGTTAAAATGCTCCGGATTATTATACCCCACCATTTCCCCGATCTCATACATCTTAAAGGTGGTGGTTTTGATCAGCTCTTTCGCTTTCTGAACTCTTAAGCCGGTGAGGTAAGCCAGGAAGGTCTCCCCGCATTCTTTTGTAAACTTGGTGGTGAAATATTTTTCGCTGAGGCCCACATACTCTGCCACCTCCTTAAGGCTTAAGCCCCCGTCCTGATAATGCTCCAGGATATAGCGCTTGGCCATGGTGATGGCGTCGGTGCGGACTACATCCAGCCGGCTGCTGCTGTAGGAGATTACCCAGGAGAGATAATTGACCATCCACAGCCGCAGACTCCGTACTTCCTGAATCCGTTCCAGTTTCTGGAAATAATTGATCCTCTGACCAAATATATCAAAGAAATCCCCATCGGACCGCTTAAATTGCCGGGCCGTTGCCAGAATCACAGCCAGCACCCGGAGGCGTCCTTCCTCCAGACTGCCGCTCTGAAGAAGCTGGCCCAGCTCCTCCCGCTCCTCTCCCACTGTCTTTTCATCTGCCGTATAAAGGGCTGCCGCCAGTTTTCCGTAAGAATAAGCCAGGCCCATGATCTGCTCTGCCTGGTCATAGATCTGACCAAGATCCACAAGGGCCCCCTCACCTGCCAGAAAATACAGATCCTCAAAGCCCCACAATGCCTGAAGCTCCTCCAAAAAGCCCTGGCTTCCTGAAAGGGGCCGTCCCAGGCATACAGAAAGCTCTGCCCCGGTACCCGCTCCCCGGCCTCCCGTCCGGCCCAGCCGCTGGATTTCCCGGATCATATCCTTAAGTCCCGGCTCATAATCCTGCTCCGGAATCCTGCAGCATACCAGAAGGGTGCTGGCATCTGCCATGGTCTGGACACAGCGGGAGGCAAATCTGGGAATGGTGTCAAATTCCGCCGACAGTTCCTTAAGCCCCGGCTGGTCTGTATGTACCGTAAAAAGCATATATTGATCTGCAAAAAGCTCCTTCCACCGGGAGTCCGTTTCATCAGGCGCCGCCTCCCCCCGGATCAGAGCCGCCAGATAATCCTCCCTGGTCTTTACCGGATTCCTGACCCGTTCCTCATAGTCCTGGATCAGAGCCTTCAGCCTGCGTACCATGGCATTAAAGGAATGGATCATGGTGCGGATCTCATACTGTCCCGCCGGATCCAGATGAATGTCCAGCTTTCCTTCCTCCACCTGCCTCATGCCCTGGCTGATCTGAGCAACCGGGTTAATAATCCGCTTAAGGAAATATCTAGAAAATACTGCGTAAAGAGCCAGAACCACCATGGTTACAGCCAGAAGCTGCCCTGCCACCGCCCAGAAATCCTCCGTCAGCTGAGACGTTTTGACATAGCTTTCCACATACCAGCCGCAAAGGTAGGGATCCACCGGAGACTGAACTCTGGTATATCCCCTGCCCTCTACTGCCTCCTCAGGAATCCCTCCAGGCTCATAGACCACAGCCCCCGTCTCATCCACAAGGCGGGTGTAGCCAATCTTATTTTTCCCGTTCCGATAGCCTGTATTGTTGGATTTAATCTTATCTGTGGCGCCTGTCACCTGGAAAAACGCGGTCATCTCCAGCTTCTGGGATCGGTCCAGGCTTACATCCGGGGCCAGGGCCGCCACTAGTACCAGACTGTCCTCTGTGCCGCCGGAATACAGCTCCCGTTCATTTGTATCATAGCTTCCGATTACCACCCGGTTCTTATGCTCCAGAGCTTTCCTGTACCAGGCCTCCTGGCGGAGCTCCTCTGTGGGGATCTGTATATCTGTCTTAAAAAAGGTCTGTCTCCCGTCCTTCATATAAAACGCCATGGAAACAATATTTTTCACCGGTTCCGCCCCGTAACTGGCCGCTTCATTTAGCTCCTGAAGACTCTGATACCGGCTGTTCGCGTCCCCCTCCTGAGTTTTTGCCGCAATGGAAAGAAGCTGGCTGTCATTGGTATAAACCATATGGGACAGGCGCATGGAAACCTGCTCGATGTCCGATGCCAGATCCGCCGCCACCGCCTCCTGTGCCCTCTGGATATTCTCCACCGCCTGGCTGCCGAAAACCTGATTCAGCACCGTCAGGGAAAGGATAAGAATCAGTACCATCGGCACCACCACAAAGCCCAGAAAAGAAGAATAATATACTGTTTTCAGAGATAACCGTTTTTTCTTCATTTTAATGCCACATTCTCCTTATAAGCCTTTCGGTACATGGAGGGAGTCATCCCTGCCACTGCCTTAAACACCCTGTTAAAATGGGTAATATTAGAAAATCCAGTTTCCTTGCTGACCTCCGTTATATTTTTGTCCGTCTCCATCATTTTCCGCTGGGCATTCATAATCCGCGTCACATTCAGATACTGTATAATGGTGCTGTTGGTATGCTTTTTAAACTCCCGGCAGAGATAATAAGGACTTACAAAAAACTGCTGGGCCAGCCCGTCCAGACTGATCTCCTCCTGGTAATGGTTGTGGATGTAATTGATCACATCCCCGATCCGGTCCCGGCTCTCCGGCCGCACAGGAGCCTGAACCTGGCGGATGGTATAGAGAATGAGAAGATTTAACAGATGGCGGCTGTAGCCCTCTGTCATGATCCCCGGAGATTCCTGCTCCTCCATCAATTCTCCCAGCATCCGGTGGATCATCTGCCTGGAGCGCAGATCCGGCTTGTAGACCCCGGTGCCCTCATCCAGAAGGCGGATCAGACCGGCCTCCTCCACCTGATCCTTTCTGAAATACAGTAAAATCCGCTTAAAGGGCACATTTTCCTCCCCATAGGAATGATGCATCACATAGGGCGGAAAAATGAGAAACTCTCCGGGATAGATCTTATAGAGCCGGTCATGGATCATATGATACCGCTCTCCGCTTTCCAGATAATACAGCTCATAATATTCGTGATAATGGGACTTTGCCATGTTGTCATTGACACCCTGGATACGCTCGCAGGCAATGGGACTGCCCTGGGCCATCATAATACCGGCCTGATCGATCATTTCTTCGCTCCTCCTTCATCAAAATATACAATTTATCTCCTTTCCATCCAAAAAAACAGCAAGAAATGTTAAAAACAAGGGGATTCACTGCAAAATCCGTCTTGTTTTGCCCCTGACATTTTTATATCATATTATCATAAAACCGGTTTGAAAAAAAGAAGGAGGCAGCAATTAAATGAAGGTATGCCAAAGCGTATCCGCCGTACAGAAGGCGGATCATTATTTTTCCGTAAAGACCAACTGCACAGAGATCCGTATTCTCTTTTTGACCGATTCCATTATCCGTATCCGGGCAGGCTTTGACGGAGATTTTGCTGAGGAATCCTACAGCCTGGTAACCACCGCCTGGGAGGACCGGATGGATGATTTCCTGAAAAACTACAGAACCCGCACCCAGGCGGCTGAGGCTGTTTTAGAGGATGGGGACTCTCAGGCAGTGATTCAGGGCGCCAGATTAAAGGTAGTCGTGGAAAAGGATCCCTTCCGCATCTGTGTCTATGATGAGGAGGGCACACAGCTTCACGCGGACATTGTAGACCTTGCTTATATGGAGGACAGCAACCACCGCCGGATCCATACCAGCGAGATCTCCCCGGAGGACTGCTTCTACGGCTTCGGTGAGAAAAGCGGCGAGTTTAACAAGGCCCAGAAGTTTATGAGCATGAGCCCTAAGGACGCCATGGGGTATAATCCGAAAGAAACGGATTCCTTATATAAGCACATTCCATTTTATATAAAATTAAACCGGAGCACCAAAAAGGCAGTGGGCTATTTCTACCACAATACCTATGAGTGCGATTTCGATATGGGCAAGGAAAAGAGCAACTACTGGAAGATGCACAGCCGCTACCGCACTGACGGCGGGGACATCGACCTGTTCCTGATCGCAGGGCCATCTGTGCGCCAGGTGGTGGAGCGCTACACCGATCTGACTGGAAAATCCGCCATGCTTCCTAAGTACGCTCTGGGCTATCTTGGCTCCTCTATGTACTATCCGGAGCTGGAGGCGGACTGCGATGACGCCATTACAGAGTTTATCGACACCACAAAGGAGGAGGGAATCCCTGTAGACGGCTTCCAGCTTTCCTCCGGCTACTGTGCCATCGAAACAGAGCAGGGAATTAAGCGGTGCGTCTTTACCTGGAATAAAAAGCGGTTTAAAAATCCCAGGGACTTCTTTAAGCAGATGAAGGACCGGGGCGTATGTGTCTCCCCTAACGTAAAGCCCGGCATCCTTCTGATCCACCCGAAGCTGGAGGAAATGAAGGCAAAGGGAATGTTTGTAAAGGACAGCGAAAGCGACGCAGAGGGCGTAGGAACCTGGTGGGGCGGCAAGGGAATGTTTGTAGACTTTACAAAGGATTCCACCCGCTCCTACTGGAAGGAAATGTTAAAGGAAAATGTTCTGGAATACGGCACCAGCTCTGTCTGGAACGACAACTGCGAGTACGACAGTATGGTAGATAAGGACTGCCGGTGCCATTTTGAGGGCAAGGGAGGCACCATCGGCCAGTTAAAGTCGGTTATGTCTAACCTGATGTGCCACATCACCGACGAAGCCATCCATGAGACCTTTGACAATACAAGACCCTATATCGTATGCCGTTCCGGCCACTGCGGCATCCAGCGCTACGCTCAGACCTGGGCCGGAGACAACCTGACCTGCTGGGATTCCTTAAAATATAATATTGCCACCATCCTTGGCATGAGCCTTTCCGGCGTTGCAAACCAGGGCTGCGACATCTGCGGCTTCTACGGCCCCGCTCCTGAGGCAGAGCTGATGGTGCGCTGGATCCAGAACGGTATTTTCCAGCCCCGTTTCTCCATCCACTCTACCAATATTGACAACACAGTAACCGAGCCCTGGATGTACAGCGGCTGCACCGGATATGTAAAAAAGGCCATCGAATTCCGCTACCGCCTGTTCCCTTATCTGTATTCCTTAATGGAGCGGGCCCACGAAACAGGACTGCCCATCATGGAGCCTATGTGCAGTGCTTTCCAGAACGATCCGAAGTGCTACGAGGAGGGCGTAGACTTTATGTTCGGCGATTCCCTGTTAGTTGCAAATGTAGTGGAAAAGGGAGCAAAAACAAGGACTGTATACCTGCCTGAGGGCTGCGATTTCTACGATTTCTACACCAGAGAGCGCTACGCCGGCGGCCAGACCATCGAACTTCCTGTAGACCTTGGCAGCATCCCGCTGTTTGTAAAAAGCGGAGCCATTATCCCGATGGCGGAAAATCAGATGCGTAATATGATGACCGAGAATCCCACCGGAATCCGGCTTTTATGCGCGGCTGACAAAAACGGCATATTTGATCTTTATGAAGATGACGGCGTATCCATGGATTACGAAAAAGGCCTGTATTTAAAGACCCGGATCACCATGACAGCCGGCGAGCGGACTACCCTTGATTTCTGCTCTGAGGGAGATTACGCTACAAAAATAGAGACCATTTCCCTGGATATGATCCACCGGGAAAAGGCGCCTTACTGGGTAACTGTAGATGGAAAAGAGATTCCTCATTTCCTCCACAGAAGGAAGTTTGACGAGGCAGAATGCGGCTGGTATTACAGCCAGACCTTAAAGTCCGTTCAGGTGAAATATAAGAATCCGAAGAAGGATCATCAGGTCCTGGTTTCCTTTGAGCAGTTTGACCTGATCGGAATGTAATATGGTCTTAAAGAAAGGGGATAAACAAACATGAATAAATTTGCAGCAATGGCAGCCGCCATGGGCCTTTCACTTTTTGCCCTGACCGGCTGCGCCCAGGGCGGGGCCTCTGACAGCGCCTCCGCTACGGCAGAAAATCCGATGGTGCTTACACTGGCCCACGGCCTCAGCGAAAGCCATACCGTACATATTGCCATGACCGAATTTGCAGATAAGGTGGAGGAGCGGACCAATGGCCGGATCCGGGTGGACATTTTCCCAAATGGACAGCTTGGCTCTGAAAATGAAAATATGGAGCAGCTGATGGCAGGGGTAATCTCCATGACCAAGGTATCCGCACCTGGTCTTGCTACCTACAATGAAGCCTACCACACCTTCGGACTTCCCTATATTTTTGATGATACAGAGGATTTCTATCATGTGATGGATTCCGAACAGATGAGGGATTTCTTCCTCTCCTCTGAGGACGACGGCTTTGT
The DNA here is from genome assembly GCA_900549235.1 of uncultured Clostridium sp. Lineage (GTDB taxonomy): Bacteria > Bacillota > Clostridia > Lachnospirales > Lachnospiraceae > Enterocloster. The sequence continues at coordinate 5,057 of URNT01000043.1, read as the reverse complement.
AACTCTTACCTACTACACCTCCGGCGCCCGTTCCTTCTATACAAAGGACAAGGCTATCCGCACCCCGGAGGATCTAAAGGGCGTCAAGATCCGTGTCCAGGATATGAAGTCCCAGACAGATATGCTGAAGGCCCTGGGCGGCATCCCTGTAGCCATGTCCTACGGCGACGTATACAGCTCCCTTCAGACCGGCATCATCGACGGTACGGAAAACAATGAAACCGCCCTTACCACCGGAAAACATGGAGAGATCTGCAAGGTATTTTCCGAGGATCAGCACGCCATGATCCCTGACGTTATGGTAATGAGCGCCAAGGTCTGGAACACCATCAGTCCTGAGGACCAGCAGATCATCCTTGAGGCCGCTTACGAGTCCACAGACAGCCACAAGATTGCCTGGGATCAGGCCATCCAGGAGGCCATCCGGGAAGCCACTGAGGAAATGGGCGTTACCTTTGTAACGGACGTTGACAAGGATGCCTTCCGTGAGGCTACAAGCGGCATGATCCAGGAATACTGCCAGGAATACCCCGGCGTCCAGACACTGCTGGATATTATCAATTCCGTAGAATAGGGGGAGTGTTACCATGAGAGAATTTTTTACAACCGTAAAGCACTGGATGAATTTCCTGCTGTCCCGTATGGCAACGGTGCTTTTATCCGTTATGACCCTCCTGGTTTTATACCAGGTATTTACCAGATATGTCTTAAACAGTCCGGCGGCCTTTACAGAGGAACTGGTGCGCTACTCTCTGATCTGGACCGGCTTTATCGGAGCCGCCTATGCCTTCAGCACCAGAGAGCATATGTCCCTGGTGATCTTACGAGACAGCTTAAATCCGGCAGGCAAACGGATCCTTATGATCTGTATCGACACCCTGATCCTGCTGTTTGCCATTTTCATCATTACCATCGGCGGCTTTAAGCTGGCCATGAGCGCCCAGAAGGTATATTCTGCCCTCCTTGGGATCCCAAGAAGCATTGTATACGCCATGGCGCCTGTCTCCGGCCTGTTTATCATCGTGGCGCAGATCATCAACATCTATGAGGATGTAACCGGAATTACCATTGAAGGAGGAAAGGACGAATGAGTATTGGAGTAACCACTGTTATATTATTTGTAGTATTCGGTATCCTGCTGTTTGTAGGCTGCCCCATTTCTGTAGGTATCGTTATCTCCTCCGTTGTGGCTGCCATGTCCTCTCTGTCCTGGGATCAGATCACCTTTATCACCATGCAGAAGATGAACAGCGGCGTTGAGAGCTTCTCTCTCCTTGCCATCCCTCTGTTTATCCTGGCAGGAAATATTATGAACAACGGCGGTATCGCAAAGCGCCTTGTAAACTTCGCGAAGCTCTTTGTAGGCTGGATCCCTGGATCCCTTGCTCAGGCCAATATCCTTGGAAATATGCTGTTCGGCGCCTTATCCGGCTCCTCGGTAGCGGCTGCTTCCGCCATGGGCGGCTGTATTTACCCCATTCAGAAGGAGGAGGGCTATGATCCGGCTTTCGCTACCGCGGCAAATATTGCCTCTGCTCCTACAGGACTTCTGATCCCGCCTACCAGCGCCTTTATCGTGTACTCTACCGTAGCAGGCGGCGTATCCATTTCCACCCTGTTTATGGCAGGCTATATTCCCGGTATCCTTATGGGACTTGGCTGTATGATCGTAGCCTTTGTATACGCGAAGAAGCATAAATATCCGGTTTCCGGCTTTCCGGGGGCTCAGGAGGCTCTTAAGGTGACCCTGGAGGCCATCCCAAGCCTTCTGCTGATCATCATTGTCATCGGCGGTATTGTAAGCGGCATCTTTACAGCAACTGAGGGAGCAGGCATTTCCGTACTGTACTGCCTGATCCTTTCTGTCTGCTACAAGAGCATTACCGCAAAGAGCTTTTCAAAGATCCTGGTAAGCAGCGCCTGCACCAGCGGCATTATCCTGTTTCTGATCTCCGCCTCCTCTGCCATGTCCTTTGTTATGGCATATTCCGGGATTCCGGCGGCCATCAGTACGGCGATCATGAGCGTTTCCACTAATAAATATGTGATCTTCTTCCTGATGAATGTGATCCTGATGGTTGTAGGAATGTTTATGGATATTACCCCTGCCATCCTGATCTTTACGCCTATTTTCCTGCCCATTGCACAGAGCATGGGAATGTCCGACATCCAGTTCGGCGTTATGCTGATCTTCAATATGTGTCTGGGCAATATGACCCCTCCTGTAGGCTCTGTCCTCTTTGTAGGCTGCGGCATCAGCAAGATCAGCATCGAACAGGTGGCAAAAACGCTGCTTCCCTACTTTGTAGTGCTCTTTATGATACTGCTGGCTGTAACCTATGTACCGGCTCTGTCTCTGGGCGTTCCCACCCTTATGGGATTGATCTAAACTATGGAACATACAGCAAAAAAACATAAAACAACAGACCTGACCACAGGCAGCCCCCTGGCGCAGATCCTTTTGTTCTCCCTGCCTCTGGTCCTTGGAACCCTGTTCCAGCAGCTTTACAGCTTTGCTGACACAGTGATCGTAGGCCGCTTCCTGGGCGTAGATGCCCTGGCGGCTGTGGGCTCCACCTATTCCCTGCACTTTCTCACCCTGGGCTTTGTCCAGGGTGCCTGTGTAGGCTTTGGGATCCCTCTGGCTCAGAGCTTCGGAGCGAAAAATCAGGAGGACATCCACCGGTATCTGTGGAACGGTACCTGGCTGTGCCTTCTTTTAAGCCTGATCCTTACCATCTCCATGACGGCGGCGGCAGGCCCTCTCATGTCCCTGATCCACACGCCGGAATCTATCTTTTCCATGGCGGTGCTTTATATACAGATCCTGTTTCTGGGTATCCCTGCCAGTATGCTTTACAACTACTCTGCAAGCGCCCTGCGGGCCCTGGGGGATTCCAGACATCCATTTTACTTTCTGCTCTTTTCCAGCGTATTAAATATCGTCCTGGACTATGTGCTGATCGTTCCCTTTGGAATGGGCGTGGACGGAGCCGCCATCGCTACGGTGTTCAGCCAGCTTGTCAGCGGCATTTTAAATACATGGTGGCTTTTCGCCAAGATCGACCTGATCCGGGTCAAACGGGCTGAAATGGGGATTTCCGGGGCGCACCTGTCAAGGCTGTGCTTCATCGGCCTTCCCATGGGCTTTGAATACTCTGTATCTGCCATCGGCGCTGTCGTTATGCAGGATGCCATCAACTCTCTGGGAAGCATCGCCGTAGCCGCCCAGACCGCCGGTGAGAAGATCCGGCAGATGTTTACCCTGCCTATGGAAAGCGTGGGTATGGCCATGGCCACCTACGCGGGCCAGAACTACGGCGCCGGGCGGATTGACCGGATCCGCCAGGGAATAAAGAGCGGACTTACCATCCAGGCTGTCTACTGCGTTTTTGCCTGGGCCGCCATTTTCCTTCTGAAAATGCCTCTGGTAGCCCTGGTACTGGGAGACGCGGCCTTTGACGCCTCCGGCATGGCCTCCGAAGTGGCTCAGGGTGGAATCCAGTACCTGACCCTTATCAGCAGGCTGTTTATCATCCACGGATTCCTTATGATTTTTAGAAATGTACTCCAGGGACTGGGCTATAGTATGCACGCTATTCTCTCCGGCATCGGCGAGCTTCTTGGAAGAAGCTTTGGAGGCTGGCTGGCTGTAGGCGGCGGCTTCGGGTTCGCGGCTATTTGCTATGCCAATCCCCTGGCCTGGGGCTTTGCCCTGGTTTACTGTGTAGTAATGGTCACAGTCATTTTACAGAAAATGAAATAGAAATTTCCTTCAGATCCCGCTCTGCCAGTCAGGCGGGATCTGTTATATTCCTTCCAATATTCTAAAAAACACTGGTAATCCGGCAAGAAGTAGTATATAATGCAGAAAGCGAAACCATAAGAACACGTTCCAAACAAAGAAGGTGAAGAAATGCATAAATTCATGCGGACCATAGGCTTTAGCTCCTATGAAAATAAAAGCGACCTGGAAAAGCTGCTCCGGCGTCTTGCAAAAACCGCCGCTCCCGCGGTCTGTATCGAGGAGGGAGGATCCCGGCTCTGTGAGCTGCGGGCTGAGACCGCTCCCGGCATGGGGGTTGTCATGGTAGGACGGCTCAGCGAAAAAGGAACCTTTACAAGAGAATATTATTTCCCCTATGTATCAGGAGATGACATCAGCTCCACCGCCGACTGCTCCATCCAGCGCCACGCGGAACGGGAAACCTACGCCGGTCTGCTGGACGAATACAGAGTCGGCATTTCCCTCATCTTTTATATAGAAAATTCCATGGAATACCGGAGCCGCCTTCTAAATCAGCTGCCTGTAAAAGCCGCCGGTGCAGCCTTAAGCGGCCTCTCCGTCCAGGGCCGGATCCTGCTGCCCATCCAGAAAACCAAACAGCAGGCCGCAGCCTCCCGTCTGGCTGCCAGAAAACGCAGCAGCCTCTTAGAGGCCGCCAAACATGGAGACGAGGATGCCATCGAAACCCTGACCATGGAAGACATGGATCTCTACTCCATGGTATCCCGGCGGATCGTCCGGGAGGACATTTACTCCATCATCGAAACCTGCTTCATGCCCTGCGGCATCGAATGCGACCAGTATTCCATCATCGGCACCATCCGCTCCATCGACACCCGGAAAAATGCCCTCACCAAGGAAGAAATCTACCTCCTGGGCCTTGAGTGCAATGACCTCCACTTCTCCGTCGCCATCAACAAAAAGGATCTCCTGGGCGAACCCAAGCCCGGCCGCCGGTTTAAGGGACAGGTGTGGATGCAGGGAAATGTTCGATTTAACACTTGATTTTTTTTCTGATTTAGGGTATTATATAAGGCGGATCGCAGGTTGTGGGCGGTCCGTAAGTTCTTTGCAGATCCTTTTTTTGGGGATTTGTTGTTTGATTATGTGTTTGTTTCTGTAGCTCAGCAGGATAGAGCGTCCGCCTCCTAAGGTTGTGCTCTACCAGCTGCCTTACGGGGAAAAGTGATCGTTGCCAGTCTCAATTTAATATAAGTCTCTGTAGCTCAGCAGGATAGAGCGTTCGCCTCCTAAGCGAAAGGCCGTGGGT
>URNT01000042.1 GCA_900549235.1 uncultured Clostridium sp. | reverse complement strand
TTTACGTGCCACTTTGAATACCTCCTTGTTCTCTTGATTTTATTATGAAATCCTTCAGAACAAGCTGTCAACTTTTTTTATACCACATCAATACTGACTTTACTTTTTCAATTCACGCCCCCCTCCAAACACACCCTGACCAGCGCCCTCCCGCTTCCCGGCAGAAATTTATTCCTGTGGTATATCACCGAAAACTGCCTCTGGATCCGGTGTCCCCTAAGCCGGAATTCTTCTATCTCCCCCCGCTCCAGACTTTCTTTTACCAGAAAAAAGGGCAGCACAGACACTCCCAGCCCCTGTTTGACTCCGCCCAGTATGGCCTGGTTGCTGGTGCTTTCCCACAGAGGCTGCACAGACAGCTCGTTGGCGGCCATAAGACCGTCGAAGATCTCCCGGCCGGCGCTGCCCTTTTCCCTGAGCAGGAAATCCTCTCCTGAAAGGAGGCGCAGATCCTCTATGGTCTGTCCTCCGAATGGATGCCCCGGCGGGCAGATAAATACCAGATGATCTCCTGGAAAGGTTTCGCTGACAATACAGCTGCTGTGGGCCGTCCCCTCAATGATCCCCAGGTCGATCTCATTTTCCAGGATCTGCTGCTCGATGGCGCCGGAATTGCCGATCACTACCTCTGCCTTTAAGGAGGGATACATTTTTTTCAGCTTCTTTAAATACCCCGGAAGCAGGCAGCTGCCGATGGTAATGCTAGTGCCGATCCGCAGCCGTCCCACTCCGTCCGGATCCCGGACTGCCTGATCCATCTCATCAAACAGATCGGTAATATGCCTGGCATAGGCAAGGGCCTGGCGGCCGCTGTCCGTCAGGTAGAGCTTTCTGGAAATCCGGTCAAACAGCTTAACCCCGTAATGCTCCTCCAGCTCCGCTACAGCCAGGCTGACAGAGGGCTGAGCGATAAACAGACGGGCAGCAGCCCCAGTCATACTGCCGCTCTCACAGACGGCAACAAAAATTCTCAAATGGCGCAGTGTCATAGTTTCCCCCCAATATATAAGATTTTAATTATATTTATTATTAAATTATAGTATTTTACATATGGATTTTCAAGACTTATAGTAGAGTGTGTCAGAAGGAAATCAATCTCAAAAAGAAAAGGAAACACAGCTATGAAACATACAGCCAATTCCTCAGGCCGCCTTAAGCTCCTGGGAACCTTATTTTTATCCACCCTCTACCTCAGCGCCTTTACCTTTGGCGGAGGGTATGTAATCGTCACTCTGATGAAAAAGAAATTTGTAGACGGCTTCCACTGGATCGACGAGGAGGAAATGCTTGACCTGGTAGCCATCGCCCAATCCTCGCCTGGAGCCATCGCCGTCAATGGAGCCATTGTCGTTGGATACAAGCTGGCGGGAATGGCAGGGGTCCTTACAAGCGTGATTGCCACCGTCCTTCCCCCCTTTGTGATCCTTTCTCTGATCTCCCTGTGCTACACCGCCTTCCGCTCCAATGAAATTGCAGGCTGGATGCTTGGAGGCATGGAGTCAGGAGTAGGCGCCGTTATCATACAGGTAGTCTGGGAAATGACCTCCGGCATTGTAAAAGAAAAGCAGCTCACCGCGCTGCTTACAATGGCTGCCGCCTTCGCGGCCAATTATTTCTTTGGGGTCAATGTGATCCTGATCATCCTTCTGTGCGCCGGCGTCGGAGTGATCTCCACCCTGTACAGAGAAAAGAAAGGAGTATCCAAATGATCTTTCTCCAGCTTTTTTTCAGCTTTCTTCAGATCGGGGCCTTCAGCTTCGGCGGCGGCTATGCTGCCATGCCTCTGATCCAGAGCCAGGTGGTAGACCTCCACGGATGGCTCACACCTACTGAATTTACGGACCTGATCACCATCTCTCAGATGACGCCTGGGCCCATTGCCATTAATTCCGCCACCTTTGTAGGCACCAGAATCGCAGGGCCTCTTGGAGCCCTGGCCGCTACCGTAGGCTGTGTGCTGCCCTCCTGCATCCTTGTAACCCTTCTTGCCAGGATCTATCTCCGCTATCGAAGCCTGAGCCTGCTTCAGGGCATCCTGAAGGCCCTGCGCCCCGCTGTCATCGCCATGATCGCGGCGGCAGGAGTCAGCATCCTGGTCACTGCCTTCTGGGGCGAGGGAGGGATCATTCTCCTGCAGAAGACCAACCTGAGAGCCGTCTTTTTATTCGCCGCCTCCCTCTTTCTTCTGATCCGCCTGCACATGAACCCCATCCATGTAATGCTCTTAGCCGGAGCCGGGGAAACCCTGATGCAGCTGGCAATGAAGTACCTGCTTTAACCGGCATTTCACACCTCTCCCCCATGTTCCTTCAGCCACCGCCGCCTCACCTTATAATCCGGCAGCACTGCCTCTACAATGGCCCAGAACCTGGGTGAATGGTTCATCTCCCTGCGGTGGGCCAGCTCATGGACCACCACATAGTCAAGAATCTCCGGCGGCATCAGGATCAGCTTCCAGTGAAAATTTAAGTTTCCTGCTCCGCTGCAGCTGCCCCACCGCGTTTTAGCCGCGCGGATAGAGATCCTTCCATAATCCACTCCCATCTGCACCGCAAAATAAGCGGCCCGTTCCCCGATCCTTACTCTGGCCTTTTCTCTGAGGGCCCGTTCCAAGGCAGGATTTGTCTCATATTCCGGCCTGGGACGGGCCTGTTTTTCCTCCAGACGCCGTTTCTGGGCAAACCATTTCTCCACAATCCATTCCTGACGCCCCTTTATAAAGGACAGCACCGCCTGGTCAGAGATGCGAAGAGGTGCCCGCACTACCACACGGCCATCTGCCTGTACCTCAAGGCCAAGGCTGCACCGCCTGGAATACACCACCTCTGCTGGAATCTCCCCATCTCGCTCTCCCTGGCGCCAGCCAATCTCCACCTTCTTAATCATAATACGTCAGAAAAATGAGGACGCAGCCGCTTAAACATCTTAAGCCCGATAAGAAGAACCGCAATGGTCACGCACCAGAAGTACAGTGTCAGCCTTGGCCTCTCCCAGAACCAGTTTCCCTGCAGCATACTGTCCCGGTAGCCCTCTACAATATAGTAAAAGGGATTCAGCTTAAAAAATGTTTCCACCCAGGGAGCCTTGGAGGTAAACATTTCTTTATCATACATAATGGGCACCATCCAGATGCCGAACTGAATACAGATTCCTACGATCTGAGCCATATCCTTGAAAAATACATTGACCGCGCTGGTAAAAAATCCCACTCCCAGAGCCAGCATGGAGGCGCAGAAGGTATAATACAGACACTGGATCCAGGTGGCCATGGGAACATTTCCGGAAATCAAAAGAAGGCCCAGCATAATCAGCACGAAAAAGCCGTGAACCATCAAAGCGGAGAGCAGCTTGATCACAGGAAGCACCTCTACCTTGAAAACCACCTTCTTTACCAGGTAGCTGTATTCCTGGAGACAGCCGGTGATAATACTGATGGCCTCGCTGAAGAAGAACCAGGGCACGATACCGGGCACCAGCCACTCCACATAGGAGGCATTGGGCACCGGCGGCGCAGACTTAAAGCCTGCCTCGCCAAAAATAAACGCGTAAATTGCCACAGTGACAATGGGCTGAATGAACATCCAGATAATTCCGAAATAAGAGCCTACAAAGCGCTTCTTAAAGTCAGCCCTTCCCAGATCCAGTATCATTTTCCGTTTTTCTATAATCTCCCTGCCAAGAGAAAGTACATAATTCATAGACTGCTTCCTTTTCATTAAAATTTAAAGGTATCCTTAAGGCCGCTCCATTTCTTATCCTTATCAGAAATGATCAGCTCCATACCAGGCTCGATAGGCCAGTCAATGCCGATCTCCTCATCGCTCCATAACAGGCCGCCCTCATCTCCGGGATGGTAGAAGTCGGTGCATTTGTAGGCAAACTCTGCCTCATCAGACAGCACCAGGAAGCCGTGGGCAAAGCCCTCAGGGATGTAAAACTGCTTCTTGTTCTCTGCTGATAACACTACGCCGAACCATTTTCCATAAGTTTCAGAATCAGAACGCAGGTCTACAGCCACGTCAAAGACCGTACCCCGGATGGCCCGCACCAGCTTGCCCTGGGGATACTGCTTCTGAAAATGAAGCCCTCTTAAAACGCCCTTTACAGACATGGACTGATTATCCTGTACAAAAACCATGTCAAGGCCGGCCTCTTTAAAATCATTCTGGTTGTAGGTTTCTACAAAATAGCCTCTCTCATCCTTAAATACAGTCGGCTCGATCACATACAGTCCCTGAATATCACAGGGAGTTACCTTAATCTTTCCCATTTTTCATTCTCCTTTTATTTATCATAAACATTTTTGAACATTTACCCTCATCCCACCCGCAGGCACACCACTGCAAAAATCCTGAGGATCACATACACATCCATGGCACACATGAGGTAAAGAAGGCTCCGGTCATTCCAGGCAGTCCGCACCACCCGGTCATTTTTCAGTGTAAGAAGGCACAGCGGCAGAAGGGGCAGAAGGTAGCGGCCCTGAACTCCCTGGATCACGTTGGAGCTTACCGGCGTCCAGGCAAGAAGCATGGAAAACATCAAAGCTCCCAGGCAGATAAGGGCCAGAACCCAGATCCACAGGCAGTGCTTCCAGCCAAGCTCCTTACTCTCCCCCGGCTTTTTAAGAGCCAGGAGTACCAGGATGGCAGTAAGGGCCAGGACGATGATATAAGGGGTATTTAACACCCCATCCATCTGTCCCAGAGCTTCTCCGATCATGCCGGAATACAGCAGCTCACCCTGCCAGGCCAGCGTATTATAGCACATCCGAAGCACCAGAAGCGGGTTGTGGATCAGCCCTGCAAAGGTATAGCCTGTCTCCTCCGCCCAGGCCACATAGGTCTCCGAGGCTTCTGTATACATGGCTACCGTCTGGCTGTTTACCAGGGCCATGGCCGCCCCGAAGGCTCCAAGAACCAGGGCCGCGCTCACCGCCCAGCGCCTCCAGCCTCCGAATTTCCTCACCGGGATCAGAAGGCACCAGCCTGCGGCCACTCCGTATACCATCTTGCAGGGCCCCATCACCCCAAGGATCAGAGCCAGCAAAATCACATCCCCCGGGCGCACCCGCTCCGCCCGGAAGGCCAGGTCCAGGCACACCGCTCCAAACAGGCCGCTTAAAGCCAGGATCATTACATCATAGGAAAAGGAAGCTGACAGATGAAGGGTCATGGGCAGAAGCCACACTCCCATAAGCACCTCCTTCCCAAAGGGCATCCGCCGGAGGGAAGCATACCCCGTTCCTACAAAAAACAGCAGATTAAACAGCCGCCCCAGATACAGAAGGGCCAGTCCTCCAAGGCCCAGAACCCTTCCAAGGCTTATGCCCAGAGCCTGGGGCAGATAGGCAAGAGGGGTCGTCCGCACCGGCGGCTGATAGGATACAGCTGCTCCTGTCTCATCCCCCGGGCCAAAGCCCCGCTGCCGGATCTCCCGGTAGGTTTCCTCCGTCAGCTTCTGACCCAGGATCACTCCATCCGGCTCTGTGCCGGTATGTTCCTCCCGCCAGCCGCTGCCGTCATCCTCCATCACATCCAGAAGATCCTCGATAAATGCGTCCTGGGCGCGGATATACACCCGCCCGTCCGGCGCATTGGCCTCCACCCCCAGCAGGTGGTTGGAAAGCTGGTAGGCACTGATATAATGGCTGATCTCATCCGGCGCGGAAAGAGGAGGAAGGACCATTAAAAATAAAAGCCCAAGGCCCATTCCAGCCGCCAGCCACAACCGTTCCAGCCCCCAGTCCTTCCGCTTCCATACCAGGTATCCCAAAAGGCCCAGCAGTGCCAGCCCTGCGGCCAGCAAAAGGAGATAGTTTCCAAAAAGCCAGGTATCTCCGCTCTGCAGTGCCCCTGCCTTTACATCCAGAAGGTGCCACAGGCCAAAGAAGGCCACAGCACCTATGGACGCCGGCCACAGACTGAGTATCCGCGCTCCCTGCTTCATAAGGCACCGTCCTCTCTCTCCCCTGATTCTTCTGCCTCCTTAAGAAGCTCCCGCACTCTCCGCTCCAGCTCCTCCTTTTCCATCTTCTCCAGGGCCATTTTCTGAACCAGCTCCTTCTGCTTGCTTTCCAGCTGAGACACCTGAAGGGTCATGCCGAATACCTTTACCATAAGAAGAAAAATCATAAAGAGGAAAAGAAAATTGGGAGTGGAGTAGATTCCCAGGAGCCGGGCGCAGGTGTCTGCCACCCAGGGACAGATGGAAAATACTACCAGGATAAACGCCATGATCACCCAGAACATGGCCGCCTCGATCTGTACCTTTGCCTGCCGTATCCTGCGCATCATAAAGGCCATGGTCAAGAAGGAAACCACTACCAGTATCACGCGAAACATTGGTGTCATCATTACATTACCTCCAATACTCCCGGTTCATAGACCATTTAAGCACCAGGCATCTGGGAAGAAGCCGGTAATGCTTTCCCGCCATGTAGCCCAGATACTTAAACCCGCTTTTTACCACCAGCCCCGGCACCAGCCAGGGTCTGTGCTGGCGGATCAGATAGCGGGCTGTGGCCTTCACAAGACGGATGCCCTCACTTTCTGACCGGATCCCTCCAAAGACCTCCGGATGATCGGCCTGGGACACTGCCAAGTCAAAGTTCCTGGAAAACTGCTGCCTGCACCCGTAATTGTGGGAATGGATCACACGGGCCTTCGCTGCGTAGGCAATGGCATAATCATCCTTCAGCACCGCTTTACCCGCAAAGATCATATCCTCATTAAAGATCGTTTTGTCAATAAATCCCCCCTGAAACCAGAATTTCTCCCGGTCATAGGCACAGCATACATTGGAGGCAAAAAATGTCTTGATCCCAAGCCGCCCCAGGTCCGCCCGGGTCTTGACGCAGCTTTCCTCCGGATAATTAAAGGCTCTTGTATACCGCTCCGCCAGGCCGCAGTCCTTATCTGGAAGCTGTCTCGCGTAGGCCATAATAACCGACTCTCCATCCGGCCCCTCCTGATGAAAAGCCTCCACCAGGTTCTCGATCAAATACTCATCTGCCGGTACCGCATCATCTGTCATAAACACCATAATATCCGCCCGGCTAAATCTGGCTCCTCGGTTTCTGGTTGCGCCATGGTCAAAATCCTTCTTCTGAAGGTGGTGGACCTCAAGCCCCCGGATCCCCTCAAAGCCGCTGTCATTCCAGTAGGCCTTTTCCGTATTCATCACAATGATCCGGCTGATGGGCCAGGTCTGCCGCTCCAGCATTTTTAAGAGCCTTGAAAATTTCTTCCCCGGCTTATAGGTGGGGATAATCACATCAACTGTATAGGGACGCCGTTTTTCTGTCATTCTCCTTCTATCTTCCTCCATTTCTGGCATTCTCCTTTTGTTCCCGCCGGAAGGCCCCAAGGGTGCAGAGGCCGAAGCCCAGCGCTAATCCTGTCATCAGCAGCAGATAGCATACTGCCGCTCCCATGATGCCGTATTCGGAAACCATCCAGCCTGAACCGGATGCCGCTGCCACTGCCGCCAGCAGATAGACTATAAAAATGGCCTTCTGCCGCCGCATGACCACCAGGGCATAATACATCAGATTGGCAAGGGCATATAATCCCCCTCCTAGTACGATCACCGTAAAAGCACCGCTGTATACTGACAAAGCCCCCGCATAGGCTCCTCCCAGAAGAAGCTCCAGCACTGTAAGGACCCATTTTCCCAAAAGGGCTGTGGCTCCCACTGCCAGCACCGTAAGCCCCAGGATGATCCCTCCCAGGCGGCCAAGCTCCTTTTTAAAGGTTTTAAAGTCCCTTCCGTCCCAAAGCTCTGTCAGTCTTGTCAGAAAGGGGCGGATGATGAAATTCGCCACCATATAGATCACCGAGGTGGGCATGAAAATCAGGTTAAAATACCCGGAAGCCGCATCATCCAGACGGCCGTCGATGGCATATTTTGCCGATGAAAATACATAAAAATCCAGAAAGGCCGAGGCAAATAAAAAGGTGGTGCTTTTAAATATGCGTCCCTTCATGCCGGGCCTTTTATTCCAGTCCGTACCGGCCAGGGAAGGAAGGACTGCCGTATCAAAAAGCCTCAGTCCGAGAATCTGGGCCAGCGCCGCCGCCATACAGGCTGTCAGCAGGCTTTTTGAAACCGCCAGTGTGATCAGAAATACTGCCACCGACAGAATGGTTCTGAAAAAGTTGGCTTTTCCTGTCAGGTACAGGCTGCCCTGGCGCTGAAACTCCGACTCATATACGTCCCCGTAGCCATCCGCCACCTTATAAAAGACAAGAAGGATCAGGATCCCGGCCTTGTAGGGTGTATAGGCTCCCTGGCAGACCTTAAGGCCCAGATACAGCCCTCCCGCTGCCAGGGCGAGAAGGCAGGTCAGCCGCCTGTGGGACAGGTAATCCCCGAAGGAATATTCCCCCTTCCCATCTGTAATCTGAAAGGGGCGGATACCAAAATAGGCAATGATAAACATCTGCTGTCCCAGGGTGGAAAAGCCAAAGGAAAAGATGCCGCCCTCATCCTCTCCCGCCATCCGCATCACCACCATGGACAGGACCATGCTGGCAAAGGCGTAGCAAAAGCTGCCCGCAATGTTCCAGAGCATATTCTGGCGGCCGATGTCATTTCCCTTATATAATAAACGGTCTGTAAGACATTTCATAGGGCCTGGTTACCTCTTTCTGAAATTTTGGATCAAAAGGATGGACAGAAGCATCCGGGCCATATACTGAACCGCCGTCAGAGGCTTCAGATAGCTCTCCCCCTCCGTCCGGTCATCGATGACTACCTGGACCTCCGCCACCTTTGCCCCCTGCTTGATCAGGAAGGACACCGTATCCGGCTCCGGGCCGTAATTCAGATTCAGGGCAAATTCCCGGATCATGCTGCGGCTGAACAGACGCATACCCGAGGTGGGGTCCCAGATCCTGGCTCCGGTAGTCAGGCGGATGGCCGCCCCGATCATACGGCTTCCCAGCATCCGCATGGACCAATCCTTTTTCTCCTCTACAAAACGGGAACCGATCACAATGTCATAGCCCTCATCCATCTTTTCCTTTAAAGCCGCCACAAATTCCGGCCGGTGCTGCCCGTCCCCGTCAAACTGAAGGGCATAGCTATAGCCATGATAATAGGCGTATTTCATCCCTGCCTGAAAGCAGCCTGCAAGCCCCAGGTTCACAGGCAGATCCAAAAGGTTGTAGCCCCGGCGGCGGCAGATAGCGGCAGTGTCATCCCTTGAGCCGTCATTGACCACCACATAGTCAAGCTCCGGAAAGCCCTCCTGGATCTGATCCACCACCCGTTCAATATTCTTCTCCTCATTATAGGCCGGTATCACCAGCAGTACCTTATCCATATGATCTCCTCAACTGTCTGTGCCGGATCTGTCTTTATTCCTTCCAGACCAGCAGCTTTATATCCTTCCAGGCCTCCACTCCCGGCCTTGCCCTTAAAAGTTCACCGGGGGCCTCCTGCCCCATGGCCCAGTATACCATAGCAAGAGGCAGGTTGGCTCCTGCCGCGTGGCTGAAGGGATAGCCTCCTCCGAAACGGGCGTTCATCTCGATCACATAATAACCATCCTCACAGCCAAACACGTCCACATCCAGGTTCCCCCGGTGGCGCAGAAGGCCTGACAGCCTCTCTCCCAGAGCTGCAAGTTCCTTATTTTCCTCTGTTACCGCTGCGTCTGTCTCTCCGGAGCGCATGGCAGACTTACGTTTTACAATAGTATTACAGTAATGACCCTGGAAATCATTGATCACATCCAGGCCGTACTCCTGGCCCTTTAAAAGCTGCTGGATCAGCACACAGGCCTCCGCGTCCTGTCCGGACTCATAGCGCAGGTAGGAATCCAGGATCTCCCTGCGGCTTTTCTTTACAAGGACACCCAGCTCCTCCTCATTTTCCGCCCGGAAAACAGAAAGGGAGCCCATCCCCCATCTGGGCTTTACTATCAATGGAAAGGAGGCGCTTCCCTCCTCTGCGGCCTTCAGGGCCTTATCCACCGAAAGCCAGGTAGAGGGCACTTTTATCCCCATTTTGCCCAGAAGCTCTGCAGTTTTCCACTTATCATTGCAAAGCTGTACCGCCTCCGGATCCGCCGTCACCACAAAGGTGCCGATTTCCTCAAATTCGCCCCGTCTGGCTGCTAATACCGGGATGTCGATGTCAAAAAGCGGGATCAAAAGCCGGATCTCCTGGCTTTTGCAGTATTCCAAAAGAAAGGGAATGTAATCCTTATCATAGATCAGGGGAGTTACCACTGAGCGGTCCCCGTAGGCCATAGCCGGGCTTGGCTGACTGTTGGCGCAGTGTACCAGCCCCCCGCAGCCCGCCTCCTTCAGGGCTTCTTTAAAGTATGCAGCCAGATAGCCCCGTCTTCCTGCGCTTGTAAGCAATATGTTCATATATGACTCCTTTTTATTTCAGGCCTCCAAAACCTGCAGGCTTCAGTATAATCCGGCAGATCCGGTCTACCTCCTCCAGGGCCAGATCCGCATAGCAGGGCAGGGTCAGAACCCGGTCCGCCGCCCAGAGGGCCACCGGCGTTTCCTCTGCCGGGAAGCGGCCTTCATAGCACTGGAACTGACTGGTAAGCGGGTAGAAATATTTTCTCGCGTAAATATTTTCTCTGGCAAGGCACTCATACACCTGATCCCTGGTGAGAGCAAAACCGTCAAATACAACCGGGAAGTAGGCATAATTAGGCGTAAGCCCTTCCTGATACCGGGGCAGCTTAAGTCCCGGCACCCCTTTCAGATGACTCATATACCGCTGGCACACCAGACGGCGTTTCTCGATCTCACGGTCCACATGGCGCAGGTTGCACAGGCCCATGGCCGCCTGAAATTCATTCATCTTAGCATTGCCGCCTACCCAGACCACATGCTCCGAATCCACAATTCCGTAATTTTTCAGGCAGTTCAGCCGGTGCTCCATCCATGGCTCCTTAAAGGCCACCGCCCCGCCCTCGATCGTGTTAAATACCTTGGTGGCATGGAAGCTGAAAATACTGGCATCCCCGAACTCTCCTACAGAACGGCCCTGATACCGCTCTCCGAAGGTATGGGCCGCGTCATAGATCACCTTAAGCCCATGCTTTTTCGCAATGGCATCGATCCGCTCCACGTCGCAGAGATTGCCGTAGACGTGGACGGGAATAATGGCACTTGTCCGTTCTGTAATCAGCGCTTCGATCTTATCCGGATCCATGGTATAATCCTCCGGGCGTATATCGCAGAACACCGGCGTCAGGCCATTTCTCACAATGGCGTGGGTGGTGGAGGCAAAGGTAAAGGGTGTGGTGATCACCTCTCCCGTAAGCTCCAGGGCCTGGATAGCCATCTCAAGGGCCATATGGCCGTTGACAAAGAGGACCAGGCGGTCCATGTCCATATATTCCTTCAGCTCCTGTTCCAGGCGCTGGTGAAATTCTCCCATATTGGTCAGCCAGGCGCTGTCCCAGATGGGCTTTATCATCTCTATATATTCCTCATAAGAGGGAAGGGAAGACCTTGTAACAAGAATCTTCCCGTTTTCATCCCTGTTCGTTTCCATTATCTCTTATCCTTCCTGTCCCCGGGTGAAAGCTACCACCGCAGCCGGCATACCACCGTCAGAAACCATACCTCAAAAAGTACCGCGTCCAGAAACAGCCTGGACGCCGCCAGCTGCCATTTCCCCGCATGGAGGTAATTCTCATAGTAGTAAAGCCGGCTTTTGTGGAGAATCCTCTGTTTGGCCGCGATCCCGGACACTGATTTATCGATGCTGACCGAATGGGCATGGATATAGTCCGCCTCTGTCTCAAGAACCACTGAAAGCCCCCGCTCCCTAAGCTTCTGCCCCAGCACCTTTTCCTCGCAGTAAAGAAAGATCTCCGGGTCAAAGAGCGCTCCGGCCTCTGCCGGGGTAAGCCGCCCCAGATCCACCATAAAAAAGGAACCGGGCACTGCACCTACCAGCCGTCCTCCTTCTGTCCCGGCTTTTTTCAGCCGGTATGGCGGTGTATACAGCATACTCCGAAAAAGCCGTCTTGTAAACAGTCCTCCGTCAAGAAGATCCTTCCACCAGGGCAGAAGGTCCCAATAGGAAAATAATTCCTTCCCCTCAGGGCTCATCACACGAGCGGAGGCCGCGCCGGCATCCTCTGTGTCCACCAGGGCTTTTTTTACCTTTAAGATACATTCCTCCGTCACATGGATGTCCGGATTGGCTATGATCACATACCGGGCCTTCAGCTCCTCCGTCACATAGTCGATCCCCGCCTGATTCCCTGCGCCGTAGCCCCCATTTTCCTCTGTGCGGAGGAGATGGAGCTTTCTCTGGCCCTTAAGCCCGGACAGCCGCTCCCAGGAATCATCAGCAGAATGGTTATCCACCACCACCACAGCGTCCAGACACTCATATTCCTTAAGCTCTTCTGCCAGCCTGCGGGTGGTATCCGCGTCATTATAATTTAAAATAATACAGCAGGTAAGGCCGTCCTCCCTGTCTCCGTCTTTATCCATGCTTCTTATCCTTTCTTCGTCCGTCGATCACCTTCATCCCCAGCCTGCGGCTGATCCACAGCCTGAAGGGGGGGCAGAGGAAGGATACATGGTTAAAGATCCACCAGGCCTGCATATAGAGCTCCTTCCCCCGCTGCTTTTTCATATTTTTCCAGGGTGTTTTCCCCAGATAATACTCGTACAGCCTCCGGAAATGGTTGTGGTTGCCCCTGATCCAGGGCCGCTCGTCCCCAAGGTAGTGAAGAATCACAGGAGACCGGGCCGCTTCCTTAAAGGCCTCCTTCCCCACCTCCTCGTATGCCCGGCAGAGCCCTGCCAGGGTTCGATAGTGGAAATACCGGTAGTTGGTAAAATAATTGTATTTAGGCGGCAGAGTTCTGATCCTGCCTCTTAAGGCTCCGTTGATAGTGTCCTGGTCGCAGGCAAAGAGCCGTCCCTGATGGCTGCCGTAGTAATCCAGGAACCGGTCAAGAACCTTCTGCCTGCGCCACTGCTTAAGGTCCATCAGGAGCACGCCGGAATTGTAATAAGCCTCATCCCGCTCAAAGCCGATGGCCTCCCGCATGGCCTCATACACCGTCGGCTCCATCACCATCCCCACCAGGCAGTTTCCTAGCTCTGTGTCATATAAAGAGCGGATGCTGCCGCAGACAATGGTATCGCAGTCCAAATAGAGGGCTCGTTCCACAGACTCCGGCAGCACCTTGGGCGCAAACAGCCGGCCCATGGCGCTGATGTCAAAGCCTCTGGTATCCACCTCATAAGGGAACCGGTCCCGCAGTTCTCCCAGTTCTGCCACCAACAGCTTCCTGTGAAATGTCTCCGCCACCTCTAAAAGGCCCTTCTGGCACTTACGGGACATACCGGCGGACAAGATGTAAATGTCCATCTCCTTTATATTGCGGTTATTCTCCAAAAGAGAGTACAAAGAGGCGGCCAGATGTCCGGCGTAGCCGTCATTGGAGGCGTATATGATATTTACTGTTTCCTGCTTCTGATCCCTGTTCCTATTCATTATGGCACCTGTTTCTTACATTCTTAAGTCATTTAAGAGTCAATTTGTTTACAATTTTACAATACGCCGTTTAAAAAGTAAATCACATCTGGTATTTTTCCCCCAAATATGTTAGATTAAAGCATGTATGGTATTTTACGATCTTTATATCAGGAGGTTTTTTTCATGCATAAATGTATTCACCGTTCAGCAGCCATCCTGCTGGCCGGTATGATGATCCTTGGACAGGCCACCACAGCCCTGGCGTCTCAGGACGATTCCAACTACGGACCAGCCTTCGCCAACAAGTCCCCTGCGGTTTCTCTGGAATCCCCCTCTGGAAACAGCAACTCCAGCTCTGGAAGCAGCACCGGCGCCTCTGTAGCCGGAGAGGACGGAGGGCCGGGAGTTGCGGACAGCACAGATGGTTCTTCCAGTACCGGTTCCCAGGACGCTTCTTCCAGCGCGGACAGCAGCAGCTCTGCCGACGCTTCCAGCGCCCAGGCTGACGCGGAAGCAGCCGCGGCCCAGAAGGCAGCGGAGGAGGCAGCCGCTGCAGAAGCAGCCGCTCTCCAGGCAGCCATCACATCCAACACCCCTTATCTGCAGCTTCAGGTGCTCCGGCCGGATACCACCTGGACGGATCCTGTGATCGGTGATTCCGCAGTGGGCGCTGAGACAGGCTTCCGCTCCCTGTGCATTTACCTGAACAATATTGTGGGAAATGTCCTGTACCGGACCTACACCAGCGCTCATGGCTGGAGTGAATGGGCCATGAACGGCGGCCATACCACCGTCTGGGAGGACGGCGCCCTGGTAGAAGCCATCCAGATCCGTTTTACCGGCTTTGTGGGCAATATGTTTGACGTAAACTACTCCTCTGTCCTCTCGGACGGCACCGAGCTTGACTGGGCCAAGAACGGCCAGACCTCCGGAACCATGGGAACCGGAAAGGCGCTTAAGAGCTTCCGCGTTTCCCTGTGGGGAAAGAATGTAGAAGGCGAGCAGTACAAGAGGGAAAAGACCATCGAGGCGGCAGCTCCTGACGGCATCCAGGTCGTAGACGGGGCGGTGGCCTACAGCAGCGGCACCGGCGCTCCCTTTACCGGCTGGGGATGGAATGACAGGGACCGCTACTATTTTGTAAACAATATGCCTGTAACAGGCTGGCAGTACATAGACGGCTACAAGTATTATTTTGATGAGTCCGGCAAGCTGGTAACAGATTTAGAGCCTCTCATCGGAGCGGCAGGGCCATTTGTGATCCGCATCAATAAAGAGATGAATACCACCACCATCTACGCCCAGGACGGAGCCAACGGATTTATCATTCCTGTGAAATCCTTCCTCTGCTCCACCGGCGACGATACCCCTCTTGGCACCTTTAAGACGCCGGAGAAATACCGCTGGAGGCTGATGAACAGCGGCGTTCACTGCCAGTACGCCACCCGCCTGGGCTCCGGGCTCAGTATCCTGATGCACTCCATCATTTACGAGCAGCCCAATATCTACACCCTGCAGCCGGAAACCTACAATTTCCTGGGAGTGGTGCGCTCCGCAGGCTGTATCCGATATCTTACCGGCGACGCCAAGTGGATCTTTGACCACTGCGGACTGGGAACCACAGTGGAGGTATACAACTCCTCTGTTCCAGGCCCCTATGACAGGCCTGCCATCGAACAGCCCATCTCCATGGACCAGCACTGGGATCCATCCGACCCTATTGCGGCAGCCGAGATGGCGGCTAAGGCACAGCAGTAATTCAATTCATAAAAGCTCCCTTCTTTGCGGGCCTGTCAGGCAGCGAAGGAGGGAGCTTTTGCTTTTTTGCTATATAGGAGGGGGATACCCAGATGTTTTACTTTCCACACAGGCAGATGGACCAGCCATTCAAAAGACTCTGGAACATACCTCCCCTACCTCAATCAAATACCCATCCACATCATAAAGCCTTACCACTCTCCGCCCCTCAGGGTATTCCATCACCGGCGTCACATACCGTATCTCTCCGGGATATTTCCCAAGCTTTTCCAGAAAGCTGTCCATATCCCCTTCTTCAAAGTACAGCTCCATTTCCACATCCCCCCGGACTGTCTGCCTGCCGATCAGTCTTTCCCATTCTGCCTTTTCCTGAAGCACAAGGCCCTCAGTCAGCATGATATTTCCTCCGAAATCCCGGATCTTCTGAAGGCCGAACAGGTCATGGTAGAACCGGAAGGAGCGCTGAAGGTCCTCTACCGTCAGCAGAATATTTTTTAATCTCATAGGTCTCTCTCCTGTCTGTTTTTCACCATGTTTACCAGATACCTCATGCTCTCCAGCTTACACACCCATGCAAGCCCGGCATACAGCACCCCGCCTGCCGCTACCTGAAGGATCAGGCACAGCCAGGGGCCTGTTGGAATCACAAACTGCAGGCCGTATACCGCCGCGCACATGACCAGAGACAGCACCATAGACGGCATAATATCCCTCCACTGGCTGCCGATGCTGTAGCCTAAAAGCTTCTTGTTTGGCCAGGCATTGATAAAGGTACAGAGGAAATCGATACCGGCTTTGATGGATACCAGCACCAGGGGGCTGTAGCGGATGCCGATCACAAGGCCCAGAATGCCTACGGTCTTTTTGATCACCTCCAGCTTAAGGAACACATCGCTGCGCCCCACCGCATTGATGGCCTGAAGGTTGGTGATATGGATGGGCCAGAAGGAATAAGCAATGCACATGATCCGAAGATAAGGCACACAGACCATCCATTTTTCCCCAAGAAGGGCTAAAACCATGGTGTCTGCCACGGCAAAGAGGCCAAACAGCATGGGAAGCACCAGAAAGGAGCTTAACCGGATGGCCCTCCGCACCATATCCCGCACCACGGCAATATCTCCCTGATGGGCGGAAAATGCAGGCAGAAGCACCGCCTGGATGGCCGCCCC
Source organism: uncultured Clostridium sp. (assembly GCA_900549235.1). GTDB lineage: Bacteria > Bacillota > Clostridia > Lachnospirales > Lachnospiraceae > Enterocloster. The sequence goes on along the minus strand of URNT01000042.1, from coordinate 10,059 downwards.
CAGGTTGTTGACAATAAGCTTTGGAAATTGGTCGCCCCGGTTGTAAGCCCCTAACAGGTCCTCATTGTAAATTTTTCCCATAATAAGGCCGTAGAGGTTATTAAACAGGGTATCCAAAAGGGAGGCCAGCAGCAGCTTCCAGCCAAAGGAAAGAATGCTCCTGACCCGGACGAAAGAAAACCGCAGCACCGGACGCCAGCTGACGGTCAGAAACAGCGTTACCATAAGAGCCAGATAATAGGTAATCTGCTGCCACACCATAGCCCACACCCCCCAGCCCTTAAGAGCCATGGCAATGCTTACAGCTCCCGATACCAGTACTGCCGCCATGGTTGCCTGAAACAGTCCCTTAAACTCCATGTTCCGGGACACATAGGCAGTCTGGACCGCAATCACCGCTCCCGGAAAGAGCACCACCGCCAGCACCCGCACTACCGGGATCAGGATGTCATTTCTGTAAAATGAACCAATTGCCGGCGCCGCCGCGTAAAGGAGGGCATACATCACAGCCGCCGCTCCCAGGCTGAAATAAAAGACGGAGGAAAAATCTGTCTCGTCTGAGTTCTGTTTCTGGATCAGGGCTGTGGAAAAGCCGCTCTGCACCACCACGTTCGCTATAACGATAAAGATCATAATGATGCTGAGAAGGCCGTACTCCCCCGGTGTCAGCAGACGGGCAAGAATGACCGCGATGACAAACTGGATGCCCTGGGCACCACCATTTTCCAATATTTTCCACATAAGGCCGCTGGCCACCTTATTTTTTATCTGTTTTTCTGCCAAATCTTAACTTCCTTTCCGCACCAGATTCTGAAGCCGCCGGTACAGCCCCGGAGCCAGGATCTCAAACCGGATGAAAAACCGGGTTCTCAGGCTCAGCTCTCTGAAAAACCTTCTGTATTCCCGCTTCATCACAATATCATAATGCTTGGTATTGACCTGGGTAAGGAAATAGATCCGTTCCGCCGCGCGCACTGTCTCCTGGTGGAATTTTCCCTCCGTAGAGCGGTCAAAGGCCTCATACATTTTCCTCATGTCCTCATAATACTTCTTCTGCTTTTTCTCATAATCCCCCTGCTTCATCAGAGTAGTCCAGGAACTTTTCACCCCTACCCGGTACACGCACATAGGCTTATCCATATACCAGGCATAGCCCTCTGCCGCCATCATAAGCTGCATGGGAATATCCCCCACAGGGCAGTTAAGATAATAATCTGGAAGCTCCTTAATCACCCGGGCAGGAAAGGCAAGAGAGGCGGTAGGATAGCCTGAGGTCTTATCCACGATCTCCCCTGGCTGGATCTTCCTGTTTCCCTTATACGGACGCATCATCCCCTCTGTCCTTGAACCGTCCACACTTTCGATCACTGCCGGATGAAAGCACAGGGAACAATGGGGGTGTGCCATCAGATATTCCGTCTGCCTCTGCAGCTTGCAGGGATCTGTCCAGTAATCGTCCCCTTCGCACATAAAAACATATTTCCCCCTTACTCGGGAGAAATTAAACACGCTGGTATTGGAAACTCCCTTGGAATACTGATTTTCCTCACTGAGGATGGGATGGATCCGCTTCGGATAGCGGGCGGCATATTCCCTGATAATGTCTGCCGTTCCGTCTGTGGAGGCATCGTCATAGACCAGGATCTCATAATCAAACACCGTATCCTGGGACAGAAAGCCCTCCAGGGCGCTGCGGATATAATCCTTATGGTTATAGGTGATGCAGCAGATGCTGACCAGAGGCTGATCCCCGTTGGTCTTATCCGGTTTGTATGCCTTCATTTGATCTTCCATTTCTTTCTTGTTCTGCATCTTTTCACTCTCCTATCAACAACATCTGGCCCAGGGTTCTCTGCCAGGTATCCTTTGTAAAGCCCCACCGGAGGATCAGGAACATTTTCATCAGGCGGCTGCGTTTTCCAAGGCCGGAAAATGCCTGAAGAACCTGCTTTTGTTCTTTTGAAAGTTCCTCCGGAAACAGCTCCAGCATACAAGCGGCCTGTCCGAACATTCTTCTGTAATTCTCCCTTGCCTCAGAGCCGTCCTTCAGCCTTTTAAGGATCCCGCCAAAGGAATCTCCCTTTTCAGCCCCCAGTGTATTGGTGCCATGCTGGCGGTACAGGTAAAGAGGCTCCTCCACCCAGGCAATACGGCCGAAGCAGCAGGCTGTCAGAGCCAGCCAGGCATCATGCATCAGACAGATCCGGGGGATTTTTCTTAAAAATGGCAGCATCGCCCCATTGAGCATCACCGCCCCGCCGGTTACATTGTTCTGTACAAGGAGCTGGGGCAGGCGGTTTCTTGCCGGGTTGATGCCCTGGTAGTGAAACAGACTGGGAGAAATAAGCTCCAGATTTTCATTGACCACCGAAACATCCGAGTGGACCAGCACCGGGGTGCCGGCAGGAAGGGCCTGCTCCTCCTCCCTCATCTTTTCAAGAAGGGCAGATGCTTTGTGGCTCAGCCACACATCATCCTGGTCGCTCAGCATAAAATAAGAGGACTGGGCCGCCCTCCAAAGCCATGACCGTTCCTCCTCTGTGAGCTTCCAGCCCCACTCCTGAGGCTCCCCTCCTGCCTGCAGTTCTGCCATCAGCTTCAAAAGCTCGAGAAAATGAGCCGCCGCCCCTCCTGAGGGCCTCAAACGCCGGATCCCAAGCATCCGGCCGCCCCAGTCCTTCTGATATTCCTCTAACAGCTCTGCCGTACCGTCTGAGGAGCCATCGTCTGACACCACAAGAAGGATTCCCTCCTGGCTCTGGGCCAGAATGGAATCCATCTGCTGTCTGATATATTTCTTTCCGTTATAGGCTGCCGCAAGAACTGTGATCATAACCATTCCTCCGTCATCAGCCAAAAACCTTCTCCGCCTGATCCATGGCAGACCGAATCACCTTGTCCATATCATAATAGCGGTACTCGCCCAGGCGGCCGCCGAAGATCACCCTTTCTTCCTTTGCTGCCAGGCTGGCATATTTCTGATAAAGGGCCTGATTCTTTTCGTCATTGACCGGATAGTAGGGTTCCATCCCCGCCTCCCAGGCCACCGGATATTCTCTTGTTATCACCGTCTTTGGCTGGGTTCCAAACTCGAAATGCTTGTGCTCGATCACTCTGGTATAAGGAGTCTCACGATCCGTATAATTGACCACAGCCACGCCCTGATGGTTTTCCTCCTCCAAAAGCTCCGACTCAAACCGCAGGCTTCTGTACTCCAGCTTGCCGAAGCAGTAATCATAGTAGGCGTCAATGGTACCGGTATACACCACCGTCTCTCCCAGGCTGTCATAATGCTCCTTATGCTCCAGATAATCCACCCCCGTCTCAATGTCGCAGCCCTCAAAGAGCTTGTTGATAATCACATTGTAGCCGCCGATGGGGATCCCCTGGTAGAGATCATTGAAATAGTTGTTGTCATAGGTGTAGCGCACCGGAAGGCGCTTGATAATAAAGGCAGGCAGATCCCGGCAGTCACGGCCCCACTGCTTTTCCGTATAGCCCTTCACCAGCTTCTCATAGACCTGGCGGCCCACCAGACTGATGGCCTGCTCCTCCAGATTCGCCGGTTCCCCCTGGATCTCGGCCCGCTGCTTTTCAATGATGGCTTTTGCCTCCTGTGGGGTGGAAATGTTCCACATCTTGCTGAAGGTGTTCATATTGAAGGGCATATTATACATCTCGCCCTTAAAATTAGCTACGGGGCTGTTGGTATAGCGGTTAAACTCCGCCAGGGAGTTGACAAACTGCCATACCTTCTTGTCGCTGGTATGGAAAATATGGGCACCGTACTTATGAACATGGATCCCCTCCACATCCTCGCAGTACACATTTCCACCAATATGGTCCCGCTTCTCCACCACGAGACAGGTCTTCCCCTGCTTCCTTGCGTACCAGGCAAATACCCCTGCGTAGAGGCCGCTGCCGGCCAGTATATAATCATATTTTTTCATCTATGGATCTCCTTTTGGGTTTTGGGTTGCTTTTATTATAGCAAAGAGAGGTGGGTTGGGCAATGTGGAATTAACAGGATCGGATCGGATAATAATACATGGTTTATTTTACATTTTTTCAAGTAGGTCATCCAACTTTTTTAATATCATTTCATCTGATTCCTGGCGGCAGATAAAAGAGCTGTTCATGCCATTTTTACGAATCTGATCAATCCATTTCAATGCCGCATCTCTGCTGATATCACGTTCCAGCATCCCATAATAAATATATGCCAGCTCATTGGATACATTTGTGTTAAAAACAGCCGGATCATCAGAATTCACGCATATGGTAAGGTTTTGCTCATCATATAGCTGATTCATCTGGTAAAACTGATTTTCTCCTGCCGCATCCAGATCAGCAATCGCTGTGTTAGAAGACGGATTTACCTCAATTACAATTCCCTTTTTTCCCAACTTTTTCTTTAAAACCTTCTGAAGTTCCTCAATGATAACCAAATCCTGCTCTGTTACCTCATAGTGAATAGGTTTTTCCATCTTCCTGATAAAATATCTGCAATGCCTGGCAATCAGCAGCAGCTCCGTATTCCAGCAAATCCCTTCTCCTCTCCAAAGCTTCTCACATAGATCTTTTTCTGCCAATCCGCACATTTCCTCCCTTTCTCTGCCCGGCGTGAAGGTACGGCAGTAGCAGGAAATCAATAATTCAACTGTAAGGCCAGTATTGTTTTTCCCGTAAATATCATCAGCCAATTCATGTATCTTCTGTTCCATATATGCCAGAATCGTAGCTTTAAAATCACTGTAATTCCTGCTTAAAGTATGATAAGCCCAAAGGTAATTTTCCAATGCCTCAATCTGAGGGATAATCACAACCGGATTTTGATTTTTCCATACATGCGGCAATATTCCAAGCGCAATCCCATGGCCGATCCGGTCCCCTGCATGGAATTTCAAGTATTCCACTGCTTCATCTATCCTTCTAAGACCAGACAGAATATGACGAAAATCTTCACCCGCATGGAAAGTAAATCCAAGACTCTGGGTATAGCCTCCGATTCTCATATTTCTCCCAACTGCCTCTAACCTGCTGTCCCTGGCTTTTTCATATACAGATGCAAAAACCCATGTGGGAGTAGAATTTTCCAGACTTGCTGCATCAATTCCCACCAGGTACCGGCTCATTTCCTGGTCTTCTGACCGAAGCTTGACAAAAGCATCAATCTGTGCCTCATAGTGTTTTTGCAAATTGCCAAAATGAAGATAGGAACAATCCGTTACTCCATTTTGAAAACATTTATCAGGAACTGTATCGTCGGTCCGTTTCAGAAAATGCAGCACCAATCCAACCTGAGGCAGCTTCTGTGCTGGAATATATCGTTCCCCATCAAAATAACAGTAATCCTCTTCCAGTACCTTTTTATAAGCCCTGAGAAACTGAACCATATCTTTTTTTAATTCTTTGTATGAACCTTTCATGGAAGATCTGAACTCAAGCTTATGTAAATCGTGATTCTGCAGTTGCTCCCTGATCGCACTTTCCCAAAAATCCGGAATATTCACATGGTTCAATACAGAATTAACCCGATAATGCATCTGCTGAAAATAATCCAGCCCCTTAATCGTTTTCTGCTGAACACTGATATGAAAGAGATGATTACGGACTCTCAGATACTGCATGATACATTGTCTCTTCTTTTTTCCAAGGGCATCTGACAGCAAGCATCTCATAGCATAATACAAAAACACATTTTCATCAAATGTATGAAGAACTCTTCCTTTTTCCAAAATATACATACAAAACGACTGTCTGAACGTTCCCTCCGGCAAATACGGTTCTAACCGATCCCACAGTTCCTTATAATAATCTATAATACTTTCGTCCTTTTCCTCTGCAAAAAAATCTCTGTAATACGTTTCAAAGCCCTTACCATTGCAAAAACACTCTTCCAAATCTCTGATTTTCTGCAGCTCGCAGTCCGTTTCCAGATGATGTTTTTCTTCCTCTGTCCTGCCACGATCCAAAAATAAAGTAAGCCATCCCCGGATCACTCCACATCCTAAAATGTAAAACAGCATCTGCTTATTCTCGGCCCTGCTTCCGTTTGTCAGTTTTTCTCTTAAAAGCTTTCTGCCGCTTTTTACGGTAAGAGGTTTCATCAAGGAATCCCATATACTGGAAAAAGTTCTTGAAACCCCTTTATGAAGATGATTTTCTGCCACTCCTCTTTGCAGCACTTTGGAAAGAGGCTGATCCGCCACTTCAATGTTCCCATAAAAATAATCAAGACAGCCTGTATCCAGCTCCTTTTGGTTTATGAGCATATAAACAATTGCTATGACATCCATCGGAATATGGCAGTTCAGGCTATGAAACAAAACCACTTTATTACTGCCTGCAAAACCACCGAATAAAGCTTTATCATCCTGATTCTCCCAATATTTAAACACAATCTTTCCATCTCGATGAGACAGTAAAGTAGATGCCATTTTCCTCATAATACAGACATAAAGCTGCAGAGCATCATGGTATATTTCAATATCGTAAAGGTAGCTCCGTTCCAAATACAGGTAAATCTCATCATAAGAATAAATAGGGTATTGTTTTCTTATATACGCTACAACCTCATTTTGAAGGCACCTGCGTATCTCAGCCTGTTCTTTTTTTGTTTTCTTTGGCTCCCTACATGCTTCAATGTATTCCTGAATCCAATCCTTTTTAAAGGCTTCCAAGGAAGAAAAAGGGTAGCACAGTACGCCTAAAAAACGGTTAATTGAATCATTGATCATGTTTTTTCCTCTTATGCTTTCTAAATAGCAAACAACTTTTCAAATTCATCATGGGTAATTTGGGCATCCTCACCCAACTTGTGATTCAGCTTATCCATAAATGTACTTAATACGGTTTTGTCCGCCTTCTGGTGAGCAGCTGACAGGCTTTCTGTAATCCTCTTTAAAACTTCAGAATCCCGTTCAATCTGATCAGAAATGTTTGTGGCCATTTTATAGTCATAGTAACATTTGAAATAAAATATATATCGATCCGGTTTCTTGTCTGTTTCTGACTCCTGGGTCTGTAAAAAGGCCTCCTGCCAACCTTTAAGAAGCTCTTGCGCCTCCGCAGTGCCATACCATGCTCTGCTGTTCCAGGCTAATTCGCGAAGTATCCCCATAATATCTTCATAAGTATCATAATTAATTCCTTTCTCCCTATTCTGGTTTTTTAGACGATCATTGATTTTTATTTTAGCTTCCGTCGCTTTAGTAACGGAAACTCCATCATAAGACCTGAAAAATTTATCCCATTGCTTATTAGCATTATTCGTATTTACAACATAGTCTTTATTATCCACTCTTTCCATAAGAAATTTAACATACATTTCAAACTGTTTTTTCAGATAATTTTCCACATCTGTCCTGACTACAACTTCATTCCAAAGAGAACCGCCCCCAATCCCTGTCAATACTTTTCTTCTTTTCTTCTCCTGGTCATCCTTAATCGTTTCCTCACTATAATTCTGCGCATTTTTATGGTTGTTTGCTATTGTATTCAAAACAATACGCTGCTTCTGCTGGCCTAACACCGAATTTTCGCCTACCACTTTTTTACATTCCTCACCAAATAAACGAAACACTGCATTCTGTAATGGAATCCTTGACAGCCTGGTTTCAATGTATGTAAACTCCTTGGAGAAAACTGTATAATATTCAGCTGCTATATCTTTCTCCCTCTTTTTCCCCTGTTTCAAGCTTGAGATTGATGTAATTGCCTGCCAAAAGGCAATAATCATGTGCTGCTCCAACTCTACCGGCACTGTTCCCGCAGCATTCTGATAGAATTTAAAAATCCTGTCCAAAGTAAGATTTTTATAATATGCTATATTAAAGACCAGATCTCCATCGAGTAAAAACCTTGCATTTATATTATGCATAGTCATGTCGATTATCTTTTCTGGTTCTGTTCCTTTCTCTAATACAGTTCTCGTAAAATCCCCCAACGCCCCCATGGCTTTTTCCGCAATCACCGGGTGGAGAAACAAATCCCCCATTGCCTTTCTCTTCAGATTTTTATAATTCTCATCCTCTTTTATCGTTTCGTAATTCTTTTCATAAAGAATCCTCGCTGCAAAATCCACAAAAATAAATAAAGAAAAACGGGCAATTGGATCTTCTATAGCATATGATATTATTATATCTTTCTGTGCCTTCCCATCCGCCTCCCTGGATTCCTCCTTGTATATAATCGCATAAGCATTATCGAAAAATACCTTTCCTGTTTTTTCCGATTCATCCATACGGAACATTACGCCTTGTATTTTATCTCTGTATTTATTATAAAGCTGCTTTGAAGATATAATCGTGTCCAACAGCTGCTTTTTCTCTTCTATAAAAGAAAGCTGCTCCCCTTTTCGCTTTTCTTTTATTTCTTTTAACATATTATACACGTTATTCAGTCCACGAGATGTATTGTCAAATAGATGATAAGTGTAAGGCATTGCCTCTGTTTTTATATCTCCATTATCTGTCTGCCAGGCATAGCTAAAAAATGCCGGATCAATCCACCCTTCTAAAGCCTCAGAGAGCAGGCCGGAAAGTGTTTCCCCATTCTGCCCGCCTTCATCTGAATCGAACATACCATAATTTCCTTTTTCTTCAATCGACCACTCCTTAATATTATGCCGGTAAACAGGAGGCAGGATTTTTTTCAGATATTCATAAGCCAGCTGCTTTTTACTTTCCAAAAGAGTTCTTGCCTCTGCATTTAATCCCTCTCCACTAATCAGCATCGATTTATCTATTACATTAAAATCCAATACTTTTTCCTGTCTTAGGAAATCCAAAGTCAAAGCTTCCTCAAAAGTAGACAGATCACCGGAAAGCAGCGTAACAATGTTCTGATTAGAAGTATAAGAAAGAAGGGTGCGTACTACATCTGCACATCGGTATGTACTCAGATCAATATCATCAATAAAAAGAAATAAAAGAGCGTTTTTCTTTGTTGTATTCTCCTCATTTTCTCCATTTAACAGAGTATCAATTAACTGATTGAATTTTTTTATGAATTCTACATCAGAGCTAAAAACCTTAGCTGAACTTTTAACATAATCATTTTCTGTTGTATATTCTTGAATAAGAATATCTCGGTACTCCTTTTGTATATAAGAATACTGCTTTACAACGTCATTATAATCTTTTTCTAATTTACTTTCTCCTATGCAATCTGAGAACCGGTTCTTCGCCTGTTCTTTATAGTGCTTTACCCGTTCATGCACTGTTTCTTTCAACATACCGAGAATCGTTGCCATCAAAGTGCTGGATTCTGACATATTTTCGGGAACAATGATTGGCAATATAATGTCATGGCATCCCCCTTCTCGTATCCTTTCATTCTGCTGGCTTTCCAATTCTGTTCGGATTGTTTTTAAAACAGAGGTTTTTCCTGCTCCCCTCACTCCTATAATACCAATATTATTTGTTTTTTGATCCTCTGGCTGGCTATTGTCCTGCTTTTCCTGCCGAAATTGTTCAATCTGTTTTTTAATCTGGCCGTATGTTGGTAAAATCAGTTTGATTTCCTGAGAGGTCAGACACCTTGCTCCTATTCTATTTCTGCCCTTTGTATATGCCATCCTTTTTCTCCTTTGTTTCCTTCAGAATTTTCCCTAAAATTGAGAATAATTGTGCATTATGCTTTCTTTACCAAGGTCCAGTATATCATATTTCAAAACAAATTGACAGAATTTTCCCCTTCCTGCTTTTCTATTCTTCATACTTCCCATACGGAATATCTGGGTGTTTTTCTTACTAACATATGAACGTGATCCGGCATGCATTCTGCTTCGATAATCTCTATTCTTTTTCTTCGGTATAATGTGCCTAATGTTTGCAGACCTGCTCTAAGCATAGGATTACTTTAATCTAAAGACCTTCCCTCCCCCTGCACAGTAAGAAGGGAGCATTTTTACTGTGACACAATAAAAGCGCCTCCAGGAGGCACTTTTCAGACTGTAGACAAAGTTGGTGCTGGGATTGTTTCCAGCACCACTTTTCTACATATAGCGATTCTTCTACCAAAAATCTTAAAAAACCAAAGAATTCTGGTGTTTTA
>URNT01000041.1 GCA_900549235.1 uncultured Clostridium sp. | reverse complement strand
GGGATCATATAAAAAAAGCCTCCGCCCGTAAAAGGACGAAAGCTCTGCGCGCATCAACAGCCTCGTTATACCACCTGTTACTTCATACTGACATATGAGTTCCCTTAACGCTGGAAAAACGTCCCGGCCTACTTCTCCCTGGGGATCTTCAGCGGGCTGCTCCGGAGTGATCTTCCCACCGCACCTAATTGCACCGGATTCTCACCATCACCGGCTCTCTTTGGCGTTTGGAACGGGGTACTGTCTCCTTCACCGCATTTCTTTATCAGACTACTTTATTATAATGAGAGAAACCTGAAATGTCAACCATTCTCTTAAGCTCCATTTTCTTCCATGTCTCTTTTTCTGTAAAGTTTGTTAATTTTTTATCATTATACTTGTGTTTTGTAAAATCTGTGCTATACTACTGTAAAACGCGCAGGAAGCGCCCCAGGGAGGATCGATCATGGATAACAGAAATCTCACCTTACTGACAGACCTGTATGAGCTGACGATGATGCAGGGCTATTTTAAGGAAAAAAATGCAAACGAAACCGTTATTTTCGATATGTTCTACCGGAATAACCCCCACGGAAACGGCTTTGCCATCTGCGCGGGCCTTGCTCAGGTGATCGCATACATTGAAAATCTCCGCTTCAGCCCGGAGGATATTGAGTATCTGCGGAGCCTCAGCCTGTTTGATGAGGATTTCCTGGAATATCTGAAGGACTTTTCCTTTACCGGAGACATCTACGCCATCCCCGAGGGAACCGTAGTCTTTCCAAGGGAGCCGCTTGTAAAGGTCATCGCTCCCATTATGCAGGCCCAGCTGATCGAGACTGCCCTGCTGAACCTGATCAACCACCAGAGCCTTATGGCCACCAAGGCCGGCCGCATCGTTCAGGCTGCCAGGGGAGACGGGGTGATGGAGTTTGGCTTAAGACGGGCCCAGGGGCCGGACGCAGGCACCTACGGCGCAAGAGCCGCCATGATTGCTGGCTGTATCGGCACCTCAAACGTGCTCTGCGGCAAGCTCTTTGACGTTCCGGTCAAGGGCACCCACGCCCACAGCTGGATCATGAGCTTCCCCGACGAGCTTACCGCCTTCCGCACCTACGCAAAGCTCTACCCCTCTGCCTGCATCCTGCTGGTAGACACCTACGACACCTTAAACTCCGGTATTCCAAACGCCATCAAGGTATTTACCGAGATGAGAGAAGCAGGGATCCCCCTTACCTTCTACGGCATCCGCTTAGACAGCGGCGACCTGGCTTACCTTTCAAAAAAGGCGAAAAAAATGCTGGATGCGGCAGGCTTTACCGACGCTGTGATTTCCGCATCCAATGACCTGGACGAATATCTCATCGACAGCCTTAAAATGCAGGGCGCCGCCATCAATTCCTGGGGCGTAGGCACCAACCTGATCACCTCCAAGGACTGCCCTTCCTTTGGCGGCGTGTACAAGCTTGCTGCCATTATGGACAAGGCTGCCGGCCAGTTTATCCCTAAGATCAAGCTGTCTGAAAACGCAGAAAAGATCACCAATCCAGGCAATAAGACCATCCAGCGTATTTACGATAAGGAGACCGGCAAGATCATCGCCGACCTGATCTGTCTGGTAGATGAAAAATATGATACCAACAACTCTCTTCTCCTTTTCGACCCCATCGAGACCTGGAAGAAAACCCTGCTGGCTCCCGGCACCTACACCTTAAGAGAGCTGCTGGTCCCTGTTTTTAAAGAAGGGAAATGCGTCTATCAGTCCCCAAAAGTCATGGACATCCGGGAATACTGCAAAAAGGAGCTTGACACCCTGTGGGATGAGTCCAGACGTCTTATGAACCCCCACACCGTCCATGTGGATTTGTCCAATGAGCTGTGGCATATGAAAAACCAGCTTCTGGATTCTTATCACAGAGGCAAATAAGCAGATAAAAACGCACCAGACCGGTTCTCCCGGCTGGTGCGTTTTTCTTACAGAAGCTCGTTCACACAGATAGCTCCATAGGGACGGATGCTCATGCGGTAGGCGCTTCCCTCACCCATAGCGGCCTCAATACAGGCAATATATTCGTCTGTTATGTCATTTGGCAGCATGGCCATGATCACGCCGGCAAAGCCGCCGCCGTGTACCCGGCAGGCACCCCTCTGCTTTCTGGCGATAAACAGCTCCGTAACAGCCAGGGCAATGGTAATCCCCTGCTCCTGCACGCTGCTGCTGGTGTAGCAGTTCTGAAGCCATTTCCAGGAGGAATTGCCGGAAGCGGTTATATTGGAAAGGAAGTCCTCAAAGCGTCCCTCCTTAAGTGCCTGGACTTCCGCGTCCACTCTCTTGTTTTCCTCAAAGAAATGAAGGGCACGAAGTACAGAGCGGTCCCCTGCAAAAGCCCGTACCTCCGGCAGACGGCGAAGCAGCTCCTCCTCCTCTACCTGGGCCAGAACCTCCTTGCCGAAAAATTCTGCTGCCTTTTTCATCTCATTGGGAACGGAGGAATAATCAGCACTTAAATCCGCGTGTCCCTTTCCAGTCTGTACAATGATCAGGCTGTGATCCTGGGAGCCAAAATCAAAATCAATCTTTTCCACCACCGGAGCAGCCGGATCCACAAAATCGATAGTGATCAGTCCGCCTACGGCGCAGGCCATCTGATCCAGAAGCCCTGAGGCCTTGTCCCAATATACATTTTCAGAATATTTTCCGATGTGGGCATAGGCTACCTTATTCATACGGCCTTCATTGAAAAATGTATTCAGCATGGAGCAGAGAAGCATCTCAAAGGAAGCAGAGGAGCTGACACCGGCAGCGCTTATTACATTGCTGGTAATATACGCATTAAATCCCCCTACCGTATAGCCAGCCTCTAAAAAGCCCTTTAAAAGGCCCTTTACCAGATCCACAGTGCCTGCCTTCTTAGGGCTTGGCTCCAGCTGCTTTAAGTCGATGACAAAGTCCTGATTGTAGGTCTCGCTGACAATATGTACTAGGTCAGAAGCATTTTTCGCGGCCACGCCTACACAGTCCAGGTTGATGCTTCCTGCCAGCACCTTTCCGTGGTTGTGGTCGGTGTGATTGCCGCTGATCTCTGTACGTCCTGGTGATGAAAACAGCTTTACCTCCTCTGCTGTGCCAAAGGTTTTCTCATAGCCTCTAAGCAGGTCCGTATAACGGGCTGTATTTTCCTTCACTGCCCCCTCTCCGTACAGTTCAGCGAACAGGCTGTCTGCCGCTCCCTTCTCCAGAAGCTGGATCATATCCTTTACATTCATAGTTCCCTCTCCTTTTTGTTTCATTTCATTATACTCAGTTTAGCACAAAGGACTCCCCGGCCACAATACATTATTTTCCGCTCTTATGATATTTTTATTTCTTTTTCAGGTTTTTCCTGCTATAATCCTCTCAGCAGACAGAAAGGAGACTCCATGATGGAATGGAACCACAAACCCTATCACTCTCTTGACTACGAGCTGCGCCGCCAGTTCGGCCGCAAATTATATAAGCTGTCCCTGGACGGAGGAATGACCTGCCCCAACCGTGACGGCACCCTTGGAAACCGGGGCTGTATTTTCTGCAGCGAAGGAGGCTCCGGAGATTTTGCCATTTCCTGTAAAAATGGAGTTGCCGCCGCCATAGAGGAGGCTAGGACGCTGGTGAGCCGGAAGCTGCCGGAGCCTGCCTTAGAGGGCGGCAATTATATCGCCTATTTTCAGTCCTTTACCAACACCTACGCCCCTCTTTCTTATCTGGAAACCCTGTATGGGGAAGCCATCTCCCATCCGGACACAGCCCTTCTCTCCATCGCCACCCGCCCCGACTGTCTGGGAGAGGAAGTGATCCGCCTTCTGTCCCGATGCAATGAGAAAAAGCCGGTATGGGTGGAGCTGGGGCTCCAGACCATCCACCCGGAGACTGCCAGGCTGATCCGGCGGGGCTATGACCTTTCTGTCTTTGAGGAGGCCCTGATGCGGCTTAAGGAAGCAGGCCTTACGGTCATCGTCCATGTGATCCTGGGGCTGCCAGGAGAGACGAGAGCGCAGATCCTTGAAACCATCTCCTGGCTGGCCGCCAGACCCGTAGACGGCATCAAGCTCCAGCTCCTTCATATCTTAAAAGGGACAGACCTGGCAGAATATTACCGGGACCATCCCTTTCCTGTTTTCACCATGGAAGAATATCTGGACTGCGTCATCGACTGCACCGAGCTGCTGCCTCCTGAGATGGTGATCCACCGGATCACTGGAGATGGGCCAAAAAGCCTTCTCATTGCTCCCTTGTGGAGCGGCAGCAAGCGCCATGTGCTAAACAGCCTTCACAAACGGTTTAAAGAACGGAACACCTGGCAGGGAAGGCTCTACTGCTCCGGCACCACAAGTCCCTCCTCTGTCACCCGCACCCCATAGGAAATGTCTGTTATATACTGGTAAAAGGCCGCCTTTTCTCCTTCCTCTGTAAGGATTCTGGTATAGCCTGCCGAGGAGGTGCCGGGCACAAGGCCAAGCTCTGTCTCACCGTCCCGTATTCTGGCCTCCAGCAGCATGGTCTTTGGGATACTGCTTCCAAAGACAAAATTTCCCAGGCTGTATACAATGGGCTTTCCCTTATAATATTCAATCCCCTGAAGTACATGGGGATGACTTCCGATCACCAGATCCGCCCCGGCGTCGATGTACTGCTGCCCCAGTGTTCTCTGATACTCCTGGGGACGCTCATCCCGCTCGATCCCCCAGTGGATATAGACCACCACATAGTCGGCCTCCGCCTTTGCCTTTTTGATCTCCTCCAGCAGAAGAGCCGGATCATAGGAAGTAAGCATCCCCGGCTTTGAGGAGGAGGCGTTCCAGGAAGTCTCCGGGATCACACGGGAAGCGCCTAAAAATGCCAGCCGCAGTCCCCCAAGCTCCCTGTAAACCGGCTGCTTTGCCTCGTCCAGATCAGCCCCCGCTCCCATCCGCAGGATTCCTGCCTGATCCAGTACCGCGCAGGTATCAAGAAGGGCGTCTGTACCGAAATCCAGAGCGTGGTTATTGGCCAGGGTTACAAGATCAATGCCCATTTCCTTAAAAATGGATACCTTCTCAGGAGGGAGGCGGAAGGTAAACTGCTTGTCCGCCGCCGCGGTTCCCCGGCTGCTGAAGGGAAATTCCTCATTGACAATAAACAGGTCGCTTCCGTCGATCACATTCTGAAAGCCCTGATCCACCACACCGCGGATGCCTCCGCCCCGCTCATAGGCCGCCAGCACATGGTCGGATAACAATACATCTCCGGCAAATACCAGGCGGACGCCTGATGGATCCTCTGTGCCTGCCTCCTCCGGCTCCCCGCCGCCTGTATCAAACCCTTCTGTCTCCTCCGGCTGCCCGATCTCAAGCACCTCCGCTTCTGTCTCAACGGCCCCGCTCTCAGCTGACAGGGCTTCCTCCGTCCGGATCTCCTTTTCTTCCCTCGTACCGGAGGTGAGAAACCATCCAAGACCTGCTATAACTGCCAGCAGCAGCCCCATAAAGGCTGCCGCTGCCAGGATCCATGTTCTGCTTTTTCTCATGTATGTCCTTTCGATGTAAAATATAGCCATATATAAGCTACAGCGACAGAATGATGCCGCCGTCATTTGCGTAAACAGTCGCTACGCCGGCTGCCTCTGTAATCAGTATCTCCTTAAAGCTTCCCCTTTTTTCAAGCTCCGCCTTCATATACTCCGCCCGGGCCGGGTTGTTTACATGGCAGATCACGGCGCGGCGGCCGGTGGTGTCTCCCGCCTCCTTTACTGCAATGTCGCACATGCGCTGAAGAGCCTTATTAATGCCTCTGGCCTGATCCAGCTTAATAATCACACCCTTATCCGCTCCCATCACAGGCTTGATATTAAGGGCGGTAGCAAAAAATGCCTGAAGCCCCGAAAGCCGTCCGTTCTTTCGAAGGGTATCCAGAGATTCCAGCACAAAGTAGATTCCAAGGTTATCCCTGTAGGCCAGAGCCCGCTCTGAAACCTCCTCAAAGCTCAGTCCCGCCTCGCAAAGGCTCTGGATATAAAGAGCGATATTCAGCTCTCCGGAGGAAGCAGAGAGGGAATCCAAAACCAGGATCTTCTTCCCGTTTTCCTTCCCGGTCTCAGCCAGCTCCTCCTCATAGAGCTTCTTTGCAAGAACAGCAGAATTGTAGCAGCCGCTTAAGTGATTAGACAAGGTAACAACGAAAACAGCCTCCGCGTCTGCCTCCTCATAGGCCTTCCGAAACATCTCAGGAGAAGGGCAGGCCGTCTTTGGGCACTCCGGGCTGGCCTTTACCAGCTCAATAAATGCCTTCTGCTGAAAAGAGGCATCGTCTACTACCAGATGATCCCCTACCTGCAGGGTAAGAGGGATCATCTGGAACCTGGGGTCCTCCTTTAAATAGGCAGGCAGATCCAGACAACTGTCTCCAATGATTTTATAGGTCATAACAACATCCTCCGGTTTGTAGTCATACCTGTGTTTTAACACATAGTATCAATTACTACTTATTATAGCAGTATGCCCGTGAAAATGCAATATGTATATGACTTCTACTGAGCTCCTGTCCGCGAAACACTGGCGATCACGCTGTCTGCCTGGGTTTTCAGCTCGTCATAATAATTAATAGTAAGGTCAATAATCTTATCATCTACCTGGCGCACATAAGAATCCCAGTGGTGGGCGGTGCCGTCGCTGAACAGATAGGAGGTTTTGCATACCCGGTATTCGTAGCCGCCCAGTTCCATTACGCCTGCGTAATCCACCTGGTAATCCGTCCATTCACCCTCATTCTTCAGCATATCCAGATACCGGTCAAGCTCCATATCCGCATCTGCAATATCAAAGGTCACCCGGTAGCTCAGCTCCGGATCCTCCGGATCTACGTGCTCTCCTCCCGTCAGAGTATAGGTATAGGGAGTTCCGTCTCCCAGCATCAGCTCGGCCGCCTCCGGGAAAGTAAACTGGATATCAGCCCAGTCATTTTTATAGGTTTTTCCCTCGATCCGGCCCAGCTCAAAGGGGATAGCCGCTGTCTCTGAACCCTCCTTCATATAGCCCTGGTCATCAAAGGTATACCGCACCCCGTCCAGGGTTTTTGTAACCGCTGTGATCATATGGCCCAGACTGTCTACATATTTCCATCTTCCATTCTCCTGGATCCAGGCATCATACTGAATCCTTCCGAAGCCGTCCAGGCGGTAGGTCAGACCGTCCTCATCCCTTACCCAGCTGTCAGCCAGAAGCTGTCCGTTCTCCTGCATATACTGCCAGCCAGCCTCATCGCTGTAAACCCAGCCTTCCTGCCCTGTATAAGGCTGCAGGCAGGCAATAACCTGAGCGGCATGAGGGGCCATATTGGCAGAATAGGACTGAAGCAGTATATAGACCTGATCCCCTCTCTGGATCATATACGCATCAGCCATCATACTGCCTTCCATCTCAGCCAGCAGCTGTTCATCCTCTGCGTCAACAGGAATCTCAGCAGCCAGCAGGATCATCCTCATGTAATCTGCCATGGCCTTTCCATAATTAACAAATATATGGCTCCAGTTCTGTCCCGCGATGGAGCGCACATCTGCTGTCATATAAGCAGGATCCACCCCATCCATAGAAAAGAGCCTGTTCATCTCCTGCTCAAGAGAAAAAGATCCGTCCACTCCGGTGATCATCAGACCGGCAGCCTCCATGTACTGGCCTTCCTCTATATCCCCCAGAGAAATGGAAAAATCCCAGGCAGACTGCCCTTCTCCTTCCTCAGCTGATACTTGTAAATTTCCCCTCAGGCCCCGCTCTACCGGATACCCCTCAGGAAAAACAGCCTGAAAACCTCCTGTCCGGCTTTTAATGGTACTCCCTTCCACCACGCTGAGCCCCTTAGGCTCTGCCCAGGCGCAGATCCCCCCGCTTACCATTACCATGGCGGCGGCAGTCAAGGCAGCGATCCCCTTAAACCATTTTCTGAATTTCATACTGCAGCTCCTCCTTTTCCTTTCTTTAACCCTACTATATAACAACCATATTCTGACTGCAAGGAGATTTTGTCTTTCAGAATTTAAAAAAGGGCAGCGCCGGCTTACGGCACTGCCCCGTCCTGTCTTACTTTTATTTTTCTGCCATTAAAAGCATGATCTCATTGCTGCGGCTGACAAACTTTGTCATCCGCTCCGGTGAAAGCGCTCCGTGGCTTAAACTGGCCAGATCATAAAGCTGTTCACAGATCTTGCCTGTGTTCTCCCCTTCCTTATGCTCAAGCACATACTGTACCAGAGGATGGTTGGCATTCAGCACCAAGGTCTCTCCCATACCGCCGAACATACCCATATCCATGCCGCCCATATTGTACATCTTCATCATATCCTGCATCCGCCTTGACTCCTCGGATACGGTAATCATAGAAGCAACAGAGGCATTTTTCATCTTCTCAACCTTAATATCCAGCTTATCATTTCCAAGAGCTTTCTTAAATACCTCAGTCAGTTCCTCAGAGGTCTTTTTAAACTCCTCATCATCCTCTTTTACCTCCTCCTTAAAGGCTGCGTTTAAGTCGGTATCGATGCGCAGGAACTTAACTCCCTCTTTCTTCTGCTCCACATGACTGATAAAGGGGCTGTCAATGGCCGCAGGCATGATCACCGCGTCGATGCCCTCCTCCCGGAACATATTGATATACTGGCTCTGCTCCTTCTCATTGGTCACATAGAAAATGGTATTCTCATGCTTTTCCTTATTCTCATCCAGGCAGTCCTGAAGGGTCAGGTACCTGCCATCCAGATTCTTATACAGGATGTAGTCACCCATCTTCTCGGAGAACTTCTCATCCTTGATATAGCCGAACTTGATAAAGGGTGCAATATCATCCCAGTATTTCTCATAATTCTCCCGGTCAGTCTTGCACATGCCAGACAGCTTATCTGCCACCTTCTTTGTGATGTAATCTGAGATTTTCTTCACAAAGCCATCATTCTGCAGGGCACTTCTGGATACGTTCAGAGGAAGATCCGGACAGTCGATCACGCCCTTTAAGAGCATCAGGAACTCAGGAATGACTTCCTTAATGTTGTCAGCAATAAATACCTGGCTGTTGTACAGCTTGATGGTTCCCTCTAAGCTGTCATACTCCATATTGATCTTTGGGAAGTACAGAATACCCTTTAAGTTAAATGGATAATCCATATTTAAGTGGATCCAGAACAGAGGCTCCTTGTAATCCCTGAATACCTTGCGGTAGAAGTCCTTGTACTCCTCCTCGGTGCACTCATTTGGATGCTTGTTCCAAAGAGGGTTGGTATCGTTAAGAGCCACCGGACGCTTGTTGATCTTATAGCGCTCTCTGGATGGTTCGATCTCCACAACCTCTTTGGTGCCGTCCTCAAGCTCCTTTTCCTCTGTCTTTGCAGGCTCGATCACTGTTTCAACCACTGTATCCTTCTCTGTCAGCTCGTCCTTTTCAATGGTCTCATACTGAGGCTCTGCTGTTTCATTTTCCAGGAAAATGCTGACAGGCATGAAGGCACAGTATTTCTCCAGCACCTCTCTCGCCCGGTACTCGTTGCAGAACTCTGTGCTGTCCTCGTTGAGGTACAGGGTAATGGTGGTACCGGTCTGGGCCTTGTTTCCCTGCTCCATCTCAAATTCGATGCCGCCCTCAGACTCCCAGTGGACCGGAGCCGCTCCCTTCTGATAGGATAAAGTATCGATGGCCACCTTGTCCGCTACCATAAAAGCGGAATAAAAGCCCAGACCGAAATGTCCGATGATCTGATCCTCATTGGCCTTGTCCTTATATTTCTCCATAAAATCCTGAACGCCGGAAAAGGCAATCTGATTGATGTACTTATCCATCTCCTCTTCCGTCATACCAAGTCCGTTATCTGTGATCTTAATTGTCTTGTCGTTGGAATTCACACTTACCTGGATCTTGTACTCCACATCCTCCGGCTTCTCATACTCGCCCATCAGCTCCAGCTTTTTAAGCTTTGTGATGGCGTCGCAGCCATTGCTTACCAGCTCTCTGTAGAAAATATCATGGTCCGAATACAGCCACTTTTTGATCACCGGGAAAATGTTCTCGCTTGTAATTGATAAACTGCCTTTTTTTGCCATATGTTATACGCCTCTTTCTTCTTTCGATTTGAATCGCTGTTCCAGCATATTTCATTTCACAACCTACATTTTAGTACCTAAAGACTCAAATGTCAATACAAAATTAGCACTCATGCAAAATGAGTGCTAACAAAAAGTCTTATGGCAGAAAATCGCGTATCTTTCTGCTTCTGGATGGATTTCTCAGCTTCCTTAAGGCAGCGGTCTCGATCTGGCGGATCCGCTCTCTTGTGACTCTGAACCGTTTTCCTACCTCCTCAAGGGTCATGGGATGGCCTGTTTCAAGGCCGAACCGGAGGGTAATGACCTCCCTCTCCCTGGGACTCAGTCCCTGGAGCATGGCATCAATCTCCTCCCGGAGGAATACGCTTTCCGCCTTCTCCTCTGTGGAGGCGTTTCCGTCATCTGCCACAAAATCCCCCAGGTTAGAGCCGTCCTCATCTCCCACCGGCGTCTCCAGGGAAACCGTATCTCCGGAAGCCTGGATCAGCTCCGCCACACGCTTTTCCGACATATTTACCTCCGCCGCCACCTCCCCATTGGTAGGCTCCCGTCCAAGGGATACGGACAGGGCGCGCTGGGCGCGGCGGATCTTATTGACCGATTCCACCATATGGACCGGCAGACGGATAGTTCTTGACTGGTCTGCCAGAGAACGGGTGATGGACTGCTTCACCCACCAGGTAGCGTAGGTACTGAGGCGGTAGCCCTTTGTATGGTCAAATTTCTCCACCGCCTTCATAAGACCGATATTCCCCTCCTGGACCAGATCCAGAAAGCTCATGCCCCGGCCTGTATAGCGCTTTGCAATGCTCACCACCAGACGCAGGTTGGCCTCCACCAGCTGCTTCCCGGCTTCTGTATCCCCTTCTGACTTGCGCCTTGCAAGCTCCTGCTCCTCCTCCGGCGTCAGAAGGGGAATGGTACCGATCTCCTTTAAATACTCCCGGATGGGATCTGTACTGGACACTCCCTCCAGAATCTGCTCTCTGCTGTAGTCCTCCTGTTCCTCCTCATCAGAAGCCAAAAAGCCGCCGGACTCCTCATCGGAAGGGTCCCAGTCCCGGTTCTCATGGACAAACCTGGCTCCCTTAAAATCCGGCAGGGGCTCCTCCATCTCATCTAAAAACAGCTCCTCACCGTCCTCAGGCAGCTCCTCTGTTCCGTCCTCTCCATTAATGCGGACGCCCTTCTTTTCCAGCCTCCTGTATACCTCCTCCATCTCCTCCGGCGTAATGGTATCCTTCGCAAAGGCGTCCAGCACCTGAGTCATCTCAAGCCGGTCTCCCTGCGTTCTGGCCAGTTCCAAAAGAGCCTCTGTCCTGGAAGTTAATATTGTCTGTTCCATATATAAATCCCTCCCTTCATCGAGGTCAGCTCTCTGTACACGGAAGCTGATGGGCCAGCATAAATTTCCTTACCGCACTGTCCCATTCATTTTCCAGTGTCTTATCCATAGTAAAAAAGGCAAGCGATGTTCCCGTTACACAATATAATGCTCCGTCTTCATAGCGGATATTCAGATACAACCCCTTAATCTGGCTGCTGTCTATCCCCGCGCCGGCGGAAGCGGCAAACCGTTCCACATTCCTCTCCGGAAGCTGGAGCACAATCTGAAAGCTTTCGGGCAGCTTTTTCCCTTTAATCAAAGAAAAACAGACAGGACGGAGCAGGCTCCAGGGTGAAAATTCCCCCAGCTTCTTTTCCTCCCGTTCCTCATCTGTAAAATACCCATGCCTGATATGTCCGTCAATCACAAAGCTGTTGTAGGTAACGATCTGAACCTCTTTTACCAGAAACTGGTCGAAATCCTCTTTTACAAACAGCTTGGAAGTAAAGGCCTTTACATCCTCGGCTTTTAATGCGATCATCTGTTATCTCCTGTCATTTTCTTCCCAATCCTTTCTTCATTATACCGTTTCTTCTGTGAAACGTCAATTCATACAAATTAACTGCTTTTTGTATGATGTATACATTTTTTTCAATATTTTTACAGCATATTTACATACGAGTAAAAATGTACGAAAAAAAAATCAAATCTTATGCATAAAATATCTGTCTTATTTTGTGATTATATGGTACAATCTGACTATTAGCAAGAATACAGGGGGATTTAAAATGGCAAAAGAAATGATTGCAATGCTTCTTGCCGGCGGACAGGGCTCCCGCTTATACGCACTGACCCAGAAGCTGGCAAAACCTGCAGTTCCTTTTGGCGGAAAATACCGTATCATCGATTTCCCGTTATCAAACTGCATCAATTCCGGTATTGATACTGTAGGTATCCTTACCCAGTACCAGCCTCTGGTACTGAACGAGTACATCGGCAACGGACAGCCCTGGGACTTAGACCGTCTCCACGGCGGCGTTCATGTACTTCCGCCTTATCAGAAGGCATCAGGCTCTGACTGGTATAAGGGAACAGCCAACGCCATCTATCAGAACATTTCTTTCATCGAGAGGTACAATCCGCAGTATGTAATCATTCTGTCCGGCGACCAGATCTGCAAGCAGGACTACAGCGATTTTCTCCGCTTCCATAAGGAAAAGGGCGCTGAATTCAGCGTTGCCGTTATGGAAGTTCCGTGGGAGGAGGCATCCCGCTTCGGCCTGATGGTTGCCGACGAGAATGACAAGATTACCGAATTCCAGGAGAAGCCTAAGAATCCCAAGTCCAACTTAGCTTCTATGGGCATCTATATTTTCAACTGGGATATTTTAAGAAAATACCTGATTGAGGACGAGGAGGATCCTGATTCTGAAAATGACTTTGGCAACAACATCATCCCCAATCTCCTCCGCGACGGACGCAATATGTACGCCTATCACTTTGACGGCTATTGGAAGGACGTAGGAACCATCTCCTCTCTGTGGGAAGCTAATATGGAGGTTCTGGATCCGGAGCACAGCGGCATCAACCTGTTTGATGAAAACTGGAAGATCTACAGCCGCAACAGTGGTATGACCGGCCATAAGATCAGCCCTGAGGCTGTAATTGAAAACTCCATGATTACAGACGGCTGCCGTGTCAGGGGCAATGTAAAGCACTCCGTCCTGTTCTCAGGCGTCCAGGTCGAGGCCGGGGCAAGAGTAGAAGACGCTGTGGTTATGGGCGGCACCATCATAAAGGCCGGCGCTGTTGTTGAGCACTGTATCGTTGCCGAAAATGTAGTGATCGGCGAAAACGCGGTAGTAGGCGCCATGCCTTCTGGCGATAAAAAGGGCGTAGCCACCATCGGATCCGGTATCTGCATCGGAGACGGCGCCAAGGTAGGCCCCAATGCCATGGTCAATGATAATGTAAAGGATGGTGAAGAGCAATGGTAAACTCCAACGCAGATGCACTGGGCATCATTTTCCCAAACAGTTATGACACACTGGTACCAGATCTGGTCAGCGAGCGCCTGATGGCTTCCATTCCTTTTGCCAGCCGTTACCGCATGGTAGACTTTATCTTATCCAGTATGGTAAACTGCGGTATCAGCAATATTTCCATCATCGTCCGTCAGAATTACCATTCTCTTATGGATCATCTGGGCTCCGGACGTGAGTGGGATCTGGTCCGCAAAAACGGCGGCCTTAACATCCTTCCTCCCTTTGCAGAGAAGGATGTTAAGCTTTATAACGGACGGGTTGAGGCACTGTCAAATATCCTGGATTTCCTGAGGCACCAGAAGGAGCGCTATGTTGTACTGGCCGATACCAATATTGCCGTTAATTTTGATTTCAAGGCCCTGATCCAGGCTCATATGGAAAGCGGCGCCGATGTAACGGTTGCCTATAAGGCAGAGCCTCTTCCAGCCTGCGCCCTGGCTGCTCCCATCGAGTCCAGAGATATGTACTATACCCTGGATATCGAGGACGGCCGTGTGACCAAGATGTGGATCAATGCCAAGGAGGAGGGCGTTCAGAACTTCTCTATGAATATCTACATTATGGAGCGTGAGTTCCTGATCGAGCAGATCAGCTCCGCCTATGCCCGCGGCTATGTATACTTTGAGCGGGACATCCTGGCTCCCCGCCTTGACAAGCTGAATGTCCAGGCCTTCAAGTTTGACGGCTATGTTGCCAATATCGGCGATATGAAGAGCTATTTTGATGAAAACATGAAGATGCTGGACGATGCCAACGTAGATGCCCTGTTCTCCGGCAATCCTGTTTATACCAAGATCCGCGATGACAACCCAACCCGGTACATCGCAGGCGCGAAGGCAAGCAACATCATGGCTGCCGACGGCTGCGTCATTGAGGGCGAAGTAGAAAACAGCATCCTGTTCCGCGGCGTGAAGATCGCCAAGGGCGCAAAGGTAAGAAACAGTGTCCTGATGCAGGGCACCGTTGTTGAAGCCGATGCTGATATGGAATACATCATCACCGATAAGAACGTAACCGTAACCCAGGGCAAGGTGCTTAAAGGTACCGATACCTTCCCGGTATACGTTGCAAAGGGGCAGACTGTATAAAGTATACTAATACCCCCTCTGTGTTTTCTGTTAAAGGGAAGCGCGGAGGGGGTATTTTCTCAGGCAGGGCCCTGCTGCCAGTACAGTGATACGGATTTCCCAGCCGCCTCCTCTGTCAGTTTAAAGACCTGTACCAGACGCTTCTGCTCCCCCCAGAAGGACAAAGGCTGCCGTTATCTCAGCTTCGTCCATGCAGCTGATCTCGTCCTTATGCCCTTTTATGTACAGGTACAGCGTTTCTTTCTCTCTGTTATATTTTAACATACCGAAAATATGCTGTAAACAGGTGTGAAAGATTCCCGGATTGGGAATATCATTTATATTCCTTTATATCCCAAGGCCGGACGCGCTTTTTAGCAGGCGCATCCAGCCCTCCGGCAGCAAAGCATTCCGGAAATCACATATCCCCAATCTTTGCCACCACCATCACATCACCCTCCCGGATCACCGTATCGCCTCCCGGAATGATGGTATCCCCATTTCGTTCGATCATAACAATAAGGGTTCCCTTAGGCACTGTAACCTCGGTCAGGGAGCGGCCGGTCCATTTGTGGTTTTTGTCGGCTGTTACCTCAGTCAGGGTCAGATTCTTCCGGTCCTCAAATTCCTGGGCGGCAGCTACCAGAATATCATCCGGCAAAAGCTCCGTCATGCCGTTTGGAACGATGGTCTTGTGATCACGGAGGATCAATACCACTAAAAGCCCAGGCGGCAGGGTGATGTCCTTTAAGCAGGAAAACGCAAAGGGATGCTCCCTGCTGATCCTCAGCTTGACAAAGCTGATGTCGCTCTCGTCCTGATAGTCATTGAAGGTTCTGCGGACATCCGTATTCTCATCGATCATCCCAAACCTGCGGGAGGCCCAGGGAAGAAGGGTTCCCTGTGTAGAGATAGATAAAAGGACAATACAGAACACCAGGTTAAACAGGTTATATTTCATAGGCACCTGATTGAGAACGGCGTAAATAGCAAATACAATGGAGGCAACACCCCTGAGCCCAGACCAGGACACGATCCCGATCTGGCCCGGCGATGCCTTAAAAAATCCCAAAATTGCCGCCACAGCCGCCGGACGGCCGATAAAGGTCATAAACACCATAATGAGGACAGAAGGAAGCAGCACAGCCGGCAGCTGGGAAGGCGTCACAAGCAGTCCCAGCAGGAAAAAGATCATCATCTGGGCCACGCCTGTCAATACGTCAAAAAACTTTACCAGATCCCGTTTTTCAGGTATGTAGGAATTTCCCATCAGGATGCCGCAGAGGTATACGCTCAGATAGCCATTGCCTCCCATCATGGCCGGAAGGGTGTAAGCCAGAATGGCTGCCGCAAAAACGACAATGGTCTTTCCCTGGGTAATATCTACCTGGATACGGTTCAGGATCCACACCACCCCTTTTCCCATCACCAGGCCCCAGGCCAGTCCGAAGAAAAGCTGCTGAAACAGCATAACAGGAACCGAAATCTCCTGCCCTGTAAGCATAGCCGTAAGAACCACTGTCATCATATAGGAAATAGGGTCATTGGAGCCGGATTCCATTTCCAGAAGGGAGGCGGTGCCGTCTTTCAGGTTCAGATTTTTGGAACGCAGGATGTTGAACACAGAAGCCGCATCCGTAGAAGCGATCACAGAGCCGATCAGAAGGCTTTCCAGAATAGGAAGCTTCAGGACTCCATAGACAAAAAGGCCGGTCAGTCCCGCTGTAAGGACAACCCCCAGGGTAGACAAAAGGATGGATCGTGTGATCACAGGCCTGGCTTCCTTTATATTGGTGCCAAAGCCGCCGTAAAACATAATGAAGATCAGGCTGACAGAACAGATGGTTTCAGAAACACCGTAATCGTCAAAGGGTATCTTAAAGATACCATCCACCCCAAAGCACATGCCAAGGGCGATAAAGGCCAGAAGAGAGGGGACTCCCAGCTTTTCAGTAAGCCGGCTGGTGAGAATACAGATCAGGAGAACAGTACCAACAAGAAGGAGAAGCTGATTCATAGGCAGAGTATGTCCTTTCTTTATCAAACGTGGATTTTTATGGTGAAATGATACTACAATCCCAAGAGTTTGTAAATACTTTCATTTATGTTTTTGAACCAGAACATAAAGGCGCCCCAGGCCTTTATTCATCCGGCCTGGAGCGCCTGGGACTCTCCTACTTATTCTTCTCCTCAGCGTCCTCCTTCTCCTCGATTTCCATAAACCTTCCCTTCCTGCGCCGCATCACAAACCACAGAGAAAGGCCGATGATTACAGCCGGAAGGATCCACAGCGGCAGTGTGGCAATGAGACCAACAAAGAAATCAGTGATCCCATTTTTCACTGCCTGCAGATTCCCCTTAAAGCCATCCTTCATCCGCTCGGAAGGACCGGCGGAGTCTGACAGAGTAAAGTCTTTTACCTCAGACAGGTTCAGATTGACCGTACTGTATTCAACCTGGTTGTCGTAGAGCCTTAACTGGGATTCCATGGACTCCAGGCTGTAGCGGATCTCAGAAAGGCGCTGCTCCAGGGCGATCACCGCATCCAGACTGTCTGCCTTTTCAAGAAGGGCCCAGATCCGGTCCTGCTCTACCTCCAGAGTCTTTTTCCTGCTTTCCAGATCCGTATACTGAAGGGTCACATCCTCGGTGGTCTCCGACCGTCTGGTAATATTTCCCCGGCCCTCCAGCTCTCCCAGGAAGGAATCCAGCCGGCTGCTGGGAATCCTGGCTGTCATAGAAGCACTCCTTGGCTCTCCCCATATATCCGACTGCTCAATATAGCCTCCCACATCCCGGATCAGGTTATTCACCTCTGCAAGAAAGGAATCAAAGTCATCAGCTTCCATATCCAGGGATACAGTGCGGACCAGCTTCCTGGCAGAGGAAGGAGAGGTGACCTCCTCAGCAGGAGCCAGCTCTCCTGTCTCCCCCTCAATTACTCCGGCAGTGTCCAATGCCACACTCTCCATCACCTCAGGCTGCGCGGCAGTGGTTTCTGCCACCACATAAGAGCCTGCGCTTTCAGAGCCTCCTCCGCAGCCCGCCAGCACCAGCGCAGCCCCAAGGACTGCCCCAAACAAATAGCTTCGTTTCATAATACTTCCTCCTCTCCTGTTGGTATTTTAACCATACCACATCCGACTCCCGGGCTCAATGGATGTAAGAAAGGATTAAGCGTTTTGACGGAAATATTAAAAATCACTAGCCTTGAATACAGCTATGACTGTATCTTGGAGCTTCCTGCATACGAAATAGGCGTCAAAGCCGCCAGGATGACCATCGAAGATATTGAATCGCCCAGGGATCACCGTCCCTCACCACAGCACCTGGTTTTCACTGCCTCCCTTGTGGAGCGCGAAAGTACCTGAACGCAAAAAGGGATGCACCCCGCAGCGCATCCCTTCCTCTTTGTATAAAATTACATCTCGCCTAATCCGCTCTCGATTGCCTCGGTCAGAGTCTGCATAGCTTCTGCTTCATCCTCACCGTCACAGATCAGTGTGATCTCTGTACCGGACTTGATGCCGGCTGCCATCACATTCAGAACGCTCTTTGCAACGATCTTCTTGCCGCCGCACTCAATGGTAATGTCACTCTTGAACTTCATAGCTGTCTGAGACAAAACACCTGCCGGTCTTAAGTGCAGGCCGGATGGATTAATAACCTTTAATGTTTTACTAATCATGATACAACTCTCCTTATTCACTATTTTATACTCTGGGGACAAGCACGAAACAGCATGTCCTTATGGAAATAATTTTATTACATCTGCCAGTCTATGTCAAGTTAATCGGGAAATTCATGACACTTTTTTCACATTTGGGGGAGAGAATCCCTTTTCGAAAAAATACAGCCGCAGTAGTTCTGACGGTAAAGGTCATACTGCCCGGAAAGCTCCACAGAGCGCCTGTAGCCATTGCGCTTTTTAAAGTCAGAAAAAAGCCAGCAGACCCCCTGCTCCTCCCCGATCCGGCTGCCGATCTCATTGAGCCAGGCCGCATTTTTAAGAGGGCTGATGGATAAAGTCGTGGTAAAAAAATCGAAACCGCCTTCCCTTGCTGCCCTGGCCGCCTCTAAAAGACGGAGCTCAAAGCAGAGTCTGCACCGTTCTCCCCCTTCCTTCTCTGCCTCATGTCCCTTTACCGCTTCATAAAACCTCTCCGGCTCATAGCTCCCCTCCAGAAACCGCACGGGCCGCGAAAGCTCCATGGAGGCAATCAGGCGCTGCTGCTCTTTTACCCGCTCCTCATATTCTGAAGCCGGGGATATATTTGGATTATAGTAAAATAAGGTTATGTCAAAGTACCGGGACAGATACTCCAGCACATAGCTGCTGCAGGGGGCGCAGCAGCTGTGAAGGAGAAGCCTGGGAACCCGTCCCTCCCCCTGAAGTTCCTCCAGGGTTCTGTCAAGAACCTTCTGATAATTGGTTGTGTTCATCCTTATCCTCCAGACCCAAAAGAACCCGCAGGCCAAGCCCGCGGGTCCATATGCATATCACTTAAATCACGCTCCGGGCTCTCTTTACAGGAAATCCCTGATGCGCTTGCTCCTTACCGGATTGCGCAGCTTTCTTAAGGCCTTGGCCTCAATCTGGCGGATACGCTCTCTGGTAACGTTGAACTCCTTGCCCACCTCTTCCAGTGTACGGGGATGTCCGTCCTCCAGACCAAAGCGCAGTACGATCACCTGACGCTCACGCTCCTTCAGATCCCCCAGAAGGGCATCGATGTGCTCCCGCAGCATCACAGACTCTACGTTGCCCTCAGGAGTCACCACATTGTTATCTGCCACGAAATCACCCAGATTGGAGTCGTCCTCCTCGCCGATGGGCGTCTCAAGAGACGCCGGCTCTCTGGCGATCTGCATGATCTCCATGACCTTATCCTCTGTCATATCCAGCGCGTCCGCAAGCTCTGTCACAGAGGGCTCATAGCCCAGCTCCAGAGTCAGCTTACGCTGCATCTTGGACATCTTATTGATAGTCTCAACCATATGCACCGGCACGCGGATGGTTCTCGCCTGATCCGCCAGAGCCCTTGTAACAGACTGCCGGATCCACCAGGTTGCATATGTACTTAACTTGTAACCCTTGGTATAATCAAATTTTTCAACGCCCTTTATAAGGCCCAGA
Organism: uncultured Clostridium sp.; assembly: GCA_900549235.1. Taxonomy (GTDB): domain Bacteria; phylum Bacillota; class Clostridia; order Lachnospirales; family Lachnospiraceae; genus Enterocloster. The sequence continues at coordinate 7,401 of URNT01000041.1, read as the reverse complement.
TTTCCCTCCTGGACAAGATCCAGAAAGCTCATGCCTCTGCCTGTATAGCGCTTGGCAATGCTGACCACCAGACGAAGGTTCGCCTCGATCAGCCTCTCCTTCGCGTACTCATCGCCGTCCGCCTTACGCTGGGCAAGCTCCAGTTCCTCATCTGCCGTAAGAAGGGGTACGGTGCCAATTTCCTTCAGATACATGCGGACCGGATCCTCTGTTCCGATTCCTTCCAGCAGGTCCACTGCATCCAGGTCGATCTCTTCCTCTTCTGCATCCTTCATGAAGCTGTCATCATCAAGATCCAGGTCAAGATCAATGTCATCCAAAAGAGCAGGGTCTCCGTTCAGCATCGCTTCGTCCAGTACGGGAACTACGTCAATATTGCGGTTCTCCAGGTAACTGTAAATCTGATCCATCTGCTCCGGTGACAGATTATCCCCGGTAAAAAAATCGTTGATCTCGCCTGCGTCAAGCGTGTTGTGCTTGGTCTTCGCATGCTCCACCAGTTTTTCCAGCTTCTTTAAAAAATCGTCCTTTTCCACTGATAAACGTCCTTTCGCTTAGAGGTAAGTGTCATACTCTCACAATTTATCATTATATACCATGATTCCAGGATTTTCAACTGATTTCGACACTTTTTTCATGTACAGCCCCAATCCGGCCGGGGATCCTCCGTTTAAAAGGATGGGAATCCTTTCTTTCAAATTCTCGATCTCCACCTCAGTCCTCGCGCCGCCGTATTCCCCGTCCAGAACCCAGTCCACCGGCCCCTGGGAATAAAAGCGGATGGCAGAGGTCTTGAACTTATATACATATTCATTGGGCTCCTCTTTTAAGAACATATAGGATACGATATTGCTTAGATCCGCAGGCGTCCTGGGCATCCGTATCAGAAGCACCTCAAAGACCCCGTCATTGAGAGCCACGGACTGGTTTACAAGGCCCTTAAATCCCCCTACCTGGCAGGTATTAGTTACCATGCCGAACACAAACTCCTCTTCCAGCACACGGTTCTCCCACTCCACCCGCATGGGGTAGGGCTTGATACCCGCAAGGCTTTTTACTCCTTCCAGCATATAGGCCTGGTGGCCCAGGATATTTTTCCGGTCCTGGGAGGTCTGATAGGACACCTCAGTAAAGGCACCGAAGGCCGCGATATACATAAAATACCGGTCTCCGCAGAAATGCCCCACATCTGCAAAATAGGGCGCTCCGGATACAAGCTCTGCCGCCGCCTGGGGCATCCGCTTGGAAATGCCCAGACTGGCCGCAAAATCGTTGGTGGAGCCTGCGGGGATATAGCCCAGGACAGGAAGTCCAGGAAGCTCCATTATGCCGCTGACAGTCTCATTAAGGGTGCCGTCCCCTCCGCTGCACACAATCACATCCATGCCGCCTCCCAGCTGCTTCACAGCCTCTCTGGCATCCCCCTGGCACTGGGTCACATGGACCCGTACCTCAAAGCCGGCCTTTGTAAAGAGATCCAGTATCTCCAGAAGGTGTCCCCGGATCTGCTCCTTCCCGGAACGGGGATTGAATACAAACAGCATCTGTTTCATGGGCGTTACCTCCCTTTTCAGTGTATCCTTTTTTTGTCAATTTATCCTGCCCCTTACATTCTTCCATAAAAGCCTCTGTATAGGTGCGAAAAGCATTTGGAAGGGCATAGGAGGAGGAAAGGGCCTCACAGTCTGCCATAAAGCAGAGACCATCTCCCTCGCCCTCCTCCTTAAGAAGGATCCGGTAGCCTGTCATATGCCATTCCACATGAGAAAAGATATGCTTTGAGGCAGGAAGGGAAATAACCTGATCAACCGCTTCCTCCTCTACCCCCGCAAGAGCCGCGGCTGCCGCCAGAGCCTCCTTCTCTGATATATGTCCCTCTGTGCCAGGAAACTCATAGAGAGAGGCCAGGAGACCTGTATCCGGCCTTCTGCGAAGCAGAGCCCTTCCCGGCCTGCCGATCACAAGAATGGTCCAATCCTCCAGCCGTCTCGGCTTTTTAGGGGCCTTACAGGGAATCTCCCTCCACCAGCCGTTCCTGGCAGTCAGGCAGATGCCCTCTGCCGGGCACTCACTGCACCTTGGCTCCCCTCCCGGGATACAGACCAGAGCTCCCAGCTCAATAAGCCCCTGATTGTAGCTGCTGACCTCAGTGCGGGGCATAACCTGGCCAAGTTCCTCCTCCATCCTCTTTTTTACCGAAGCCTTCTTTATATCCTCCCGGTCTCCCAGGATCCTTGAGATCACACGGAGCACATTGCCGTCCACAGCGGGAACAGGGATACCGTAAGCGATAGAGGCAATGGCCCCCGCCGTGTAACTTCCGATGCCAGGAAGAGATAAAAGCTCCTCATAGGAAACAGGAAGCTGCCCGCCATACTCCTCCATCACCTTTCCCGCGGCAGCCTTTAAGTTCCTGGCCCGGTTATAATAGCCCAGGCCCTCCCACATTTTCATCAGGTGGTCGTCCTCGGCCTCCGCCAGCTCCTTCACCCCCGGAAATGCCGCCATAAACCGCTCAAAATAAGGCTTCACCGCCTCCACCCGGGTCTGCTGGAGCATGATCTCAGAAATCCACACCCGGTAGGGCGCAGGTTCCTCCCGCCAGGGAAGGGATCTGGCGCGGGATCCGTACCAGGCAAGAAGAGGCCCTGTAAGAGCCAGAAGGCGCTCCCTTCTGCTAAGGGAGGCCTCCTCTCCTTCCAGGACCTGAAGGCTGTCATAGATTTTTTTTACATCACACATAGCCATAGATTCCTCTCACCGAAACCTCTCCTGAGATCACAGGAACCACCCTTCCGTCCAGCCGCTTTACAAGGAGGCTTCCTTCTTTATCAATCCCAAGAGCCGTTCCCTCATACTCTCCCTTTGGATCCAGGACCCGGACGCTGCGGCCCTTATTGACCAGAAGGCTGTTATATTCCTCCATCAGCTGCTCCATATCCCAGGTTTCCATAAACCGGCTGTAATACAGCTCAAAGGCCTCTGCCGCCGCCGCAATGATGCTGCTGCGCTTAAAAGGCTCCCGGCTCTCTGACTGAAGCCTTAAGGAGGTGGCCGTTTCCGCGATCTCCTCCGGAAATGACTCTGTATTTACATTGATGCCGATGCCGGTGATCACATGGCGGATGGACTCCTCCTCGGTACTCATCTCCGTCAGGATGCCGCAGATCTTCTTTCCGCCAATCACCAGATCATTCGGCCACTTGATCCGGGTCTGTAAACCGGCGGCTCTCTCAATCCCTCTTGCCGCCGCCATGCCGGCTGCCAGCGTCAGCATGGAAGCCCGGTATGGCGGACAGCCGGGCCGTAATACAATGCTCATCCAGATCCCGGTTCCGGAAGGCGAAGACCAGTCCCTTCCCCTGCGGCCCTTTCCTGCCGTCTGGCAGTCGGCCACCACCAGGGTTCCGTGGGGCGCTCCCTCCTCCGCCAGCTTCCTGGCCCGGATATTAGTAGAGTCTGTTTCGTCAAAATATTCGATGTGCTTTCCCAGCCAGCGGGTATGGAGCATGGTGGCAAGCTCCGCCGCTGTGATCACATCTGCCTCCTCTGTCAGCCGGTAGCCCCGGTTGCGGACTGCCTCGATCCGGTAGCCCTCCTCCTTCAGCTGGCAGATATATTTCCACACCGCTGTCCGGGAGATCCCAAGCTGATCAGAAAGCTGCTGGCCGGAAAGGTAGCCTTCCCCGGATTTAAGCATTTTTAAAATAGCTGTTTTCATAGGGCCTCCTACCTCCAGATGCTGACGGCGCTTAAAACGCCAAGGAGCCCAAGACCTGCGGCAAGAAATACCTGGAACAGGCCCAGACGGAACCTTTTCTTATCTCTGCCGCAAGTCTTAAGCTCGAATACGCTGTTGATCGCATTTAAAAGAGCTGCCAGTAAAAACACCAGGGGGAACAGCATACGGTTCCCCTCCGGGTTGATAAATGACAGCACCGAAAGGACCACGATTCCCGGTCCTATGATGAGATGGGACACATCCAGGAAGATCCCGGCATGCCTCTCTCCTTTTCTTGACTGTCCGTACATGTATTATTCTCCTAATGTAGCAAGCATGACGGCCTTTATGGTATGCATACGGTTCTCTGCCTCGTCAAATACAACGGACTGAGGAGACTCAAATACCTCGTCTGTCACCTCTAATTCCTGTACTCCAAAGCGCTCTCCCATTTCCTTTCCGATCTTTGTCTTCAGATCGTGGAAGGAGGGCAGGCAGTGGAGGAAAATGGCCTGAGGCCCGGCGCTTTCCATAACGGCCTTTGTAACCTTATAAGGGGTCAGGTCATGGATCCGCTCCGTCCATACTTCATCCGGCTCGCCCATGGACACCCATACATCTGTATCGATCACATCCGCTCCCTTAACTGCCTCTGCCACATCCTCTGTCAGGGTAACAGAGCCGCCGCTTTCGGCCGCGAAATCCTGGCACTCCTTTACCAGAGCCGCATCCGGGAAGTATTTCTCCGGAGCGCAGGCAACGAAGTGCATCCCCATCTTGGCGCAGGCGATCATAAGGGAGTTACCCATATTATAACGCGCATCCCCCATATACACAAGCTTTACTCCTTTTAAATGTCCCAGATGCTCTCTGATGGTCAGAAGATCCGCCAGCATCTGGGTGGGATGGTCCTCATTTGTCAGGCCGTTCCATACCGGTACGCCGGCGTACTTTGCCAGCTCCTCTACGATCTCCTGACCAAAGCCTCTGTACTCTATGCCCTCATACATACGGCCAAGAACCCTTGCGGTATCGGCAATACTTTCCTTCTTTCCGATCTGTGAGCCGGAAGGATCCAGATAGGTCGTCCCCATCCCAAGATCGTGGGCAGCCACCTCGAAGGCGCAGCGGGTCCTGGTGCTGGTCTTTTCAAAAATCAAGGCTACATTTTTCCCTCTTAAGGTGTCTACGGGGATTCCTTTTTTCTTTTTATATTTCAGATCGGCGGCCAGATCCAGAAGGTAGGTGATCTCCTCCTGTGTATAATCCTTCAGTGTTAAAAAATGTCTTCCTTTTAAATTCATTGCGTCCTCCCTGTCCTCCGCTGCCGATTTCTCTGTGCGGATTAATATTTATACATCTTTATTGCATAATATACTACGCTCGACTGTTTCTGTCAAGTATGGACAAGGTGGTTTTTGAGAAAATATAAAACGGCAAAGCTCTCCTGGTGTATAAATTTTCATCCGGCTGATCCGGCACAGCCTGGCCGCCTCCTCAAGCATGGCCAGGTAAAGAGTCTTGTAGGTCCAGTCCTTTTTAAGCCCCAGCTCCTCTGCCATAGCCGGAAAATATCCTTCCATAAAACAGCGCAGTTCCTGATCTGCCAAAGCTGCCAGCTCCGGCTTTAAAAAGGATATAAGGGAGATCCTGTGGGCCAGAAGGGCCTCCATATAATAGTCCTCGCTTTCGTCCGCGTCCAGATAGTAAAAACGGCCCTTCAGGCCGTAGAGCATCCGCATAGCATCAAAATAGCCCAGCTGCATATTCCGTCTGGCCCGTCTGGCGTTAAACTCCAGAATGCCTCCCAGCTCTCTCCTGGGAGCAACGTGGTAAATATTTACTTCCTCAGGAACCTGAAGCCGCTTTTCCGTATCCACGCCGTAGCCGTAGATCCTAAGGATAATGATGTCCTTATAGCCCTTTTCGATCAGAACGTCCGCCGGAACATTGTTTACGCCGCCCCCGTCCATATAATATTTTCCGCCAAGACGCTCCTGGCGGAAGCCGATGAGGTAAGCGCTGGCCATAAGCATATCGCCGATCTCTCCCTCCGGCACCTCCTTTATGTCCGCCACCAGAGGCTTCCGATCGGAAAGGGACCAGGTAACCACATAAAGCTCCCGGTCTGAGGCTCTTAAGCGGCTCTCATCTGCCACCTCACGGATCAGCCGGCGCAGAGGCGCAATGTCAAAACCCTTATCCTTTACCAGTTTTTTCAGTATTTTAAGCAGGGAACCGGCGTGGCGGAGGCTGTCCATACTGTAAAGCTGCTCCATCAGGGACTCATCCACATCTATCACCTGGGAGTAATTGATATTCTCCCAGATTTTCTCTGCCTTTTCCAGATCGTCCATACAGATCAGAGCACCGTTTAAAGCGCCCACTGAGGTTCCCGCCGCTCCCCGGATGGGGATACCAGCCTCCTTAAGGGCCTTCCAGGCGCCGATCTGATACGCCCCTCTGGCTCCGCCCCCTTCCAGGACGATGCCATAGGGCTTTTCCTTATCAAGCTGAAGCCTAATCTCTCTCACCTGCCCTTCCAAGCCTTCCGGCCATCCGGGCGGCAAAAAAAGCCCAGGGGCGGATCAGCACCAGAGAAAGCAGGGATAAAGCCGCAAAGACTCCCAGCTGTCCTTCCAGGGGCGCGCCCAGGCTCTGGAGGACAAACGCCCCCAGGGCTCCCGGCACAAACCACAGGGCAGTCAAGGAGCCGAAGGCCGTTTCAAGGCCCAGAAAGGCCAGAGCGGCCAGAAGCCATTCCATCTGAATCATCATTTCCTCCTTTCCGGGCCTGGTGAGGATCAGCTATCCCCTGCGCTGTCTGGCGGTCTCAAACATAAGCACCGACGCGGCTACAGCGGCATTTAAGGATTCTACCCTGCCTGCCATAGGGATCCTGATATAGCAGTCAGCCAGAGCCGCCGTATCATCTGTAAGCCCATTCGCCTCATTTCCAATAAGAAAGCCCACATGGTCAGTATAATCCTCTTTATCATAATTATTCTCTGCCTTCAGATGGGCCGCAAAGAGGCGCACCCCCGCTCCTTTCAGCTCCAGGCAGGCGGCTTTTAAATCCTCTGCGTACACAAAGGGGACTCTGAAAATAGAGCCCATGGTGGAGCGGATCACTTTGGGGTTATAAATATCCGCCGTATCCCGGCTCATGATCACGCCGGTTATGCCGGCTCCCTCTCCCGCCCGGATGATAGTACCCAGGTTTCCCGGATCCTGAATATTTTCAAGGATCATCAGGTGGGCCCTTCCGCCGTCCGCAGGGAGCACATCCCCAAGCTCGTACCGGCGATGCTTTACGATGGCAAGAACCCCCTGAGGGGTCTTTGTATCTGCCATTACATTCATAACGATGTCCGTTACCAGATCCCACCGGTAGGAGGAAAGCCATCTGCGGTTCTCCTCCTGGGCGGCAAAACTCTCTGTGACGTAGAGAATCTCTGTTTCCTCCGGACTGCATTCCCGGCACATGCGCAGGCCCTCGGCTACATAGGCCTCCTCCTCCTTTCTGGCCTTTGCTTTTGTCCTGAGGGCGGTCACCCGTTTCACCTGTTTATTGGAAGTGCTGTTGATCATTATTTTTCTCCTTTGAAGCTTCGTGTACTCTCGGAATCTCTTTGTGCTCAGATTTGTGTGCGGATGGCGGAAAATCAGCCACAAAGATG
>URNT01000040.1 GCA_900549235.1 uncultured Clostridium sp. | reverse complement strand
GAGAGCATCTGCCTTACAAGCAGAGGGTCACAGGTTCGAGCCCTGTAGGCCCCATTTGTATTATGCGGGTGTGGTGGAATAGGCAGACACAAGGGACTTAAAATCCCTCGGACTTAACATCCGTGCCGGTTCAAGTCCGGCCACCCGCATTTTGTTTTAAGGAAGCTGATTCTTCGGAGTCGGCTTTATTTTTTTATTCGGAGAGATGATCATGGAACCTTATTATTACAGCCAGATGACAAAGATAGAGAAGCGGGCTTATACAGAGATGAAGGCAGGCTTTACGGCCCTGGCACCTTCATTTTCAGTTGTAAAACTGGAGGGCAAGGAATTAGGGGAGATATTTTTTAAGCTGCGGCTGGACTGCCCGGAGATATTTTATGGGGTGGGATTTAAGTACCGCTTTTACCAGGGCGGGGATACGGTGGAGATGATCCCGGAGTACCTTTTTGACAAGGGGAAGGTGAAGGAGCATCAGAAGGCTATGGCCGCCAGAGTGACGAAGCTGGTGCGCCAGGGAAAGGATGGATCGGAGTGGGAGAAGCTGAAGTATGTGCATGATCTTATTTGTGAAAATGTCCGCTACGATAAGCTGAAGAAGGCATATTCCCATGAGATCATCGGGCCGTTGGGGCAGGGAGTGGGAGTCTGCGAGGGGATTGCCAAGGCAGTAAAGATCCTTTGTGACGGCCTTGGAATCTGGTGCATGATCGCCATTTCTAATGCAAATCCAGAAAAAAAGATTAAATACAGGCACGCCTGGAATATTGTGCGGCTGGACGGAAAATATTATCATCTGGATGCCACCTTTGACAACAGCTTGGGAGGCGAGGGAGAGATACGGTATGATTATTTCTGCCTGGACGATAAGCGGATCTTCCGGGACCATGAGCCGGTGATGTATCCGGTACCGCCCTGCAGTGACGGGGAGCACTTTTATTATAAAGAGAAAAAGCTTTCATTTACAAAAATGGAGGATGTGGGGAAAAGAGCTCTTCAGGCGGCAAAGAAGAAACGGACTCTTGTATTTCACTGGCGGGGAGGCTATCTGACCAGGGAGGTGCTGGAGGAAATTCTTAAAGAGATTGATGGGGCGGTGCGGGCAAAGGGGTGCCATGCCAGAGTAGGGGTAAATTGGCCCCAGTCGGTGCTCAGGGTGTCATTTGCGGAGGAGCTTCAGACAGACGAGGTGGTAATGGAGGATGCTAACGAAGGAGAGCACATAGAGGAATAGGAGGAACAGAGATGGAAAAAGTGCGTGTGATACGGAAACGGGATGGACAGTCCATGGATTATGAGGTGGGAGACATTTTTACTGTGGACAGTACCTGGTATGGTGGGGTAAATGTGACGTCGGCTCTTGGGATCCCGCTGTCTTTGGACCGGGAGGAGTATGAGATTTATGAGGAAACGGAAAAGAGAGAGATCGATCCGTATTCCTATGGGTTAGGGGTGATGGATTGTTTCTGTGAAATGGTTGCGGCAGGGGTGAAGAAGCTGGCTTTGAGCCATCCATTTGATACCAGAGAGGAGAGAGACGAGTGCCTGGAGGCAGTAAAGGAGCTTTGCAAGCAGTACAGAGTCCGGTTTTATCAGGAGGATGAGTTGATTGAAACGGAACTATTTCCGGCAGAGCCGGGGAAAAAGAAGTATCTTTTTCTGTTTTATGAAAAAGAGGAGGTGCTGAAGGCGTATCTGGAGCTTAAAGAACGCAGGAGGCTGCTTGAGGAGCAGGGCAGCTACGGAACATCGGCCCGGTTTGAGATAGCCCGGGAGTTTGGAGGGCTTTTGTCTTATCCGGAGGAAACGATTGGAAGGATGATCAGGAAATATGACTGAGAAAAAGGGACTGATCCTGGAAGGCGGAGGGATGAGGGGGATGTATACCGCCGGGGTCCTGGATGTGTTTATGGACCAGGGGATCCATTTTGACGGAGTGATCGGAGTTTCGGCAGGAGCCATACATGGCTGTTCTTATGTGGCGGAGCAGAAGGGGAGAAACCTTCGGTATTATAAGAAATACTGCAATGATAAGCGGTTTATGAGCTTCAGGAACCTGATTCTGACCGGGGATATAGCCGGCCGCAGGTTCTGTTATGAGGAACTTCCTGAAAGGCTGGATCCTTTTGATTATGAGGCTTTTGACCGGTCTGAAACAGAGTTTTATGTGACCTGCAGCAACGTGGAGACGGGAAGGGCGGAGTATGTGCGGCTGAGGGATATGAAGGGAGAGATCGATTATCTCAGGGCGTCGGCTTCCCTGCCCTATGTGTCACGAATAGTGAGGATCGGCGGAAAGAAGCTGTTGGATGGCGGGTGTACGGACAGTATACCAGTACAGGCATTTGAAAAAATGGGTTTTTCCAGAAACGTGGTGGTGTTGACACAGCACCAGGGGTATGTGAAGAAGCCGGAATCTGCCAGGATGACCAGGATCCTCTATGGAAGGTATCCGAAGTTTGTAAAAGCGGTGACGGAGCGGCATGCGGTATATAATGAAACCCTTCAGTATATCAGCAGGCAGGAGGAAAAGGGAAAGTTGTTTGTGATACGACCATCCAGGCCACTGGAGATCCGACGGTTGGAAAAACGGCCGGAGGAACTGCAGCGGGTATATGATATTGGAGTGGGGGATGCCAAAAGGATATTAGGAGAGATCAAATTATATCTGCAGGGGTGATTTTGATAGAAAAGTTACAAAAATGTAAAAATTACCATTTTTATTATCATTAAAGTAACCTTCGGGTTGCTTTTAAGTGAGGGATATGGTATACTCTCTGAAGTGATTCCATTATTTTACATAAATGTTTGGAGGTTTCGGACTGATGGCGAACGAGGGTGATTTAATTGAAATTAAGTTTTTTCGGATTGATGCGGCTTCGATTAAGTACTTTTCGTCGGATACCAGTTCACTGCTGACAGCTAATTTTTATATCGGACAGATCTGTAAGGCTGAGGTATTTAAAAATCAGATTGTAATCAGTCCGCTGGACCCGGTTAGCAGTACATTTATAAATTAGACGAAAGAAGAAAAAGGCAGCCCCTGGCTTTCACGAGGAAAGCAGGGGCTGCCTTTTTTCAGGGAGCCTGAACCAGGTCGAAGGCGGGGTTGAAGGCGTAGAAGTTGCGGCTGTCAAGCTTATCCTGGGTGATGCGGAGGGTTTCACCGAAACGCTGATAGTGGACCAGCTCCCGCTCCCTCAGGAAACGGATGGGCTCGCATACGTCGTAGTCCTTGACCACACGGAGAATATTGTCGTAGGTGGAGCGGGCTTTCTGCTCTGCAGCCATATCCTCATGCAGGTCTGTGATCACATCGCCCTTTGACTGAAATTCGCAGGCATTGAAGGGGACTCCGCCGGCGGCCTGGGGCCAGATGCCGGTGGTGTGGTCGATATAATAGGGGCCGAAGCCCTGCTCTACCAGCTGTTCGGCAGTTAGATTGCGGGTGAGCTGGTGTATGATGGAGGCGACGATCTCCAGATGGGCCAGTTCCTCGGTGCCGATGTCGGTCAGGGTGGCTTTACATTCGTCGTAGGGCATGGCGTAGCGCTGGGAGAGGTAGCGCATCGAGGCGCCCATTTCGCCGTCGGGGCCGCCATACTGACTCATTATAAACTGCGCCATCTTCGCATTTGGCTCTTTGATGTTTACAGGAAACTGAAGTCTTTTTTCATAGATCCACATTAGCAGCAGCCTCCTTCCCAGGGCCATGGGCCGGTGATCCAGGACCAATATGCGGTGCCGGTATTTTCAGATGCGATAAGGGGGCCGTAGGCAGCCTCGTAGGTACGGCGCAGGTTTTTTGTCTGGGCGGCCATCTGCTGGTGGTACTGGATGGCGGCGGTGTCGCAGGGGTGGGTATCCAGATACAGATTGGTATCCACGGCGGCGAAATCGGACTGATTGATCTGCATCAGAAGCGCTTCTCTGGAAGCATCGAAATCCATGTTCATCATCGGCTGCACCTCCCGTAATTGAATGGTAAGTCTAATTCAGGGAAAATGGTTCCCTGGGCCAGGCCCCGCTCCGGGGCGTAGGTGGTCTGCCACTGCTGCCATGGGACGTAGGCCATGGCGATAGGGTAATTCTGCTCCAAGGGACCGGGAGTAGTCTGGGGGCAGTCATAGGCAGTCATAACGGTGGGCCAGTTATTGCCGTCGGTCATATTCTGGGGCCAGGAGCTGGTACCGGCCATGTTCTGGGCAGGCTGAGAGATGGTGCCGGACATGGGATCGGACCAGTTAGTTCCCGTGTTCATGTTCTGAGGCCAGAAACCGGTATCGGCCATGTTCTGAGTCGGCTGTGAGCCCGCAGCGGGAATGGGATGGGGATAGGCAGATGCGTCGGGCCAGGGGCGGGGGGAGACTGCCGGACAGGGTGTCTGGCAGCTTCTGCCGCAGCCGCAGCACTGGCTTCGCAGAGATGTATAGGGATCCATAGGATGGACGCTCCTTCCATGTTTCATATTCTATATATAATGTATGAATCAGGTCATCACCGGTGACAGGAAAAGCGGGTTTTGAGAATTTCCAGGGTGATGCACACTTTGTCTGTCTGTCCCATATGATATAGTACAAACCAATAAAAAAGGAGAGTGCAGATATATGTGTAATTGTAGATCATGTGGAACAAACAGAGGCGGCTGCGGATGCGGTAATAATAGAGGAAATGACGGATGCTCTGAGAGAAGAAGGGCTTACAGGGAAGGGTTCAGAAATGGTTACTGGGCCGGCTTCAACGACGCCATGTGGGGAAGAAACAACAGTTGCTGCGGTTGGGGAAGAAGCTGTGACAACTGGGGAATATTTGGTGAAGATTGGGGAAGAAGCGGAGGCTGCGGCAGAAGCGGCGGAGGCTGCGGAACAGATGGAAACAGAGAAGGCGGCTGCGGAAACTGCGGATGATTGAGATAAATAAAAAGGGGCGGGGATCAGAAATCTCCGCCTCTTTCGTTTGTCAAATGGAGAATATCGGCATCCAGAAGCCGGGCATCTTCCTCCTGGTGGGTGGTAAAAAGGAGGAAGCGGCCGTTTCTGCGGGCCTTGATGTAACGGATCACCTCGGATTTCATTTCTACGTCCAGTCCGGTAAAGGGCTCATCCATGAGAAGAAGATCTGAAGGGGCAAGAAGGGCCCGTAATATGGCCACCCGCCGCTTCATGCCTCCGCTTAAGGTGGATACGGGGCGGGTGAGACATTCCTTCGGAAGGAGGCAGGCCAGTTCCCTGCGGATGGAGGCGGCATCAGCGCCGGGGCCTGCGGTAAGGAGTACATTTTCAATGGGGGAAAAGGACTCGCAAAGCCGATCCTCCTGGAAAACGGCAGACAGTTTCAGGGAGGAAAAGAGAGCGGGGCCGTCGGTGGAAATGGTTCCGCCATCCGGCTTTTCCAGCCCCATCAGAAGGCGGAACAGAGTGGTCTTACCGGAGCCGGAGGGGCTCATAAGGCAGCAGCAGGTATCCCGTCTGAGGGTCATGTTTACCTGTTCAAGGACAGAAAGGGAGCCGTAGGATTTTGTGAGATTTTGGATGTAAATACAGCTGGGCAGGGATTTGGTCATGGAAACCTCCTATATACTCTAGCGGCGCAGCTTCTTAAGGAGCGCCAGGAACAGCCCTTCAAAAAGGGCACTGATCAGGATGATAAGAAAGGTCCAGGCAAAGAGGCCGGCGGTGTCCAGATAGAGCTTGGAATAGTAAAGCTGTTCCCCGATGGAATGGGAAGGGATGCCGATCACCTCTGCGGCAATGCCTGATTTCCAGCTCATTCCCAGGGCGGTTTTACAGCCGCCGATCAGGTAGGGGAGCAGGGCCGGCAGGTAGATGAAGCGGGCCTTTTTGTAAAATGGAACTGAAAATACCTGAGCCATTTCAAGGAGCTTTGGATCGGTGCTTTCGAGCCCCCCAAGGGTGCTGGTGTAGATCATGGGGATCACTACCAGGAAGGAGATGAAGACGCAGAGGCGGTCGGAGCCGATCCAGATCAAGGCCAGAATCACAAAGGAGGCCACAGGAATGGATTTGATCAGCACCATAAAGGGCTCCGCAAGCTCCCGGACCAGAGGAAGGGCATAGGCCAGGCTTCCAAGGAGAATTCCAAGGAAGAAGGCGGCCAGAAAGCCCAGGCTGATCTTAAGGAAGCTGGAGCAGATGGTCTGCCAGAAGGCGGCTTCAGGAAGAAGGGCAAGGAGTGCCCGGGCCATATCCAGGGGGCCTACAAATATGATAGGATTCTGGATCAGAAGGTCCGCAGCCTGCCAGATCAGGATCCAGAAAAGCCAGGAAAGGAACTGGCGGGCATTGGCAGAAAGGGATCGGGTCATAGGGTTACCTCCGGGATTCGGAAATGAAAAACGGCGGACCAAGGGTGCCCGCCGTCTGGTGGATGGTTTCGTCTGCTATGGGATATAGTAGAAGTCATCACCCGGCATGGCGCCGCCGATGGACTTTATATCCTGCTGGGCAAGGACGGAGAGATAGCCGTTTAAGGCATCCTTCATCTCCTGGCCTGTCAGACATACGATATTGCAGTATGGAAGAGCTTTCTTAGCGATAGGCGCTTTTTCCACGATGCCCTGGGCGGCAATCAGCTCGGCTGTTTCGTCGGGACGCTCAGTGGCGAAGGAGGCAGAGGCCTTATGATCCTCGATAAATGCGTTTACTTCGTCCTTATGCTCCTCTAAGAAGGGGGTGCGTACCAGGGTAACACCGGTGACCAGCATACTTCCGCTGTCATCGTTGAGCATATTCCACTGCTCGGTCAGATCCAGGACCATTTTCAGGGCTTCGTTCTGAACACAGGCGGCGGTGGCAAAGGGCTGGGGAAGGACGCCGATGGCAGTGGGATCCTCTTTTAATACAGAAGCGACTTCAGCGGCTTCGGACTTGAACTGGAGATCCACATCTGTGAGGGCAAGGCCATTTTTCTCTAAAAGGTAATTCATGACATATTCGGGTGTGGTACCCTTGCCGGTCATGTAGATGGTGCGGCCCTTGAGATCGCTCATGGAGGATACGGTGTCGTCGGAGGCAACAACGTAAAGAACCCCAAGAGTATTTACATCTAAAACGGTAACGCCGCCCTGGGTCTTATTGTAGAGCACACTGGCTACATTGGCAGGGACCAGAGCGATGTCCAGGTCGCCGTTTGCGATCTTTCCTACCAGCTCGTCCGCCTTGCCGGCCATGGTAAAGTCATAGGAGTTTTCAGTCTCTCCCTTCTCAGAAAGGTTCATCAGATGAACCAGTCCCATGGAGGTGGGGCCGTTTAAGGAGCCCACACGGATGGCGTCTTCGGAAGCGGCGGTATCCTCTGCGGGGACAGTGGTTTCGGCCGGAGCTTCGGTAGTTTCAGCAGGAGCAGCTGCTGTGGTGGTCTGGGCCTGGGTGGTTTCCTGGGCCGGGCCGGAACAGCCGCCAAGCAGGGCAGCAAGGGTAAGGGAAGCTGCCAGCAGAACGGAAATAGATTTTTTCATAATACATTTCTCCTCTCTTTCAACAACCTTTACTATAGCATAGATGGGCTGGGGACGCCAGAGAAAGGCGGCAACTTTTTGAGAAATTTTATTGATATAAATATGACAATATGCGATAATATAAGTAACTTTGGATAAGACCGAAGATTACACTGGAATAGCGGAGGTATTACGGGATGAAAGTAACAATATGCATTGGAAGTGCCTGTCATTTAAAGGGATCAAGAGAGATCATTGAGAAGCTGCAGAAGCTGGTGGCGGCCAACGGCCTGACAGATCAGGTGGACCTTAACGGCGCCTTCTGCTCCGGCAACTGCGATCACGGTGTATGCGTGACGGTAGAGGGAGAGCTTTACTCCTTAAGACCAGAGGATACAGAGGAGTTCTTCGAGAATGAGATCAAAGGGAGACTTTAATTATGGGCATGGAAATCATTGATTTCAAAGCCACAAAATGCAAGCATTGTTATAAATGTGTCAGGGACTGTGAGGTAAAGGCTGTACAGGTAAAGGACGGCCGGGCGGTGATCATGGAGGACAAGTGCATTCTCTGCGGTCATTGCTTAAAGATCTGTCCCCAGTCTGCCAAGACTCTGAGAAGTGACCTGGATATGGTACGGGGCTGGATCAGAGCCGGGCAGAGGGTGGTTGTATCCCTGGCGCCTGCCTATATGGGGCTTTTAAAGTACAAGACCATCGGGCAGGTAAGAAGCGCCCTGCTGCGTCTGGGCTTTGAGGATGTAAGAGAGACCTCTGAGGGGGCTGCCTTTGTGACGGCAGAATATGCCCGTCTGTTAAGGGAGCATACCATGGAGACCATTATTACAACCTGTTGTCCCAGTGTCAATGAGCTGATCGAGATCTACTATCCGGAGCTGATCCCTTATCTGGCGCCGGTGGTTTCCCCTATGATTGCTCATGGAACCCTTTTAAAGGAGGAACTGGGCCCTGAGGTGAAGGTGGTATTTTTAGGACCGTGTATCGCAAAAAAGAAGGAGTCTATGGATTCCAGACATGATACTGCGATCGATGGGGTCCTGAATTTCAATGATATCAACAAATGGCTGGATGAGGAGGAAATCGTTATAGGCGACTGTGAGGATATGCCCTTTACCAGATTTGATCCGAAGGTAAACCGCCTCTATCCGGTGACCAACGGCGTGGTAAATTCCGTCCTGGCTACTGGGGCGGAGAGCGATGGCTACCGCAAGTTCTATGTCCACGGTGTGGCAAACTGCATCGATCTGTGCAGGAGCATGGCCCGGGGCGAGATCAAGGGCTGCTTTATCGAGATGAATATGTGCTCCGGCGGCTGCATCAAAGGGTCTACGGTCAATGACGCTTCCATTTCCCGGTTTAAGGTGAAGCTGGACATGGAGGAGACCATCAGACGGGAGCCGGTGTCCGGGGAGGCACTGGAGCCGGTGCAGAAGCGGGTTTCCTTTGGAAAGACATTTTTGGACCGTTCTCCCAAGGACCCCATGCCCACGGAGGAGGAGATCCGGGCCATTCTTAAAAAGACCAATAAGCTGCGCCCGGAGGACGAGCTAAACTGTGGCGCCTGCGGTTATCCTACCTGCCGTGAGAAAGCCATTGCAGTGTTCCAGAATAAGGCAGAGGTGACCATGTGCATCCCTTATATGCATGAAAAGGCGGAGTCCATGTCCAACCTGGTGATGGAGACTTCACCGAACATTGTTCTGATTGTAGGCGAGGATATGCGGATCCTGGAGTATTCGGATGTAGGGGAGAAATATTTCGGGAAAACCCGGTCAGAGGCTCTGGAGATGTACCTGTACGAGTTTATCGATCCGGTGAATTTCCAGTGGGTATTTGACACCCATCAGAATATCCATGGCAAGAGGGTCAGCTATCCGGAATATAACCTGTCTACCCTTCAGAACATTGTATACATAGAGAAGGAAAATGCGGTGCTTGCCACCTTTATCGATATTACAAAGGAGGAGGAGCAGGCAAGGGAGGACTACGAGAAGAAGCTGGAGACCATCGACCTGGCCCAGAAGGTAATCCACAAGCAGATGATGGTGGCTCAGGAGATCGCGGGGCTTCTGGGTGAGACCACAGCGGATACCAAGACCACCCTTACGAAGCTGTGCCAGTCCCTTTTGGATGACGGAGGGGATACATCCCTTGTGGAGGATGAGGTCCAGATCCCGGAGGTTCACCTGGGGAGCGGGGCGGTGCCCCTGCAGGGAGTGATGACGGCTAAGACCCAGGAAGACCAGAAGAAGGGCTATGTCCATGTGGGGCCAGCCTCACCGAAGCCAAAGACAGGAGGATATGTCCGCATCAGCAGTGCGGATATTAAGAAACCGGGCGGCAGCGGAGGTAGATAATGGGGATTACAGTTGATGTTGCTTATAAGAGCCTGAATAAATTTACGGAGATCCTCTGCGGCGACAAGGTAGAGATCCTGCAGACAGAGGATTCTAATATCATGATCCTGGCGGACGGGATGGGAAGCGGTGTAAAAGCAAACATTTTATCCACACTGACCTCCAAGATCCTGGGGACTATGTTCTTAAACGGGGCCACTCTGGAGGAATGTGTGGATACCATCAGCGAGACTCTGCCCATCTGCCAGGTGCGCCAGGTGGCCTATTCCACCTTCAGCATCCTTCAGGTGTACCATAACGGCGATGCCTATCTGGTGGAATATGACAATCCGGGATGCATTTTTATCAGGGACGGAAAGCTGATGGAGATTCCCAGAAATGTCCGCAGGATGCAGGGGAAGGAGATCAATGAATACCGCTTTAAGGTGAAGAAGGGAGATGCCCTGATCCTTATGAGCGACGGCACCATCCATGCCGGGGTGGGAGATCTTCTGAACTTTGGATGGCTGTGGCAGGATATAGCGGATTATGCGGTGCGCCAGTACCAGATCACTATTTCCGCCATGCGTCTGGCGGCGGCCATCAGCCGGGCCTGCGATGAGCTTTATCAGTTCAGGCCGGGGGACGATACCACAGTGGCCTGTATGCGTATTATTGACAGCAAGCCGGTGCATCTGATGACAGGACCCGCCCGAAATCCCGAGGATGATGTGCATATGGTTCATGATTTTATGTCGGATCCGGCGGCAAAGACCATCGTATGCGGCGGCACCAGCGCCACCATTGTATCCAGGGTGCTGAGCCGGAGACTGGATGTATCCCTTGATTATGTGGATCCAGAGATTCCGCCCATCGCCTATATGGAGGGGGTGGATCTGGTGACAGAGGGCGTGCTGACCTTAAACCGGGTGCTCCAGCTTTTAAGGCGGTATGTGAAAAATGAAACCGTATCGGAGGAATTTTTCGAGGAGCTGGATAAGCCCAACGGCGGCTCCATGGTGGCCAAGGTGCTGATCGAGGACTGCACCGAGGTGCATATGTATGTGGGGAAGGCCATTAACAGCGCCTACCAGAATCCGGGTCTTCCTTTTGACCTGGGGATCCGTCAGAACCTGGTGGAGCAGTTAAAGCATGTGATCGAGGAAATGGGGAAGAAGGTAATAGTGACTTATTATTGACAGTTATTGTGCAGAGACCGGATCAGGGGGTAAAAAAGGTGGTTGTACACCAATAAAAACTTGCATTTTCATGGAACGTATAGTAGATTTTTCAGTGTGATATGGTATGAACGATCCATGAAAAAAGTGGGGATACAGAGTACACGAGACATAATTAGGAGGAAATGAAAAATGGTAACAAATGATGCAACGATCCTGCGTTTAAAGCATGATGTCCTGTATGAGGTAGCGAAGGCAGCATGGGATGGAAACCTGGAGGAGGAGAGGGATCAGATCCCCTTCCGTATGATCCCCGGTCCGCAGGCCACCTACCGCTGCTGTATCTATAAAGAGCGTGAGATCATCAAGCAGAGAGTCCGCCTGGCAGAGGGAAAGTGCCCTGCGGGAAAGGATTCCCACAATGTGGTGCAGGTAATCAACGCAGCCTGTGAGGAGTGTCCCATCGCTTCTTATATTGTAACTGATAACTGCCGTAAGTGTATGGGAAAAGCCTGTCAGAATTCCTGTCCCTTTGGAGCCATCTCCATGGGTCACGACCACGCTTATATCGATCCCAACAAGTGCAAGGAATGCGGAAAGTGCGCTCAGGCCTGTCCTTACAATGCCATCGCCCACTTAGAGCGTCCCTGTAAGAAGATGTGTCCGGTGGATGCCATCACCTATGATGAGTACGGCATCTGTATGATTGATGAAAAGAAATGCATCCAGTGCGGCGCGTGTATCCATGCCTGTCCATTTGGCGCTATCGGCTCTAAGACCTTTATGGTAGATGTGATCCGCCTGATCAAGGCCGGCAAAAAGGTAGTTGCCATGGTAGCTCCTGCCACCGAGGGTCAGTTTGGCAATGACATCACCATGGCAAGCTGGAAGATCGCTCTGAAGCAGATCGGTTTTGCTGATATGGTAGAGGTAGGCCTGGGCGGTGATATGACAGCCGCATACGAGGCTGAGGAATGGGCAGAGGCCTATAAGGAGGGCAAGAAGATGACTACCTCCTGCTGTCCTGCTTTTGTAAACATGATTAAGCAGCATTTCCCCATGCTTCTTGAAAATATGTCTACCACCGTATCACCTATGTGCGCTGTTTCCAGAATGTTAAAGAGCCAGGATCCTGAGGTGGTAACCGTATTTGTGGGCCCCTGTATCGCAAAGAAGAGCGAGAGCCTGGATCTGAATATCGAGGGCAACGCAGATTATGCCCTGACCTTCAGCGAGGTCCGCGCTATGATGCGTTCAAAGGGTGTAGAACTGCAGCCGGCTGAGAATGATTATCAGGAAAGCTCTGTATTCGGCAAACGCTTCGGCAACGGCGGCGGCGTAACTGCAGCGGTGCTGGAGTGCTTAAAGGAGATGGACGAGAACACCGATATTAAGGTGGCAAGGTGCAACGGCGCGGCCGAGTGTAAGAAAGCCCTGCTCCTCATGAAGGTTGGAAAGCTGCCTGAGGACTTTATCGAGGGTATGGCCTGCGTAGGCGGCTGTGTAGGCGGCCCAAGCAAGCATAAGGCTGAGTCCGAGGCAAAGAAGGCAAGAGATCAGCTGATCGGTGAGGCTGAGGAGAGAAAAGTGCTGGAGAACCTGAAAAAGTATCCGATGGATCAGTTTTCTATGCATAGACATTAATTTAGACAGGAAGGGGACTGCCGTATGGGTGACTGACGCGGCAGCAGTATAAATTCAAGTATCTGCCACTTGACATCTTCCCCCGGATTATGCTATAGTAACCTTGTATAAAGGGATTGTTACTGGTGATGCAGGCTATACTAATTATACACGTTTATTTCGTGTGTGATTTTGTATAGCCTTTTTTGTATATAAAATTTGCCGTAAGAGGGTAGGGAAGGATGAAAGTAGAAAAGAAGATCAATAACAACCTGGTGCGCTCGGTGGATGAGCGGGGGAAGGAGGTTCTGGTCATGGGCTGCGGCCTGGGCTTTAAGAAGGCGGTGGGAGATGAGATTGATCCGGAAAGGATCGAGAAGATCTATACCATGAAGGACCGGGAGGAATACGGGCGTCTGGAGGAGATCCTGGCGGGAGTTCCTTTAGAGTGTATCCAGATGACAAATGAGATCGTGGAGTATGCCCGTATTTCTATGGGCGGCGCTGCTGTCAATGACAGTATTTATCTGACGCTCTGCGACCATATCAGCTTTGCCCTGGAGCGGATGAAGACGGGCTTGATTCTGCACAATGCTCTTTTGACGGAGATCCGGCGGTTTTATGACCATGAGTATCAGATCGGCAAGGAGGCCCTGGCCATCATAAAGGCTCATACAGGGATTGAGCTGCCAGAGGACGAGGCTGGGTTTATCGCCTTTCATCTGGTGAATGCAGGCATGAATGCCCGGGATATGGCTCAGACAAGGGAGATGCTGCGAATGATCCAGAACATTATCAATATTGTAAAATATCACTATCAGATCGAGCTGAATGAGCAGTCCATTCATTATGAGCGCTTTGTGACACATCTGAAGTTCTTTTTGAAGCGGGTATTTTCGGGGCAGGAAATTGATGACGGGGATATGAGCTTTTTC
This sequence comes from uncultured Clostridium sp., assembly GCA_900549235.1. Classification (GTDB taxonomy): domain Bacteria; phylum Bacillota; class Clostridia; order Lachnospirales; family Lachnospiraceae; genus Enterocloster. The sequence continues at coordinate 14,235 of URNT01000040.1, read as the reverse complement.
CTTATGATCAAGAACCAGTATAAGAAGGCCTACACCTGTGTCCTGAAGGTAGAGGCTTACATACGCAAGGAGTGTCAGATTGAGCTGACCAATGATGAGATCATGTATTTAACGGTTCACATTCATCGTGTAACCGCAGAATAATAACAAGGAGGGTAACTATGAATTATCAGGAACTGGGAACCAGGATCTTAAGCCTGGTAGGAGGGAAGGAAAATGTAACGGGACTGACCCACTGCGCCACCCGCCTGCGCTTCAATCTGAAGGACGAGTCCAAAGCGCAGACCGGGGAGCTGAAAAAGACTATGGGGGTTCTGGGAGTTGTCCAGAGCGGAGGCCAGTACCAGGTGGTTATCGGCAATGACGTGAACCATGTGTACAAGCCTATTCTGGAGGCCTGCGGCCTGAACCAGGGGGAAAATGGGGCGGCCTCCGGGGAAGAAAAAGAGAAGAAAAGTCCCGGAGCCAGGTTTATTGATACCATTACAGGTATTTTCACCCCTATTCTTCCTGCTATCACCGCAGCTGGGATGCTGAAGGCGGTTTTATCCCTTCTGGTGGCATTTAAGCTGGTTGATACGGCAGGGGATACCTATCAGGTTATCAATTTTATGGCAGACGCGGCATTTTATTTCCTGCCGATCCTGCTGGCAAGCTCTGCGGCAAAAAAATTTGGCTGCAATCCCTTCCTGGCTATGATGCTGGGAGGTATTTTGCTGCATCCAAATTTTGTAAGCATGGTAGCGGCTTCTAAAGAATCGGGAGAAGCCATCCGCCTGTTTTTTATCCCTATTTATAATGCGGGCTATTCCTCGTCTGTAATCCCGATTATCCTGTCTGTATGGTTTATGTCCCTGGTGGAGCCGGTTGCGGACCGGATCTCACCAAAGGCCATTAAATTTTTTACCAAGCCTCTGATCACAGTGCTGGTGGCAGGAGCAGCAGCTCTCTGCGTTCTGGGGCCGGTAGGTTATATTGTGGCAAGCTGGATTGCTGACGGCGTGAATCTGTTAAATACATATGTAAGCTGGCTGGTTCCTATGATGATAGGCGCGATCTTCCCGCTTCTGGTTATGACTGGAACCCACTACGGCATTATCCCTATTGGTATCAACAATCGTATGACAACTGGATTTGACAGCATTATCTATCCGGGAAATCTGGCCTCCAATATTGCCCAGGGAGGAGCGGCTCTTGGAGTAGCTGCAAAATCAAAGGCGCAGGACATACGCCAGCTGGCATCCTCTGCCGGAATTACGGCAGTCTGCGGAATTACAGAGCCGGCTCTTTACGGTATTAATATGCGGTTTAAGACACCTCTCATTTCCGCCTGTGTGGGCGGCGGCGTAGGCGGTCTGTTTATGGGACTGTTCAGCGTAAAGAACTACGGCGGCGGCTCTCCGGGGCTTATGACCCTGCCGGGATATATCGGCGGAGACAGCCTGAGGGATCTGATGTTTGCCTGCATTGGCGCTGCCATTGCATTTGCAGTTTCCTTTGCTTTGAGTTATATTTTATATAAGGAGGCAAAGGAGGAGCCGGAGGAAGAGAAGAAGGAGGCTGGAAAGCCTGAAGCAGTGGAGAAGCCTGCAGAGGGAGACGGAGCTGCCTTTGCGGCAACCGTATATGCTCCGGTTACTGGGCAGCTGATTCCTTTATCGGAGGTCAATGACCCTACCTTTGCTCAGGAAATCCTGGGAAAGGGCGCGGCTATCATTCCGGAGGAGGATACCTTTGTATCGCCGGTAAAGGGCAGGGTGCAGATGGTATTTGACACAAAGCACGCCATTGCGTTTACAGATGAAGCAGGCGCGGAGGTGCTGATCCATGTGGGCCTTGACACAGTACAGCTTCAGGGGAAGCATTTTGAGGCCCTTGTAAAACCGGGGGATCTGGTAGAGGTGGGTACTCCGGTGCTGAAGGTGGATCTTAAAGCGGTAAAGGAGGCCGGGTATGATACGGTGACTCCGGTGCTGATTACCAATTCCATGGAATTTTCCAATATTATAAGCGGAGCAGAGGGAGAGATCCGGCGTACAGAATCGATTATGAAGCTGATCCGTTAAAGAAGGAGGAAATGCATATGCCGTTGAGAAATGATTTTTTATGGGGCGGAGCTACCGCAGCCAACCAGTGTGAGGGAGCCTATAACGCAGGAGGAAGGGGACTGGCCAATGTGGATGTGATCCCCCATGGCCCCAGACGCCGGGCTGTTATGTGCGGGACGGAGAAGATGACAAAGCTGGAGGAGGGGCTTTACTATCCGGCTCTTGAGGGCATTGACTTTTACCATCATTACAAAGAGGATATACGGCTGTTTGCTGAGATGGGCTTTAAGACCTTCCGCCTGTCCATCGCCTGGTCCAGGATCTTTCCCATGGGAGATGAGGCTGAGCCCAATGAGGAGGGACTGGCATTTTATGAGGATATATTTTTAGAGTGTAAGAAATATGGGATCAAGCCCCTTGTAACGATTACTCATTTTGACTGCCCCATGCATCTGATCACAGAGTACGGCGGATGGAAGAACCGGGAGCTGATTACATTTTATAAGAAACTGGTTACGGTGCTTTTTACCCGCTATAAGGGGCTGGTGCAATACTGGCTTACCTTTAATGAGATCAACATGATTCTTCATCTGCCTTTTATGGGGGCCGGCCTTCTTTTTGAGGAAGGAGAGGATCAGACAAAGGCAAAATATCTCAGCGCCCACCATGAGCTGGTGGCCAGCGCCTGGGCAACGAAGCTTGCCCATGAGATCGATCCGGCCAATCAGGTGGGCTGCATGATGGCGGCAGGAGACTTTTATCCTTACAGCCCACTTCCTGAGGATGTGTGGGCGGCCAAGGGAAAGGACCGGGAGAATATGATGTTTATCGACGTCCAGGCAAGAGGGGATTATCCGGCTTATGCCTTAAAGCAGTTTGAGCGGATGGGCCTGGACCTGGGGATGACAGAGGAGGATGAGAGGATCCTGCGGGAGAATACGGTAGATTTTATCAGCTTTTCTTATTATTCTTCCAGGTGCATCACTACCCAGGCTAATGTAGGCGAGTCTACCGGAAATGCCTTTAAGGGAACCAGGAATCCTTACCTCAAAGCCAGCGAATGGGGCTGGCAGATCGATCCCCTGGGACTTCGCATTACCATGAATACACTGTATGACCGTTATCAGAAGCCATTGTTTATTGTAGAAAACGGCCTGGGGGCAAAGGATGAACTGATCCCAGACGGAAAGGGCTCCTGGACCGTGGATGATACCTACCGGATTGAATATCTGAAGGCCCATATCCAGGCCTTTAAGCAGGCTGTGGAGGAGGACGGCGTAGAGCTTTTAGGATATACTCCCTGGGGCTGTATCGACCTGGTCAGCGCTTCCACCGGCGAGATGAGCAAGCGCTACGGCTTCATCTATGTAGACCGGGATGACAGCGGAGCGGGAAGTATGAAGCGTTACAAAAAGAAATCCTTTGAGTGGTATAAGAAGGTGATTGCTTCTAACGGGGAGGAGGTGTAAGCTCACACCTTCTCCATTAAAAACATAGAAAACATCCCCACCACCAGCACCGCCCCTTCCTCGTCCGTAATCTTCACCTCCGTCACTGCGGTGCACTTTCCTTTATGCACCGCAGTGGCCTCGATGTAGATACGGCCCTGGGAGATACCTTTTAAAAACTGGATACTGCTGCTTTGCGTCACGTTTTTTACCTCGTAGGCATAGACTGCCATGCCTGCCGCGATGTCGCAGAGTGAGAAAAGAAAGCCGCCGTGGAGATTTCCGTACAGGTTCAGGCTTTCTTTTTTTATGTCCAGTGCCATTTTCGAGTGGCCGGGAGCGATCTCTAAAAGTCTGGCGCGCTCTGTGCCGCCGATGGGCTGGATATGGCGCAGAATGGCGTCTTTTATTTCCCGGCGCATACCGGCAGGCCAGGAAATCAGATCTTGTTCTGTAGGGTTCATAGCAGTGTACCTCCTTTATACAGCTTCTACTATATCACGCAGGGCCCGCTTCTAACAATGTCCCTAATGCCAAAATCCCTATTCATAAAAAATAACGATCGATCCGCCCCAAACGCATAAAAACAGCCGATTGGATATTTTTGCGTACATGAATTATAATTAGGTCAATGAGATCGTTAAAAAATTATTTATTAAAACGACCAACAAAGAGGAGGATTTGACCATGAGCAAGTTATCAAACGCAGAGTTCCAGGCTTACTTAAAACAGATCAGAGAGCTGGCTGAGGGACCCCTTGAGGAGATCCAGAAGGAAGTAGAGGTAACCAATAAATTCCCCAAGGAATTTTACGACCTGGCAATTGAAAATGACCTTTACCGCTGCGCCCTGCCGGAGGAGTACGGCGGCTACGGCTTAAATGAGCTGGAGATCCTTCAGGTACAGGAGGAATTTTCCAGAGGTCCGGGCGGCATGAGAATGCATCTGCACTACGCCATGGATCTGAACTGGAGAATCCTGGATGACTACGGCAATGAAGAATTAAAGAAGGAGTATATGCCAAAGTTCCAGAACAAGGAGGTATTTACCTGCTTTGCCCTGACCGAGGCAACGGGCGGAACCGGCGCCGACTTACATACAACCGCTGTAAGGGACGGAGATTGTTATGTTCTTAACGGAGAAAAGACCCTGATCTCCCACACAGACTGCTGTGAGTTCGCTTATGTAATCGCAGTGACCAATCCGGAATCCAGTAAGGATGACCGCTTATCCGCTTTCTTTGTTCCAATGGATGCCCCTGGCTTTGAGGTGATCAATATGCCTCATATGATGGGCTGCCGTGGCGCGGGCCATGGAGAATTAAAATTCACCAACTGCCGCATTGACAAGAAGTATCTCTTAGGCAGAGAGGGACAGGGTCTTGAGATCGCTATGCATTCTCTGTCCGTATCCCGCGCACACATCGCAGCCAGCAATCTGGGTATGGCTCAGAGAATGTTAGAGCTGTCTTTACAGTATGCAGCCGACCGTGTAACCTTCGGAAAGCCTATCGGCACACGTCAGGCCATCCGCTGCAAGATCGCAGATATGTCCATGATGGTACACGCCCTGCGCTGCATGGTATATGATTTCGCAAAGGCCTATGAGGAGAATCCCACCGGCGAGTACATTGAGGAAAAGGCTGCCATGTGCAAGCTGTTCAGCATCGATACCACCAGAAGGGTCAGCGATGAGATGCTGGAGATCTTCGGCGGTGTAGGCTACTTTGAGGACTGCAAGTACGGCCCGGTTGAGCGTCTCTACCGCGACTGCCGCGCTATGTGGTTAGAGGAGGGGGCGCCTACAGTACAGCGCATCACCATTTCCAGAAATACCATCAAGCATGGCGCGAAAATGGAATATGTGCTGTAACAGGCAGAGGTAAAAACAAGGGGGTCATCAGGTCGCTCACCGGACCTGGAGGCCCCTTTTATGCTTAAGAGCCCGGAAGGAGGACCACCTGTATGAAGCCATTGGAAGGCGTAAAGATCGTAGACCTTACCACCTATCTGGCAGCCCCCACTACCGCCCGTGTCCTGGGAGAATGGGGGGCTGACTGCATCAAGATCGAATCAGCCAAGGGAGACCCGGCCAGAACCCAGGGCGCTGTGTTTAATATGCCCTTTACTGATGAGGAGAACCTGGCCTTTGACGTTGCCAATATGAATAAGCGGTTCGTAACTCTGAACCTGAAAACAGAAAAAGGACTTGAGATCTGCTATAAGCTTTTGGAGCAGGCAGATGTATTTGTTACAAATACAAGAACAAAATCCCTGGTAAAGCTGGGGTTAGATTATGAAACCTTAAAGGAAAAATTCCCAAAACTGATCTTTGCCCAGGTGCTGGGCTACGGCGAAAATGGGCCGGAAAAAGATACCGCAGGTTTTGATGTCACCTGCTACATGGCAAGAGGAGGCGTATTCGGAACTACGGTAAATAAGGGAGACGCACCTATGATCCCCACAAACGGCTTTGGGGACTTCCAGGTGTCCCTGGCACTGGCCTCCGGCATCTGCGCCGCCCTTTATAAAAGAGAAAAGACCGGCGAGGGAGATAAGATCACTGTAGGCCTTCACCACGCGGCTGTCTATGCTTTAAGCACCGGCATCATTTCCGCCCAGTACGGCAACCAGTATCCAAAGAGCCGTAAGGAGGTGCCGAATCCATTTAACAATGTATTCCGGACAAAAGATGAGAAATGGGTGTGCATCTGCTGCCCGGAGTATGACCGGGATTATAAAAAGATCATGACCCTCCTAGGCAGAGGAGACTTGGCAGAGGATCCCAGATACATTCATTGTGCCGAGGTCAATCAAAAGGGCTTAAACCGTGAGGTGGTGGACATTTTGGATGCTGCTGTGGCACAGTTTACCAGAGGGGAGATAATGAAGCTTTTTAAGGAAAATGACCTTCCCTGCGAGGCGGCCTATGAACCGGCTGATATTTATGTGGATGAGCAGGTTCACGCCAATGATGTGCTTGCAAGGATCCCCTATCCTTCCGGTGAGCGTTTTATGCCCACCAGCCCGGTGAAATTTCAGTCCCTTGGGACGCCGGAGTACCGGATCGGCGGCTCTCAGGGAGCCCATACGATCCAGGTCTTAAAGGAACTGGGCTATGGAGATGGGGAAATCCAGTCGATCTTAGAGGAAGGGGCTGCCACCGGCGAGACAAAGCTTAAGCCCCTGTAAATCAGGTCTCTACATTATAATAAGAAAGGTGAATCAGATATGAGCTTACTTTATACAGAGGAACAGAAAGCGCTGCTGGCCCTGGTAAGGGAGATGGCAGAAAATGAGATCAAGCCCTATGTACAGGAAGCAGACGAAAAGGGTGAGTGCCCCAGAGAGCTGTTTAAATGGGGCTTTGACATGGGGCTCCATATGCTGGAGATCCCGGAGGAATACGGAGGCACCGGACTGAGCTACGAGACCACAGCCATGATTTTTGAGGAACTGGCAAAGGTGGACGCAGGTTATGCCATTACCTTTGTTACTACCTTCGTGGCCTTAAGAAATGTGATACTGGCAGGAACGAAGGAGCAGGGCCAGTATTTCGCGGATAAGATCGCTCCGGGAGCCTTCGCGGGCTTTGCCCTTACAGAGCCAAATGCAGGCTCTGATCCGGCGGCCATGCGGGCCACAGCCGTAAAGGACGGAGACGAATATATTTTAAACGGAACAAAGACATTTATCACCAACGGCGCCCTGGCTGATGTGTTCGTAGGCTTCTTTAAAACAGATCCGGCGGCAGGCCATAAGGGGATTTCCGCCTTTATCATCGACGCGGATGCTCCAGGTGTTACTGTAGGGGCCCACGAAAACAAGATGGGCCTGCGCTTATCCAACACCACGGATCTGATTTTTGAAAATGTAAGAGTAAAGGCATCGGCCATGGTAGGGCCGGAGGGCTCCGGTTTTAAGCTGGCTTTAAATGCCCTGAACCTTTCAAGAGCCTTCGTGGCCACCCTGGCAGTGGGCATCATGCAGCGGGCCCTGGACGAATCGGTGCGCTATGCAAAGGAAAGAAAGCAGTTTAACACCCCGCTGATCAAGTTCCAGATGGTACAGCAGATGCTGGCAGATATGGCTATTAAGATCGAGGCCTCCCGGTGTCTGGTCAACAATACCATGAAAATGATGGATCAGGGCATTATGGTGCAGAAGGAGGGTTCTATCTGTAAGACCTTCGTATCCGACTGCGCCCAGGAGGTGACCTCTAACGCGGTCCAGATCTTTGGCGGCTACGGCTACAGCCGGGAGTATCCGGTGGAGAAGCTGATGCGGGACTGCAAGGTATTCCAGATCTTTGAGGGAGCCAACCAGATCCAGCGCATGACCATCGCAAACGTATTAGACAAGGAATATAAATAAGGGGGTTATGGACATGAATATCATCGTTTGCATCAAGCAGGTTCCTGATACCACTGAGATTAAGATCGATCCGGTTAAAAATACCCTGATCCGCACCGGAGTCCCAAGCATCATGAATCCATTTGACAAAAATGCTCTGGAAACAGGCTTACAGCTGAAAGATACCTACGGAGGAAAGGTGACAGTGATCTCCATGGGACCGGCACAGGCGAAGGCAGTGCTCCGGGAGGCTCTTGCAATGGGAGCGGATGAGGCTTATCTGGTAACAGACCGGGCCTTCGGAGGCTCTGATACCTATGCAACCAGCTATATCCTGTCACAGGCCATCAGAAAGCTGGGGGATTTTGATGTGATTCTAGGGGGAAAACAGGCTATCGACGGAGATACCGGCCAGACGGCTCCAAGCATCGCGGAGCATCTGGGTGCGGCAAGGCTTACCTATGTGCTGGATCTGAAGGTGGAAGGGGATAAGGTCATCGCCAGACGCCAGGTAGAGGAAGGGATCGAGGTGGTAGAGGCCGCCCTGCCGGTACTTTGCACCGCCACCAAGGAAAGCAACAAGCCAAGATACGCCACCATCCGCGGGAAGCTGGCTTCCTTAAAGGCAGAGATCCCGGAGATCACCCTGGCAGACCTGCCGGCCTCAGATACCTCGAAAATGGGCTTAAAGGGATCTCCAACCAAGGTAAAAGCCACCTTCACCCCTAAGCGCACGGCAAACGGCGTAAGGATCGAGGAAAACAGCCCGGCAGATACAGCAAAAGCCCTGCTTGATAAGCTGGCAGAAGCCAAGATACTCTAAAGGAGGCCGCAGAAAATGAGTTTTGAGACATGTAAAGACGTATGGGTGTTTATAGAATGCTTTGAGGGCCAGCCAAAAAGCGTAGGCCTAGAGCTCCTGGGACAGGGGAGAAGGCTGGCTGAGGGATTAAAGCAGCAGCTTTGCGCCGTTGTGATCGGAAAGGACACAGAGGCGGCAGTAAAGGAAGCCGGACGGTACGGCGCAGATAAGATCTATGTGGTCGAAGGGGAAGAATACGAGCATTATTCCGCAGACAGCTACGGCCATGCATTTTTAGAGCTGTGCAGAAAATATGAGCCCAACACCATTTTAGTAGGGGCTACCGTAAATGGAAGGGATTTAGGATCTAAGATTGCAGTCAGCCTGCGTACCGGTCTTACGGCGGACTGTACCGCCTTAAGCGTAGAGGAGGAGACGGGAAATGTAGTCTGGGAGAGACCGGCCTTTGGCGGCAATCTGTATGCCCAGATCCTCTGCAGCGAGACCAGGCCCCAGATGGGAACCTGCCGCCCGGGAGCATTTAAAAAGCCGCCGGTAACAGAGCATCCTGAGCCTGAGATTGTCCGGGAGGAGATCCGTACACCGGCAGAGGAGATCCGTACAAAGGTCATCGATTTTATCAAGGCCAGCGAGGAAAACGGCATAAAGCTGGATGAGGCAGAAGTGATTGTCTCCGGAGGCCGGGGCATGAAAAATGCTGAGAATTTTGCTCTTTTAAAGGAGCTTGCAGACCTTCTTGGAGGCACTGTAGGCTGCTCCAGAGCGGCAGTAGATGCAGGCTGGATGCCTCAGAGCCGCCAGGTGGGCCAGACCGGAACCACCGTTTCACCTAAGCTTTATTTTGCCTGCGGAATCTCAGGGGCAGTACAGCATGTGGCAGGCATGAGTGAGTCAGGAACCATTGTAGCTATTAATAAAGATGAGACAGCGCCCATCTTTGAGGTGGCGGATTACAGCATTGTGGGAGATCTTTTTGAGGTGATTCCGGCGCTGATTAAGGAAATAAAAGCAAGACGCTGAGAAAGGGCCGTAGTATGCGGGGAGAGAGGAAGATAAGCCCGGAATGCAGGAAGCTTTATCAGGACCGGGGCTGGTGGAAGGATAAGACACTTCTGGACTGCTGGAGGGAAACCCTGCAGCGGTATCCGGACCGGGAATATGTGGCAGATGACAGAGGCTTCCGCTACACCTACAGGGAGGTAGATGAGGCGGCTGGAAAGGTGGCTGCCTTTCTCCTTTCAGCGGGGGTAAGGCCGGGGGAGGTGGTCTCCTTCCAGGTACCTATCTGGAGTGAATTTGTGATCATAGCGATTGCCTGCCTGAAGGCCCGGGTTGTGGCCCATCCCATCGCCATGTGCTACGAGGAGCGGGAACTGGCACGTTCTATGAGGCTCACCGGCTCCAGGGTCTATTTTGGCCCCGTCTTTTTCTATAAGACTGATTATGAGGAGCAGATTCTGGCTGTACGAGATCAGCTTCCTGGGCTTAAGGCAGTAGTGCTTCTTGATAACGTAAAGCCGCAAAAAGGGGGAAATCCCACTCTGCGCCAGATCCTTACGGACTATGAGCCTTTGGAGGATATGGGAGAAATGGCTTCCCCTGAGCCGCTTTTTGACGAAGTGGGGAACCGGATCCTTGCAGGGGAGAAGCTGGCTGTGATCCTCGGCACCTCAGGGACCACCGGAGGCAGCAAGGGAGTCCTTCTGACTCATGACAATGTGCGTTTCAGCGAGGAGACCTTTAACCGTGAGCTGGGCCTGACCTGTGAGGATACCATGTTTATGCCGGCCCCCCTTCACCATGCCACCGGCTTTCACCACGGCATCATCGCCCCCATGCTTACAGGCGCCAGGGTGGTGCTGATGCAGAAATACCGCTGTCAGGAGGCCATAGAGCTTTTAAACCGGGAACGGTGCACCTATTCCATGGGGGCCACTCCTTTCATTTACGATATTTTAAGGGAGCTGGAGCGCCAGGGAGGGAGACTGCCCTTTTTGAAATTTTATCTCTGCGGCGGCGCCCCGGTGCCGGGGTATCTGGTGGAGAAGGCCGCCCGCTTCGGGATCTGCCTCTGTGAGGTCTACGGCTCCACCGAAAGCGTCCCTCACGCCTTTGTGCGTCCCGCTGAGGCCATTTCCTTAAATGGAACCACCTCCGGCCGGGCTATGGAAGGGGTGGAGATCCGGGTGGCAGACTCCAGGGGCCATGAGGTGCCAAGGGGCACTCCGGGAGAGGAATGGTCCAGAGGGCCCAATGTATTTGCCGGTTATCTGAAGGATCCGGAGGCCACGGACCGGGCGCTGGATGATGAGGGATGGTTTCACAGCGGAGACCTGTGCGTCATGGATGGATCCGGAAATATCCGCATCATCGGACGGAAAAAGGATATGATCGTCCGGGGCGGGGAGAACTTAAATTCAAATGAGATCAATGACAACCTGGAGGGCTGTCCCGGTATGGGAGACCATGCGGTGATCGGTATGCCAGATGAACGGATGGGCGAGCGGATCTGCGCCTTCGCGGTTCCACTGCCGGGCCATGAGGATCTGCGCCTTGAGGATGTAACAGCCTGGCTTTCAAAAAAAGGAGTGCCAAGGCGGTTCTGGCCGGAGCGGCTGGAGCTGACGGACCGGATCCCCCACACAGGAAGCGGAAAGGTAAAGAAATATCTTTTAAAGGAAGAACTGGAACGAAGGATGGGAGGAGGAGAAGCAGATGACAGAACAGCGCTTCAGCCAGAGAAGATGCCGTGATACAAGAAAACCTCTGGCAGCCCAGTGCCCGGCTGTGGTATTTTACCGGTGCCCGGACTGCGGGGCGGTATTTGCCATGACTGGAGGAAACACAGAGGGAGAACAGGAAGCCGGGGTGACCTGCTGCGGCCAGAGCGCCCTGCGCCTTACACCCTCAGAAGGGGCCGCGGAGGCTATGAAGCTGGAATACCAGATTGCCGGGGGCTACAATGACAATGTGGTGAAGGTTTCATGGAAGGCTTCTTCCCCCGGATTTAAGCCGGAGTGGATCTATCTGAAAACCTTTACAGGAGGCTACCTTAAGTACATTGGGGAAGGAAAGAGACCGCCTCTTGTGTTCGCCCTGGCAGATACGGATGCCTTCGCCTACTGCGACGAGGATCCCTGTCTGGAGTGTGTGTTCCGGTGCAAGAGGGGCTTTGAGATCTACGCCTATTCAAAGGAGGGAGGACTGGCCTGTCTGCCTCTGGATAAGATGACAGCACACTGGCAGTCTTTTGACTCTTAAACGTTAAAAAATTAACAAAAAGTAGGAGGTATTATTATGCTGGCAGCAATGGGGTTAATTACGGCAGTTATCCTGCTGGTATTTATGATCATCAAAGGGATCGACATGATTACAGCTACCATTATTACGTCCCTGATCATACTTGTAACCAGCGGGCTTGATATATGGGAAGGATTTTTAACCACCTATTCCAGTGGAGCGGGGGCCTTTGTAACCTCCTGGTTCCTGATCCTGGGAATGGGCGGAGTTTTCGGCCAGCTGGTTTTAGAGGCCGGTCTTGCCACCAGGATCGCGAAAACATTAACGGAGAAGCTGGGAACCAGGATGGTAGGGCTGGTGATCCTGATCTGTACCTTTTTTATCACTCTGCTGGGGATCAACGGCTATATCATGGTATTCGTATTGTACCCTATCGCGGATAACCTGCTGCGCCAGAATAAGATGGACCGGCGGCTCCTTCCCTTTATGATCCTGGGAGGCGGGGCCTGCGGAAACGGCTTTGCTTATTCCCTGGACATCTGCAATGTGCTTCCCAGTGAATTTTTAGGGACTTCCCTGGGGTCTGCCCCTGTTTTATCCTTTATGGTCAGCGGATTTTTAGCGGCAGCTTACTTCCTGTATTTTAACTATGCCCAGAAAAAAAGCCGGGCCGCTTACTCCGAGGCACAGCTTTTAGCCATGTATCCAACAGACAGCAGCATCCAGGAGGACGAAACGCTTCCGGGCTTTTGGATTTCCGTCTTTCCCTTTGCGGCCGTTCTGGGGGCAGTGGTGGCAACTTCCTCCTGGGGCACCTCCCACAGCATCCTCTTTTCCCTGGTATTCGGGATTCTGCTGATCCTCCTTACCCAGTGCAGGCGGATCAAAACCATCAAGGCGTCTATCAAAGCAGGCAGCGCTTCGGGCCTCAGCTCCATGCTGACCGTAGCGGCTGTCATGGGCCTTTCCAAGGTTCTTGGGGCATCTCCGGCTTTCCAGAGCCTTCAGGAAATGGTGCTGGAGCTTAATATGCCTATGTATCTGAAGGCATTTTTCGGCACCAGTGTCATCACCGGACTTACAGGCTCCGCCATCTCAGGCGAAACTATTTTCATGGAAAGCTTTGCCCGGGCCTTTGTGGATATGGGCATCAATCCGGAGATCCTGCACCGGATCGTAACGGAGTCTGCACTGGTGTTTAATAAGCTCCCTAATTCCTCTGTGGCTATCCTTACCATGTCCATCTGCGGCTGCAGCTTAAAGGAAAGCTATAAGCACATTATCCTGGGAACTACCATTCCCTGCCTGATCGCGGCCCTAGGAGCCGCCCTGCTGGCTACCGCCGGCTTTGCCTGGTAGCTCTGGCAGCTTCATCTCATGGGTAATGATGAAGTTGGCGAAAGCCTCCACCGGGGCGGTTATAAAATTTTTCCGGCTGTAGACCATATAGATCAGGCGTGTGTCAGCAGGCACGTCTGAGAGCTTCAGCTTTACAAGCTGCGAAAACTGCTGTAAAAATGGCGTGTCGGCGACAATGGCTGCCTTAGATGAGGTGCAGATCTGTCCTGCAATGGAGATCTCATCATCATAGGAGTAGCCGGCCTCCACGCCTTTTTTCTTCAGGAGGGCCCGGACCACCTTTCCGATGGGGATGGTATCCCGGTAGGTGGTCAGGCGGTAATCCTTCAGCTCCTGAAGGCAGACCTCTGTTCTGGAAGCCAGGGGGTGCCGGTCATTGACGATGAGGATCAGCTCCTGATACATCACCGGTACAAATACAAGGTCTGGCTCATTTTCCACCATGGAGCAGAAGCCGATGTCGTATTTGCCCGAGGCTACACCCTTTGCCACATCGATGGACATACCGTGATATACGTTGAATTTGGTCATGGGGCTGCGGGCCTCATAATGCTCCAGGGCATTGGGCAGGAAATCCCCTAAAAGGGTGGGAATACAGCCGATGTCGATGACCCCGCCCATTTCCCCGGACCGCTCCTTTACGGCGGCGATCCCATGCTCCAGGATTCCCAGAGACTGGTGCACATACTCATAAAATTCTTCCCCGTATTTGGTAAGCTGGATGTTCCGGCCCTTCTTCTGAAACAGGGCCACGCCAAGCTCCTTTTCAAGGGAGGCGATGGCATCGCTTAAGGCTGGCTGGGTGATATAAAGAGCCTTTGCCGCCTCTGTATAGTGCTGGACCTCAGCCAGCTTGCGAAAGTAGTATAGCTGTGACAGATTCATGTAAGTCCCCCTTGGTGTGAAGTATTGCGGTGTTATGAAATGGGCAAACAGGCAAAACGCCTCTGCATCGTGATAATAGA